>JAEZYD010000041.1 GCA_023419375.1 Pseudomonadota bacterium
CACAGAAGGTTTTCACCGCAAAATGAAGTTGATCCAGCGCCGCGCGTATGGTTTCCGTAACTTCGAAAATTACCGCCTCCGGGTGCGCGTTTTGTGCTGCTGAAATGGCTGGGGAATTGATCAGAAAACTGTCGGAAAATCTGCCCGTTGAAGGGGCTTGCCCCCGTCTTTGGTGTAGAGCCTATTTATGTCCGCAAGACTGTTAGATAACTTCGAGAGCAGAGTGGGCAGAGTCAGCCTGTGATGGGCTGGCAAAGGGCTGGTGCGGGTATATATGAACAGAAAAGGCGTAAGCTGCGGTTTTCACAAGTGACGTGGCCGGAAAGCGCTTGTCTAGACTTGCCTTCGAGGAGCGGCTATTGTCTTGCAACAGGTGAACGCCATGAAAAAACATAAAGCAACAACAAAAAAAGGTTCGCGGTTGAACCGCGAACCTGAATTTTCTGGTGGGCCATCAGGGACTCGAACCCCGAACCAACTGATTAAGAGTCAGCTGCTCTACCAATTGAGCTAATGACCCGCATTGCGTGAAAAGGTGTTTACGCTCATGCGGCCCTGCCTGTCAAGCAATTTGAAAAAAATCAGCTAAAAAGAGATAATGCATTGAAATATGACAAACTGGTCGTAGCTTCCGCCATGCCGCTTGCCCCGTTCTGGCGAGCGCTGTGCGCAGGCCTCGTAGTGCTGTGCGCCGCTGTTTTTATGAGTTTTGGGGCGCGGGCAGAAGATCTGCAACCAAGGCTTGAAACTGCCCGCGACGGACAAAACCTGATTGCTGCGCTGCATATTGTTATCCCTGCAGAATTTCACGCCTACGGGCACGAACCGGGCGAGGCGGGCAGACCCACCACTGTGGCTTTTTCTGTAGCAGGGGGCCGGGCCTTGCCCGTGTATTACCCCGATGGAGCAGTACAGCGCGATTATTACGATCCAGCGGCCACTGTGAACGTGTACGAAGGCAACGTGACCTTCTACATCCCCTTGCCGTCCGATGCCGCAGGAAAGCCCTTTGTGGCTGATTTGAGCATGCTTTTATGCTCCAGCCGCAAGTGCATGCCCGTCAATGAGCAAGTGACGGGCACGATTGCGCGCGACTCAGCGCCCCTCAGCGGCATGCCCTGGCGTGTACAGTGGCAGGAATTGCAGCATCGCGCGCCTGCGGCGCCGCCAGCAACCCCGGCGGAGGAAGACGGCAACGATGATGCCGCGGGCGATGCGTGGGCCAGAGAGTCCGCGCAGGCTACCACCGGTAGCTGGGCCGAGGAAGGCATGGAAAAACTGCCGCCGCCCGATGGTTTTGACGTACGCCTTTCGCCGCGTTTTCTTGATGATTCCATGGAAATTTCCGGCCTGGGCAAGGCCCTGCTGTTTGGCATACTCGCGGGCCTGCTGCTCAACGCCATGCCCTGCGTACTGCCAGTGCTTACCTTCAAGGTCAGCGGGCTGCTCATGGTTGGCGGGCGTGATGCCGCCGGGCTCAAGCGTTTTCGGCAGCACAACCTCTGTTTTGCGGCTGGGGTCATGACGCTGTTCAGCGCGCTGGCCCTCGTGCTGGGGCTTGCGGACCTCATGTGGGGGCAGCTTTATCAAAATCAGGCTGTGCTCATGGTCATGCTGCTGGTGGTCTTCTTGATGGGGCTGTCCACCCTTGGCGTGTTCAGCCTGCCGGTTATTGACCTCAAGACCGGGGCCAACAGCAAAAATCCCTGCTTGCAGGCATATTTTACGGGCCTTGTTTCGACCTTTCTGGCCACGCCGTGCAGCGGCCCGCTGCTGGGCGGCGTGCTGGGCTGGGCTTTTACCCAGCCGCTCATCATTGTTGTTGTGGTCTTTTGGGCTGTGGGGCTGGGCATGGCTCTGCCATACATTTTGTTTTGCATCTGGCCCGATCTGGCGCGGATTTTGCCAAAACCCGGCGCATGGATGCACGTATTTGAGCGCATAGTGGGCTTTATGCTCATGGGCACAGCTCTGTACCTGCTTTCTGTGCTGCCCGTTGAGCGGCATATGCAGGTCCTCACTGTATTGCTGGTGCTTTCTCTCTGCGCCTGGCTGTGGGGGCAGTATTGCGGCATAACCGCGCCGCCCCTGAGGCGCAAAATCATGGGCGTGCTGGGCGTGGGCCTGCTTGTGGCCTCTGTTTTCTGGGTGCTGCGCCCAGTTGCGCCCCTGCCCCAATGGCGGCAATTCACGCCGGAGGCTTTTGAGGCCAACCTTGGCAAAAAGCCCATGCTGCTTGAATTTACCGCCAACTGGTGCCCCAACTGCAAATTTATGGAAGCCACGGTGCTGACGGACGAGCGCATGCGCAAGCTTCAGGCCCGGTACGGCATGGAACTCGTGCGCGTGGATCTGACCAACGCCAATGCCTATGCGGTGCGTTTGCTGGACGCGCTGGGCAGCAAAAGTATTCCGCTCACAGCCATTTTTCCCGCCGGGGACGAAGCCGGGCAGCCGCTTGTGCTGCGCGATGTGTACAGCGCCCGGACACTTGAACAGGCCCTGAGCGAAACTTATGAAAAATAATGGCCTTTTTCGTGGATAGCCCTATGGTTCTTTACTGCTCTGCCGATATTGTCTAATGTGTGACCATACAGCAGTGCTTGAAATGGAAAAGAGGTTCACGGCCCAAGGGTTGTCCCTCATGTAATTTTTCTGCACACGACTGCGGCCTACTTGCGACAAGGGAGCAGACATGGATCTGAGTCAGAAAAAACAGGAAGACGAACTTCTGCAACTGGTGACGTTCAGCATCGGTGAAGAAGAGTTCGGGGTGAATATCCTGAAGGTTCAGGAAATCATCCGCACCATGGAAATCACCAAGGTGCCCCGCGCTCCGGAATTTGTGGAAGGCGTCATCAATCTGCGCGGCAAAGTTATCCCGATCATTGATCTGCGTCGGCGCTTTGGTCTTGCCCCCAAGGGGCATGACAAAAACACGCGGATTATTGTCATTGAAATTAACAATATCATCGTGGGTTTTGTTGTCGATGCCGTTTCCGAGGTATTGCGCATACCTGCGAGCACGGTGGAACCGCCGCCACCGGTTGTTGCCGGGGTGGACTCGGACTACATCAGCGGAGTGGGCAAGTTGCAGGATCGCCTGCTTATCATGCTTGACCTTGATAAGCTGCTTTCTAGCGACGATCTGGAGATGTTGACGGCCGTCTAGCCCGTAGCCCGACATCTGGCGTGGCATTGCCAGCAGAGTAGCGTGTGGAGGCGTGCCTGCACCGATTTCTCTGACTGCGCCCGCAGTGTTCGGCATCCGTAGCGTGGCCATGAACTATCATGGCTGCCTGGTTGCAGTGCCAGCAGATTATGACAACATGCCGAAAGGGTATTTAAAACAGGCCGGGCGCAAGCTCGGCCTGTTTTGACTGGTGGCGCAGTCAAACACTGCTTTTGATCTCGTGGTGAGCCGGGAAAAGAGGGCAGAGGCAAGGGGCGCGCCCGCGGCTGCTGCCTGCTGCTAAAGCGCGCCAGCTTTTATCTTGTGGTGGAACTGACTGGTTGGCGTGTTTTGCCGCGCACAGGGAACCTGCACGAGGCAAATGCCGTAATGAGAAGACGGCCCCGGCAAGATTGTGCAGGAGCCGTATCAACAGAAAAAAGAGAATTATTTGCCCAGCGGCTGCTGCCGTACCCGGCGGCTCGACCGCAGAAACAGCTCTTCCACAATGACCTTTTCATAATCAGGAGCCAGGGCAAGATCTGTGTGCAGGGCATTGCACAACATGCTTTCAAG
This sequence comes from Pseudomonadota bacterium, assembly GCA_023419375.1. GTDB lineage: Bacteria > Desulfobacterota > Desulfovibrionia > Desulfovibrionales > Desulfovibrionaceae > Desulfovibrio. The sequence continues at coordinate 3,749 of JAEZYD010000041.1, forward strand.
CTGCTGGGTTTCTTCCCAGATTTCGAGCAGTTCGTCATCCGCCATTGTTTTGACACGTTCTGCAAAAGGCTGTTCGTCAATAAAGGGAATACATGAACCCATTGTGTTCTCCTACTGCGCGGCGCGCATGAATTCACTTACGCATTGCTGCGCCAGCAGCGTTTGCGCCATCTGGGCGCAACCCTGTGATCCGGGGTGCAGCCCATCGCTCAGATCGTCCATATAGACGGAATTGGTTATCAAAAGCTCATGCACCTGCGCAAACGGAATGCCGCGCTGGTCGCAGAGCCTTTGTTGCAGTTTGCACAGTTGCCCGATGCGGGCGTTCGCTTCCGCTGCCGCAACGGGCGGTGGGCTGATCACCAGTGTGGGGGCAGTTGCTGCCGCTTCTTCCAGCACGGGGTGCAGCAGCGCTGCCGTCAATGCCGGGTCTGCGGGCTGTCCGCCGCCTGGGGCAGCCATATCCACTACGCCCACGCAAAAAACAAGGTGCGGCTTCATGCCGGGTATAAGCCTGTTTTCCAGTTCCTGACGCCATCGGGCGGCAATTTCGGCCGTGCCGTGCCGCCGCGCGCCCAGATTATAAAAGGTGGCGCGTGGTATGGGGCAAAGGCCCGTTTTGTGCGCAAGCACTGCCAGCCTGCTTACCCACCCGCCCGGCATGAGGCAATCGTTAACGCCTTGCGTCAGCGAATCGCCAAAAAAGAACCATGCAGGTGTCGTATGCGGCATATGGTTACTCTGGATAGGACTGACCGTCCGCAAATATCTGCGCAGTTTTAAGCAAGCCTATTCGCTGACGCAGAATTTCGGCTGTTCCCATGGTTTCAAGCACTGCCATGCAGAAAACCAGAGGAGACAGATAACCGTTACTCCAGTCTGCCACAAATGTCACGGCCTCCACCTGACCCGCTGCATTGGTCTCTGTAGACCAGTCGCGCAACATCAGGCGGATATCTGCTGTGCGCGGGCCCTTCTTGGTATCCCGCGTGAACATGCGCTCGGGCAGCTCTGCAAATTCAGCAAAACAGCGAGCCGCAGTCGCGGTTTCTTCCTGAGTGGGCATGCGCAGAGTAAAGGCCTCGGCAACGGCCTGTTCTGTGCGGCGGCTTTTCTCCACAGGCTCCACGCGCAGCACGTTCATGCCGGGGGGCAGCAGTGGGGCAAGGCGCGCGGCGACTTCTTCCGGCGGCAAATTTTTGTGCAGGGTGAGGGCAAACCATTCCGCCTGGCTTTCCACGCCCACAGGCAGCGCACGGCCAAAAGAGAGCAGCGGCATGGGGTGAAAACCCTGTGAAAATGCCAGAGGCATGGCAGCCCTGCGCAGTGCGCGGTCAAGCACGGCCTGCAATTCAAGCTGGCTCAAATATGCGCTGCCCCCGGCCTTGCTGTGCCACAGGCGGTACTGGCCCGCCTTGACGGTCAGCTCAGCCGTGATCTTGGGCGGGCGGCTGGTTTGCGGGCGGCATACAAGGCGGCCTTCCTCGTCCAGAGTGGGCGCGTGGGCCATCTGGTCGCGCTGCGGCAAAATGAGCCTGTTGCGGTGCAGGGGCTGGCCGGGTTCGTCCGAGTCTGCCGGGGCGGATGCGTGCTGCATGCGTGACGGGCCAGCCTTGGTGTCGCAGGCGCCGCACTGGCGGCAAGCGCCGTAGCGGCAATCATCGGTAATTTTTTCCGACAGGGCACGTTCGCGTTCACGCAGCAGAAATTCCTCGGAAATGCCAGCTTCAAGGTGGCTCCAGGGCAGGGCCGCGCCGGGTTCGCGCGGGCCGGTGCATTCCTGCGCGCTGATGCCGCATTCTTCAAGGGCTTCAAGCCAGGGCGGCAGAGAAAAATGTTCCATCCAGCTCGTAAACACAGCGCCCTTGCGGTAGGCCTTTTCCACCACATCGGCCATGCGGCGGTCAGCACGCGACAACACGCCCTCAAGGTGGCTCATGGCGGGTTCGTGCCAGCGCAGCTTGAGGAATTTTTGTCCCTTGAACTGCGTCCGCACCAGATTGACGCGGCGCTGGATTTCATCCTGCCCGATCTGCGGCACCCACTGGAAGGGCGTGAAGGGCTTGGGCACAAAGGGCGAAAGGGCGGCTGTAACCTGTAAGCGGGGGTTGCCGCGGCCAGCGGCATCGCGCACTTTGCGGCAGATATCCGCAATGGCCGACAGGTCTTCATCCGTTTCTGTGGGCAGGCCGATCATGAAATAGAGCTTTACAAGCCGCCAGCCGTGTTCGACCAGTTTCTGCGCGTGCAGCAGCAGGTCTTCTTCGGTAACGCCCTTGTTGATGACATCGCGCAGGCGCTGGCTGCCAGCCTCCGGGGCGAGGGTCACGCCAGTGCGGCGCAGATCGGCCATGCGCTCGATGATTTCGTCATCAATGGAGCCAACGCGCAGCGAGGGCAGGGAGAGACTGATCTGTTCGCGAGCGCAGCGGTCAAGCACGCCGAAGCTCAGGGTCTTCAGGGCGGAAAAGTCACCCGTGCTCAGGGAAAGGAAGGAAATTTCGTCAAAGCCCGTTTCGTTCAGGCATTTGGTCAGAAGCTCATTGATATTGTCGAGCGAGCGCTCGCGCACGGGACGGTAAACCATGCCCGCATGGCAAAAACGGCAGCCGCGTGTGCAGCCGCGCGCAATTTCAAGCGAGAGGCGATTATGCACCGCGCCCACAGGCACAACCTGCCGCGTGGGATAGGCCGCATTGTTGAGGTCGGCCACAATGCGCCGGGTGGGGCGCTGGTAGTCGTCGCGCAGGGGCTTGAGTGGGAACACGGGCGCGCCTGCGGCGTCAAATTCCTGCTGGAAAAGGGACGGCACGTATACGCCGGGAATGGTGCGCGATTGCAGCAGCATTTCATCGCGCGTCCAGCCCTGATCCAGAGCTTTTTCGAGCATGCGCAGCACGTCCGGCAGGCTTTCTTCGCCATCGCCGAGCACCATGATGTCCACAAAGGGGGTCAGCGGTTCCGCGCTCAGCAGCGCGCCGCCGCCAGCAATAACCAGGGGGCATTGGGCGAGGCTCTGCGGCCTGTCTGCCGTGCGCAGCGGGATCCCCGCCAGATCAAGCATGTAGAGCACATTGGTGTAGCAGAGCTCGTGCGTGATGGAAAAACTCAGGCAGTGCATGCTGCCCAGGGGCGTGTCTGATTCCAGCGTGGCAAGAGGCGTGTTGTGGGCGCGCAAGATATCTGCGGCTTCCTTTTCAGGAGCCATAACGCGTTCTGCCCACCAGCGCGGTTCGCTGTTGACGATATTGTAAAGAATCTTTTGCCCAAGGTAGGACATGCCCACATCATAGGTATCGGGAAAGGCCAGGGCCACGCGCAGGCGTACGTCTTCGGGGTTCTTACGGCAGGCGTTGTCCTCAATGCCCGCATAGCGGCTGGGTTTGGGCAATAGGGGCAGCAGTGGGCGCATGTCTATCCTTGTGTGGGTTGGAGAAAAGGCGAAGGGTGCAAAAAGGGCGGCGTTTTGCGCCGCCCCAAGAGTGATGGCAAACCCCGTCTCTCGGGTTTTGCGCCGTCAAAGTCGGCAAAGCCGCCGGGCGCAAAGGGGTTTGCTGCAAGAGTTCTGCTTGTAATTACTTGATAAGGCCGCTGCCGGAACCGCCAAAGGGTTCGGAGCTGAACTGCATCTTGCCGAGGCCGCCGGCCACGGTCAGATTGGTGCAGGCTTCGATGTACTTGTCCTGCAGTTCCTTGGGGGTGTTGGCATAGCGGTAGAGGAAATTTTTTCCCTCGATGCTGCCCGTAAAATCAGGTTCAAAGGGATAGCCGTAGGGCAACAGCATCATCTGCACACCCTGCTGGGTGGGGACAGTCTGAAGGGTGGCCACCTCGTTAAGGCAGTCCTTGTCGGCGTCATACTTGCCGATGATCAGTTCGCCCGTCACCAGCTTCATCAAACGGATATCATAAGCCATGCTCAACTCCTCGGTAGTCGTTGGTTTTACCTAGGCATTGGCGCAACGCATGTCAAGGTATTTTATGTTGCCAACAGTTTTGAAATGACTACAGTACGGGCATGCAGAATTTTGACGCACCCATCAATACAGACCCCGCAGCAGCGGCCAAAGTGCTGGAACCAGTGCTCGGGTATGTCTTTACAAAGCCCACGCTGCTGGATCTTGCCCTGACGCACAGCTCGTGGGCCAACGAATGCGGCACAGGGCAAAACCATAACGAACGCCTTGAATTTTTAGGCGATGCCGTGCTTGAACTGTGCGTCTCCGCCCAGTTGTTCAGGCGGTTCCCTGACGCACGCGAAGGCGAGCTGACCAAAATGCGGGCGCATCTGGTGAGCACCGTAAGCCTTGCGGAGCGGGCACGGAAGATCGGGCTTGTAGCCCTGCTGAAACTGGGAAGGGGAGAAGAAAGCCAGGGGGGCCGCAATCGCGACGGCGTGTTGAGCGATGCGCTGGAGGCAGTGCTCGCCGCCGTGTATGAGGACGGCGGTTTTGCTGCCGCTCAGGGCGTGGTAGCGCGGCTTTTTGCTGACCGCTGGCCCACAGCTGCAAGCAAGACCATGCCCAAGGACTATAAGACCCGGCTTCAGGAAGCTTCGCAACAGCGCTTTGGCGAAGCGCCGCTCTACACCCGCATGGGCAGCCAGGGGCCGGAGCATGCCAAAATTTTTGAGATAGCCTTGCGGCTGCCGGATGGAACCGAATTTGCCGCCACTGGCAGCAGCTGCAAAAAGGCGGAACAAAATGCCGCCCAGCAGGCGCTTGCCGTTCTTGAATCTACTGCAATACCAAAAAAGAACTGACAAATCCCCCAATATGCCGCTGCAAAGCATGCGTGCATACTCGGGATTGTCCCGGCCCCCGGGGCCCCCCCCCCGCGGCGCCCGCGGTGGGG
>JAEZYD010000035.1 GCA_023419375.1 Pseudomonadota bacterium
GGCCCTGCTCCCCTTAAGCAAGGCTCCATACCGGAGCCTTGCTTTTTTCATTGGGCGCTGTCAGTGCGTGTGTCTCTGTAAAATCATTGCGGCATCTTCACGTTTATTCCTGAAAACCAAAAAATCTGAAGATTCGGCAAAAAAGGCACACAAATTGCTTAATCCTATGCAGCACATAGCGTGTTATATTTTTGACTATTGCAATTTTTTTTGCAAATACAGTAGGTTGCAGCATGGAAGCAGCAATACACTCAAACACTTGGCGACGATGGCGTAATTTTGCGCTGCTCTTGGCCTGCGCCGTACTTCTGACAGGTTGTGGAGCTTTCAGGTCAGCGCCCGATGGCGGCCCTGCCCCAGAGTCAGCACGCAAAGTGGTTAAAACGGCTTACACGCAGATGGGCACAAAATACAGGCCTGGCGGCGCGTCACCGCAAAAGGGCTTTGACTGCTCCGGTTTGATCTGGTGGGCATACAAGCAAAACGGCGTAAAAGTACCGCGCATAACATCGGACCAGGCGCACACTGGGCAACAGATTCCGCTCACTGCGGCCCGACAGGGCGACATTTTGGTGTTCCGCACAGGTTCCGGCCCCAGGGGCCTGCACACAGGCATCTATGCGGGCGGCAATTCCTTTATCCACAGCCCCAGACGTGGGGAAAATGTGAGAGTCGAGAGCCTTGATGTACCGTACTGGCGCAACAAACTAATCGCGGTAAGGCGGGTTGTGTATTGAGCAGCAGCAGCGCCACCGCGTAACCACGCAATTGTTTATTTTATTGGCGGTAACGGCATTGTCTGTACCGCCTTTTCTGTTTGCTGACTTGCTATTAAATTTTGTTTGGAGTATTTCAAAAAGAATTACATCGGAATCACTTTGTTGCTGATTTCCGTTTCTGCCCACTCCTTTTATCCGATTCAAATTACCGGGTGACGCGCCTCGCAGCGTGTTTCAGGCGTCCTTTGCCCGGCGCGGGAGGAGACATGGCTCGCAAGGCTGTAGTTGCTGAAAGCCTGTTGAGTATTGCGGATATTTCGCGCCATTTTTCCTTGCCTGAATCCACCACCCGCTATTACTGCAAACGGTTTGCCCATTTTATCCCCAGTGTTGGCGATGGCCGCAGACGCCGCTATCGGCGCGAAACACTGGATGTCATTGCGGCTGTGCTTGAGCAGATGCAAAAGTCACGCACGGCTGCGGCTGTTGAAGATGCGCTGAACGCGCGCTTTCCGCGAAATGCCGTTGCGGTTGCGGATGCCGATTCTTCCACAGCCATTGCTGAAGTTCCCTCAAACAATGACTATTTCCCCTCCGCAGCTCTCCAGATTCTGGAGCGCCAGACAAACGCCATTGAAGGGATTGCCCACCTGCTGCAACTTGTTGTCCAGCGACTTCCCGCCCCGAGCGGCAACACTGCGCCGGAGGTCGGGCAGCTGCGGGAGGAAGTTGCAAACTTGCGCGTTTTGCTTGATTCGTCCGAAAAAACGCAACAAGCAGACCTTGACCAGTTGCGCTCATGGATGACCAAAGTTATCCGCAATCGCGGTGGATCAGGCCAATCAGAATAATTTTTGCCAACGAACATGAGAAAGGCCGCGCAACTGCGCGGCCTTTCTGCTTGCGGAATACTCCGCCAGAACATCACTCTGAGTCGTGTCACTCATTACTGAGCTTGCTGATTTTCTCCAGCCAGACCAGTTCAACCCCATTTGCGGTTTGGACTTTTTTATACGGAACAAACCCGAACTTTTCGTATAACCGCAAATTGCGTTCGCTTTTTGCGCTGGTGAAGAGTTCATACCGGGCGGCCTTTGCTGCGGACAAAATTGCCGTCAGCAGTGCAGAACCGTATCCCCTGCCCTGCCATTGCGGCATTACGGCCAGGCGGCCAATGTGGGCAGTGCCTTCTGCAATATATGCCCTGACCGTTCCTGCCAGTGTCTGCCCATCCAATGCCTTGAGCATGACGCCAGTACGCCATTCCTCCACCAGATGCTCAAGCGTCTGCGTGAGAGGCGGGATATCCCAATTTTCTACCAACCTCGCTTCGCTTTCAAACGCAGCCTTTTGAAGGGCCAAAATCTGCGGCAAATCGGATTCGCAGGCTGGCAGGATTATCATGTGTTATTTGCTGTTTTTCAGCGCCATATCAACGGCGCTCTTAAAGAGATCAAGCGGCAGGGCTCCGCGAACCACCAGGTTGTTCACGAGGAAGTACGGAGTTCCCTCAATGCCGAGCTTCTGGGCATCCATCTGATCTTCAGCGATGATGTCCGTAACCTTTTTGCTGTGCACATCCTTGGCGAGGCGCTTCATGTCCACATTGAGGCCCTCAGCGGTCTTTTTCAAGAAGGCTTCACCCTCGGCAATGAGCTTGTCTCTGTCTGCAAAGAGCGCCTTATAGAACTGCCAGGCCTTTTCTTCGCTCTGCTGCGATATGGCCACAAAATATGCCGAAGCGATGTTGGCCGGGCCTTTGTCGTCCAAAGGCATGTTTTTGAAAACAAGGCTCACGTCCTTGCCGTATTCCTGCAAAATGGCATCCACGGTCTTGGAGGCCTGCTGGCAGAAGTGGCAGGTAAAATCAGAAAAGGCCACAATGCGCACCTTGGCCTTGGGCGCGCCCATAACAGGACGGCCTTCGGTTTTAACCGTTTTGGTCACCTTTATGTCTTGCGCCCACTGGGCCTCAAGGCTGTGCTGGCGACGCAGGTTTGACCCCTGCTGAGCGATATCAAGCACAGATTCGCTTTGCCTGCGCAACACATCCATGACCAGCTCTGGACGCTCACGGAACAGTTTTTCAAGCAGCTTGGGCAGGTTTTCTTCCGTAACTTCCACAGCATTTGCAACGGCGCTCATGCCGGGCACAATCCCGGCAGCCATGGTTGAAGCCAATATAAAGGACGCCACCATTTTTTTATTGAACATAACTTTCCTCATTTTCTGCGCGCTCGCTTAGCCCTGCTCCGCCTCAAGGCGAATCTGGGTTGCGGCATCTTCAATTTTAAAGAGCAGTTCATCAATGTCAACAGGCTTCATCAGGTAGCCAAACGCTCCCTCGCTCATGGCCTGAACCGCAAGCTGCATATCTGCGTGCCCCGAAAGCAATATCACCTGAGTCTTTGGCCACCGGGAATGGATAATCTGCAAGGCGGACATTCCATCCATAACCGGCATTTTTACATCCATTATTACAATGCCAAATTGGAACTGCTCCATGGCATCCACGGCTTCTTGCCCGTTAGCAGCGGATTGGCACTCATACCCCCGGCGACCAAGGCGTTTGGAGAGTATCCGCGTTACATCTGATTCGTCATCGACCAACAGCACTTTTGCTAGTTCCATACTTTCTCCAGCCAAGAGATTGTGCCATTTTTTTACGCGCTTTAGCTTTACGGGGCAAGTTTTGTTGCTCAATCTGCTTTAAGCCTTGACGCTCTCACTACTCTCTTTTACAAACAACCCATTGCAGCTTTCACCGCCGCCCCCATGTTTCATGTGAAACACGAAGTTTTTTCCCTTCAAGGGAACCATGAAAAAAGGCGGCAAAGCCAGAAATTTCATGCTCGTTGACGTATCTGCTCCTGACAGGTTCGCCTGCCGGTTGAAGCAGCAGTTCCTCTAAAATCAGTCAAAATGACTGGGAGGCCTCAATGGCGCGCATCATTTCCATCGCAAATCAAAAAGGCGGGGTGGGCAAAACCACCACTGCCATCAACCTTTCCGCTGCCCTTGCAGTCATGGAAAAAAAAGTTCTGCTCGTTGATTGCGATCCTCAGGCTAACAGTACAAGCGGTATAGGCCTGCACCAGGAAGACCTGCACGGCGACCTGTACAACACCTTTTATGAACCAGAAAAGCTGAAAGAAAATATAGCCAAAAGCCGCTCCCCATTTTTGGATATTTTGCCCGCGAGTACCAACCTGGTGGCCGTTGAACTGGAACTTGTGGACAAAATGGCGCGCGAATTTTTCTTGGACGAATGCCTCAAAAGCGTGCGCAACGACTATGAGTATATTATCCTCGACTGCCCTCCTTCTCTGGGCCTGTTGACGCTCAACGCCCTCTGTGCGTCACGCGAACTGCTCATTCCGCTGCAATGCGAATTTTTTGCACTTGAAGGCATCGTCAAGCTGCTGCAAACCTACGAGCAGGTGAAAAAACGGCTCAATCCTGACCTCTCCCTACTGGGCGTTGTGCTGACAATGTATGACACGCGTAATCGCCTGACGAGAGAAGTTAAAAACGAAGTACGCCGCTGTTTCCCCGAGCACCTGTTTGAAACAGTCATTCCACGCAATGTACGCCTTTCAGAAGCGCCCAGCCACGGCAAGTCCATCATCCATTACGATATAAAATCCAAGGGTGCGGAAGCCTACCTTGGCTTGGCCAAAGAAATCGTACTGCGCAGACCAAGCAAAAAAAATACGGTTCTGCAATAGGCGCAAGATTATTCTTTGGGCGTGGTATGCTCCAGCGCAACGTGTTTATGAAAATGCTTCTGCCTGATTGTGGTGCCACATGCGCGGCAATGAAAAACAAGCAGGCCGCCGACATTTGCGTTGGTCAGGATAAACGGACGTTGCGGATCATTGCGCCAATCCTCGGTGCTGGCAGCACAGTGAGGGCACGTAACTGAAGGACTGTAGGGATACTTGAAATCCCAAAACTTCATGAGTTCTTCAAAGCTTTCCAGCGGGCCAGCTGCCTGTTCAAGCTCTTGCGGCTTTGCGTCTGCTGCCAAGATATTGCGAACCTTGGGCTCCATTTTTTCCCAAAGGGGCCAGGGAATGATCACAGAAGAAATATTGCCCTTAATATCGGTGATATAGTGAAGCTGCGGGTTATCCTGCATAACAAATCCTTGAAGTAAAAAGCGGGTGCAAGCCAAAGTCGAACTTTGGAACAAAATATACGCCTTGCACAAGGGCAAAAGACAGCCCATTGCGCAAAAGATCAGCCAGGCAGGTTTCTGCCAGAAAACAATAGCGCATAAGGTGCCGCGCCCCAAGGGCAAATGTCAAGGAGACAGCAACGAAGTTCAGGTATTTTACGCAGTGAGCTTGCGGCCAAAAACCGGGCACGCATCGTGCCGCAACTGTTCGGCACACATAAATTTTGAATGAAGGCAATCACGCTAGCGGTTTGCTGAAACAGCAATCCGCAATGGCAACGGGCCTGCACCACTGGGGCTCGAACACAGGTTGTATTGCCGCAACCACAGCCTATGCTGGAGGAAAAAAATGAGCAGCAGCAAGGGATTGGGCAGAGGGCTTGACGCATTGTTTGGTGGAACCGCGCCAAAGCAGGAACCGCAAGGGCAGGAAAGCGCAGTGAACCTGATGCCGATTACGGCCTTGCATCCCAACCCCAATCAGCCGCGCAGACATTTTGACGATGCCGCATTGCGGGAACTGGCCGATTCCATCAAATCGCAGGGGATTATCCAGCCGCTGCTGGTTCGCCCGCTGGGCGGAGAAAATACCTATCAGATTGTTGCAGGCGAGCGCCGCTGGCGTGCCGCGCAACTGGCGGGACTCAAAGAAGTACCCGTTTATGTGCGCCAGCTTAGCGACAAAGAGGTTATGGCCGCTGCTCTTATTGAAAACTTGCAGCGCGAAGACCTCAACCCCGTAGAAGAAGCCGAAGCCCTCCAGGCCTTACGGGATGCCCTTGAGCTGACACAGGAAGAACTGGCAAGTCGACTTGGCAAAAGCCGCCCCGCCATTGCCAACGCATTGCGTTTGCTGCAACTGAGCGCAACTGCTCGGGCCGACATTCAGGCCGGGCTGCTCAGCGCGGGGCACGCGCGCTGCCTGCTGGGCATTGATGCGCCCAATGCATCCGAAGCCTTGCGCCAGCGCATCCTGAGCCACAAACTGACCGTGCGCGAAGCAGAAGATGCAGCCGCCTTCTGGCGTGGGCACAACGCCCTGCCATGGGAACAGGAGGACACAAGTCCGCAACCTCGCGCCAGGGCCCCCAGAAAGAAAAGCCCGCAATTCAAGACCCTGCAAACGAATCTTTGTTCCAGCATTGGCTGCAAAACGCAGGTAAGCGGCGATGAAAACAGCGGCCGCATTGCGTTTGCATACGGCAGCCGCGAAGAACTTGAACAACTTTTGCAGAAACTGGGCGTGGCTCTGCCGGAAGCAGAAGAAGAATCTACAGAAAATCCCGCCGAATAAGCAGCGGGAAAATACGCGGACAGAACAGATACCCTGCCCTGCCGATCAGCGGATAAGCGCAATGCGGAATCATCCGGTTGCGCTTATCTTTTTTTGAAAGATCAAATCGTTTGCAACAGCGCACCAAACATGCCTTCAAGCCAGGGGTGGTCGTGTGGCGTCTGCCACTGCCTGAGCACCTGCAAGCCGTCTGAATCACGCACAAGGTACTCAATCTGCTTTTCATTCTCGTTGGGCCGAAGGGTGCAGGTAATGTAAGCTAGCTGACAGCCCGGACGCATCCTTGATACAAGGCTGCGTAAAATGGATTGCTGCAAGCTCTCATGCACAAGGGCTTCCTGCGGGGGCCTACGGCGGATATCGGGCCTGCGGGCAAGCACGCCAAGCCCGGAACAGGGCGCATCCACAAGCAGATGGCCATCCCAATGTTCAAGCGGCGGCTTGACTGCATCGGCAAGGGCAACAGACGGGCAGGCAAGCCCCAGCCGTGCGCACTGCCCCGGCAAGCCCGCAAGGCGCTGCACGCTGCGGTCTGTTGCTAAAGGAACAGCGATTCCCCGTTCCAACAGGGCAACAGTCTTGCCGCCAAAACCAGCGCAGACATCCCAAACGGCTTTGTCCCAACCAAAGAAACCAAGCTCCTCAAGAACAAGCTGCGAACCTGCGGATTGATACGAAAGCGCGCCTTCGCTTTGCAAGGCATGCAGCGTCTTGCCGCAAGCAGCGGACGGCTGTGCACCCGGCGCAAAAGCAATTCCCCACTGCCCCACCGCTTCGCCGCCACTGGCAAGCAGAGCCTCACGCAATGCGACGGCAGCAGAATGTTGCGCGTTGACGCGCACCGCGCTCCAGGGTCGCTCAAACGACCTGCGGGCAAGCTGCAAGGCGGCAGCACGCCCATAATGCTTGTACCAGTGGCCCATGATCCACAAAGGCAAGGAATAGAAAAGCCCCATGTGCTCTGCGCAACCGGATTCCGCACCCCTGGGCAGATAAAAATCTTCATGCATGGGGGCGTCTGCAAGGCGCTGTACTGAACGCAAAGCACCATTGGCTACACGGGCCAGGCCTTGACCATACAAGGCCTGTGCAGTCTCTACAGCGCTGAAAACAGCGGCGTGATCCGGCACTCTGTCCTGAAAAAGCAGGCCGTATACCGCAAGGCCCAGCACATGCAGCAAAGGCCGCGGCAAGGATTGCGGGCGCGGCAATACTCTGGACAAAATGAACGCAATGCGAAGTTCCGTTCGCAGGTATCCGTATACAAGTTCTGAGCAAAGATTGCGCTCCACCGGAGCAAGACCTGATGCCTCTGCGTCGGAAGCCGTCGCGGCCGCGCAGGACAAAGCAGCTGCAAGCGCCTGCTGGGCGGTCATGCCAGAATCTACCAATAATAAAGCCCACAGCGCGCAATTTCGGGCCGTGGGAGAAAGCTTGCGAAGCTTGCCCGGTAAGGCGGCAACAGCAGGGCTAGACTGAGCAAAACGAATTTTTGTCATGTTATGCCCTGCCCTGATGCAAGGGTTGAGAAAGCCCAAGAAAAATACGCACGGCGTCTTCCAGCGCCTTCATGGGCACAAGCGTATCAACGCACGGCCCATGCGGCCTCTGGTTGAGCACGCCAAAGACAGGCAAAGGGTAGCTGTCCTGAATGCCTGATGTAAGATCGCGTTCGCAGGCAACAGCAATAATACAGCGCGGGCGGGTTTGCACCACAATGCGACGGGCAATGGTGCCACCAGTGGCAATGGCAAGCCGCACACCATATTTGTCTCTCAAAGCAAGCAACTCGCCCACAGGGCATTTGCCGCAGCGCTGGCAATTGTCCGGATTGTGCACGAGCCTTTGCGGGCACAAGGCCTGCTGAACGCAATGCGGTAAAAGCAGCAAAAGCTCCTGCGGCTGCGCCCTGCAGCCACTGGCGAGCACCAGCTCGTTGTTCACTTTAATAAAGCTGCGCCGCACTCTTCCTCTATCAATACCAACTGCCTTGGCAAGCAATTCCATAAGCGGAAAAAACAGGCGTATGGTGACATGCCGCACACTGTCCACGCCCGGCAATGACTTACCAGTATAAATATGAAATATAAGGATAATGCAAAGCCATAACAGGGCAACAATAACAACAAAACCAAAACCCATGCTGAGTGATGGCAGCCAGTGTTGCGTCGAGAAAAAGCCAATCCATGGCAAAATAAGAAAAAAAGCGACACCAAGGCACAGCAGAAGGCACGAGGCAAGCATGAGCCCGATAAAAACGCGCTTTCGCGCTCCACCATACTGCTCTGGCGGTAAAGAAAAGGGCGATTTACGAAACATGTGGCCTCGGTTTGAAAAATCAGAAGCAAAAAACAGTCATGAGCCTTAAAATTGCACAAAACCGACCCTATAAAAAGCGCAAGCTCGCAACGCGATACAGAGGTCAAAAAAAGAAAAAACGAGGCTCAAAAGAGCCTCATTAAAAATACCCGTTGCGGAAAAAAACCATTACTCCCCAGGTTCGGGAATTCTTGCCAGACCGCAAACTCCCTTGGGCAAACCGCGCAGCACCCCGTTGAGCAGGTCGCGCGCGGACATTTCTTTTTTACCCTGAGGCTTGACCGCAGAAAGTACATACCAGCAATCAGCGCAGGCAATGCTCAAACCGTCAGCATCAACCCGCAATGCGCCGGGGGCATGACCTTGCGCAGATTGCCCCACCCTGCCTGGAGCAAGAATAAGCGAAAGCGCTTCGCGCTGCATGCCATCGCTGTCCACAGTTTCCAGCACCGTGCGCGCGCCTGGCCACGGGGTGACGCCACGCACCCGGGCGTGAACCTGGGCGGCAGGAAGCGACCAGTCAATAAAACCGTCTTCTTTGGAAATTTTAGGGGCATGGGTGGCGAGAGCATCGTCCTGCTCCACTGCCTGCGCCTTGCCGTCAAGAATATCGTCAAAAACACGCACAAGCAGCTCTGCGCCAATCTCCGCAAGGGCATCGTGCAGGGAGCCTGCCGTATGCTCGCCAATGGGCAGACCATCAGCTGCGAAAACAGGTCCGGCGTCAAGCTTGCGCACAATACGCATAATGGAAATACCAGCCCGCGCGCCTGGCTGCCAGCCTTCCATCACTGCCCGCTGAATGGGCGCAGCACCACGCAGGCCAGGTAAAAGCGAGGCATGAACGTTGATGGTATCAAGCGTGGGCATGGCGAGGACAGCGTCCGGCAAAATGAGGCCATAGGCCGCCACAGCCAGCAGATCAGGCTTGAAAGCCGCCAGCTCCGCCTGTGCCTCTGCACCTTTCAGGCTGGCGGGCTGCATGACAGGCAGGCCTAGCTGCAAGGCGAGCTTTTTGACGGGCGATTCCGCCAGCTTGTGGCCGCGCCCTGCCGGTCTGTCCGGCTGGGTGTATACCGCCACAATTTCGCCACGAGGCCAGGCCGCCAGCCTTTTCAGGCTGGCGGCGGCAAACTCGGGCGTTCCCATAAAGACTATACGGCACTTTTGCGTTTGAGCCATTTTTTCACCTTGCTGTCGTACAGGGTGCGGCGCAGACGGCTTATTTTGTCAATAAACAGAATGCCGTCCAGATGGTCATATTCATGCTGGATAATAATGGCCGGAAACTCGTCCAGATCCTCGTCGATGATATTGCCGTCCAGATCCATTGCATGCAAATGCACATTGCTCATGCGCTTGACGTCGGCCCTGTAGTTCATGGGAACAGAAAGGCAGCCTTCCTGTTCGCTCAGAACTTCCTCGCCGGAGAGGGTCAGCACGGGGTTAATCAGCACCCTGGGCTGTTTTTCCTCGTCCTTCATGGCCGGATCCATCACAAGCATGCGGATGTTGCGCCCAACCTGCGGCGCAGCAAGACCGACACCAGGCGCAGCGTACATGGTTTCAAGCATGTCGGCAGCAAGCTGGCGAATCTCGTCCGTCACCTCGGCAACAGGTTCGCAAACCTCTTTGAGCCTGGGGTCAGGATAGGTGACAATATCAAGAATCATGCAGACGTTCGCCTCCTAAGCTTTGTCGGCTGTTGCGCCGTCCTTTTTCTGCTCTGCGCCGGGCACTTCACGCAAGCGCAGGCCGAGATCCCGCAACTGACGCGAAGACACCGGGGAAGGCGCGTTGGTCATAAGGCAGGTGGCCTTCTGCGTCTTGGGGAAGGCAATGACATCGCGGATGCTGGACGAGCCGGAAAGCAGCATGACCAGACGGTCAAGGCCAAAAGCCAAACCGCCGTGCGGCGGCGCACCAAGATCTAGCGCCTGAATGAGGAAGCCGAACTGCTCTTCTGCCTGCTCGGGCGTAAAGCCAAGGGCCTCAAACATACGGCGCTGCACTTCGCCGGAGTGGATGCGGATGGAACCACCGCCAACTTCGCAGCCATTGAGCACCATATCATAGGCGCGGGCGCGGGCCTTGGCCGGGTCGGTAACCATCAGTTCCATATGGCCGGGAGCAGGCGAGGTGAAGGGATGGTGGCAGGCCACATAGCGCTTGTCTTCCTCGTCGTATTCGTACAGCGGGAAGTCCGTAACCCAAAGGAAGTTAAAGCTGTTTTCAGGAATCAGCTTCAGATGGTTGGCAAGATGCACGCGCAGGTTGCCAAGGGCGGCGTTGACCATGGAAGCCTCGCCCGCCTGGAAAAAGACAATGTCGCCAACCTGAAGATCAAGCGCTTCAGCAATGCCCTTGCGCTCTTCGTCCGAAAGGAACTTGGCGATAGGCGACTGCCACTCGTCGGCCTTGATCTTGATCCAGGCCAAGCCCTGAGCGCCATAAATCTTGACGAATTCGGTAAAGGCATCAATTTCCTTGCGGGTCATGGATTCGCCGCCGGGAACCTTCATACCCTTGACCAGCTGCGCCGTGGCAAAAAGCTTGAAGCCGGAACCACGCACAATATCCGTAATATCCACAAGCTCAAGGCCAAAGCGGGTGTCGGGCTTGTCCACGCCATAACGGGCCATGGCTTCGTCCCAGGGCATGCGGGGGAAGGGAAGCGTCAGATCCTTGCCCATCACATCCTTGAACACGCGGGCCATGAGGCCTTCGGCAATGCCCATGACCTGTTCTTCATCGGCAAAGCTCATTTCAAGGTCAACCTGGGTGAATTCAGGCTGACGGTCCGCACGCAGATCTTCGTCGCGGAAGCAGCGCACTATCTGGAAGTAACGCTCCATACCGGCGACCATCAGCAGCTGTTTGAACAACTGGGGAGACTGCGGCAAGGCGTAAAATTCACCGTTGTTCAAACGGCTGGGCACCAGAAAGTCACGCGCCCCTTCGGGGGTGGACTTGGTAAGCACCGGGGTTTCCACTTCCGTAAAGCCGTTGTCGTCCAGAAAACAGCGGGCGGCCTGCGAAACCTTGTGGCGCAAACGCAGATTGGCCTGCATGCGCGGACGGCGCAGATCAAGATAACGCCAGGTAAGGCGCAGGTTCTCACCGGCGTCGCTGCGGTCTTCAATGGCGAAGGGCGGCGTCTTGGAAGTATTGAGCAGCTTCCACTCGTGGGCCACGATTTCAATCTGGCCAGTGACCATATTGGCGTTGACCATGCCATCGGGGCGCGGACGCACCTTGCCCTTGACCGCGAGCACATATTCCGAACGCAGAATATGCGCGTTTTCGTGCGCAGAAGGAGCGATATCCGGGCTGAAAACAACCTGCGTGAGGCCGTCACGGTCGCGCAGGTCGACAAAAATCAGGCCGCCGTGGTCGCGGCGGTACTGCACCCAACCCATCAGGCAAACATCTTCACCATCATTGGTAATGGTCAACTGACCGCAGGAATGGCTGCGCTGCCAGTCACCAAGCTCAGTGACAAATTTCTGGTGTTCGCGCTGCACATCCTGCTGCGCGTCCTGCGTCTGCATCTGTTCAGTCATTGTTGGTTCCCGTTTGCAAGAATTGGAGTACGCCCGACTGCGGCACAGAGCACTGCTCGCCGCTTTCAAGGTTTTTAACGACCACTGTGCCCTGAGCGGCTTCGTCAGGGCCAATAATCAGACAATGCCCGGCGCCGGACTTTCCAGCCTGACGCATGAGGCTTTTAAAGCCGCCTTCACTGAAATTCATCTCGCCGGTCAGCCCGGCGTCACGCAGCTTCTGGGCAAGCTGCCAGCCCTGGGAGCGGCTCTGCGCGTCCATGGCAACCAGATAAAAATCCGCGGCCTGACCACTGCCCTCGCCCATCATGAGGGCAAGGCGCTCCATGCCGCAGGCAAAGCCAACGCCCGGTACATCAGGCCCGCCAAGGCTTTTCACCAGGCCGTCATACCTGCCGCCGCCAGCCACAGCCGCCTGAGCACCAATGCTGCCGCTTACCACCTCAAAAGTAGTGCGGCAATAGTAGTCAAGCCCGCGCACAAGCCTGTGATCAAGCTCGAAGGCAAGCCTTTGCCCTTGCAGCAGCTCCAGCACCGTATCAAAGTGGGCGCGGCATTCGGGGCAGTTGTAATCAATAAGCTTGGGGGCATTGTCCGTAATGGCGCGGCAACCGGGCTGCTTGCAGTCAAGCACGCGCAAGGGGTTGGTCTCCACCCTGCGGGCGCAGTCCGGGCAAAGGGCGTCCTTATCGACTCCGGCGAGGTATTCGAGCAAGGCCGCCTTGAACTTGGGGCGGCATTCCGAACAGCCAAGGGAATTGATCTTGAGCGTCAGATCCGTAAGGCCAAGATCTGACAAAAAGCGCAGCAGCATACTGACCAGTTCTGCATCAGCCATGGGGCTGTGACTGCCAAGGCACTCGCAGTTGATCTGGTGGAACTGGCGCATGCGGCCCTTCTGCGGGCGTTCATAACGGAACATGGGGCCGGTGGTGAACAGCCGACTCACAGGCTCGCGGTTGGTCAGCCCGCTCTCGATATAGGCGCGCATAACGCCAGCCGTGGCTTCAGGCCGCAGGGTAAGCGAACGGCCCTTGCGGTCAGGAAAGGTGTACATTTCCTTTTGCACCACATCGGTTTCCTCACCGATGGAACGGCAGAAAAGCTCCGTAAACTCCAGCAACGGCGTGCGCAGTTCCACAAAACCGTAGCGCCCGAAAACCTGGCGCGCGGTATTTTCAATGCGCGTGAACTGGTCACTGTCCGGCGGAAACATATCCGCAAAACCCTTGATACGTGCGATACTCATGGCTTCCTCATAAAAAACTGGCTGTCCCGACGTGCAAGACGGCGCGAAAGAAATGGTCTACCTGCTGGCGCAAGGGGATTCAAGGCTGAATTTTCCAGCACAGTCGTCACAAGGCACGGGATATTCGCCAGTGAAGCAGGCCATGCAGTAGTGCTGCGGCTTTGCGACGGAACCAAGCAAGCCCGCGATGCTGAGATAATGCAAAGAATCCACATCCAGCTTGCGGGTAATTTCCGCCAGATTATGCTGCGCCGCAATAAGCTCCCCGCGCGAAGAAAAGTCTATGCCGTAAAAGCAGGGAAACTTGACCGGCGGGCTGGAAATACGGATGTGCACCTCTTTTGCGCCCAGCTCCCGCAGCTTTTTGACGCGCGTCATCATGGTGGTGCCGCGCACAATGCTGTCATCAATAATGCAGATGCGCTTGCCTTCAATCATTTCGCGCACAGGGTTGATCTTAACCCGCACGCCAAAGCTGCGCATGCTCTGTGAAGGCTGGATAAAGGTACGCCCCACATAGTGGTTGCGAATCATGGCGTGCTCATAGGGCAGGCCAGAGCGCTGGGCAAAACCAAGGGCGGGGTAAATGCCCGAATCCGGGAAGGGCATCACGTAATCCACTTCCGGCGCAGATTCGTCAGCCAGATTCCAGCCCATTTTTTTACGGCACAGATAAACCTGCTCGTCAAAAATATAGGAGTCAGGCCGGGCAAAATAGACCAGCTCAAAAATACACTGGCGGGGCTTCTCGGGCAGCGGCCCCATAAGGTGATCGCTGCGCACGCTGTTGCCGTCTACAATAATCATCTCGCCCGGTTCCACAGAGCGCTCAAAATCGGCCTCAAGCAGATCAAAGGCGCATGTTTCCGAGGCAAACACGGGGCTGCCGTTCATGCGGCCAAAAGCCAGAGGATGGAAGCCGTGGGGGTCGCGCACCGCCACCATAACGCCGTCTACCATAACCAGCAGACAGTACGCGCCGCGAACCCGGGCGCAGGTTTCCTTGACTGCGCCGGGCAGGTCGTTGTGCCTGAGCGCGCGCACCAGCAGATGCATGAACACTTCCGTGTCATTGCTGGTGGAAAATATGGCGCCTTCGTTCTCCAGGTCTTCGCGCAACTGCGCGGCGTTGACCAGGTTGCCGTTGTGCGCAAGCACCACATCCCGCCCCTTGAAATGGGCAAGGAAGGGTTGGGCATTGCTGCTGGAGGAACGCCCGGTGGTGGAATAGCGCACATGGCCTATGGCCGTTCTGCCGGTCAGAGCCTTGAGGTGAGCCTCTGAAAAAACGTCGGGCACAAGGCCCATGCCCTTGTGTTCGTGTACGCCGTCGGTGTCAAAGGTAACTATGCCCGCGCTTTCCTGGCCGCGATGCTGCTGTGCGTACAAACCGAAATAAGCCAGACGAGCCGCTTCCTCGTGGTCATAAATGCCGAATACGCCGCATTCGTGCTTGATCATAGGCCTTACTTCTTCAGTTTTTTGCGCAGATGCGCAATGCGATTATCGATGACCGACGGATTGGGATAATCGTCGCGGGCCAGTTCAAAGTTTTTCAGGGCTTCTTTTCCCTTACCGAGCTGTTCAAGGGCATCAGCCAGCAAATAGCCCGCCAGACCACGCAGAATCTTGTCCGGATCGCTATCAAGTATCTGCTGGCAAAGGTCAGAAACCTCCTGCCAGCGTTCTCTTGCCATGTTCTGGTCGGCAAGGTCGTACATGCACATGATCTTGTCATGGTCCGCCAGGGGCAGAGCAAGACATTGCTGCAAGGTATCCTCGCCTGCGTCAAACCGGCGCAGGTTGAACTGCATGGCCGCCAGCCTGCGGTAGCCATCCACAGTCTGCTCCGCCGACAGCCCTGCAAGACCTATATAAGCATTCCAGGCGTCCGCCGCACGGCCATAACGCCGCAAACCCTCGTTTACCTCGCCCATGCGCCGTAAAATAACGGCGCTCCTGGCGTCATTGTCTGCAAATTCCGCCAGCATGGTTTCAAGGCATTCAAGGGTGGCACGAGGTTCCTGCCCGGCGGCATTGAGCACCACCAGCAACTGCTGCCACGCTTCCCAACGCGAATCAGCATCCCGTGCCTCACGCAGATAACGCTCAAGCAGCCTTTCGGCAAGGGACCAGTCACGCAAAGAAACTGCGGTGCGGGCTGCGGAAAGGTCGTCGCCCACCATGCTCTGATCTTTGCAAGCGCACAAAAAGCCAGCAAAAACCAGGCACAGACACAGGATCAAACCCTTGCCGCAAACCCGCCGCAATATTTTCATCAGCTATGCTTATTCTTCACCGTCATCGTCCGCACTGTCGTCAGCAAGCCCTTCGGGCTCGGCAACACCAGGCGCGGAGGCGACATCGGTCAGATCGTCATCGTCCATTTCGGCGCTGGCATCCCTGCCGGTCTGCCCGCCTTCGTCCACACGGTCAAAGCCCACCACATGGCCGCCTTCATCAAGCCGCACGAGCATGACGCCCATGGTGGCGCGGCCCTTGCTGCGCACATCGTCAACGCCGATGCGCACGATCTTGTTGGAAGAGGTCAGCAGAATAAGCCCGTCGTTGTCGCGCACAGGCATGGCCCCGATCACAGGCCCGGTCTTGGCCGTCACCTTGAAGTTGATGATGCCCTTGCCGCCGCGCGATTGCAGGCGGTAGAGGTCAACACTGGTGCGCTTGCCGTAACCGTTGGCGGAGATGGACATGATCTCGGTGGTCTGGTCGATATCCTTGACGATGACCGCCGCCACCACAAAGTCCTGTCTGCGCAGGGCAATGCCCTTGACGCCCGTGGCCACGCGGCCCATGGGCCGCACATCGTTGCAGCCAAAACGGATGGAGAAACCGTCCGCCGTAGCCAGAACAATATGGTTGTTGTCGCGGATGGGGCGCACCACCACAAGTTCATCGTCTTCACGCAGACCCACAGCCATGAGGCCAGTCTTGCGGCACTTGGCATAGAGCGAAGCGGAAGAACGCTTGATCATGCCTCGCTTGGTGATGAACAGGAAGAACTTGTCTTCGGCAAACTCGCGCAGGGCAAGAACTGTTGTAACCCACTCGTTTTCTTCAAGCGGCAACAGGTTGTTGATATGCACGCCCTTGGCCGTGCGGCTGCCCTCCGGCACCTGATGCACCTTGAGCTGGTGCATGCGCCCCTTGTTGGTGAAGAGGCAGAGATACTGGTGATTGGTGGTGGACAAAAATTCCTGCACATAGTCGTCATCCGAGGTGTGCAGGGCCGCAATGCCCTTGCCGCCGCGCTTCTGCTGCTGATAGTTCTCAAGCCCGGTGCGCTTCATGTAGCCGCGGCGCGACAGCGTGATGACCACTTCTTCGTCAGGGATGAGATCTTCAATATCAATGTCGGTCAGGGCTTCACGCAGCACTTCCGTGCGGCGCGGCGTGGCGAAAGTTTCGCGGATTTCGGCAATCTCGCGCTTGAGTTCGCTGCGCAGCACTTCGGCATTTTCCAGAATGGAACGGTAGAATTCGATCTTCTGCAGCAGATCCTTGTATTCGTTCATCAGCTCTTCGCGCTGAAGACCCGTCAGGCGCTGCAACCGCATTTCAAGAATGGCCTTGGCCTGCACTTCTGAGAGCGCAAAACGCTCCATCAGGGCAGTACGCGCTTCTTCCGGATTGGCGGAAGCGCGGATAAGGGCCACCACTTCATCGATATTGTCGATGGCGATGCGCAGCCCTTCCAGAATATGCGCGCGGGCTTCGGCTTTTTCCAGATCATAACGCGTGCGGCGGATGACCACCTCACGCCTGTGATCCACAAAGCAGGAAAGCGCTGTTTTGAGGTTCAGCAGCTGCGGGCGGTTGTCCACCACGGCCAGCATGTTGATGCCGAAGCTGGTTTCCAGCGGCGTGAACTTGTACAGGGCGTTGACCACAATGTCGGGGATGGTGCCGCGCTTGAGGTCAATAACAATGCGTATGCCCTTGCGGTCGGATTCATCGCGCAGGTCGGTGATGCCGTCAATCTTGCGGTCATTGACCAGAGCCGCGATTTTTTCCACCAGCGAGCTTTTGTTAAGCCCAAAGGGAATTTCGCGGATAATTATGCTCTGCGCGCCTTTTTTGCGCTCTTCAATCTCGATGCGGCCGCGCAACTTAACCGTGCCGCGCCCGGTGTGGTAGGCGTCGTACAGGCCCTTGCCCGCGTAGACAAAACCCCTGGTGGGGAAGTCCGGCCCTTTCACATAATCCATGAGGTCATCGATGCTGCACTGCGGGTTATCCAGCAGCAGTTGCAGGGCATCGCACAGTTCACCCAGGTTGTGGGGCGGAATATTGGTGGCCATACCCACGGCAATACCCGAGCTGCCGTTGAGCAGCAGGTTGGGAACCTTGCTCGGCATGACCGTAGGTTCCTGAAGGGTGTTGTCGTAGTTGGGGCGAAAATCCACGGTGTTCTTGTCCAGGTCGTTCAAAAACTCCTGGGCAAGCTTGGACATGCGCACTTCGGTATAACGCATGGCAGCAGCGGCATCACCATCGATGGAGCCGAAGTTGCCCTGCCCGTCCACCAGGGGATCGCGCATGGAAAATTCCTGCGCCATACGCACCAGCGCGGCATACACGGCATAGTCGCCATGCGGGTGATATTTACCGATGACGTCACCGACGATGCGCGCGGATTTTTTGTGCGGACGGTTGTAGTTGTTGGCAAGCTCGTACTGCGCAAAAAGAATACGCCTGTGAACCGGCTTAAGGCCATCGCGCGCGTCCGGGATGGCGCGCCCGATAATGACCGAAAGGGAATACTCCAGATACGATTTGCGGAGTTCTGTTTCAATGCTGATCTGCGGCTGCTGCATATCTGCCACTGCGGGCCTCGCTGCTGTTATTTTGGGGCTGGAAGGACAAGCCCCCCTGATGCAAAGGGCCTAAACCCTGCTGCATCCCCATTTTACGTGTCATGCGGCGAAAAACCCTGGTGAAAAACCGGCTTTTCGCTTCACGCTATTGATATATTCACAGGAGAGTGTGTGGAACTGCCCAGCACGGACAGCCCCACACAGATTCTCCCTTTAAATATCCAGATCCTGTACGGCCAGGGCGTTGCGCTCGATAAAATCGCGGCGCGGTTCCACACGGTCGCCCATAAGTTCCACAAAGGCGTCAGAAGCCTCGTTGGCGTCCTCCACGGAAACCTGAAGGAGCACGCGGTTTTCCGGGTTCATGGTGGTCACCCATAGCTGGTCGGGGTTCATTTCACCAAGACCCTTGTAGCGCTGGATGTTGATGCCCTTGCGGGCTTCATCAAGCACCATGCGCATAAGCGTAAACAAGTCTTCTGCGGCAACTTCGCCGTCCTTTTTGCGCAGGTTGAAGGCAAAAGAACCGCACTGCTGGCGCAGTTCGTCAAAGAGCTGCCAGCCCTGTTTGTAAAGGCGGGAAGAGAAAAACTCCATGCCCCTGCGGGTATGGTGCCCGCCGGTATTTTCAAACACGGCGAAAAGGCGTTCTTCTTCGTCTTCGCTCTTTTCCCGCTCAAGGGTGAGCATATAGCCGTGCCCGTTAAGCCATTCAGTGAGCTCGCTGTCCTGATTTTCAAGGCTCTGAGCATCAATCTGCTTTTCATGGGTCACAAGGGCCATGAAGAGGTCACGCGGCGTGCCGGACATTTCGGCATCGTTCACGCGGCTTTCGGCCTTTTCAATGTGCTCCATGAGGCTGATGAGTTCCTTGCCGCGGAATTCCTTGCCGTTGGAAGCCACCACGGTCACGTCTTCGCTCACGCGGGTGAGCAGAAATTCGTTGAGCGCGGGGTCGTCCTTGATGAACTTTTCCATGCGCGAATTGTGCACACGGTACAAAGGCGGCTGGGCGATGTAGACAAAGCCGCGCTCCACCATTTCTTGATACTGCCTGAAGAAAAAGGTCAGCAGCAGGGTGCGGATGTGCGCTCCGTCCACGTCGGCGTCTGTCATGATGATGATTTTATGGTAGCGCAGCTTGTCGAGGTCTGTGTCTTCCTCGCCGATGCCCGCGCCCATGGCGGTGATGAGCGCCTTGACTTCCTTGTTGGCAAGCATCTTGTCAAAGCGGGTGCGTTCCGTATTCAGGATTTTGCCGCGCAAGGGCAAAATGGCCTGATTTTTGGGATTACGCCCCTGCTTTGCAGAACCGCCTGCCGAATCACCTTCCACGATGAACAGTTCGGATTCAATGGGATCCTTGCTCTGGCAGTCGGCCAGTTTGCCGGGCAGCGAATTGTCGGAAAGCGCGCCCTTGCGGCGGACAAGTTCCTTGGCGCGGCGGGCTGCGTCCCGCGCCCGCGAGGCGTCTATGGCCTTGTCGATAATGAGGCGGATATCCTTGGGATTTTCCTCAAAATACACGTTCAGGCGGTCATACACCACACCGGCAACCAGACCGGCAATTTCGCTGTTGCCGAGCTTGGTCTTGGTCTGCCCTTCAAACTGCGGCTGAGGCAGCTTGACGCTGATAACGGCAGTAAGCCCCTCGCGCACGTCATCACCAGACAGCGAGGTGTTCTTCATCTTTTTGACCAGGTCAGCCTGGCCCTTGATGTAGCCGTTAATGGCGCGCGTGAGCGCAGTGCGGAAGCCCACAAGGTGGGTGCCGCCTTCCTTGGTGCGGATGTTGTTGGCAAAGGTGAAAATGTTTTCCTTGTAGCCCGCATTGTACTGCAAGGCAAAATCCACGGTAACATTATCAACAATGCCTTCACCAAAGATGATGGGGTGAATGCCCTGCTCGCCGGAGTTGAGGTCGCCCACAAACTGGCGGATGCCGCCCTCGGCGTGGAACACATGGGTTTCGCCGATGCGTTCGTCGATGCACTCGATGGTCAGGCCCTTGTTAAGATAGGCCAGCTCCTCAAAGCGCTTCTTCAATGTTTCATATGAAAACTCGAGAACTTCAAAAATCTCTTCGTCAGGTTTGAAGCGAACAGTGGTGCCGTGCCCTTCAACGAAGCCCTCGCTGATAACCGCCAGTTCGTCCTGCGGTACGCCACGGGCATAATGCTGACGGTAGCGTTTGCCATCGCGGCGCACAGTGACAGTAAGCTCTTCTGAAAGGGCGTTGACGCAGGAAACACCCACGCCGTGCAGACCGCCCGAAACCTTGTAGCTCGAATTGTCGAACTTGCCGCCAGCGTGCAGCTTGGTCATGACCACCTGCACGGCGGGCACGCCTTCCTTGGGATGGATATCCACAGGAATACCGCGCCCGTCATCGCGAACAGTCACGCTGTTGTCAGCGTGCAGAATAACAGTGACCCGCGAACAGAAGCCGGCCATGGCTTCGTCAATGGAGTTGTCCACTACCTCGTACACCAGATGGTGCAGGCCGCGCGCGTCTGTAGAGCCTATGTACATGGCCGGGCGCTTGCGCACAGCCGACAGGCCTTCCAGAATGGTAATGGAAGAGGCGTTGTACCCGCCGTTGCCGGTTTCAGGAGCCATTAAACGTCTTCCTCGCTATAGTAGGTCGTTTCAGAAACCTTCATGGGCATGATGATAACGGTATAGTCGGCATCATCGCCGCCGCGGATACCGCAGGGGCCTTCAGAGCCGGTAAGCATCATGTCGATCTTTGCAGAAACAAAGTGTCCCAGCACGTCAAGCAGGTTGCGCGTGGGGAAGGCAATGCGTTTTATATCGCCATTATAAGCAACTTCAAGGCTTTCATTGGCCGAACCCACATCCTGGCCCTGGGCGGAAAGCAATGCTTCCCCGGCAGAAAGATCCATGTAGGTGCAGCGGTCGCTCTCGGTATTAAAAATGAGAATACGACCAAGCGCTTCAATGGCTTCCTTGCGGGCAAGAGTCATGGGGTGCATGTCTTCGCTGGCAAGCTTGCTCATGAAGATGTTGTAATCGGGGTATTCGTGCGCGGCGCGGGGCAGGCTGAGCGTTTCAGCGCCATCCAGGCTGCGCAGATACAGGCGCTTGTCTGTGATGTTCAGTTCAATCTCATCCACGCCAAGCCATTTTTTAATGTCCGCCAGGTATTTCTTCTGGATCAGCATGCCCGATTCGGGCAGGCGTTCGGCCAGCTCGTCATGGGTAAAGGAAACAAGGGCAAACTGGTGGCCATTGAGACCGCACACGTCGATGCGTCCGTTGCCGCGCGGCTTCATGCACAGGCAGGCAATGGCGTCCATGGCGTCGTCGTCGCTGATGCAAAAGCCCACCTTGTCCAGAATGTCCTGCAAAAAGTCGCCAGACCAGGTAACGGCATTTTCAGCGGGAAAGACGGAAAAATTCTGAAACCACTCCGCTCCGCTCACAGGCAGCTTGTAGGTGCGTCGTCCCTGTTCCAAAAGCAGATTGCCAGAAGCTTCATCAAGGGTGAGGTGCAGAACACCCGTGGGCAACTGACGCACAAGATCCACAAAGGCCCTGCCCTGAACGCCTATAAGGCCAGGTGCGGCAACTTCGGCAGGATAACGCCCGGTAAATTCAATGTTGGCGTCCGTGGACATGACGGAAAGGCTGCCGTCTTCAGCCTTGAGCCAGATGGAGCGCAGATACTGCGCCCCTGCCTTGGCAGGAATGATGGCAGCTGCCTTCAGCAGGCCTTCGATGATCTGCTCTTTGTTTACAGTAAGTTTCATATGTTTTTTCCTTACTATTATAGTCGTCTGTGTCTATGTTCTTAAGACAGCTAACTTGCTTTTATTATTGAAAAATCAAGTGAACACTCCAACAACGTCCGAGGAAACGACGGGAACATTTGCCCGTATTTTCGCCCGCTTGACGGGCTGCTATTGTGCCTTGAGCTCCAGTTCTGTCACTAGTTGTTGGAGCGCTTTGTCACTAACTAAAATTTTCTTAATCTTTTTAATAGCATATATGACAGTGCTATGGTCTTTTCCGCCAAAGGCCCGCCCAAGTTCCGGGTAGGAAAGACCCAGTTTGCGCCTGCATATATACATGGAAACCTGCCGCGCCAGCACAAGGTCTGGTCGGCGTTTGCCGCCAAGCACATCCTCGGGCCGCAAGTTCATGGCCCGTGCCACGACTCCAAGAATTTCCAGACAGCCCGGCGTTTTGTCGGCCACGCCCGTACGCACAATGTTCTCAAGGTCTGCCTGCGACAATTCGCAACCTGTAACGGAACAAAAGGCCGCCACCTTGAGCAGCAGCCCCTGCAACAGACGAAACTGCGAACAGCGCTGGGCAATGAACAGCAGCTGTTCCCGCGTGAGGTTCATGTGCCGTTCTTTGCTCATGGCCTGCAGGTAGCGCATACGCACATCAAGGTCAGGCTCCATGAGTTCTACCACAAGCCCGCTTTCAAGGCGTGAACGCAAACGTTCGTCCAGAGCCTTGAGAGCCTGCGGCTGGCCCGTGCAGGCAAAGACCATCTGTCCTGGTTTGCCGTCCTGCCCGCCGCTGCGCGGGCAGGCATCCATGCAGGATACCAGTTTTCGTTGCCAGGCCGACTGGCCGGCAAGATCCTGAATATCGTCCAGCAGCAGGACATCGCACTGCTGCCAGAAAATTTCCGGCCTGCGCACCCATGCCGGATTGTCCGCGCAAAAGCGCGCAGCCGCAGCAATAATTACGCGGCTGCCTGTAGGCCCTTCTGCCAGGGTGGCTGCCATGGATCGCAAAATATGGCTTTTGCCTGTGCCGCTGTGCCCACAGAGCAGAAAGGGATTGTAGGCCACATCGGCGCGCCTTTCTGCGATCTCCTTGGCGGCGGCAAGGGGAAAGGCATTTTTTGCATTGGCAATAAACGCTGTGAAGGCGTCGTTTTCAATTCTGGGCGCTGCGGGGGTATCCGTGCGCACCATAAAATTTTGCTTGTTCTGATCGGCAGTTTCCCGCTCCACATGCGGGAGCGACCATGTCTGCACGTGTCCCAGAGCGGGCTGTTCGTATACAATTTGCGGAAGCTTTTTGTCGGCAAAGTGGCAGGAAAGCGCCTGTTCAAAAAGATCGCGCTTTTGCTGGTTGAACCACGCGGCAAAATAAAAGTGGGGAAAGCCGACGGTTAGTGTATCACCCTTATGACGCAGGGTAAGGGATTCCAGCCAGTCTCCCCTGTCGTTGGCCTTTTGCTGCGCCAGTATGTCCCGCAACTCGTTTTTCAGCATAGCGTATGTGGCCTGTCCATAGGCCTGTGGATAACTGTTCCTTTCGGGGCGTCGCACCAAGACAACCGACATTTCAGGCAGGGCCTACAGGCCTTGTTTGCCGGATTTGGCGCGGTTCTCGCCATGAAGGAACAAAGAGCATGCATACCATAAAGCTTAATATGAAACAAGTGCCGCCAGATTCAGGGGCCTTCCCGCGCCCTGTCCTGCGTGAAAAAACAGAGAGGATGCATGATAACGGTCAACGGCATGGATACAGTTTTTATAATATGCTGCATTACCTGTTAAAATCTGTGTAAAAACTCAACCGCTGTTACGGCGGCTGGACAAGGAACACCACGGCAGGTATACGTTTGCAATGTTTTTGCACATGAAGATTCGCTGGATACTGGTCGCGGCCCTGTTTCTGCTTTTTGCAGGTTTGTTTGCCTGGGAAAAGGGCTGGCTCCCGTTTGATCCGTTGCAAGCTGACACTCCCATAACGAGTGGGCAGTCTTCTGCCGATCAGGCAGCGTCTGCCGACGGTGCGGAGGACTCTGCCAATGCCTCCAAAGCCCAGGGGACAGAAGCAGCTTCGCAGACCAACATTGCTGAAGGCGACGGTAAAACCGGAGCAGACCTGACGCAAACCGCCGGGCCGGACGCTGCAAATCCAGATGAAGAACCTGCCGCCCCTGGCGAGGAAGTGGTCAAGGGCACGGTTGAGAAAGGCGACACTGTCACCAAGATTCTTGCCGGGGCAGACACCCAGGCCGTGCAGAATTATATAAGTGCCGCGCGCCGTGTGTTTTCCATGCGGGCTTTTCGCGATGGGCAACCCTACGTGGTTGTAACAGATGCCGCCACGGGCAAGGTAAAACGCTTTGAGTACGAAATAGACAGCCGCCGCCGTCTGGTGGTGGAGGGCATAGAACAGCCCGTGGCCCGGGTGGAGGCCATTGAATATGTCACCCTGCTCACCACAATGAGCGCGACCATTGACGACAATCTTTTTCAGGCTGTGGCCGATGCCGGGGAAAGCCCGCAAATGGCCCTTAAGCTGGCAGAGCTTTTTGGCTCGGAAATCAACTTTATCCGTGACTTGCAGGAAGGCGACTCTTTCTCTGTGCTGGTTGAAAAGCGCTATCGCGAGGGCGAATACAAGGGCTATGGCCGTATTCTGGCCGCGCATTTCACCAATAAGGGTAAAACCTT
The DNA here is from genome assembly GCA_023419375.1 of Pseudomonadota bacterium. GTDB lineage: Bacteria > Desulfobacterota > Desulfovibrionia > Desulfovibrionales > Desulfovibrionaceae > Desulfovibrio. The sequence goes on from JAEZYD010000035.1 coordinate 24,615, forward strand.
TGAGGCCTACCTGTTCCGCGAAGGAAACAAGGCCGCCAGCTATTACAACAGCAAGGGTGAAAACGTCCGCAAGTCACTGCTGCAGGCTCCCCTGGCATTCACGCGCGTGACCTCGCGCTTTACAAAAAACCGCCTCCACCCCATATTGGGGTATACCAGACCACATGAAGGTGTGGACTACGCCGCCCCCACGGGCACGCCCGTCAAGGCCGTTGGTGAAGGTGTTGTTACGCAGCGCGGCTGGGCCGGCGGCTACGGCAACCAGGTTATTGTGCGTCATGGCGGCGGGTTGGAGTCTCTGTATGCGCATTTATCGGGCTATGCCCGGGGCCTGCAAAGCGGTCAGAAGGTGCGGCAGGGGCAGGTTATTGGTTTTGTGGGCATGACGGGCCTTGCCACAGGGCCGCATCTTGATTTCAGGCTGCGGCAGAACGGCAGATTCGTAAATCCCTCCAAGGCCATTAACCCCAGAGGCGAACCGGTCAGCAAGAGCGCCATGAGCGCCTTTGAAAAAGTTATGGCTGTGGAACTGGCGGCGCTTAAGGGAGAAAAAACCTTTCCCGAGTATACTGTGGACAGTATTGTGCTCGACAAGGTGGATCTGCCGCAGCCCGAAAAAGCATCCGAGCCGGAGCACAAGGCCGAAAAACGCAAAAAGAAGCACAGAAACTAGTTTATTTTCAGCTCGTAAAGTTTTTTCCGACAGGCCCGTCACATCGCGTTAGACGGATGTGCGGCATTGTGGCGGATTTTCCGCCCAGGGGGGCTTTATGACATACTATGACCCAGCATCCGGGCTTTCTGTTATAGTTCTGCCGGGGTCACCCGGCAACCCGGATTTCATTACGTACTACCCCTCCATTATCAATGATTCCACGGCTGCTGCCGAAGCCCTGCTTGCGGAAGAAAGCGCCAAATCCTTCATGCAGACCCAGTGGCGGCTTGCTGCCTCCAACATGGTGGGGATTGGCGTTATTGCCAGTGGTTGGGCCTGATTTCATTTGTCGCGAATACATAATATAATATTAATTATTTAAGTGCGTTATGTAAAAAATAACATACTTCCCATTTGCCATGCGTACATTCCCGGGCAGGCTTTTGCCCAAGCCACAGCCAAATGTGGCTGAAAATTACACTGTTTTCCCCTCATTTTGCTGCAAGTAGCTGAACATGGCCTGTTTTTGGCCTTGGCGGTTGCATTGTGAAGCGCGAAACGATACACAAATTCTCATGTCATCGCGCCGTCTTCTTTTTCTTACCCCCGCTCAGGCAGTCACTGCCGTCTTTCCTGCGTTGCGAAATGCGGGCTATGAGCTTGGCATTGCAGAAAATCTCAAGGGCGCTTCCGTTTTTATAAAAAAATCCGGGCCGGACGTGATTTTTTCACGCCCTTCATTGCCGGGTTTTCGTGTGGAAGATCTGCTTGCCGTTGGCGCGGAAGACCCCAATTTTCCCCCTGTCATCATTATCACGGACAAAGGCAGCCCTGAAGAGGCCGAAAGGCTCATGGGGCTGGGCGCGCGCGACTACTGGCTTGAACCGCTGGACGTGGAGCGTGTGGCCGCTGTGGCAGGCCAGAAGCGCAAGACTGCCCCGGTTCCGGCAGTGTCTACCCTTGGTGGGCACAAGGCCCGCCACGAAGGCTCCGGCCCGCGTATTGTGGGTGAACACCCGGCCATTGCCCGTGTGCTGCAACTGGCCCGTCAGGTGGCCGGATCGCGCGCTACGGTGCTGATTACCGGCGAATCAGGTACTGGTAAGGAAATGTTTGCCCGCTATCTGCATGCCATGAGCAAGCGCGCGGAACAGCCCTTTGTGGCCGTTAACTGCGCCGCCCTGCCGGAACACCTGCTTGAGAGCGAGCTTTTTGGCCACGAGAAAGGCGCGTTTACTGGAGCCATTGCCCGCAAGCCCGGTAAATTTGAACTTGCCGACGGCGGCACCCTCCTGCTTGATGAAATTTCCGAGATGGATATGGCCTTGCAGGCCAAGCTCCTGCGCGTGCTTCAGGAGGGCGAGATCGACCGCGTGGGCGGCACCGAAACCATCAAGGTTGATGTGCGCGTGCTTGCCACTACCAACCGCGATCTTGAAGGCTGGGTAAAAGAGGGCAAGTTCCGTCAGGACTTGTATTTTCGGCTGAACGTTATTCCTCTGCGCCTGCCTTCGCTGCGCGAGCGCGGGGATGACGTGCTGGAACTGGCCCGGTTTTTCATAGGCATGTATACGCGTGAATACCAGTTGCCTGCCGCCCCCCTTTCTGAAAGCGCCATTGCCTGGTTGCAGCAGTATGACTTTCCCGGCAATGTGCGCGAACTGCAAAATCTGATGGAACGCGCAGTGCTGCTGGCTAACGGCAGGCCTGTTGAGCCCTGCCATTTTCTGCTTGAAAATGAAGACTGGCCGCTGTTTGAAGAAGAAGCTCCCCAGTCGGCTGCACTGGTGGAAGAAGCCCATGCCAGCGCGCTGGCGGCTTCTGCGGCTGTTCAGGATGGTGACGCGCCCCGCTCCGGCGAGTACGCCCCGGCACCGGGCGCATCTGCTGGAGACAACCGAATGCAGGGCGCTGTGATTCCTCTGCATGAGATGGAGCGCATCATGATTCTCAAGGGGCTGGAGGTAACCTCCGGCAACCGTACGCAGGCAGCTGATCTGTTGGGTATTTCAGTGCGCACGCTGCGTAACAAGCTGAACGAGTACCGCGCTGCCGGACACCCCATCGACTGATTTTGTCCTGATAATTTTTTCAGACAGATATAAAAACGCCCGCTGATGCGGGCGTTTTGCGTTGCGTGCGCGGGCTGGCGTCTCAATTCAGAGGTGGGTGCGCGAAGGGCCTTTTGCAAGACTACCCCTCCCCCGCAAACACCCACCGTGAAGGGGCTAGCTGTGGATGTCGCAGCAGCTTTTGGCGAGTTTGTCATAAAGCCATGCCATGTCCATTGAGCCGTGTTTTTCAATGGATTGCAGCTTTTTTAGACCAGCTTCTGTAATTTTGCGGGCCTGTTCCGCCACAGAAGCTGCCTCCTGACGCCGGATGGACACAATGCCGTCCGCATCCGCCACGATCAGATCGCCGGGCTGAATAACCACGTTGCCCATGCTGACTGGCACGTTGATTTCGCCGCAGGCGTCCTTGTATGGCCCGTTGGGCGACACTGCCCGCGCATAAACGGGAAAATCCGTCTGCCGCAGAGCTTCGGCATCGCGCACGGCTCCATCAATAACAAATCCTGCCAGACCGCGCGCCTTGCCAAGTGCCGCCACAATTTCGCCAGCCACGGCCCTTTCCGTATAGCCCGCGCAGGATACCACCAGCACGTCGCCGGGCCGGGCGTTGTCTACAGCATAGTAGAACAGCAGATTTTCGCTTGCTGGCAGATTGACGGTATAGGCGGTGCCCAGAATGCGGCTGTTATTGAAGGGCTTGAGCGCTGACGGCAGGGCGGCGTTGCGGCCCAGGGCGTCGCAGATGTCCGCAACAGCCAGATCAGCGTACTGGCGCACAATATCAGGAGAAGGGCGGTCAATCTGGCAGTTGATGGCGTAACGCATAAACATGTTCCATGGCGCAGGGCGCAGTGTATGAACGGACGCCTGCCCTTCCGAAGACGTATCGGAAGGGCAGGCAGTTCGCTTGGGTATGGAGAGGGTCTATTTGCAGGGTTCGGCTTCTGTTGCGACCATTGAAGCGGCAAGTTCATTACGTGCATCAGCATCGTTGAGCACGTGGTCGACGTCTATTTCGCCCCGAAGCACCTTGTTGGCCCGGTCAAGGTCAATGGATTTTTCCCACCGGCCAATGGCCACCGTGGCCACGCAGTTGCCGATCAGGTTGACCACGGCGCGCATTTCGTTGAGCACGCGGTCAATACCAATAACCAGGGTCATGCCCACCACGGGGATGATGTTGGTGGCCGAAAGCGTGGCGGCGAGAGCAATGAGGGCCGCACCGGCAACACCCGCGCCGCCCTTGGATGTGAGCAGCAGCACCAGCATGAGGGTGATCTGATGGCTGGTGTCGAGATGAATATCCATGGCCTGTGCTATGAAGGACGCCGCCATGGTCAGGTAGATGGCCGCTCCGTCAAGATTGAAGGAGTAGCCGGTGGGGAACACCAGACCGACAACGGATTTTTTGATGCCCAGAGCTTCCATTTTTTCCATGCTGCGGGGCAGCACGGCTTCTGTGCTGGCAGTGCCGAGGGTGATGAAAATTTCATCCTTCATATAGCAGATGAGCTGCCATATGTTGATGCCCGAAAATTTGCAGATGAGGCCCAGCACCACGATCACAAAGAGGCCGCTCGTCACGTAGAGGCAGAGCACAAGCTTGCCCAGCGAAGCTAGCGCGCCAACGCCGTACTTGCCGATGGTAAAGGTGATTGCGCCAAAAGCGCCCACCGGGGCCAGCTTCATGATCAGGTTGACCACGCCCAGCAATGCCGTGCTGAAGCGTTCAAGCGTGCCAAGAATGGCTTCTTTGGGCTTGCCGGTCATGTGGGAAAGGCTCATGCCGAACAGCACGGAGAACAGCAGCACCTGCAGCAGGTTGCCCTCTGCAAACGCGCCGATAACACTGTGGGGAATGATGCCCATGACAAATTCCATGGTTGTCTGCGCCTTGGCATGGGCAAATTTGCCCAGCGAAGACGCGTCCATGGTGGCAGGGTCGGCATGAATACCGGCGCCAGGCTGTACAAAATGCACAACAACCAGGCCGATAAAAAGAGCAAGAGTGGTAACTATTTCGAAATACAGCAGAGTTTTACCGCCCACACGGCCCACAGCCTTGAGGCTGTCCATGCGTGCAATACCCACAACGACAGTGCAGAAAATCACCGGCGTAATGATCATTTTGATAAGATTGATGAATGCATCGCCAAGGGGCTTGAGCTTAACGGCAATGTCAGGAGAGACAAAGCCAAACGCAATACCCAGGGCAATACCTACGAGCACTTTGAAATATAGAGAAGAAAATACTTCTTTCGACATATCCACCTCAATATTAGGCAAGGGGGGTCAATGGGGTGCCAGGTAAAACACGGCCAAATACAAGATTTGTGAAAATTTTAGCTAATACAGTTTTAAAAGAGGCCGGCCTGCCCTGACGGTGCCGGTCGGCCTCTTTTAAAGCGTAGCTTAGGCGCTTTCGTACAAACGGGTCATGATGAATTCTCTGTGGCCCAGCACTTCAGCGGAAGTGTTGCGTCCGTTGCAGGTGCGGAACAACATTTCCAGCAGCTTGTCGCCAGCGGCATCGAGGTCCATTTCGCGGCGCAGGATGCCGGAAACATCCACATCGATGTGCTCGCTCATGGTGCGCACGGTGCGGGGGTTGGCCGAAAGCTTGATCACGGGCAGGATGGGGTTGCCGATGATGTTGCCCTGGCCCGTGGGGAAGAAGTGGGCCACAAAGCCGGAGGCAGCGCAAAGGGTGACCATTTCGGCAGCGGCGGAAGAGGAATCCATAAACCACAGGCCGGGGCCGGTGGGCATTTCAGCCTTGTCGAGGCAGCCGATAACAGGGGCTTTGCGGCCAATCTTCTGGATGTTGCCAAGGGCTTTTTCTTCGATGGTGGTCAGGCCGCCTTCGATGTTGCCCTTGGTGGGCTGGGAGTCGCTGAGGTCGTCCGTCTTGTGGTCGTCAACAACCTTGGCGTAGCGGTCAAAAAAGGCCTTGAACTGGGCGCGAACTTCAGCGTTGGCGCAACGTTCCATAACCAGGTGTTCGCCGCCGGTGATTTCGGTGGTTTCACCAAAGAGGGTGGTAGCGCCCTTTTCCCACAGCTTGTCAAAAGCGTTGCCAACAGTGGGGTTGGCGGCAATACCGGAGGTGGTGTCGGATTCGCCGCACTTGGTGGAGACCCACAGTTCGTTCACTTTGCATTCGGTGCGCTGCAGTTCGGTGGCGAAGTGCATGAATTCCTTGGCCTTGCGGGAAGCGCTGCAAATGGTTTCAAGGTCGCCGTGCTGTTCGATGGCAAAGCCTTGAACGGGCTTGCCGGTCTTGGCGATACCGTCCACCACGCGCTGGGTCCACTGGGGTTCGATGCCGATAACGATAACGGCGGCAACGTTGGGGTTGCAGCCCACGCCGATCAGCGTGCGGAAATGCAGATCAAGGTCTTCGCCAAACTGAAGGCGGCCATAAGCGTGGGGAAGAGCAAGGGTGCCCTTGACGTTGTTGGCTACCGCTTCGCAAGCGGCATTGGAAAGATCGTCCAGGGGCAGAATGATAACGTGGTTACGGATGCCCACGCGGCCATTTTCGCGGCGATAGCCCATAAATGTCTGTTGCATCAGCTTACCACCTCTTGGTTTTGACGTTATGGACATGCAGGTGCTCGCCACGCTTGATGGGCTGCACAACCTTGCCAATGTCGGTGCCGTACTTGATGACGGTATCGCCCACAGCAAGATCCTTCAGGGCGATCTTGTGGCCGATCGGAATATCGCTCAGCGTTTCAAAGTCGATGCTCTGGTTGCCGTCCATGACCCAACCGTTAAGCTTATCGCCTTTCTTCACCCCTTCGACAACGACAACGCCGACGCTATCGTCGGGTTCGTGAACCACAAAATGGGTTACCATACCGTTCTCCTTGAATAACAATGGTATAAAAAATGTTTTGTATGGCAAAACTTAATGGCATTATGCGAAAAACAAGAGTTTATCTTGCGGCATTATGAGTTTGCATATGTGGATTATTTTATCCCCACATGTAAATACAAATCTTTTTTATGCCTTTAAGCCTTGCTGTAAGAGTTATAGCAATTGGTGTGCCAAAATCAGCTGTCCGAATTATTAGGCGAGAAATATGGATTTTTTTCACAATCTTGATTGACCGCTCAACTAATGACTTGATTTATTGGCAGTATTGATGATATTTGGGCAAAAAAATGCCCATATTTAGGCGGAGATCATGGAATACAAAATTACGCCCAACGGATTGAGCAGCCCTTCGCTCACGGTGGGGCAGGTTGTGCACCATCTGGCGCGCATCGTGGCGGGAAAGATCGATAGAAACGCGTTTTTTCAGATATTATCCAAGCAGCTTCGTGTGCTCTTTCACTATGACCGGTTTTGCATCAACCTCTATGATGCCGAGCGGGAATTTTTGAACCTGTTCACCGCTGCTGATGGAACCGTGGTAGAATCACTTTCAAATACCCGTATAGCCCGCAATACCGTTGCCGGGCTTGCCATTTCTTCGCGCAAGCCTGTGGTTATCAACGATCTGGCGGCCCATAATCTGGGCGATGGCCCCATGCCCCTATCATCGGTGGGCCTCAACGCAACCATTGCCCTGCCCCTCATAATCAACCGCGAAGTCATAGGCACGCTGCATGTTTCTTTTGTAAAGCAGCCGGACAATATTGTTGAGATTCTGAACTTTCTCATTGAACTTACGCCTGTGCTCACGACCTTTCTTTTTGCCGTGCTGGCAGAGGAGCGCATGGCCAAAGGCAGGCCGCTGCCGGAGCAGTCCAGCCGCATACAGGACAATTCGGGCACCATTCTGCTGGAAAGCAAGCTGCTCGAAACCCCGCCCATGGCCCGCACCATGGCTATTGTCAGCAAGGTTGCCAAGCTGAACATCCCCGTGCTTATCACCGGAGAAACAGGCACGGGCAAAAGCATGGTGGCGCGCTGGCTGCACCGTCACAGCCCAAGGCGGGAAGAAAACTTCGTCAAGGTCAACTGCCCTTCCATCGCTCCGACCCTTTTTGAAAGCGAAATGTTCGGCTACGCCAAAGGCGCTTTTACCGGGGCCACAGCCAAGCGCATTGGCCGCATTGAACTGGCCCAGCACGGAACCCTGTTTCTGGATGAAATTGGCGAGCTTGCGCCGGAAATGCAGAGCAAGCTGCTGCTGGTCATGGAAGAAAATTCCTTTGAACGCGTGGGCGAGGCTGAATCCACGGGCGTAGACATCCGCGTGATTTCAGCCACCAATATTGATCTGGCGGCAGCCATGGCAGAGGGGCGTCTGCGGCGGGATCTGTACTACCGGCTCGGCTCTGTGGTGGTGCGTATGCCCTCGTTGCGGGAGCGCAAAAGCGACATCCCCCTGTTTGTGGACCACTTTATCCATCAGTTCGCCAAGGAGTACGAGATACGCCCTCCCCGGCTGAGCCGTTCCGTGGTGCAGGCACTGCACGGGCATTCATGGCCCGGCAATATCCGTGAACTGCGCAATGTGGTGAGCCGTATGCTGCTCCATTCGCTGGATTCGGCTGTCACGGAGGATTTTGTTTTGGAGGCCCTGCACCAGTGGGAACCTGAAGCTGCGGAAAAACAGCCTTGTGAATCAGCTGTTTCTGCGGCGGGCGGTATATCCGGGCGTGTTGCTGATCCGGTATCTGTCGGTACAGGCAGCGAGCAGGCGGCAGCCTCGGCGCGCCTCCCCACACTTGAAGAAAATGAGCGGGGCCACATTGAACGGGCGTTGCGCCAGTCTGGCGGGCGCATTTCCGGGCCGCGCGGAGCAGCGGCACTGCTGGGCGTGCCGCGCTCTACCCTGCAACACAGAATGCGCAAGTTGGGCATGGACAGGTGATGTTTTTTTGCTCTCTGGCCTTTGCGTCGCAAGTCGGTAGATGGCTATTTTCTTTCGTGCTGTTCCTGTTGTTGAGTTTCCCACAGTTTGCGCTTATGATGCCTCCCTATCTTTTGGGAAATACCGCATCTCGGAGTAAGCATGCTTGAGTATATCCGTTCCAATTCGCAGTCTCTTGGCGTTAAACTGGCTTTTGGCCTCATTATTCTTGTCTTTGTTTTCTGGGGCGTGGGCAGCATGAAAGACCGGGGCGCGGGCAATGTGGTCGCCATGGTAAACGGCGAACCCATTACCGTGCGTGATTTTGAACTTGCCTATCGCAATGCGGAAGAATCCGTGATGCGCAACAACCCCGGTGCAACGCGCGAGCAGGTCCGTCAGGGCCTTGGGCGTCAGGTGCTGCGCGATCTGGTCAGCCAGTCCCTGGTGCGCCAGGAAGCCGCTAGCGCGGGCATTACCGTGACGCCGCTTGAGCTGCGCATTGCCGTGGGGCAGGTCCCGGCCTTCCAGAATGCCAAGGGGCAGTTTGATCCCGAAGCGTACAAGCGCGTTTTGCAGATGCAGCGCATCTCGCCCGCGCAGTATGAACACGACATGAGTGAAGACCTGCTGCGGCAGAAGCTCTTTGCCCTTGTCACTGCCGCTGCGTGGCATGATCCTGCCGAAGCGCAGAACCGCTACAACTTCCTGCGTGAACAGCGGGTGCCTGACTACATCTTTATTCCCGCTGCCGATTTCATGGCAAATGCCAAGCCTTCGGATGCGGAAGTAGCCGCCTATTACGACAGCCACAAGGCTGAATTTGCCATTCCTCCCAAGGTGGATGTGGCCTATATCCGTGTTTCTCCTGAAAATCTGGTCAAGCCCGAAGCCATCAGCGAGGCTGACGCCCGCAAGTGGTACGATGCCAATCTCTCCCGCTTCAACCAGCAGGAAGAAGTCAAGGCCGCACACATTCTTGTGCCGCTGGCCGAAGACGCTACCGAAGCGGACGTGAAGAAAGCGCAGGAAACGGCAGCCGGCATTGAAAAGGAACTTAAGAGCGGCAAAAGTTTTGCCGATGTGGCCAATGCCAACAACGGCCCCAACGCTGCCGGCCCCGGCGGCGAGCTTGGCTGGCTCAAGCGCGGCACCACGGTCAAGCCTTTTGAAGACGCGGCCTTTGCCCTTGAGCCCGGCAAGGTTTCCGCGCCTGTGCGCAGCCAGTTTGGTCTGCACATCATCAAGGTGGAGGAAAAGAAGGGCGGCGACACGCAGCCCTTTGCCAGCGTTGCCGCCGATGTGCGCAAGGCCATTGCCAAAGAACAGGGCGCGGACAAGCTGCGCGATGTTCTTGATAACCTTATTGAAGACAACATCCTCGGCAAGCCGCTTGAAAAAAGCGCGCAGGCCCTGGGCCTTGAAGCCCAGCAAACGGGCATGGCTTCTGCACAGGAGCTGCAACAGAAGATGGGCATCAGCGCCGAAGCCGCCGCAAGCCTTGAAAAGACCCCGGCCAATTCGCCGGTGGACAGGGCGCTTGAAGCTGGCGATGCCTATGTGGTGGCCCGTGTGCTCAAGGCTGAGCCCGCATCCACCGCGCCGCTTGAAGCTGTGAAGGATAAAATCTCCACCCGCTTGCAGGGCGAAAAGGCCCTTGCCGAAGCCATGCGCGCGGCAACAGAGCGCCGCAAGAATCTTGCGGACGGCCCCATCAACCCCACCGTCAAGACGGGCATGGGCATCAAGACCGCCAATCCCATGGATCGCAGCGGAAGCCTGGCAGATTTTGGGGCTGACCCCGAACTTGCCGCGGCTCTGTTCCATGCCAAGGTCGGCCAGTGGCTGCCTGCGGCCTTTGCCGTCACCAGCCCCAAGGACGGTCAGGGCGCCGTGCTCGTGCATGTTGGCGCTGTGCAGCCTCCCGATCCTGCGGAATGGGACATGATCAAGGACATCATGGTCAATGCCGTGGAGCGCGAGCGCCTTCAGGGCATGTACGAAACCTTCATGCAACGCCTGCTTTCGACCGCCAAGGTTGAAGTGCACAACATGGACATTGTGGACAGAAAGAACATGTAGCTCTGCCCTGCCGATGGCCCGGTGCCCCCGGCGCGCAGACGACAGACATATTGAACTCCCGACCGGAACCGCGTATTGCGGTTCCGGCCTTGCATATTTCCCCCCAACCCTCTCCGTTCTGGCGGCAGGGATATTTACAAAACGACATACCTACCTATTTCTCACAGGTCGACCGAGTGGTCTGTGAACGGGCCTTGCCCGGCGATAAAAGGAGGCACTCTATGTGCGGCATTATCGGTTATGCGGGTCACAGGCCTGCGGTACCCGTTGTAGTTGAGGGTTTGCGCCGTCTGGAATACCGTGGGTACGACTCTGCGGGCGTGGCTTTTGCCCGTCAGGGCGATCTGCATGTGGTGCGCGCCACCGGCAAGCTGGCCGCGCTGGAAGAAAAGCTCGCCCACGAAGAAGGCGTGACCACGCCCACCAGCGCCATGGGCCACACCCGTTGGGCCACGCACGGCGTGCCCGCCGAGCGCAACGCCCATCCCCACCGTTCCAACGATGGCACGCTCGCCATTGTGCACAACGGCATCATTGAAAATTATCAGGAAATAAAGGCTGATCTGACGGCCAAGGGCTATACCTTCAGCTCCGAGACAGACACCGAAGTGCTGGTGAACCTCATTGCCGAACGCCGCAAGACCGAGCCTGACCTGCTGCACGCCTTTGCCGCCGCCCTGCGCGAAGCGCACGGCGCGTATGCGGTCTGCCTTATGGACAAAAACGAGCCCGGCGTCATCTACGCCGCGCGCATGTCTGCTCCGCTCATTTTTGGTCAGGGCACGGGCGAAAATTTTGTGGCGTCCGACATCCCGGCCTTTCTGCCCTATACGCGCCAGGTGGTGTTTCTGGAAGACGGCGAGCTGGTTCGCGCCACAGCATCCGACTACGCCATCATGCGCCTTAAGGATCTGAGCCCGGTGCAGCCCGAGCCGCAGACCATCCAGTGGGACATGCAGGCAGCGCAAAAGGGCGGTTACCGCCACTTTATGCTCAAGGAAATTTTTGAGCAGCCCCGTGTCATCACCGATGGCCTCACGGGCCGCATTGAAGGCGACCACAGCGATGTGCGCCTTGCTGAGCTGGACAGCCTGCCTGTGCCGCGCCGTCTGCATATTGTGGCCTGCGGCACGTCTTACCATTCCGGCCTGTGGGGGCGGCATCTGCTGGAGCATTGGGCGCATGTGCCCGTGCAGGTGGAAATAGCCTCCGAGTTCCGCTACCGGGACACCCTGCTGCTGGATAAGGACGACATGGTGCTCGTCATCAGCCAGAGCGGCGAAACCGCCGATACCCTGGCTGCCCTGCGCATTGCCAAGGAAAAGGGCGTGACCGTGCTTGGCCTGTGCAACGTGGTGGGTTCGTCCATCGCGCGCGATGCCTCCGCCGTGCTCTACACCCAGGCCGGGCCGGAAATCAGCGTGGCTTCCACCAAGGCCATGTGCAGCCAGATGCTCATGCTGGCCCTCATGGCCCTGTACTGGAGCAAACGCAACGCCACCATGTCTGCGGACGAGCGCCGCAAAATCATCGACATGCTGGAAAACCTCCCCGCGCTGCTGGATGCCTCCCTGCCCGCCATGCACGAAAAGGCGCGCGAGCTTTCGCGCAAGTATGCCCAGGCCCGCAATTTCTTCTACCTTGGGCGTGGCCATTGCTACTCCCTGGCTCTGGAAGGCGCGCTGAAGCTCAAGGAACTTTCGTACATCCATGCGGAAGGCTACGCGGCAGGCGAAATGAAGCACGGCCCCATTGCCCTGATCGATCCCTCGTTCCCCACCTTTGCCCTGGCGCTGGACGATGTTCTGCTGCCCAAGGTGAAGTCCAACATGGTCGAGGTGCAGGCCCGGCAGGGCAAGGTTATCGCCCTGACCAACAAGGGTTTTGATCTTGGCGCGGAAGATACTTGGGTTATTCCCTCCCTGCCCGCTCCTCTGGCAGGCTTTATGGCCCTGCCCGCGCTTCAGCTTTTCAGCTATGAAACCGCCGACTACCTCGGCAAGGATGTGGACCAGCCCCGCAACCTGGCCAAGAGCGTAACGGTGGAATAGACATATCAGCCCCGGCGGACACTGCGCCGCCGAGAAAACAGCCGCCCCGCGCCTGTCGTGCCAATGTATACGCACGGCAGGAGCGGGGCTTGCTGTGGTGCTCCGGCTGTTCCGGCCTGTCTGGTGTCCTGGTGTTATTTCAGTCACGTCCGGCAGGCAATTGCCCAGTAATGCCCTGATTCTGCGCGGCTTGCCTAGTGCGGGCAAATTGGGCATAATCCGGCTCTGTAACCTTTCAGGCCTTTGCGGAGGCGCACATGCAGCCCGAGATTCTGCTTTTCGACATAGGCAATACATCCATCAAGATTGGGCTGGGCAACGAGCGTCATGTACTGACCTCGTACACCCTGCGCACCGATACCGCCCAGTCGGCGGACAATTTTGGTCTTACCCTTCTTACTCTTTTGCAGCATGCGGGCGTTGCGCCAGCGCAACTCAAAGCCTGCGTTGCGTCTTCTGTTGCGCCCGGTTTTGATCCTCTGCTGCGCGAGGCAGTGGCCCGCTACGTGGGTTGCCCCCTGCGACGCGTGGGCAAGGAATTGCCGGTTCCGCTTGAAAACCGCTATGAACGTCCTGCGGAAGTGGGCGCGGACAGACTTGTGGGAGCCTACGCTGCGCGCCGCATGTATCCGGAAACGCCCTCTCTGCTCATTGTTGATTTTGGCACGGCAGTGACCATCGACTGCGTGAGCGGCGATGCCTACATGGGCGGCCTGATTTTTCCCGGCCCGCGCACGGCCCTGACCGCGCTTTCGCGCGAGGCCGCCAAGCTGCCAAGGGTCAACCTTGATGTGCGCGCCAACGAGCCAACACCTGGCCGCAATACCACCACCAGCATCCAGCACGGCCTTGTTTTTGGCTTTGCCTGTATGGTCGAAGGCCTGACGCAGCGCCTCAAGCGGCAGATGTCCGGCCCGGTCAAGGTGCTTGGCACAGGGGGTTTTGCCTCCTCCATCGCCAGGGTCAGCAACGTGTTTGATCAGGTGCTGCCCATGCTCTTGCTCGAGGGTCTGCGCAGGCTGCACTATGAAGAACCCGGCACTGACGAGTAGCGTCATGAATCCCGCCTGGCAGTCAGGCGGCGCTTCTGGCTTTGAACAGACGTTTCACGTGCAAAATTTCTGATCAACTTATCCGCAGACCATTAGCCTTTGCGCCGTGGTAAGCATTTTCGTAAACAAGCCCCCCAGGGCAAAAGGAGTAGACAATGAGCGGCATTGCTTCAGTTTATGGCCGTGAGATTCTCGATTCGCGCGGCAACCCCACTGTTGAAGTGGAAGTGACGCTGGAATCCGGTCACAGCGCCCGCGCGGCGGTACCCTCCGGGGCCTCCACGGGTAGCCGTGAAGCCCTGGAAATGCGTGATGGCGACAAGAGCCGTTTTGGCGGCAAGGGCGTGACCAAGGCTGTTGACAACGTCAACGGTGAAATCGCCGAAGCCATTGTTGGCATGGACGTGCTGCGTCAGGTGCAGATCGACAACACCCTTATCGATCTTGACGGCACCGACAACAAATCCCGCCTTGGCGCCAACGCCATGCTGGGTGTTTCCATGGCCTGCGCGCGCGTGGCTTCCGAATTTCTTGGCCTGCCGCTCTACAAGTATCTTGGCGGCATCAACGCCAAGGTGCTGCCCGTGCCCATGATGAACATCATCAACGGCGGCGCGCATGCCCCCAACAATCTGGATATTCAGGAATTCATGATCATGCCCGTTGGGGCCATGACCTTCCGTGATTCCTTGCGCATCGGCGCGGAGATTTTCCACACCCTTCAGGCCATCCTCAAGAAGGACGGTCACGTGACCAGCGTTGGCGACGAAGGCGGCTTTGCCCCCAACCTGAAGAACCACGACGAGGCCTTTACCTACATCATCAAGGCCATTGAAGAAGCGGGCTACAACCCCGGCTCCGAAGTGGCTCTGGCCATCGACGCCGCAGCCAGCGAATTTTACAAGGACGGCAAGTACGTGCTCGGCGGCGAAGGCAAGACCTTCAACAATGCCGAAATGAGCGACTGGCTGGCCGAATTCACCCAGAAGTACCCCCTCATCTCCATTGAAGACGGCATGGCCGAAAGCGATTGGGACGGTTGGGGCATGCTGACCGCCTCCCTGGGCGACCATATCCAGCTGGTGGGCGACGACGTGTTCGTGACCAACCCCGCCATCCTGGCCGAGGGCATTGATCAGGGCGTGGGCAACTCCATCCTCATCAAGCTCAACCAGATCGGCACGGTTACGGAAACTCTGGACACCATCGAAATGGCCAAGGAAGCTTCGTACAGCACGGTTGTTTCGCACCGCTCCGGCGAAACCGAAGACAGCTTCATTGCCGACCTCGCCGTGGGCGTCAACGCCGGGCAGATCAAGACCGGTTCGCTCTGCCGCTCCGAGCGCATGGCCAAGTACAACCAGTTGCTGCGCATTGAAGAAGAACTGGACGACGATGCGGACTTCTTTGGCCCCATCATGGCTGAATATTATCTCCAGGCAGAAGACGAAGACTAGGTTTATCCGCCCGCAGATCAGGCCGCTCTACGGCATGGTCTGCGGGTTTTTCACAGCTGATCGCGTATGGACCTCCAACCCGCGCGCAACCATATTGGAAGGGCGCGGGTACCACCAGCGACCGTCGCACCGGCCGGGCGCGGCGGTCGCCCTGTTTGCGGCGGCTATCTTATTTTTTGGAGTTTGACATGATCTTGATTGACGGCAAAAAAACCGCCGCCGACATCCGGGCGGAACTTGGCGCGGAAGTGGCCGCCGCCCGTGCCGAGGGCCATCGTGCTCCGGGCCTTGCGGTTATTCTTGTGGGCGAAGACCCTGCCTCGCAGGTCTACGTGCGCAACAAGGAGCGCGCCTGCGCCGAAGCCGGTATTGTTTCCTTTCCGCACCATTTGCCCGCCACCACCAGCCAGCAGGATCTGCTGCAACTCATTGGCGAGTGCAACGCCAATCCCGCTGTGGACGGCATCCTGCTGCAACTGCCCCTGCCCAAGGGGCTGGACGCGCAGGAATGCCTGCTGGCCATTGATCCGGAAAAGGACGTGGACGGTTTCCACCCTGTGAGCGTGGGCCGCCTTTCGCTGGGTTTGCCGGGATTCGTCTCCTGCACGCCCGCCGGGGTCATGGAGCTGCTGCGCCGCTATGACCTGCCCACCAGCGGCAAGAAGGCCGTGGTTGTGGGCCGCTCCAACATTGTGGGCAAACCGCTGGCCATGTTGCTGGCCCGCTCCGGTCGTTTTGGCGATGCCACTGTGACCGTATGCCATTCGCGCACGCCCGATCTTGCCGAGCAGTGCCGTCAGGCTGATTTTCTGTTTCTTGCCATGGGCAGGCCGCGCTGCATCACGGGCGACATGGTGCGCCAGGGCGCGGTGGTCATTGATGTGGGCATCAACCGTACTCCCGAAGGTCTGTGCGGCGATGCGGATTTTGCCAGTGTAAGCCCCAAGGCGCATGCCATTACGCCTGTGCCCGGCGGCGTCGGCCCCATGACCATTGCCATGCTGCTGAGCAATACCGTGCAGTCGTGGCGGCAGCACCGGGCCTGATCTTGCCTGTTGGAGGGAGAACACATGGAATTCAGGGAAGCCGTAAGAATCTGCCTGACCAAGAAGTATTGCAGCTTTAAGGGCCGGGCCTCACGCTCCGAATTCTGGTGGTTCTGCCTGTTTACGCTGCTGCTCAATATTGCGGTGGGCATTGTGGGGGCTATCGCCCCAGCGCTGGCTTCCATCATCAGCGCCGTGCAGGCCCTGTGGCTGCTGCTGCCAACTCTCAGCGTATCAACGCGCAGGCTGCATGACCGCAACCTTTCGGGCTGGTGGCAGCTGCTGCCGCTGGCAGCGGCGCTGCCTGCCATAGCAGGGGCCGTGCTTGAAGCTGATGGTCTGCTGGTGCTGGCAGGCAGTGCGGCGGCTCTGGCGAGCCTTGGGCTTCTGGTGGTTTACGCGCTTAAAGGAACCTCCGGATCCAACCGTTTTGGCCCTGATCCACTTGACGACAACGGGGTCTGAGGGCCACCATATGAAGGTTGTGCCGCCCTTCGGCGACAACAGGCGAAAATCCGCGCCAGTGGCCTATTGCAGGCCATCTTGCCAGACGTTCGGCTATAGCGTATGGCCCGGTCATCATCTGCCATATTGAGAGGGCAACTATGTTTCGCAACGCAAAGAATGTCGGTTACTATATGATTGGTTCGGGCAGCCTTGCCCAGCTTGGCGATCTGATCGGCGCGCGCCGCGCCGCAGTGAACGGCCCTGCCGTGTTCTTTATTGACCATTTTTTTGAAGGCAAGGATCTCATTGCCAAGCTGCCCGTGGAAAGCAAGGACATGGTGGTCTATGTGGACACCACCAACGAGCCTACCACTGACAGCATTGACGGCTACACCGACAAGGTGAAGGCCTTCCTCAACGGCGCGGCCCCCTGCGCCCTGCTGGCCTTTGGCGGCGGCTGCGTTCTTGATACCTGCAAGTGCGTGGGCAACCTGCTGAACAACCCCGGCAAGGCCGAGAACTATCAGGGCTGGGAACTGGTCAAGAACCCCGCTCCCTACAAAATCGCCGTGCCCACCCTTTCCGGCACGGGTTCCGAAACCTCGCGCACCGGCATCATCTGCAACGAGGAAAAGAACATCAAGCTGGGCATGAACAGCGACTACACCATGTTTGAACAGGTGCTGCTCGACCCTGACCTCACCGCCAGCGTGCCGCGCAACCAGTATTTCTACACGGGTATCGACACCTACATGCACTGCTTTGAGAGCATCACCGGCTCCTACCGCAACGTGGTGGTGGATTCCCTGGCTGAAAAAGCCATTGACCTCAGCAAGCAGGTCTACCTTTCCAGCGACATGATGAGCGATGAAAACCGCGAAAAGCTCATGATCGCCTCCTTCCTGGGCGGCATGGCCGCCGGTTTCGTGGGCGTGGTGCATCCCCTTTCCGCTGGCCTCAGCATGGTGCTGCACATGCACCACGGCATTGCCAACTGCTATGCCCTCACCGTGCTGGAAGACATCTATCCCAATGAATACAAAGACTTTATGGCCATGATGGAACGCCAGGGCATCGACCTGCCCAAGGGCATCTGCCAGGGCCTTACCGATGCGCAGTACGATGCCCTTTACGGCGCCAGCATTGTGCACGAAAAGCCCCTTTCCAACCGCCTTGGCCCGGATTTCAAAAAAATCCTCACCAAGGAAAACGTTATCGAGCGCTTCAAGCGCATGTAGCCGCGCGCGGCGCAACCAGCGCCTCCGCTTGCAGTGATAACCGCATATTGTGCGCCGTCGGGCCTTCCGGCGGCGCATTTGCCACAAGGAGTCCTCATGGACCTTAAAGTGAATTTCAGCGGCCGCGCCATCCGCTACACGGAAGAAGAAATCGCCGTGGTTGTCGATGTCATGCGCAATGCCGACACGCTCACCCAGGGCGTGCACATGCGTGATTTTGAAAGCAAGTTCGCCAGCTATCAGGGCGTTGCCCAGGGCAGCTGCTTTGTGACCATGAACGGCGTTTCGGCTCTGGAACTTTCAGCCCAGTTGTGCCGCTTCAAGCCCGGCGACGAAGTGGTCATGCCTTCGCATACCTTTACGGCCTCTGCCTACCCCTACATCAAAAAGGGCGCCACAATGGCCTGGGCTGACGTTGACCTGCTGACCCGGGTCGTCACAGCCGAAAGCATCGAAAAAGCCATTACGCCCCGCACCAAGGCCGTTGTGGTGGTGCACCTGTACGGCTATGTGGCAGACATGGTCGGCATTGCCGCCCTGTGCAAAGAGCGTGGGCTTATCCTCATCGAAGACGCGGCCCAGTCCATCGGCTCTGAGCTGAATGGCAAAAAAGCTGGCAGCTTTGGCGACATGGCGGTTTTTTCCTTCCATTCGCACAAGAACCTCACCACCCTTGGCGAAGGCGGCATGCTCTATGTGCGCGATCCCAAGCTGGCGGCCCTCGTGCCCACCCTGCGCCATAACGGGCATTGCGGCTATGATTTTGAGCGGCCCGACTACTGGAAGCCCGCCATGGGCAACGTCGATCTGCCCATGCTGGACGGCGAGCCGCTGCAGCCCAACAACTATTGCCTTGGCGAGGCGGAATGCGCGCTGGGGGCAAAGCTGCTTGAGCGCATTGATTCTATCAATGATGAAAAGCGCGCCCGCGCCCTGCGCTTCATTGATGCGCTGGCGGATTTTCCCGAGCTGGAGTTCCACCGCGAGGATTCCCGCCGCCACAACTACCACCTGCTCGCCGCGCGCATGACCACGGGCACGGAAGCCCGCGACCGCTTTATCCGCGCCATGTTCAACGAGAAAGGCGTGAAGTGCGTGGTGCAGTATATTCCGCTGGACCGCTACGATTACTACCGCCGTCTGGGCATGGGCAAGGCCGACTGCCCCAATGCCGACACCTTCTTTGACGCCATGATTTCCTTCCCCTTCCAGCACTGGCTGACGGATGAGGAATTTGACTACATGCTGGCCTCCACACGCGAGGTTCTGGCCAGCCTGCGCTAACGCGGCCTGTATTGCCCCGGACGGCATCGGAATTTACGATGTTGTCCGGGGTTTGCTCACTGCGCCCTGTTCCTTCCGCACAGCAGAGAACACACGTGAAAGAACGCTGCATCGTCATACCTGCCATCAAGAAAAATGCCGTCATTCCTGACCAGCTTGTTAAAAAACTGGCCGGAGTCACGCTTGTGGAACGGGCCGTCAATACCGCGCGCGGCGTCTTGCCCGGCGATGATATTGTTGTGCTGACCGACAGCCAGGAGATCGCGCTCATCTGCGAACGCGCGGGCGTGCGCCACCACTGGAACAAGGATCTGCGGTTCACCAGCCTTGATATCGTTACCGAAATGCGCGGGCTGCTGAAAGAGCTTGCGCGGGAATACGAGCACTGCATGATTTTGCGCGCCTCCTGCCCCCTGCTCACCTGGGTGGATGTGGAAGACGCCTGGAAGCGCTTTCGCGAGGCGCAGGCCGATAGTCTGGTGACGGTCAAAAGCATGCGCCAGCGCATCTGGAATGTGCAGGGCGAAGGGCTTGAGAGCCTGCTGGACGAAGATGCCGGGCACGACAGCGAAAAAATGCTGGTGGTGGAAAGCCGCGCGCTGATCATTCTGCGGCTTGCCCTGCTGGACAAGGCCAACGGCCACACGCTGGAGCGCGGCAAGATCGTGCCGTATTTTCTCAACGACAGGGCCATTGAAATTCAGGGCTATCAGGACTGGTGGATCTGCGAGCATCTGCTGCAACGGCGGCATGTGGTCTTTGTGGTGGCGGGCTGGCCCGCCATCGGCATGGGGCATGTGTTCCGCGCGCTGATGCTGGCGCACGAAATCACCAACCACAAGATCAGCTTTGTCTGCACGCGCGAGAGCGAGCTGGCGGTGGAAAGCATTGCCCGCAAAGACTACAAGATCGTGCGTCAGGGCAACGAGGAGCTGGCAGACACGGTGCTGCGCATGCGGCCTGATCTTGTGGTCAACGATATCCTGAACACCACGGCGGCCTACATGGCGCGCCTGACCACGGCTGGCGTGCGCTGCGTCAATTTTGAGGATGAAGGCCCCGGCGCGGACTGGGCGCGGCTGGTGGTGAATGCCCTGTACGAAGACAGGGACAGCAACGAGCGCCTGCGTTACGGGCCGGATTATTTTTGCCTGCGCGATGAATTTCTGGGTGCGGCGCGCAATCCCTTCCGTCCCGAACTCAGGACAGTGCTCATCACCTTTGGCGGTACGGATCTCAATGACTGCTCGCGCCGGGTGCTGGACATCATCGAACCCATCTGCCGGGCCTACGGCATCCGCATACGTCTTGTGGCGGGGCCGGGCTATGCCCACAAGGACGCCATGGAGGCGCATCTGGCACGGCTGGATAATCCGCTGGTGGAATTTACCTGGGCCACCAATGTCATGAGCCGCATGATGGAAGGGGCCGATCTTGCCATCTGCTCCGCAGGACGCACGGTGTACGAGCTGGCCCACATGCGTATTCCCTCAATGGTGCTGGCGCACCACGAGCGCGAGGCGCGTCACACCTTTGCCCGCCCCCGCAACGGCTTTGCCTTTGTGGGCATTATGGACAGGGTCAGCGATGCCAAGATTCGCAATGTTTTTCTGGCCATGCTCAAGAATCCCCGGCGCAAACGCTTTTGGGATCGCCAGAACGCCCTTAATTTTACGGCCAACAAGGGGCGCGTTGTAGCCCTTATGCAGAATATCCTGCAGGAAGGCGCAGCCGCCCCGCAGGCGGCGGAAGATGCCGCTCCCGCAGAACCCCAGCAAGCGTAACCTGCTCCACAAAGGAACACCCATGCGCAAGACCGGCAAGGTTATAGCCATTGTTCAGGCCCGCCTCGGCTCCACGCGGCTCCCCATGAAATCACTGCTCTGTCTGCGTGATGTGCCCGTTATCGACTGGGTAACGCGGCGGCTGGCGCAGGCGGCAAAGCTTGACGGCATCATGGTGGCGGTGCCGGACACGCCCCTTGACCGTGTGCTCATGGAGCATCTGCAAAGGCGCGGCGTGCCCTGCGTTGCCGGTTCGGAAGACGATGTGCTGGCCCGGTTCTGCCTTGCGGCCCGCACGGCGGATGCCGGGCGCGTGGTGCGCGTGTGCGCCGATAACCCGCTCATCTGGAGCGGGGCCATTGACCGGCTCGTGGATTTTTACGATCAGGGCGGCTGGGACTACGCCTATAACCATATCCCGCGCAACAACCTCTGGCCCGATGGCCTCGGTGCGGAAATCCTTTCACGCGAACTGCTGGAAGAACTGGACGCCAAGGCCGCCCAGACCTCGCAGCGCGAGCACTGCCTCAACTACATCTGGGACAATACCGCCAGCTTTAAAATAGGCACGTTTGATCCGGAAGAAGACTGGCTGCGTCGCCCCGAACTCAAGCTGGATATGGACAGGCCCGATGACTTCTGCCGTCTGGCGCTCAAGCCCATCCACCCCGACATGGACGCAAGGGACATTGTGCGCGTGTTTGGCTAGCAAAATCTACGACTTCTGGTTGCCAGCAGAATGCCCTGCCGTTTGTAAGTGAACGGCAGGGCATTCTACGCTTTTGTTTTTTTAAGAATCTTATCCAATTTCATATATTGGCGGTTCGTCTGCTGGAGTCTCTTCTGTAAGATCTTTCCAGAAAGAAATCTTTCCATCATTTGATACTTTAACACCAAGCCCATAGTGAGCTAAAACATGAGCAGCTGCTTTTCTTCCTCCACCAGAGCTTCCTGCAGGTATTTGAAGTATGGCACCAGCAGAAAGAATTTGCCCATCATCAAGAATAACAGTTGCACCATCAATTGAAAGTAATTCTTGTCTCAAATTCCTGGATAATTCATGAAATTTTTTTTGGTTTGTTAGGGAAGAAAGGAAAACTGACTTATTGCTTGAAGAACCTAGGTAGTCATTACCTTGAATAATTTGGAAGTCATTTCTTATTTTTTCTTTATCTATAATCTTACTTCTAGGCATGAAGCCAATGCAAGCTCCCTTTCTCTGGAAAGATGTATCAAGCATAGTTACATACAGTGCCTTCCTTATTTTCAAACCATTTCTTGTGTTTTCTGAATGAATATGCATAGATTTAATGTATGCGCTATGAGTAAAAAACTTCCACTTACCGCGCCTTTTTGCTAACAAGGGTTCTTTATCTTTAAAAATAAGTATTTCACCAGCGCGATTAAGGCAAATTGAATATTGAAGTTTTTTTGTCCAGTTTGCTATAGGCAAAAAAGGTAAGGGGGCAAGCATGTGTTCTTCGTCATCAGGTTCAGGAAATGGAAGGGATTCGTGCTTAATAACATGCCCTTGCGAATTGATGACGACTATTGTGTCAAAACCAGAGGTTACGACTTTAAGGTAATCCTCACTATCAATTTTAAAAAAATCTATTGATCTCTTGTTTGCTTCCGGATGAGTTGAGTCAATAATTCCTATTGAAAAAACTATCTTTTGCCCTTCGTATGTTTCACTTGCCCAAGAATCGAATAAATCAATTATTTTATGAACAACATTACTACTAGGCCGAGAGATATAAAGTGCAATTGCTTCTTGTAATGAATATAATGCAATTGTTTTTAGTAGTTTTTCATCATAGTTATAACGAAACGTGTTTTTCCAACTCATCATTATTTTTTCTAATAGAGCAACTTCTCCAGGTGTAAACGACTGATTTCTCTGGAGCAGGAATTGAGAACGCGACTTTTTTAAAGAAACTTTAATTTTACCATCTGTTGTTTGCGAAACACAGTTATTACAAGTTAAATCGCAAGGCTCAATTTTATGTATTCCGAATAATGGCTTAATGTATAAGAGAATTAGTTCTTCAAACTGTTCATTTGTAATCAATGTAATCACCTATAATATTTAAAATAAATGCTTACAGATAAGGAGAAAATATCCAGCAGGCGGCATTACGCAGCTTTACGGGCAGGGACAGGGCGGCAAGGTAATCCTTGGTGATTTCGCGCCCCGTGATGATGGCCCGGTCTATGTGGGCGGTAATCTGGTCGTGCACGTCCGGATTGAACACTTCCATGTTCAGCTCAAAATTCAGGCGCAGGCTGCGGGCGTCCAGATTGGCCGAACCAATCTGTGAATAATAGCCGTCCACGGCCAGCAGTTTGGTGTGGGCAAAGGGAGGCTGCTGGTACCACACGCGCACGCCAGCCTCCAGCAGGGTGGGCAGCAGGCGGTATTGCGCCCAGTGCACGTAGAACAGATTGTTTTTTTCAGGCAGCACAACGCGCACGTCCACCCCGCGTTGCCCTGCGGAGCGCAGTGCGGAAACCAGCCCGTGCGAGGGTAGAAAGTAGGGCGTCATGATGCGCACGGAGCGGCGGGCCGCATTGATGACGGCGCAGTAAATATCGTTGAGGATATCCGCCTCGGAGCCGGGGCCGTCCATGATGATGCGGCAGCGGCTTTCGCCGCGCGGCAGGGTGGTGGCTGGCGGCAGGGGGGTGTAATTGTTGGTGCAGAAGCCCCAGTTGAGCAAAAATGCGCGGCGCAACTGGTCCACAATGGGGCCTTCGCACTGAAAGTGCATGTCCTGCACATACTTGGTCTTGCCTGCGGCGATGTTGTCGTCCGCAATGTTCATACCGCCGGTAAAGGCCACGGTGTCGCACACCAGCATTTTGCGGTGGTTGCGCAGGTTGATGCTGAAATTGGGCGGAAACAGGCGCGGCGGCATGAACAGGGCCACGCGTACCCCGCGTTTGGCAAGCTTTTTCCACGGCTTGCGCAGCGAATAGAGCATGCCGATGCCGTCCACCAGCAGGCGGGCGTCCACGCCGCGTTCCGCAGCACGGGCCAGGGCCTCGCCAAAGGCCGTTGCAACCTGACCTGCGTTGAAAATATAGGTGCAGAGAAAAACGTGGTCCTTGGCATTGTCTATGGCCGCAAGCATGGCCGGATAGGCCTGATCGCCGTTGCGCAAGGGGGTGACGGCGTTACCTGTGCTCAGGTGCTGCTCGGTGAGCACACGCCCGATGTGTTCCATGCGGGCAATGCTGTCAGGGATGTTTTCCGGTGGAACCTTGGAAAGAGGCGGATGGGCGTAATCCGGCTCCAGAGGCTGCTGCCGCCGCATGATGCGGCTGGCCCTGCTTTCTGCCCTGCTGATGCCAAAACAGGCGTACAGAATGGGGCCTACAACAGGCAGAAACAGGGCCGTGACAGTCCAGCCAAGGGCCGCCCGGGGGTCATGTTTGGTGAGCAGGGCGTGGCAGACGGCAACCCAAGAAAGTATGTGGGCGACAATGAGGCCCAGTGTTTCAAAAAATAGCAGCATTATTTTCCCACAGTGAGAGCGCGTCAGCAGTGGGTGCGCGCGGTTAAGGGCCGGGCGGCGAAGGGTGCCGGCGTAACGGACTGGTTATATTGCAGCCCTTACAAACCTTTTTGCGCCGCCACAGCCAGAACTGATGGCGCGGTGCCTAGCGGCGTATGGCCAGCAGCGGCGTATCGGTATTGCGCAGCACGCGTTCTGTTATGGAGCCGAGCAGCATGTCTTGCAGGCCGTCGCGCCCGTCAGTGAACATGATGATAAGGTCCGCATTTTCCTCATGGGCCACGCGAATGATGGTTTCAGCCGTGGTGCCTTCTTCTATGCGGCAGCGCACAGAGCCTGCGGGCTTTTCCATTTCCGCCAGCACAGTGTTCAGCAGGGTCTGTCCCTTGGCCTTCTGCTCCGCCAGAAGTTCGGCGTGGGCTTCGCCACCCACAATCTGGGGCAGGGGCTCAAAAATGTGCAGGAGGACAATATCGCCGCTGGCAAGTTTTTTGGCGTGACTCAGGGCAGATTTGGCTCGGCTGAGGCCGTTTTTTCCGCTCACAGGGATCAGAATGGTCTTATACATGGCTTCCCTTGGGTCAAAGTTTATCACAATGCTGGTTGCGCCTGATGACTGCGGTCGATCAGCGGCGCGGTGTCAGGCCGATGCGGTTGCGTTCAACCGCCACGGCCAGCTCGGGCAGCAGGTCGCGCAGCGCGTTCATGTCATTGGCCTTGGCGGCTCGCTCCACACAACGGGCCATGCGGGCCAGCACACGGAAGCCAAAGGCATCGGATTCCGTGGCAATGCGGTTGGCCGCATCACCCACCACCGCGCAGCGCCGGTTTTTGAAGCCCTGTTGGGCATCGTCCATGGCGGCGTCAAGCCGTGCCACAAGCTGTGGAATGGTTTGATCCGTTTCACGCGGGGCTGTGGGCTGCACAGGAGCCTGCGGCGCAAATGCGGCAGGTTGCGGCTCCACGGTTTTCTGCTCCAGAGGGGCCGCAACAGGTGTTTGCGCTGGTGCGGTAGCGGCTTGAGGTGCATGCTGGGCGTTGTCATGCCCGTTGTGGCGCAGCGCCTCGGCGGCGCCTGCAATGAAATTCATGATGGAATTGCCAGTTGCCTTGCCCTTGAGGTGTGCGGCGGCACGCTGGGGTTCCGCAACGCTGGCAGGAGCGGCCGTCGGTGACCCTGCGCCGGACGTGCCAGCAAGTGTTGGAGACTTTGCCTGCACAGTGTCCTGACGGGGCATGGCCGCCAGATCCGCCATGAGATCAGGCTTGCCGTCGGGCAGAGGTTCGTTGTCCGGCCCAAGGGGGCGGTCGCCAGCGCTGCCCAGCAGTTTGAGAATGAGTCGCCCTGTTGCGGTGCGCGGCATTTCAACCTGGCGGGAACGTCTTTCATCAGCCGCATGCCCGGAATCTTGCCCAGAATTTTGCCCAGAACCTTGTGTGGACCCCTGGTTGACTGCACCGGGGGTATCATCCTGCCTGGCGGGCTTGGTCATGGGCATGGGTTCGCCCACCCATTCCCCAGGGTGCGCGAGGCTGGGGCTGGTATAGCTTTTTTCTTCTCTGGCGGGCGCAGCAACGGGGCGAGTGCCCGCGGCGGCAGACGCCTGTGCGGCTGTCTGCGGCATGCCTTGCGCCATGCCTCTCACAGGATTTTGCGCAGAACCTTGCGCAGATTGGGGCGCAGACTGCGCCACAGGGCTGGCTGTTTTGACGGGTGTGCCAATGGGCATGGGTTCGCCCACCCATTCGTCCTGAAGGCTGTAGGTATCCCATGCGCCCTTGCCGGCAGGCGCGGGAACATCAAAGGCCGCGTTGTTGACTGGGGACAGCGTGGCCTCGCCAACCCTGCCCGTCATGGCCTTGAGCGGGTCGGCGCTTTCAGCGGTGGGCAGCCCTGCGAGCTGCTCTGGTGGTTCAGGCATATCTGGATCCGAAGGCAGGGAAGCCTCGAGGAATTCTGCCGGAGTCACGGTTTCCCTGGCAGCAGGGGCAGGGCCGGGATGCTGTTCTGGTTCGGGCCATTCAAGGGTTTCAAGGGCCTCGGGCGTTTTGTCCGCCGGGGCAGACATTTGCTCCGTTGTTTCCTGAACGGGTGTGGCTGCGGGCGTATCTGTGAGGAGTTCCGCCTGTTCCACGGTTGCCGGGGCAGGGGTCGCTTGCTGCGCTGCCGCGTTCTCCTTATCGGATTCCTGTGCGGGTTCCTGTGCAGGTTCGGGCTCCGGCTCGTTCATTTGCGGGGCAGCAGGAGCTTCTGCCGCCCAGAGCGGGCCTTCGAGGCCAGCCGAGGCCATGAATTCTGCGTCAGTGCTGCTCGCCGCCTGCGAGGCTTCCTGCTGCGGGGTGACCGCGTCAGTTTCCTGCGGCTCCGCTGCCGATGATTCCGGCAGAATCTCCGCAGGAATTTCCGGCTGCGCTTCCGGCTGATGCTCTACATCGTCCTGCATGCTCAGAGGCTCCGGCTGGGGCGCATCGGGCAAAATATCCTGCGTTTCAGGCTGCTGCGTCGCAGTCTGTTCTTCTACAGCGTCTGCTACCTTTTCGACCAGGGCAGCCCCAGCAGGGGCAACGTCTGGTGCATCAAGCGAAAGTGCTGGAGTGTCCGGCATGGCGGCCAGCGCCTGCCCGGCATCCTGCGCAGGGGCCTCGGGCGGCAAAAGATCCGTCAGTTCAATGGGCGCGTCTTCTTCTGCCTGCGGGGAATCTTCCATCATGGGCAGCAGCATGCCGGACTGGTCGGCTGTGCCAAAATTCAGCGATTGCGGGGAAGACAGCGTCAACGGCTGAGAATCCATGGATGCGCCAGTGTCGGGCAGGGCATTCTGCAAGGAGGCGTCGTGGCCGAAGAGATCGGGCAGCTGGTTCTGCTCCTGTGCCTGTATGCCGGGTGCAGCATCGGCTGGCAGGCTCACGGATTCGGGCGAGTTCTCCTCGTGAACAGGCAGGGGAATATCCTCTGCGGGCGGCACAGAATCGCTTTCTTCTGCCTCAGGGGCAGGGGCCGACACGACTGACGCAGCCGGGCCGTGGTCTGTAAATCCTGCTTCGTCCAGCACTTCACGCAGGGTAGCGGCAAAGGCTTCCGTATCCACAGGTTCGAGCAGGGCGTGGGTGTAGCCCGTGTCTGCCAGTTCGTCCCAGCGGGTATTGTCCTTGGTGACGGCCAGGGCCTTGAATACGGGCAGCCCGGCCTTGAGGGCTTCTGCCTCAAAGCGCCCCAGAGCGTCCGCTTCTGCGGGGCCATCGTGAGGGTCCTGAGCCACCAGCATGAGCGCGGGAGCTTCGCGGTTGCATTCCAGCGCTTCGCGCATGCTGCGGGCCTGGGTGCTGTTGCAGCCGAGGGTGGTTATCATGTGGGCCAGCGCCTGGCGGTCAACGGCGCTTTCGGCCACCACGGTAATGGTGGGCGCGCGCTGCGGTTCCGGCGCGGCTTCTGTTCCGGTTTCGTTCTCCAGCGGCTTCAGGCGCAGGGTAAAGGCAATGGATGTTCCCTGCGGGCCGCATTCCACATTGAGGTACCCGCTGTTGGAACCGGCCAGTTCCCATGCGCGGGTGAGCGCCAGCGATGATCTGTCGCGCGGCGGAATGCCAGCCCCGGTGTCGGTTACGGTAAACAGCAGATGGCCCGGATCGGCGGTTTCGGGCACACGCCGTACAGAAAGGTGCACAGCGCCTCTTGTGGTGGCCCGTACGGCGCTTTCAAGCAGCAGACAGAGGGTTTCGCGCAGGGCTTTGGCCTGCCCTTCATACATGTGTCCCAGCAGCGGGGGCATGTACCACGCAAGGCCAATGCCCGAATTTTCGGCGGCGGTGGTCACGGCATCGTGCGCCTCGCGCACAAGATGCTGCAGGTTGAAGGCCACGCGCTGTTCGCCAACGCTGGTCTGGTCCAGCTCTTTGCCGGGATTATCAATAATTCTGGCAAGCTCTCCGGCAGCGCCAAGCATGTTCTCGGCATACTGACGCACCGCGGGTGGCAGGGAGCAATGGCCGAGAGCCGCGCCCTCGCGCATGAGGCGATCCAGCGGCGGGCGCAGCAGGTTCTCCCACATGCCTGGGTCAACGGCGGAGGCGGATTTTTTTTGGTTTCTGGCAGGGGCTGCAACAGGCTCCAGATCGGAATTGTCAGAAATATCCACCGGCAGGGCGGAAAAGTCAGCGGCGGTTTTGCCTGTGACGGCAGAGGGAGGCAAGAGACGCAGATTGGGGTCGTCCAGCGGGGTATCAAGACTGATGGGGCCATCGTTTGGCCCGGCGCCAAGGCTGGAGCTGATCAAGGCCGCATCCAGCGCGGCGGCGTTGCGTTTACCCGCCGCTGTGGATTCTCGCCTTGTGCCCTTGCTGGCTTCTTCGGTTTGGGCAGCGTCACGCGGCAGGCCTGTTCCGGCAATGAGCAGGGCGCTCAGGGCCGTGCCCCAAAGCGGAGCAGAGGCCAGTAGGTTTGCGGCGTAGCCGTAATCAAGGCCCATGACGCCCGCAGCCACAAACAGGGGTGGCACCAGGCAGCCCAAAAGAAAACGCCGTGAGCCGCCAAGGCCCATGATGGCCCCGCCAAGGGCGCTCAGGGTAAAGATCGCCGTGCAGGCAGGCCAGAGCGAAAGAAAACGGATGCTCCAGCTAAAACCGGGAAGGAGCGGCAGCAGGGCCACTGCTGCGCCCGGCAGGGAAAGCAGTATGAACTGGGCGTCCAGCAGGGGCGAGCGGCCCCTTGTGCGCATAAGATGACGGCCCACGTGGGGCAGGAGCATAAGCGCCAACCCCGGCGCGAGCACCGCCAGAGATTGATTCAGGGTTATGCTGCCGGAGCCGTAGGCTGGCATGCCAAAGATGCCTTGCGCCAGAGCAACGCCTACGTAAAGCGCAGTCCAGATGCGCCACTGGCCCCTCTCGGAGAGCCCGCGCAAAAGGCACAGCAGCATGACCACGGCAAGAGCCAGCAGGGCGGCTGTGCCCGCAAGGCTGCCCCAGTTGGAGGCGGCGTCCTGCGGGCTGCGCAGCATGGGTGAAAACCAGATGCCCGGCAGGCCGTCCAGGCGGATATAGCAGGTGATCGGGTCGGCCCCCGGCTCGGGCAGCAGCATCACATTGCGGTGACTCGGGAGAATCTCGCGCCATTCAACGCTGTCTGTCGCCGGGTTGGCGGCAGGCTCGTACAGAACAGGGTCAGCCGGAACATCCGGCCCCATGTCCAGCAGCATGGCCTGCGAGCGCCCCCCTGCGGGCAGCGGGGCGAGGGTAAAGCGCAGCCACATCACTCCGGTAACGCGCGGCAGCTCCTTGACGTTCAGGGGTTTGAACATCTGGCTGTTGGAAGGGGCGGCGGCCTCCTCCACATCCATGGTTCCCGTCACGTCAATAAAGTATTGCAGGTCGGGCAGCAGCGGCGTGTTTGCTGAACGCAACACGGGCGGAATCATGCCGCTGTGCGCCGTGGACGGCGCTCCAATACCTGCGCAGGCTATGCACAAAAAAAGGGCGCAGGCGCGCAGCAACGCACGCGAAATGCCGGAGGAAGTGAGAATCATGGTCGTTCCGCCTGTAAGATCACCGATCTATCTATGGTCTTTCCCCCTTCAGGCGCGAATGCGCCTCCAAATCCGATGCAGGGGGCGGTTTGTCGTGCTGGGGCGGCTTTTGGCCGCCGCTGTGCCTAGCGCAGGTTTCTGATTACGTCAGAAACGGATTGCCCGTCAGGAGCGCGCGCAGCGGGGTTGACTGCCAGCAGGCGCTGCCATGCCTTCATGGCGTCGTCCTTGCGCTTAAGGTCGAAGTAAAGCACCACGCCCTCGTTGAACATGGCGTTTTCATGCTTGGGGTTGACGCTGGAGGCGCGGCGGAAGTTCGTCACGGCCTTTTCGTATTCGCCAAGCTCGCGGTACATGATGCCAAGGTCGGTCAGCACATCGGCATTGTCCGGGGCAAGAGCCAACGAACGCTCGTAGGCGCTGGCGGCCTTGCGCGACTGGCCGGTGTCAAAATAGAGGTTGCCAAGGTCTGTCCAGTTATGCGCGTCCTTGGGGTTGGCAAGAACGTTCTGTTCCATGGAGACGATTTTGGCTGCCAGTTCGGGCGGAATGGGGGGCTGGTTGTCCTGCTTGGCCTGGCCGGAAGGCTGAGCGGAGGGCTGCCCCGGAGCCTGGGCTGCCGCCTGCGTTTGCCCTGCGGGTGTCTGCTGTGCAGGCTCCTGCGAGAACATGGACGGCACAAGGCTGCCCACATAGACGCCCAGCACAAGGGCCACGGCTATGCCTACAAAAAAAACACCCTTGCTGACCTTGCTGATGCCGTGGGGCTGTTCAGCCTGGGGGGCGGTTTCCGGGGTGGATGTGGTGTCGGCGGGCGCGGAAGGCTGCGCTGCCTTGGGGGTATCTGCGGACTTTTCTGGGGGCTTTTTGTTTGCCATGTATTCCTCGTGGCTTGGGAAATATCTTTATCCATCAGCCTACAACCGGAGGAAAAAAGAGGCAAGCCCGCAGCTTGCGCACCCCTGCGCCATGCCCCCGGTTCAGCGCGCCCCTCCACCGTGAACAATGCGGTATATGCCAACCGAAGCCAGAACCACGATGCTCAGGGTCAGATACATGCCGCTGTATCCCATTGAGGGAATCAGATGGCCGAATATGTATGGGCCAAGGCCGATGCCAAGGTCAAAGAAAATGTAGAATGTTGTGGTCGCCTGCGCGTAGCGCGAGCGTGAAACCAGTGAGAGGGATACCGCCTGCCCCACAGATTGAAAGTTGGCAAAGCCCACGCCCAGCAGCAGGCCCGCGCACAGCAGCACGGCGGCGCTTTCGGCGCGCGAAAGCACAAACAGGGCCAGAGCCGTGAGCAGCAGGGCAGGGTACAAAATTACATGCTCGCCATGCCGGTCAAACAGGCGGCCGCTATGGGGCCGCGTGAGCAAGGCCGCCCCGGCGTAACACAAAAAGAAAATGCTGGCCGTGCCCGTGAGTCCGTGCTCCGCGGCAAAGGAAGGCAAGAATGCCTGTATGCAGCCATAGCTCGGGCATACTACAAGAGCCACCAGCGAGAAGCGCACCACACGCGGATCAATATAGCTGTACAGGCTCAAGGCCGGGCGCGACGGCTGGCGCATGGGCGGCAGGTTGCGCAAAAAGCAGAAAATTCCCAGGCAGACCAGGCTGATGCCCGCGTTGAGCAGCATGAGGGTGTGGTATCCGTACCTGAGGGAAAGAAAGATGCCCAAAAATGGCCCAAAAGCCAGAGCCAGTGCGGCACTCATGGTAAAAAGGCCTATGCCCAGACCATGAAAACGCACAGGAACCACATAGGCCACAATGGCTCCTGTGGCGGTTCCGGCCACGCCTATGCCAAAACCGGCCGCAAAGCGCTGCACAAAAAGCATGGGCAGAGAATCCACAAGGAACAGGCCGCCAATGCTTGCGGTAAACAGCAGCAGGCCTGCAAGCAGGCAGGGTTTGCCCCCAAAGGTGGAGAGCTGGTTGCCTGAAAGGAATCGTCCCACAAGGCAGCCGATGACCATGATGCCCGAGGTCAGCCCTGCTGTGCTCAGGCTGGTGCCAAAGGTTTTTTGCACATGGGCCGTGCCGGTGACAAAGATGAGATAGTAGTCCGTCATCAACAACATGTTGATGCAGGTGACAACCAAAAAGTTGCCCCGGCAAATGGCGGCAAAGGCCTCAATGAAACCTGCTTCCATCTGCTGGGCCGCTGGGCCGTGAAGGTGTTTCCTGGGCATGACCTGACCTCCGTAACAGGGTTCAAGGCAGTTCGTTGCGCTCGCAACGATTTATGATCCCCTGCCCATACACTTGTCAAGGCAAGCTCCTCGAGCGTAGCCTTTTTTGCAGCCTTGTCTGCCGCAACCCATTGGGAGTCGGCTTGAAGAGTCTGCTGGCAACCAGCCACAGGAATATGTCATGGAACTTGTCTATAAATGGATCACGCTGGCCAACCGGCATTACTACATGTACCTCAACCGGGCGCTTGCGCCTTTTGGCATCAACAGCAGTCAGTATCTGTTCATTCTCAACCTGTGCCGCGACCCTGGCGTCACTCAGGACAAACTGCCCGAGCGTATCTGCGTGAACAAAAGCAACGTGACCCGCACGCTGGCCCAGCTTGAAAAGAAAGGGCTTATCCGGCGGCAGGTCAATCCGGTGGACAAGCGCACGGCGGCGGTTTTTCCCACCGAGCGGGCGCGGGAGCTGTATCCGCAGATAATGGAAGTTATTGCAACATGGGATGATGCCGTGACCAGTGTGCTCAGCGCGCAGGAAAAGGAAAATCTGTTGGAATTCATGCAGCGCGTGGCGGACAAGGCCGCTGCATTGCGCGGGGCAAGCCCTGCTGCCCTCAGAAAGTAGGGCAGTTTTCGCTAAGCGCTTGTGTCTTGTGACCTTTACGGGATATGTTGCGGCAAAGGCCGTTGCGCCTTGACATGCGGTTCGCGGGAGGAGCGTCATGCTCAGCATTTTTGATCTGTTCAAGATCGGTATAGGGCCGTCCAGTTCCCATACCATTGGCCCCATGATTGCGGGCAAGGCCTTTGCGGGCGAACTTGCCGTTTTGGGCATGCTGCCTCTGGTAGGCCGGGTAAAAGTGGAGCTTTACGGTTCGCTGGCGCTTACCGGCGAGGGGCACGGCACCATTGGGGCCGTGTTGGCAGGGCTTGAAGGCGAGGAGCCGCAGGAGGTGGACATTGCCCATATGGCCCGCCGCACCGCGGATCTGCAAAACAATGCCGATCTGGTGCTCATGTGCGCCTATACCATCCCTTTTAATTTTGAGCGCGATGTGTGTCAGCACAAGGGTATCTTTTTACCCAAACATTCCAATGCCATGACGCTTTCGGCCTTCAGCGCGGACGGCGCGCTGATATACTCCAAGAATTTCTATTCCATAGGCGGCGGGTTTATCCGAACGGACGATGATTTTGACAGCCCGCGCGAACTGTACGCCACTCCCCCCCATCCCTACGAAAAAGCCTCGGAGCTTTTTGATATCTGCGCCCGCGAAAACAAGACCATTGCGCAGATTGTCATGGCCAACGAGGTGTTCTGGCGGTCTGAAAGCGAGGTCAACGAGCGCGTAACGGCCATCACAGACGTTATGCGCGAAGCCGTGGAGCGCGGTTGCTATACAGACGGCGTGCTGCCGGGCGGGTACAATGTGCGCCGTCGCGCGCCCAACCTGCTGCGCAAGGTCAGCGCCCTGCAAGCTGCCGGGCGGCGCGACCTCAGCCTGTGGCCCATGCTCTATGCCTTTGCCGTGGCAGAAGAAAACGCCTCCGGCGGGCGCATTGTGACCGCGCCCACCAATGGCGCGGCGGGCATTGTGCCAGCAGTGCTGCTGTATTATCTGAATTTTTACCCCCATGCCACGGATGACGGCGCGCGCGATTTTCTGCTCACTGCCGGAGCCATTGGCCTGTTCTACAAGCTCAATGCCTCTATTTCGGGCGCGGAGGTCGGCTGCCAGGGCGAGGTGGGCGTGGCCTGCTCCATGGCTGCTGGCGCGTACTGCGCGGTTACGGGCGGCAACGTCAAGCAGGTGGAAGTGGCGGCGGAAATCGGCATGGAACATAACCTCGGCCTTACCTGCGATCCTGTGGGGGGGCTGGTGCAGATTCCCTGCATCGAGCGCAATGGCGTGGCCGCGGAGCGCGCGGTCAACTGCGCCCAGTTGTCGCGGCTGGAAGACGGGCGGCAGCGGGTTATCTCGCTGGATGATATCATTGAGGTCATGTACCGCACCGGGCTTGATTTGCAGTCGCGTTACAAGGAGACCTCGCTCGGCGGTCTGGCCGAGGCCGTAGCCAAGGTTATGGCGCGCAAAAAGATGGCGCCGGGGGCATCCGGCAAATAGGTGTGAACATATTTTTCCCCTTCGGGGACGAGCTAAGAAAACGCGGCTGCAAAGCCGCGGTTTCTTATTGATGGGTACATGTGAGTTGAAAATATAATCAATCTTTAAGTATTTTCTCTGCAGCAACCAGAGTCGAGAAGTAAAACGGGTTGGACAAGGCTTTTACAATGCAGAATATTTTATGTTTATGTGGTAATGTACATGGCTGAATTGTGCGAATTGTAAATCATC
Organism: Pseudomonadota bacterium; assembly: GCA_023419375.1. GTDB lineage: Bacteria > Desulfobacterota > Desulfovibrionia > Desulfovibrionales > Desulfovibrionaceae > Desulfovibrio. Next base: position 59,191 of record JAEZYD010000035.1, read on the forward strand.
ACATAAAATTTGCTGAAGGATATTGTAAATATGTTTTTTTGATGCAATAATTTGTAATACTTATTATATTTTTGAATATGCTTTAATTTATGACAGCATATCGACAAAATATAAAAAATAAGGGAGTGTTTTTTATACCGTGTGTAGCATCTGGGGTGATGTGAACATATGCCGTGCGTGGTGTCTGGTTAAACAGAGTGCCGATCTGGCGCATATGTAAATGTGCATGGCTTGAATATTATTGGATAAAAATGTGAATTTATCTTTTTATCCAGATTTAAGGCATTGCTGCAATGGACTTGATCATGCTTCATCGTGCTCTTTATGCTGCCTGTTGTACGTCCTGAAACCTGTAACACTGGAAGTGCAAGATGAAAAAAGTATGTTTTGCAATAGTGCTGGCGGCCATGCTTGCCTTGCCCATGACTGCCTCGGCAAAGAGCGACAAAATAGATTTCGGCAAGCTGCCTTGCAGCGCGTTTGTGCAGTTGGACGCCCAGACCATGACCATGTTTTATTTCTGGCTTGATGGTTACGCCAGCGCCAAAACCGGCGATACGACCCTGGATGTCAACGCTGTGGAAAACAACCTGACCCAGATCATGAAGGTCTGCAAACAGAACCCCAAAAAGTCCGTTCTTTCGGTTATTGCCGACTAATGGCGCAAGGGGCGGACCGTAAGGCCCGCCCCTGTTTCTTGGGGAGAACAGCGCCAAGCGGCCTGCTATGATTTTTTCAGGGGCAGATTTGCCTGACGGGGCGCAGCCGTATTTGCGGCAGATGCGCTGTCGTTTCCAGAAGCAAAAAGCTTGTCCGCCAGTTTACGGTGCGCTGCAGGCATTGCCAGAGCGTCCAGCTCTTGCGGCGTGACCCATCGAGCCTCGGTAGCTGCGGAAAGCAGCGGCGGCTGCGGCGGGTCAGCCGGAGCTGTCGCGCTGTCAAACTCAAGTCCAAAACAGTGCAGCGTCAGGCGGTAGGTGGTGTATCCGTGCCGGATAATGCCATGCTGCGCTGCCACACGCACGGCAAAGCCCGTTTCTTCCATAAATTCCCGCACGGTGGCCTGTTCCGGACTTTCGTCCGGCTCAACCCGGCCGCCGGGAAATTCCCACAGGTTGCCCCACACGCCCGCAGGCGGGCGCTTTTGCACAAAAATTCTGTTGGCGCAGCGCAAAACCCCGGTCACGGCCTTGACGGGCGTGATGGTGGCTCGTTTGCCGGGCACCGGGCGCTGGTCTGTGATGCCCAGATGCAGGCTGATGCAGAACCGGGCCAGCGGGCACTCCGCGCAGCGCGGCTTTTTGCCGCAAACAAGCGCCCCAAGCTCCATCATGGCCTGATTGTGTTCGCGCGACTTGCCCTCGGGCACCAGCCGCAAGGCCCATCGGTGGATGATCCCCGCTGCCGGGTTTTGCTTTACGGGGCTGTCCACATCAAAAATGCGCGCAATGACGCGCTCCACATTGGCGTCCACGCACGGCAGCTTTTCACCAAAGGCAATGCTTGCCACCGCGCCCGCGGTGTAGGGGCCAACGCCGGGCAGACTACGGATGGCTTCAAGCTCTGAGGGAAACACGCCGCCGTATTCCGCCATGATTTTGCGGGCGGCGGTCAGGATATGTCTGGCGCGGGAATAGTAGCCAAGGCCTTCCCACTGACGCAGCACGTCTTCCTCGCTGGCGGTGGCGAGAGTGGCTATGTCGGGAAAGCGCTGCATCCAGCGATTAAAATAGCTGACACCACGCTCCATCTGGGTTTGCTGGAGCATGACTTCGGAAATCCATACTTCGTAGGGAGTGTAGTTGACCCGCCACGGCAGACGGCGCTGGTTTGCGGCAAACCAGCCGAGCAGGGCGTTTTGCAGTTCGCCCAGATGATCCTGGGGCGGCAGATGCGTGCTGGTTGCAGCCTGTTCCGGCATACCCGGCAGTGTTGCCGGTTGGGGCTTGGAAGTCTTGCGGTTCATGCTGCGAAGCCTATACCGGGAAACGGGCATTGTCATCCGCGCTTCCATACCCTATATTCGCGCCAATGGCGGGGCGAACGCCCGCTGTGCAGAATAACCATTCAAGGAGCACCCATGTCCGACAATCCTACGGTTTTGCTGGAGACCTCCTCCGGCGACATTCTTGTGGAGCTTTATGCCGACAAGGCCCCCCAAACCGTTGCCAATTTTTTGAAATATGTGGATGACGGCTTTTATGCCAACACCATTTTCCACCGCGTTATCCCTGGCTTCATGATTCAGGGCGGCGGACTTGGCGCGCGCATGGACGAAAAGTCCACCCGCGAACCTGTGACCAACGAAGCCGACAACGGCCTCAAGAACGAGCGCGGCACCCTGGCCATGGCCCGCACCCGCGATCCCCACAGCGCCACCGCACAGTTCTTCATCAATCTGGTGGACAACGATTTTCTCAACCACAGCTCCCCCACCCCTGACGGCTGGGGTTACTGCGTTTTCGGCAAAGTGACCGAAGGCATGGAGAATGTGGACAAAATTGCCAAGGTTAAGACCAAGACCGTGGGCTTTCATGAAAATGTGCCCACCGACATGGTGCTGATCACCGGGGCAAGCCGCTTCGAATAAATGGCGCGGCAGGCTTTGCCTGCAACGCTGTCGCATGGAACCGCCGTATGCCCGCAGTTGCGGCGCTGCGGCGGTTTTGTGTTTGAGCGGCCTTTTACGCACGGGCAAGCTGTGCGCCAAACCTGAAAAAAAGGAAAAGCCATGTCCAGAGACATTGTCGCCGCCCTTGAAGAACCCTATCAGCGCGCCTGGGCCCTGCTGGCCCAGTATATGGACACCTGCCCCGAAAACATCTGGGCCGAAACCAACGGAGGCTGGCCCGTGTGGCAGCAGGTGGCTCACGCCATTGCCGTGCTGAACTTCTTTATTCTTGAAAAAGATGACGAAACCTTTTTGCCCGCACCTGCCGGCATTGGCGTGCTGATGCTCAAGGAGCAGGGCAAGGATGTTGTGAGCAAAGAAGCCATGCAGGCTTACGGAAAATCCGTAAAGGCCGCAGTGGACGCACGTTTGGCGGCGCTTTCCAACACCGACCTGACCAGGGTGCAGGCGCGCGTGAGCAAAAAGATTGGCCGCGATCTCACCTATGCGGCCATGATTGCCATGCTGGCCTCGCACACCACCTACCATCTGGGCTCCTGTGATGCGGCTTTGCGGGATCACGGTTTGCCGGGCGTGTTCTAGCCTGCAATCGTATTCTGTTGTTGACAGGGCGTTCTGCGGCAAGCTCTGGGGCTGCCGCAGAACGCCCTGCGCAAACTGCTCTGCACACGGGCATTGGCAATGAAGGGCAGCGGCGCAATTTTTTTTGATAAATCATCTTGAACAACTTGACTCGGCAGCCTGGAGCCTTAACTAGAAATCATAGCTTGAACGTACGTTTTTTCGGCAGGTGTTGCCGTTAAAAACAGCAATTATAGATTTGAGCGCAACCTGCACTAAGCGGGAGGTTGTTATGGCTACCTGGAAGAACGATCCCGACCATTCGCACCTTGGTTTTGTGGTGCGGCATCTCATGATTACCGACATCAACGGCAGGTTTGCAGACGTTGCCATTGACCTTGAAACCGCCAACGACGACCTTTCTGACGCTGTATTTACCATGACGGTCAAGGCTGTGAGCATTGACACGCACGTGCACGCGCGGGACGAACATTTGCGCTCGCCGGACTTTTTTGATGTGGCGCAGCACCCTGAAGTTACCTTCCAGAGCACATCTGTGCGCCTTGGGCCGGATCGTACCGGAACCATCACTGGTCTGCTTGAAATGCGCGGCGCCTCGCGGGAAGTGACATTCAACATCACAGCCAGCGACCGTATAACCAATCCCATCAACAACAAGGAAACGCAGTCTTTCAGCATCACCGGCGAGGTGAATCGCAGCGACTTTGGTATTGGCCCCAATATCCCGGCAGCCATTGTGGGCGACAGGGTGAAGGTGGCGGCCAACTTTGAAGTTTCGCCAGCCTAGGCATCTGAATATTAAGATGTTTTGCGGGGGTTCCTTGAGAAGCGAGCCCCCGCGAAATATGGCCAAGCATTGTTTGCTCTGCCTGTTGTTTTGATGCTTGCATGCCTGTAAAACTCACAGATGATTACTTTCAGCCTCCGATCTTTCCCACCACGCGAAATCCGGCCCCGCCATACCCCGGGTTACGTTTAAAAGCCGCCCCTGCTGACAGGAGCGGCTTTTTATTGTCCATGCATTCATTCCCCACAAAAAAGGCCGGGTACGGATGCCCCGGCCTGATGGCCCTATGTGGCCGATGTATATTTGAACCTTACTGGATCTTGCAGTTGCCGTCGTTGCAGTCTTCGGTGGCGATCACAGGCGTAGCCTGGAACAGCACAACCTGTTCGCGTCCCTTGTTGGTGACCACCACCACGGTGATGCGCATGAGACCTTCGGGCAGGGCAGGCGTGGCCTTGGCCTTGAGGTATCCTGTGCCGGTGATGAGCTTTGCGTCGCTGATCAGGGCAGTGCGGGCATTGGTGAAGGTCAGGCGGTCAATGACAAGTTCCTTGCTCTTGATGGTATTTATGAAGTGTTCCTTGTCCTCAATGTGCCCGTTGGCGTTGATGTGCCAGTAGTTGGGGGCCAGCAGGGTTTCAAGGGCCGGGACGTCGCCTGTCATGACGGCTTCGGTATACAACGCCACGGTGTCTGCCTTGGCATGGGCAAGCCCGCCGGAAAGGGCAATAACAAGGGCTATGAACACAGTGGTTACTTGCAGAATCTTCATGGTATCCTCCCTGAATGGGCTGTTGGGGCGGCCAGAACTAAAATTGCCAATGTGCACGGATTCTTCTATGATTATATGTAAAGAGTTAAGCAAAACTTTTCCATTGTAAAGCGAATATCTGCCATAGAGCCGGATTCCCTGGCATTTTTTACTGTGAGGCATATGTTTTCATGTTAACCAGCATTTTGCAAACCATTGGCAACACCCCCATGCTGCGGCTTGATCTTTCACGCGACCTGCCCGGCACTGTCTGGCTGAAGCTTGAGAACCGCAATCCCGGCGGTTCCATCAAGGATCGCGTGGCCTTTCACCTTGTTGGCGAAGCTCTGGAAGAAGGGCGCGTTGAACCGGGCGGGGTGCTGGTGGAGGCTACAAGCGGCAACATGGGCATTGGTATGGCTCTGGTTGCCTCGGTGCGTGGTTTTCGCTGCATTCTGACCATGCCCGAATCCATGAGTGTTGAACGCCGCAACCTTTTGCGGGCGTTGGGGGCAGAGCTTGTGCTCACCCCGGCGGAGCAGGGCATGAGCGGCGCCGTGGCCGCTGCAAAGCGCATTGCCGATGAGCAGGATGCTTTCGTACTCGGCCAGTTTACCAATCCGCAGGCTGTGGTGGCCCATTACAAGACCACCGGGCCGGAAATTTTCAAGGACAGCGTGGGCAAGATGGACGTGCTGGTTGCGGGCGTTGGCTCCGGCTCGACCATCACGGGCGTCGGGCGGTACCTCAAGGAGCGCATCCCCGGCTTCAGAGTCGTTGCCGTGGAGCCAGCCGCTTCTCCGGTGCTCTCGGGCGGCAAGCCCGGCCCTCATCTTATTCAGGGCATTGGCGCTGACTTTGTGCCAGCCATCCTTGACCGTGCGCTTTTGGACGAAATTATCCAGATGGACGGCGAGGAAGCCATAAGGACCGCCCGTCTGCTCATGGAAAACGGCATCATGGCGGGCATATCCACAGGCTCCAACGTGCGCGCGGCTCTTGACCTTGCGGCCCGGCCAGAAATGCAGGACAAGAATATCGTTACCTTTGCCTGCGACACGGGCGAACGCTACATGTCAACGCGGTTGTTTCAGGGAATATAAACTGCTGACAAGCTGGTTTTGCACTTGTTTATGGCGGTATTTTCAATGCCAATGTGCACAGTTTGATATGTTCCCCGTTTTGTGCGAAACAGAAAATATGAAAAAAACTGTCTTTTCGGCCTGCATGGCTAAATATTTGCACTCGGCAACCGATAAGAGAGTCAGCGTAAGCTTCGCTCACCGGCTGGCAGCAAACAAGTTCAGGTCTGCCGTCCGACATTAACGGGCTTCAGCCCAACGGAGAGCATTTCCATGGCGCAGACCAACATCCTGCTGGAAACCGGCACCAATGAGCTGGAAATTGTGGAATTTTTCGTCAACCAGGACGGTTACGAAGCCCACTATGGCCTTAACGTGGCCAAGGTGGTTGAAATTGGTCGTCGCCAGCCGGTGACTGCCATGCCGGAAATGCGCCATAAAGCACTTTTGGGCGCGTTTCTGCACCGCAATGGCCGTGTGGTGCCGCTGATTGATATGGCCCAGTTTCTGGGCAGCGGGCCCATTGAAAACGAAGACGCCAAGGTTATCGTCACCGAATTTAACGGCGTTTGTACGGGCTTTCTGGTGTCGGGGGTCAACCGCATCTATCGGTTGAGCTGGACTGATGTGGAAGCGCCGGGACAGTTTTTGCAGAATGTGAGCCGTAGCTCGGTCACGGGCGTGGTGCGGCTGGAAGAGCGCGTGATCTTTTTGCTGGATCTGGAAGCCATCGTAGCCGAACTGCATCCGGCCATGGCCATGCGCTTTGACGCCTCGGATATGCGCCACAGCGGGGAAAAAATTTACAATATCCTGCATGTGGACGATTCAAGCAGTATCCGCAGCCTGCTGCTCGACCTGCTCAACAAGGAAGGGCGCTTCACCGTGACGCAGAAGGTCAACGGCCAGGATGCCTGGGATTACCTGAAGGTGCTGCGCGACCGCTGCGAAGCCGAAGACCGCCCCATTTCCGATTTCATTCACGGCGTCATCACAGACATAGAAATGCCCGGCATGGATGGTCTGGCCCTGTGCAAGCTCATCAAGGAAGAAAGAGTCCTTAAAAAACTGCCCGTGGCCATCTTCTCTTCCATGATCAACGAGCCTCTTGCCAAGAAATGCGCCGTTGTGGGGGCTGACGTGCAGTACACCAAGCCCGATCTCAAGGTGCTTTCCGTCAAGCTGTATGATCTGGTGACTGAAGCCTGGGGCTAAGGCAGTTTTTGCTTAAAATGTTCTGAAGGCCCTCTCCCGTTGATCAATCAATGGGAGAGGGCCTTCTTGTATTGAAATATTTGCGACTGGTTAACGCGCAACCCCCTCTCGGGTAGGGACACGAGAGGGGGCGCGCATGGGGCGGCCAGGGGTAGGGGCCGCCTTTTGTCACTATGATCAGGGCTGGTTAGCCCATCTTGGTGGCGTCAATCACGTTGTAGTCGAGGCCCAGTTCCTTGCCGGGAATACCCAGGGCAAGGCCCACCAGCTGCGAAAGGTGCAGCACGGGCACACGGGCTTTTGACTTGGTCATATCCTGCGCTGCTTCCTGATAAATGTCGAGCTGCATTTGGCAGAGCGGGCAAGGGGTTACGATGCAGGCCGCGCCGGAGGTAGCCGCGCTGTCCACAATCTGGCTGGTCATGCGCATGACGGATTTTTCCGCCGGATACACGGCGTGGAAGCCGCAGCAGTCCAGCCGCTTGGCAAAGGGAACCGTCTGTCCGCCAAGGGCGGCCACCACGGTTTCAAAGCTCGAGGGATTCACCGAGCTTTCAAAGCCAAGGGCGGATTCTGGCCGCAGGCTGTGACAGCCGTAGAAAGCAGCCACCTTCAGGCCCGTAAGCGGCTTGGTCACCTTGGCCTTGAGGGTCTGGGCGTTTTGCGCCAGAACCCAGAGCAGGCTGGTGACTTCGCTGGTGCCGTTATAGGTCATGTTGCCCTTGGCAAGAAAGGTGTTGATGCGGTCCTTCTTGCCGCCGTCAAGCTCTGCCTTGGCGCGGCGCAGCATGAGCAGGCAGGTGCTGCACGAGGTCAGCACGGGCAGGCCCATTTTTTCGGCCAGGGCTATGTTGCGGGCATTGGCAACCAGGGTCGCCACGGGGTCCACATCCTGCGCCTGGGAAGCGCCGCAGCAGCTCCAGCCGGGGATTTCCTTGAGTTTGATGCCAAGCCTCGGGGCCACGGCCTCAAGAGCCATCTTGGATTCCTTGGCGGCCTGAGTCAGCACGCAGCCGGGAAAAAAGGCGAATTCGGTCTGCATACGGCTACTCCTTCTCTGCGGCATGGGCCGCCTGAATCATCTTCACCAGGGCGTCATGCCCTTCAATGGTTTCGCCGCCAAAGGCCTCAAGCGGATTCATCTTGCCCTGACGCAGCAGGGTCACAGCCATGCCCGCGCGGGCAATGGTGCTGATGCCTTCGGTGCGCAGGGCAAGGCGCACTTCGTTGAGGCGGCCGGAGTCTTCCACCAGATCGGTGTAGAAGGACTTGGCGTGGGCCGGGCCAACGCCGTCGGTCATGCCCTTGGCCATAACGAGGGCCCGCAGACCGGCGATGTCGTCGGCAGCGCTGATGCCCTTGGGGCAGCGGCTGGCGCATTCCTGACAATGCACGCAGTTCCACAGGCCGCCCGCCACGGCGGGCTTGCCGTGCAGCAGGGGATCCTTGGTGCGCGAATCGTTGGCCACGCGCCATGCGTGGGTGAAGACAAAGGGTTCCATGTAGTCGCTGCGGTCTGCGCTGAGCTTGTTGCACTCAGAGGCGCACGCGCCGCAGAGGATGCAGTCCCACTGCTTGATGATGCGGTCGAATTCCTTCTGGTTCTGGCGGCAGCCTTCCTTCATGGAGAATTCGGATTTTGCCACCATGCCCGGATGCACCTTGCGCAGGTTTTCCATGGCGGGTTCCCAGTCCACAACGAGGTCGGAAATGACCTTGAAGTTCGCCAGGGGCGAAATGTGGAAGGTGCTTGAGCCGTAAGTTTGGGCGAGGTCGTCCATCTTGGTGTCGCAGGCCAGAACCGCATGCCCGTTGACGCGCACGGCGCACGCGCCGCAGATGGCGCAGCGGCAGGAGGCCGTGAAGTTCAGCGTGGGATCCTGGGTCTGCTTGATGAACAGCAGGGTGTTGAGCACGGTTTTGCCCGCCACGTCTGCCGGATCAAGCTTGTAGCTCTGCTCAAAACTGTTTTTGCCGTCAAAGCGGTCAATGATGATAGTGGGCATTAGTACTTCCGCTCCTCAGGCTTGAATTTGGTGATTTCCACTTCTTTCCAGCCCATGTGCATTTTGCCGCTGTCGTCCATGCTGACCATGCTGTGCTTGAGGAAGTTGGCATCGTCACGCTTGGGGAAGTCCTCGCGGGTGTGCGCGCCGCGCGATTCCTTGCGCTCGGAGGCGGCAAGGCAGGCGGCCTGGGCCAGTTGCAGCATGTTGCCCAGCTCCACATATTCGGTGAACACCGTATTGTAGACGGGGTTGGCGTTGGGGACGCGCAGGGCGTCGTAGCGCGAACGCAGGTCGGCCAGGGTGCTGCTCAGGGTGTCGAGCTTGGACTGGGTGCGGAAAATACCCATGTTGTCCCAGAGCTGCGCGCCCATTTCTTCGCGGATGGCGTACATCTGCTTGGCATCGCCGCCGTTGGTGGTGTTGCGGAAGCGATCCTGCCAGCGGGCGGTCAGATCGGTGAGGCGTTTGCCCGCGCTAAAATCGGCATGGCTGGCAAAGCCCGCCGCGCCGTTGCCGGCGATTTTGCCCGTCACCACAGCATCGGCCAGGGAGTTGCCGCCAAGGCGGTTTGCGCCGTGGATGGACACGCACGAAGCTTCACCGGCGGCAAACAGGCCGGGCACAACAGTGGCCATGTCGTCAAAGGTGTTCACGTCAATGCCGCCCATGGAGTAGTGGGCCGTGGGGCGGATGACCATGGGCTTGTCCACAAGGTCGATATTTTCAAAAAGCTTGCCGACGTGGCGGATCTGCGGCAGATCGTGCACGATCTTTTCCTTGCCGAGATGCCTCAGGTCAAGCAGCACATAGGCTTCCAGCCCCTGGCCGTAGCCACGGCCTTCGCGGATTTCCGTCTCGATGGCGCGGGCCACGATGTCGCGGGGTCCAAGTTCCATCTTGGCGGGGGCGTAGGTCTTCATGAAGCGCTCGCCCTTGTTGTTGAGCAGGTAGCCGCCTTCGCCGCGGGCCGCTTCGGTAATCAGTACGCCGCCGTGCACCACGCCTGTGGGGTGGAACTGCACCATTTCGGCATCCTTGAAGGGGATGCCCGCGCGCAGGGCAGCGGCAACGCCGTCGCCTGTGGCAATGTAGGGGGTGGAGGTGCGGTTCCAGAAAATGCGGGTATAGCCGCCGGTGGCAAGCACCACGGCCTTGGCGCGCACAGGGGCTATTTCGCCGGTGCGGATGTTGCGCAGCACGGCGCCTTCGCAGCGGCCATTGTCCACGGCCACGTCAAGCAGCTCGTGATCCATGAGGAATTTGACGCCGTAGCTCAGGGCATCGTCCAGGCAGGTGTGGGCAACGATGTGGCCGGTTTTGTCGGCGGAGTAGTTGCAACGCACCTTGGAAGCACCGCCAAAGGGACGGGCCTTGACCTTGCCTTCAGCCGTGCGCGAGAAGGGCATTCCCAGATAATCCAGTTCAAGGATGGCGGGGCCTGCCTGCTCGCAGAATTTGAGCGTGGATTCCTGGTCAACCAGGTAGTCGCCGCCCTTCACGGTATCAAAGCAGTGCAGCTCGTAGGAGTCGCCCTTGCTGAAATCGGTGACGCCGTTGATGCCGCCTTCGGCCATACAGGTGGCGCTGCGCGAGGGCATGCATTTGCTGACCACAACCACGTTGAGCTTGGGATTTTTTTGCAGGGCTGCCACGGCGGCTCGCAGGCCAGCGCCGCCAGACCCGATGATCAGGATGTCGCAGGTGGCCAGGGGGCCGACACCAGCGGCTGCGGCAAGAGCTTTTTCAATGCCGCTCATGTTCACCGTCAGCGCGCTGATGGTGATGCAGGCCGATTGCAGAAATTTTCTGCGGGTAAACTGCTGCGTCATAAGGGTTTCCTCAAAAGTAAGTGGATTTGCCGTTATTTCCAGAGGTTGTGCAAGAAAGTACGTGTGGCGGAAAGGGCGGCAAAAGCTGATTGATTGAGCAAAGAATAAAAGTATGCTCTGTTAATAGTGAAAAATAACACACCAAATCGCTCTAGAGCAACGCGGATTCTTGATTTGTAAGTTTTGAAACTTTTGTAAGTAATGAAAACAGCCAGAACGACGGGCGGCAAGGTCAGGACGGCGAAACCAGCAGCTCCGCCGGTTTTGAAAACAATCAAAAAAAGGAGACTCTTTAACTGAAGAGTCTCCTCATAGATTCATTCAAGCGCTTACGGCTGCGGTTAAAATCCCTGTTCCAGCGGCGGCCACACAAGCCAGTCGCCATCGTGCGGCGCACGGGGGCTGTTGCCGGGCTTGAGGTGCACCTGCCGCCCCTGCACGTCTATGCGCCCCTGAGCCAGCCACTGGATTGCCTGGGGATAGATGCGATGCTCCATCACATGGATGCGGCTCATGAGGTCGTCCTCGCTTTCGCCAGCGTTGACCGGCACAACGGCCTGAATCAGCACCGGGCCGCTGTCCACCTTTTCTTCCACAAAATGCACGGTGCAGCCGGAAACCTTGACGCCATAGTTGACGGCATCCGCCCCGCCGTGCACGCCGGGAAAGCTTGGCAGCAGCGCCGGGTGGATGTTGATGACTTTTCCGGCAAAGGCCTCAAGGAACACAGGGGTCAGCAGGCGCATATAGCCCGCCAGCACCACAAGCTCCGCCCCGGCTTCGCGCAGGGCCTCAACCATGCGGGCGTCAAAGCTTTCGCGATCGGGAAAGCTTTTGTGATCCAGTACAAGGCAGGGGATGCCCGCCTTTTCCGCACGGATCACAACACCCGCACCGGGGCGGTTGCAGACGATCAGGGCAATGTTCACATCCAGCACGCCCTGGGCGGCCTTGTCGATCATGGCCTGAGCGTTTGTGCCGCTGCCGGAGGCCAGTATGGCGATATTCAGGGGCATGTCTTATCTCGCAAAGTACGTTTTCAGGGCGTCCACCAGTGCCGGGATGGTGTAATCCATGGGCATGATGTTGCAGGTAAGGCCGTTTTTTTGCAGCGTTTCTGCCGTTACCGGCCCGATGGCGGCCAGCTTCACTTCCGGGTGCGTCTTGAGGATTGCAGCCGGGATAAGGGAGAGGAAGTTCTCCACCGTGGAGGAGGAGCCGAAGGTCACGCAGCTCAGGGTGCCAGCGTTGATGCGCTCCAGCACTTCATCCCTTTTGTGCGCGGCAGGTACGGTTTCGTAGGCGGAAATAACGTCCACCACGGCCCCAGCCTTGCGCAGTTCTTCGGGCAGCACTTCGCGGGCCTTGGCGGCGCGGGGCAGCAAAAAGCGCATGCCAGCCACGTTGCCGTTTTCACGGGCCAGCAGGCCTTCAAGCACACCCTCGGCCATATAGCGCTCGGGAATGAAATCGGGGATGATGCCACGTTCGGTCAGGGCATCGGCTGTGGCGGGGCCGATGGCGGCCACCTTGCAGTTGCCGAGCGCACGGCTGTCCTTGCCCGCCTTTGCGAGCCGCAGCCAGAAGTGCTTTACGCCGTTAACCGAGGTAAAAATAACCCAGCCGTAGCTGGCAAGATTGTCCAGAGCCGCGTCAAGTTCCGCGTAATCGGCCAGAGGGCTGATTTCAATGGTGGGGCACTGGATGACCTCGGCCCCCAGCGCCGTAAGGCTCTGGGCAAGGCCGCTGGCCTGCTCGCGCGCGCGGGTCACAACAATGCTGCGGCCAAAGAGCGGCTTTTTCTCAAACCAGCCAAGGGTGTCGCGCAGGGCGGCAACCTTGCCCACAAGAATAACCGAAGGATTGGTGAATTTGGCTTCAACCGCCGCCTGGGGCAGACGGGCCAGGGTATCCACAAGGCTGCGCTGATAGGGCGTTGTGCCGCGATAGATAAGCGCCGCCGGGGTGTGCGGGTCCATGCCTGCTTCAAGCAGATTGCGGGCGATGTCGGGCAGGTTTTTCATGCCCATCACAAAGACCAGCGTGGAGGCGCTGGCGGCAAGGGCCTTCCAGTTGTGCACGGAGCCGGGCTTGTCCGGATTCTCATGCCCGGTGATGATGGTCACGGAAGAGGCAAAATCCCTGTGAGTCACGGGAATGCCTGCATAGGCGGGAGCGGCGATGGTGCTGCTGATGCCGGGCACTTCCTCAAAGGGAATGCCCGCAGCCGCCAGTTCTTCGCCTTCTTCGCCGCCGCGTCCGAAGATATAGGGATCGCCGCCTTTCAGGCGGGCCACAACGTTGCCTTCCTTGGCCTTGCTGACCAGAAGGGCGTTGATCTGATCCTGCGGCAGAGCGTGGTTGCCCGCCACCTTGCCCACATAGATTTTTTCCGCATCGGGGCGGGCGTAAGAAAGCAGGCTGTCGTTTGCCAGGGCGTCGTATACCACCACATCGGCGGCGGCCAGGGCGTCACGCCCCTTGATGGTCAGCAGGCCCGGGTCGCCGGGTCCGGCTCCGATGAGAAATACCTTCATTATACGCCTCCCCTGGCGAGATCGAGCAGCGTACGCGCGCCAAAGGCCGTGGGCCCTACCGGAGCAAGGGGCGTGGCCTTGGCGGCCCAGTCTACCCCGGCAATGTCCAGATGGGCCCAGCGCACGCCCTCTTGAATAAAGTGTTGCAAAAAGAGCGCGGCGTTGATGGCCCCGCCTTCGCGCGGGCCCATGTGGCAAATATCGGCCACTTCGCTTTTGAGCGATTCAACATAGGGCTTCCACAGCGGCAGGGGCCAGTATTCTTCGCCGCAAGCGCCGCCTGCAGCGCGGATGCGTTCGGCAAGGTCGGCATCATCGCTGAACAGGCCCGCAAGCTGGTTTCCCAGAGCGACGGCGCAGGCCCCGGTGAGGGTGGCAATATCAATCACCGCAGCCGGAACCCAGGTTTTCTGGGCATAGGCCAGCGCATCGCACAGGGCGAGGCGGCCTTCCGCATCGGTATTCTGGATTTCAACGGTATCGCCATTGGCGGCGCGCACCACATCGCCGGGGCGCATGGCGCGGCCACCGGGCATGTTTTCGGCGCAGGCCAGCAGGCCCACCACGCGGCGGGGCGCGTCTTCCTGCGCAAGGGCCGCCACCGTGGCCAGCACCGCTGCGGCGCCGGTCATGTCGGCCTTCATCTGGTGCATGTTGGCGGCGGGCTTGAGGCTGATGCCGCCCGTATCAAAGGTGATGCCCTTGCCCACAAGCACGAGGGGCTTGTCCTGCTCATGCCCGGCGGGGGCGTGCTCCAGCACGATGAGGCGGGGCGGACGGCCCGAACCCTGGCCCACGGCCATGAGGCAGCCCATGCCTTCCTTTTCCAGATCGGTTTCGTCCAGCACGGTGCAGGCAAAGCCTTTTTCGCGCGCCAGTTCCTGTGCCTTCTGGGCCAGCATTTCAGGGTAGAGCAAATTGGGCGGCGTGGTGGCCAGGTCGCGCGCAAGGCTCACGGCCCAGGCGGCGTTTTCGCCCCTGCGGGCGGCGGCGTGGGCGGCGTCCGGCACTTCCTGGCCGTCAAAGGCCACGGCCAGCCACTGCGGGTCGGCGGTTTCGTCCGCATCGGCCTTTTTAAGGGCCGTAAAGCGGTAGAGGGCAAGCTGGGCGGCGCATACGCATTCTTCCACCAGCCGCTCACGGCCTCCGGGCAGCCGCGCCAGAGCCGGTTCGGGCAGCACTATGGACGTGTAGCCCTGCTTGCGGCACAGTTGCACTGCGGCGGCAATGGCCTTGCGGATGTCGGCGGTGGAGACCTTTTCCCTCGGGCCAAGGCCCACGGCCAGCACCCGGGGAACGGTAAGGTCGGGATGCCCGTACAGCAGGGCCAGTTCGCCCGTCTTGCCCTTGAAGTCGCGCAAGGCAGGGGCTATGACCAGCCAGGGAGCAACCTTGTCCAGTTCAGGAATCTGCTCAAGCAGGGTTTCATCCTGGCAGACGGGGGCCAGCAGAACGTCCCCTTTCCATTGTTCCGGTCCGAGATTCTGAAAGCGTATATCCATAGGGCTGCGTCTCCTGAAAGTGCGTTGCGTACAGGCCGCCAGCGCGGTGAAAGATGCGGCAGAAGGCCGCAGGGCGCTTGCGCCGTGTTCCAATTGGTGAATATACTTCGCCGCCGCGTTTTTGCCAAGGGCGGGCAGCCGCCTGCGCGTGGAATTCCCGGCACGGCGGCGGATACGGGCATATTCCTTGCAGCTTTTGTTCATATCTGTTGCCAGCTCGCTGCAAAACTGGCTTTTCCTTGTTCCGCAGGGTCTTACGCGCAGGCGGAGCGTTGTTTTTTTGTCACTCACAGGATCGCTTATGCTGCTTTATATACATGTTCCTTTTTGCTCCACGCGCTGCCGCTACTGCGCTTTTCATTCAAGCCCGCTGGGGCGCGGCGTTGATGCGGCCAGTTCCCCCGCCGTACGCGACTATGTGGACACCCTCTTTATGGAACTGGCCCATTGGGGCGACCAGCTTGGCGGCAGCGAGGTGCAGTCGGTCTTTTTTGGCGGGGGGACGCCCAGCCTTCTTTCGCCGCGCATCATTGGCCTGACCATGGAGCGCATTAGCAAGTATTTCAGGCTCGTGCCCAAGGCCGAGGTGACGCTTGAGGCCAATCCGGAATCCCTGCGCGGCGGGCACCGCGCGGCCCAGTATCTGGATGCGGGCATCAACCGCCTTTCCATCGGCGTGCAGAGCATGGACGAAGGCATGCTGCGCCTGCTGGGCCGCCCGCACAAGGCGCAGGACAGCCTGCACGTGGCCTTTCTGGCGCGCGAGGCGGGCTGCGCCAACATCAATCTTGATCTCATGTGGGGCCTGCCGGGGCAGAGCGTGCGCCAGTGGCTGCAAACGCTCAAGGATGTCATCCGCATGACCCCAGACCATATTTCCGCCTACGGTCTCACGCTTGAGCCGGGAACCCCGCTGGAGCTTGATGTGGAAGAAGGCCGCCTGACCCTGCCGCCGGAGCGTGACCAGAACATCATGTTCATGGAAGGCGCTGCCATGCTTGAGCAGCACGGCTACCTGCACTATGAAATTTCCAATTTCGCCCGCATGGGTTTTCAGTGCCGCCACAACATGGGCTACTGGGAGGGGGAAGACTATCTTGGTCTTGGGCCTTCGGCCACGTCCACCATCAACAACCGCCGCTGGACAAATCCTTCAAGCCAGGCCGCCTGGAACGCCCGCACCCGCGAGGGCAAACTGGCCCAGAGCGTGGAAGAACTCACGCCCGAAACGCGCGTGCTCGAGCTTTTGATGCTGCGCCTGCGCACGGCGCGGGGCCTGCGCGTCAAAGAGTACCGCGAAATGACCGGGCGCGACTTTGTGCGCGATCACCAGCGGCTGGTGCAGGCCCTGCACGAAAACGGGCTTATCCGCATCCGGCAGGGCTACATGCGGCTGACCCGTAGCGGCATGCTGGTTTCCAACTCCATTCTCAGCAATCTGTTTGCCCGCACGCGCGAGGTGCTCAAGCAGGCGGCGCTTTCCGGCGGGCTGAAACCTCAGGCCGTGGAATCTTCCGAAAGCTCCGTGGCGCAGAGCGCGCTGCACGAAGACAGCCCGGAAATCCGCCCGGTGCGCTGGCCCAGCGCCTGATTTGCGGTCAGGAACAGGGCCGCTGTGCAGGTTTGCGCAAGGCCGATGTTTACGCGGGGCAAAAATGCCACTAGTATGCGGCAGCCGGTCTTGACGGTAGCCCCCCTCCGTCTGCTCGGCTGATGCGAATTGCCCGCGCCCTTGCGCGGCTATGGCTGATCCTTCCCCGCCGCCTGCGGTTACGCGCGGCGCGGGACCAACCGATTTGGGTCTGTTTACGCTATGGTTTTTTTGCTTTTTGCCTGCGCCAAAAAGTCTTTTTATTCCAGGTGAGTACCCAACGTACACTCCTTTCATAAAAAGGCTTCCATCCCTGGCAGGGAGCAAAACTTCTCACAGCGTCACAGTCCCTGAGCGTCAACGAGAATACGGAGAGAGGGTATGCGTCAAAAGGATTTTGTGGTTTTAGGAGTTTGTTTGGCGGCGTTCGGTTGGCTGGCTTTTGGGCCCGGGGCGCTTGAAGGCTTTATCAGCCTGACTGCCCAGTATCCTTTTGGCATGAGCTTTCTCAAGTTTGCCATTCTGGCTACCCTTGGCGAATGCATTGCCCTGCGTATCACTACGGGCGTGTACAACAGGCCCGGGTTTGGCGTTTTGCCCAAGGCGATTATCTGGGGTTTGCTGGGCATAGGCATCAAGATCGCCTTCACCGTGTACGGCGCGGGCACGTTCAAGCTGCTCAATGAGATGGGTCTGCTTTCGGGCGCTCCCACGACCTTTGGCGCCAAACTGCTCATGTCTTTTTCCATCAGTGTGCTCATCAACACGCTTTTCGCCCCGGTGCTGATGATCACCCACAAGCTCACCGACCTGCACATTGCGGCCACCGGCGGCACGCTCAACAGCCTGTGCACCAAGCCTGATGTGGCGGCCCTGTTCCGCACCATCGACTGGAATTCCATGTGGAGCTTTGTGCTCAAGAAGACCATTCCGTTCTTCTGGATTCCCGCGCACACCATCACCTTTATGCTGCCCGCCCACTTTCAGGTGGTGTTTGCGGCGGCGTTGGGCATTGCCTTGGGCGTGATTCTGGCCTTTGCGGGCCTGCGCGCCAAGAAGGCGTAAACAGAAAGGAAAACTCTGCGGGGTGAGCTCCGCAAGAGCATAAGCATACTAAAAGACGGCCACTCCCAGAGAGTGGCCGTCTTTTAGTATGGCGTGCGCCCGGGCGCGGCGGCACATCAGAAAAACAGGCCGCTCTGCCGGATGATTTCCTGCCCGTTGGGCAGCGAGGGCAGCAAGGTTGCCGCCATGATGGCGTAGTGCGTTGCCGTTGGCTTGAAGCCGTATCGCGGGGTCACAAATATGAACATGAGGCACAGGGCAGCCACAACAAAGACCAACACGTTGGCTTGGTTCGAGCCCCAGGGCAAGGCGGCTGCGTACAGCAGGGCATACATGCCCCACGCCGCCAGCATGGCGCAGACAAAGAGAATATTGAAGCCGGGGTGTGCGCGCCAGCTTTGCCTGTAGGTGGTCAACATATGCTATTTCCCTGCGCCCGAAGCGCCAATGCCAAGCCCCATGGAAAGGATGGCGGCTATGTTGCGCGCGGCCCTGCGCAGATTTTCATTGCCCTCGGTAAGGGCCTCGTCAATGGTGCAGGGGCGGTAGAGCACGCTTGAAACCGCATCGATGCCGTGAGCAAAGACGGCGTCCACATCGGCCCGCAGCGAACCGCCGATGGCGATCACCGGCTTGTTGTGACGCTTTGCCACGCGGGCAACGCCCACAGGGGTCTTGCCAAAGGCCGTCTGCCCGTCGATGCGGCCCTCGCCGGTAACGACGATGTCGGCGTCGCGCACGTGCGCGTCCAGCCCCACAGCTTCGGTCACGATCTCGCTGCCGGGGCGCAGCCGCCCTTTCAAAAAGGCAAACATGGCCGCGCCCATGCCGCCAGCAGCGCCAGCGCCGGGCAGGTCCGCCATGTCCACGCCAAGGTCGCGGCGCGCAATGGCCGCAAAATTCTGCAAATATCCGTCGAGCTGCTGCACCATCTCAGGCGTGGCCCCTTTCTGCGGGCCAAAGATGGCCGATGCGCCGCGCGGGCCGCACAGGGGATTGTCCACATCGCAGGCAACATCAATGACGCAGTCGGCAAGGCGGGCGTCAAAGGCGGACATGTCTATGCGCGCAAGCCTGCCAAGGCCCATGCCGGTGGGCTCGATTTCCTGCCCCTGAGCGTCCAGCAGCCGCACCCCAAGGGCCTGAAGCATGCCGGCACCGCCTTCGTTGGTGGCGCTGCCGCCAATGCCCAGAATGAACTTGCGCGCGCCAGCATCCAGCGCGGAGCGGATAAGCTGGCCTGTGCCGTAGCTGGTGGTATTGAGGGGATTGCGCAAGTTGGGCGGCACAAGGGCCAGACCGCTGGCTGCGGCCATTTCGATCACGGCGGTTTTGCCATCGCCGGTCAGGCCGTAAAAAGCCTCCACGGGGTCGCCCAGCGGGCCGCGTACCGTGGTGTCCACCCGACGGCCTGCCGTGGCTTCAACCATGGCTTCCACGGTGCCTTCGCCGCCGTCCGCCACAGGAACCTTGACGTAGACCGCATCGGGGAAAACCTCGCGGAAGCCGGATTCGATGGAAAGGGCCACTTGCAGGGCAGACAGGCATTCCTTGTACGAGTCGGGCGCGATGACGATCTTCATTGCTGATTCCTTGCTGGGGGCTGGCGGTGGAAGACAGGATACGTTTTCCATAATAGCGCCGGGGCCTGTGAAATACCAGACCCCGGCGCAGCGGTTCTTACAGGAACATGGAGAGCAGCAGCGTGCCGAACAAACCGAGCACGGAGGCTATGGTAGTGCCGGCCGTATAGGTTGCGTACATGGAACCCATGGGGATACCGAGGGATTCCTTGACAAACCAGAAGCCGGAGTCGGTCACGTGCGAAGCCCCGGTTGCGCCAGCGCCGATGACAATGGCCATGAGGGCCGGGTCAATGCCGGGGTTGCTGCTGAGCACGGGCAGGATAAGCCCGGCGGCGGTCATCATGGAAACGGTGGCGCTGCCCAGGGCAAAGCGCAGGGCAATGGCGATAATCCAGGCCAGGATCAGGGGGCTGATCTGGATGCTGGTAAGCACCTGCTTGAGCACAACGCCCACGCCGCTGTCGGTGATGATCTGGTTCAGCGCGCCAGCCGCGCCGATGACCAGCATGATGGAGGCCAACGGGGCCATGCCCTGCTCGCTGAAACGGCCCAACTGGTCCCAGTTGAAACCGCGCTTGAGGCCAAACACGATGTAGGCCACCACTGCGGAAATGAACAGGGCGATCATGGGCGTGCCGATAAAGTTCACATAGGGCATGTAGGCGGGCGGATTCTGCTTGTCGATGGTCAGTTCCACCACGGTCTTGGCGATCATGAGCAGCAGGGGCAGCAGCATGACGAAGAGCGAGCTGCCAAAGGGCGGCAGTTCAGATTCCTTGCGCGGTTCGGTATTGGCGTAAACACCGGTCAGCGGCACGGCGGGCAGGCGCTTGGCAATGAACTTGCCATAGATGGGGCCTGCAATGCTGGCGGCGGGCAGGCCCACCAGCAGGCCAAAAAAGATAACCTTGCCCACGTCAGCCTTGAGCAGGTCGGTAACTGCCATGGCGGCGGGGTGCGGCGGCACGATGCAGTGCACCGTGGTCAGGGCTACCACAAGGGCCATACCCACCTGAATGAGCGGCAGCTTGGATTCCTTGACGATGGAGAACATGAGCGGCGTCAGCAGGATGATGCCCACCTGGAGAAAAACCGGGATGCCGCAGATGTAGCCCACAACCATCATGGCCCAGTGCGCTTTTGACTGGCCGAGAATATTGATGAGCGTCCGCGCCAGCCTTTCGGCTGCGCCGGAGACTTCCATCAGTTTGCCCAATATGGCCCCAAGGGCCAGAATGGGCGCAAGAAAGCCCAGCGTTTTGCCAAGGCCGCCTTCAAAGGCCATGACGATCTTGGCCAGTTCCATGTGGTGCGTCAGCGCCAGAAAGAGGCTCGCTGCGGTCAGAGACACAAAGGCGTGTATTTTGAAGCAGATGCACAGCACAATGACTATGGCGATGGAAATGCAGAGCATGGTCATCGAATAGCCGATGCCGAACGATTGGACGGCAGTCATCTCAACCTCCGTGGTGTGGTTGCGACACGGCCCGGGCAGCGCCCGCGCCGGTAAAAGTTGGGGGAACGGTTGACGGTTTTACGGTTTGTTCTCTTGTTTTACTCTGCTCGTCCTCCGGATGCGGTGCGCAGTTCACATCCTCTGCCGCAAATCAGGCCCTTTTGAAGTTGGGCGCGTATTCCGCAGCAAGGCGGATGGCTTCCACCATGCTCACGGCGCTGACCTTGCCTGTTCCGGCAATGTCAAAAGCTGTGCCGTGATCCACCGATGTGCGCAGAATGGGCATGCCCAGCGTAAGGGAGATGGTGCGCTCAAAGTCCACCATCTTGGTCGCTATGTGTCCCTGGTCGTGATAAAGCGACAACACGGCGTCCCACGCGCCCTTGAGGGCAAAGTGGAAGACCGAGTCCGCCGGGTTGGGGCCATGCACGTTAAAGCCCTGGCGGCGCGCTTCTGCTATGGCCGGAACAACCTCGGCGTCTTCCTCATTGCCAAAGAGCCCGTGCTCGCCGCAGTGCGGGTTGAGCCCGGCCACCACCATGCTCGGATTCTCCAGCCCCAGCAGCTTGAGGGCGCTGGTGCAGCGGCCGATGTAGTCGAGCACGCGGTCTTTTTTGACGGCGCGGCAGGCATCAATCAGCGAGAGGTGCCTGGTCAGGAAGAACACGCGCAGGCTGTGCACCTGAAACATGGTCAGCGGATCCCTGGTGCCGGTGAGGTCGCCAAAGATTTCGGTGTGCCCGATGTAGGGCACATTGGCTGCCTTGAGCGATTCCTTGTTGATGGGCGTGGTAGCCACGGCGGCGGCCTTGCCCGCCATGGTCAGCTCGATGGAGGCCTTGATGTATTCAAAGGCCGCCTGACCGCACTGGGCCTGCACCTTGCCATAGGCAAAGGAGACCAGATCCACGTTGTCCATGTTGATGATGTTGGTAGCGCCATCGCGCCAGCCGTTGAGATCCGCATCCACCTCGTTGAAGTCGAGGTTGACCTTCATGATGGCGGCGGCGCGGCGCATGATCTCGGTATTGCCCACCACCAGCACATTGGCCATGTCGGTGACGGCTGCATCTGCCAGCGAGGCGGCCAGAATTTCCGGCCCAACGCCTGCGGGGTCGCCCATGGGGGCGCAAATCAGGGGTTTCATCTATCTGTTCCTTGTTGGTTATGAACTGGCTTGGCTGCGGCGCAACTGTCAGGCGGGCCGCTTGCGGCTTGAAATCTTGGTGAACAGGTATTCCATGCACTCTACAAGGCTGTCCTTGTCGCCCACAAAGCCGCCCTTGGTGATCATGGGCAGGTCGGGGTGTTCGCCGCCGATGATGTGGCCGTACACGGCAAGGGGCAGCACCATGATCCGCACGGAAAAGCCCCCGGCCTTGAGCGTACGCATGACGGAAACCGTCACTTCGCCGCCCGAGGTGTACAGGCCGCCGATGCGCAGGCTTTCGTTTTTCAGGGCTTCCTGTGCCACATGGGCCAGAGCCATGTTGATGCGGCGCGAAATTTCGCTGGGCGCGATGCCGAGGGTCTGGGACATTTCCTGCATGGAGAAAACGTCCTCCTTGCTGGCGGCGGTGCACACGCCAAGAACCTTGGCTTCTTCGGGCGCGGCAAAAACGGCCTCCAGCACGCGGCGGCATTCCGCCTGTGCTTCGGCCTCGCCAGCCAGCACCTTGCGCACATCCATGGACACGATGTGGCAGGGGTGGGCCAGCCGCAGGGTTTCCAGCTGTACGCGGGTCAGTTCGCTGGTGCTGCCCACGGTGAGGAAGATGCGGTTTTCAAATTCCGCGCGGGGGGCTTCAATGCGTGCTGCGGCAAGCTCCGATGTGAACGGGCCGGGATCAAGCGACACCAGCGGATAGGGCGCATCGGCCAGCGACTGGGCGATCACGGCAATGTCGTCGTCCGACACGGCATCGCAGACCACGGCGCGGCAACCCTGGGCACGTGCGGCCTCAATGGTTTCGCGCACGGCGGCAGGCCCGGCCAGCACCTTTTCAAGCGACACAAAACCGCAGGGCAGGGAGGTCTGATCGGCAATGATCTTGAGCACTGCCGTGTGGTGCACGGGGGTGGCGGCGTCCTTGGCAATGGGCGAGCGTTCCAGCGGCACGCCGTGCACGATCTGGTATCCGCCCACGCAGATGCGGCCCGAATGGGGGTAGGACGCCACAAGTACGGCCAGGCTCTGGTTGTGACCGTGGGTGTCGTCCATTGCCTTGATGACGGCCTCAAGCTCCGCGCCCACATTGCCGCGGAGGGTGGAGTCTATGCGCTTGGAAACAAGCGCGGGCTTTTCCTTGTTGAATTCCATCACGGCGTCGTACACCGCTTTATAGGCGTCTTCGCGGTGCAGAAGGCGGCTCTCTGCGTTCAGGCAAACGGCGTCGCACTGCGTAAACTCTTTGGGGTCCCAGTGGGCAAGGCCTAGGCATGTGGCGCTGGAAAAGCCCTTGGCGGCAAGCAGCGCCCCGTTGTCGTTGGCTCCCGTAAAGTCGTCGGCGATAACAGCTATGATCATACAGACACCTTCCGGTGATTTTGTGACGGCGGCGGGCTTAGTCGGCGAGGCACAGGCGCGCGCCTGCGTCATGCAGGGCGGCGCGGGCTTCGGCGGTCAGGCCGCTGTCGGTGATGATGTGGTCAAAGCGTTCCACCCCGGCCACCAGCCATGGGCTGAACTTGGCGTACTTGGACGCATCCGCCAGCAGAAAGGTTTTGTCGGCGCTGGCCATGAGCTGGCGCTTGTAATGCATTTTGGCGGAAGTGCTGGTGGTGACGCCGTGGTGGGCGTCCCATACGTTGGTGCCCACAAAGGACATGGTGAGGCGCAGGCCGCGCAGATAGGCCACGGCATCGCTGTCGTTGCAGGCGCGGCTGACAGGGTCGATAAGGCCGCCGGAAAGAAAGACGGAAATACGGTCGCAGCCCGAAAGCAGCAGGGCTATTTCCAGATCAGGCGTAACAACGCCAAGGCTTGTGAGAGGCAGGGCGGGCAGCAGGCGGGCCAGCTCAAGGCTGGTGGTGCCCGCATCCAGGGCAATAAAATCTTCGTTCTTGATAAACTGGCAGGCGGCGCGGGCTATGGCCTGCTTGGCCTCAAGCATGGAAACGGCCTTGCGGGCGCGGGGAATGTCGTTGGCTTCAAAGCACAGGGGAACAGCTCCGCCCCAGGTGAGCTCAAGCTGGTTGCGTTCTTCCAGCACCTTGAGGTCGCGGCGCACGGTCATGGTGGAAATGCCCAGCGCTTCGGCGAGTTCGCGGGTATTGACCGCGCCCCGGTTTTTGATGAGGCGGGCCATTTCTCTGCGGCGTTCTGCTGGCAACATGGCGGCTCCGGCGTGTGACGGGTGCGTGTTAATTTTGTTTCAAATTTGTTGCTTTGTGTTATGCCCCTGAAGGGCGATATCGTCAATACAGGCTGGGCAATTTTGTGGATTTAACTCGTACTTTTTATCTATGTTATCAGAAAAATGTTGTTTTTTGTTAATTAGTGAGGGGGCAGCCAGAGCACTGTGCTCCGCCGCCCTGCCGGGGCAACAAAAAAAGCCCGGAGACTCCCTCCGGGCTGGAAAATCACGCTGGCTGATAGTGCGCCTGATTGCCTGCGGCAGAACGCAAAAAGGCCGCCGGGCACATGATCCGGCAGCCTTCTGCTAGGGTTTACGCGGGCGGGGTAGACCCGCGCTGGCTATGCGTTGCCGAAGAATGGGGGGCGGCGCGTCTGCGCATCGCCGCTGACCCGGAAAATCTGCACCGTATACTGATCTTTGCCGCTGCACATGGGGCAGCCGTCTGTGACCAGCATGCAGGAAGAATCGAGTTCAAGGGGGTCAATGCCCGCCAAATTGAGGATATGGGTGGCCTTGCCCTGCTCCCACATGACGGGCGAGCCGCAACGTGCGCACTCAACATAGAGCAGTTCAGGGTCAAAGCCCGCGGGCACGGGGGTGCCGCGCAGCGGTTCGGCAATGGCTTTCAGTGTGTTGCTATACATAGAAACCTCCCGGCTTGCTTTGCGTGTTGCCAGAAGCCTGGCCGCGCGCATACGCAGCCTCGTCTTCCATACATAAGCACAGCGTGCGCCGAGGCAAGCCCTGCCGCGGGAATTTATTCTCCATGCGCAGCCGCGCATGCGCCGCGGACGGGGCCGCTTGCCTTGTGGAGCGCGCCCGAATACACTGGGCCCATGTCTGAAAAACATCGTCATATACGTTTGCTACCGCCTGAGTTGCGCAATCAGATCGCCGCTGGTGAAGTGGTGGAGCGCCCTGCCAGCGTGCTCAAGGAACTGGTTGAAAACAGCCTTGACGCCGACGCCGCGCAGATCGACGTTTGCCTTGAAAACGGGGGGCAAAGCCTTATCAGCGTGCAGGACGACGGGTGCGGCATAGCCGCAGCCGATCTGGAACTGGCCGTCACCCGGCACGCCACGAGCAAGATTGCCAGCCTGTCTGACCTTGAGCACATCAGCTCTTACGGTTTCAGGGGCGAGGCCCTGCCAAGCATTGCCTCGGTTTCCCGTTTTTCCATTACCTCTGCGGTGACTGACCCGGACGGGCAGACACAGGCGCACAGGGTTGATGTGGAGCACGGCTTGCTGACAGTTTCCGCCCCGGCGGCCCTGCACCGGGGAACGCGGGTGGAAGTGCGCGATCTTTTTTCCAACATACCAGCACGCTTGAAATTTTTAAAGACCCCATCCACGGAGTTCAAACGTGCGCAGGACTGGCTGGCCCGGCTGGCGCTGGCCCGCCCCGCCGTTGGCCTGAGCCTGAGTTCCGGCGAGCGCGAGGCCCTGCGGTTTTTGCCGGGGCAAAGCCTTGCCGACCGCCTGGGCGTACTCTGGCCCCGGCTGATTGTGGAGGCTCTGCGCCCCTTTGACGGCACCCGTCACGGTATCCGCGTGCGCGGTCTGGCCGCCCTGCCCAATGTGAGCCAGCCGCGCGGCGACCGCATGCTGTTCTACGTCAATGGCCGTTCGGTGACGGACAAACGCCTGCTTGCTGCCGTGCGCGAGGCCTACAAGGGCCGCATGACCAGCCGGGATTATCCACAGGTAGCGCTGTTTGTGGAGATGGACCCGGCGGAAGTGGACGTGAACGTGCATCCCGCCAAGTCCGAAGTGCGTTTTCGGGATGAGTCCGCGGTGGTTTCCGCCGTGCTGCATGCCGTGCAGGGGGCACTGCTGACCTCCTACGATGTGGCCGAAAATCTGTGGCCGAACCCGCCAGAAGGCAACACTACGGAAAACTCCCTTGAAGCTTCTGCCCAGCAAGCAGCCCCGCGTCCGCAGGGTTTTTGGGGCAGGCTAGACAATCCGCCCCTTATCAAGCAGCAGGAGCCGGACGACAGACCGGACGAGGAATCCTCGTGGCAGGCCCGGTTGCCCGAACCAGCCGTAGCCTCGGACAAGGGAACAAGCTGGAGTGGCGATGCTGTTCAGAGTGGTGCGGCATCAGCCCATGAGCCAGCGCCCGCACAGAAGGAAAGCGCCCTGTTTGTTGCTGCGCCGGAAGATATTTCAGGCCTTGCGGAAGCGGCCTCTGCCTATGCGCACCACACCCCTGATGCTGTCCCGTATCAGACTGCGGATACGGCAGGCGAGCACAGCGAAGACATTTTCCCGCCCGCGCAGGAACGCCAGCCCTTGAGCGTGGGGCAGTTTGCCTACCTCGGGCAGGTGGCGCTGACCTATCTGGTGCTGCGGGACGCATCCGGCGCGCTGCTGTTGCTCGACCAGCATGCGGCGCACGAACGGGTGCTGTATGCCCGCCTGCGGCGCGGGGGATTCGCCGGGTCTGGGCAGTTGCTGGCCCTGCCCCTGGATTTGCCCCTGCACCCTGCTGAAACGGAACGTTTTTTTGAACTGCGGCCCCGGCTGGAATCTCTGGGCTTTGCGCTTGAGGTCAGCGGCGGCAACCTGCGCGTCAACGCCATGCCCCCGGTGCTCTCCCGCGCCGAAGCCAGGGACTTTCTGCGCGAGGCCCTTGCCGGGCGTAAGGATGATCTGGCCGACATGTTCATATCCATGTCGTGCAAAGGGGCCATCAAGGCCGGGCAGCGCCTTGCGGACGACGAGGCCGCCGGGCTGTTGCAGCAGTGGCTGGAAACGCCCGACCGGGAATATTGCCCCCACGGCCGCCCCTGCGTCTTGCGCTGGGACGCCGCCGAACTGGAAAAGATGTTCAAGCGGCGGCAGTCGTAACAAGAAAAGCCGTCAGATACGGTATCTCATTTCCTGCATAAAACCGCGGGCGGCTCTCCCATGAGAACCGCCCGCTTTGCTGTTTATTCGCTGGCTTCGTCAACCAGATAGACAATGGAGTAATAGGGAATGCCGCCGTGCAGCGACAGGCCGATCTGGCAGGTGCGGCTGGAGGAATAGCCCACCTCGCAGGTGCTTACCTGCATGCGCAGGCCCTTGAGCGCGGCCTCGTTGAGTTCGGGATGCGTAAAGCCCCTATCGCCCGCCCAGCCGCAACAGTTGATGCCGTCCGGCACAACCACGGTTTCGGCGCACTTGCGGGCCAGTTCTTCCAGCTTGCCCTCAAGGCCCATCTTGCGCATGGAGCAGGTGGCGTGCAGGGCCACGGTCTTGGGCAGCTTTTTGAGCTTGAGCGTGTCCATGAGGTTTTCAAGGATAAACTGCACAGGTTCCATGAGCTTGATGCTGGGGTCGAGGGTCTGCTTCATGTGCAAGAGGCAGGGGCTGGTTTCGCACAGCACGGGGTATTCGCCATTGTTGCTGGCCTGGCGCAGGGCCTTTTCCAGCTCCTGCTCTTTTTTGTGGGCGGCGTCTGCGAGGCCCTTGCTGGCAAAGGCCATGCCGCAGCACAGCTTGT
The DNA here is from genome assembly GCA_023419375.1 of Pseudomonadota bacterium. Taxonomy (GTDB): domain Bacteria; phylum Desulfobacterota; class Desulfovibrionia; order Desulfovibrionales; family Desulfovibrionaceae; genus Desulfovibrio. Next base: position 86,666 of record JAEZYD010000035.1, read on the forward strand.
CCAGATTATTGGGCAGAATAACGTCATATCCGCCCTTGAGCAGCACGCTGATGACGGCTTCCGGCTCTGTACGGCGGTCGCTGTGTTCCTCGCCGGGGCCCATATTGCGGGCGATGCAGCTGGGGAAATAGACGACCTTCTTGGCATTGCCGGAGTACGGGGTGGGCAGATAGACCGAGCCCCCGCCCTTGGGCATGTTTTTATTCCACAGCGGCACCTTGTTGAAGGTGAGGCAGCGCAGAAGGCGCGAACCGTCGCGCATGATGGTGGTGCCAAGGGCGCGGTGCAGGGCGTCCACACTGTTGAGCGCGATGGACATGGCCTTGCAGGTTCCCGCAAAGTGGTCGGCAATGGTTCCGGCAATGCTCTTGCCCAGGGAACCGGCGTCCTTTTTGCGCAGGCTCTTGATGAACACGCCCGTATCCACGCCTGCGGGGCAGCGCGGGCGGCACAGGCTGTCTGTGGCGCAGGTGGCCTTGCCCATGTATTCGTAGCCCTTTTGCAGCGTTTTCAGCTCGCTGCTATCAGGGGCAGCCTCGCGCAGGCGGCAGATTTCGCGGTAGACAGTGATGCGCTGGCGCGGCGTGAGCGTCAGGTCGCGCGAGGGGCAGACAGACTCGCAGAAGCCGCACTCCATGCACTTGTCCACCAGTTCGTCGGCGGGGTGCAGGGGCTTGAGATTTTTGAGGTGCCCCTGCGGATCGCTGTTGAGCAGCACGCCGGGGTTGAGGATGTTCTTGGGGTCGAGCAGGCTCTTGATGCTCTTCATGATGGAGTAGGCCTGGCTGCCCCACTCCAGTTCCACAAAGGGCGCGATGTTGCGGCCAGTGCCGTGTTCCGCCTTGAGCGAACCATCGTACTTTTCAGTAACCAGCTTGCAGAAGTCTTCCATGAAGCCCTTGTAGCGGGCCACTTCTGCCGGAGCGCCAAAGTCCTGCCAGAAAACAAAGTGCAGGTTGCCGTCGCGGGCGTGACCAAAGAGCGGGGCCACCGTGTAGCCGTGGCGGGCAAAAAGATCCTGCAGGTCTTTGGCGGCCTCGCCCAGCCTGTCGAGGGTGAAGGCCACGTCTTCAATGACAATGGAGGTGCCCACGGGCCGCATGCCGCCCACAGAGGCCAGAATGCCCTTGCGGATGAGCCACAGCTTGGTGAATTCCTCGGGCTTGTCGGTAAAAGCGTAGGGCCGCACAAAGGTCACGTTGCTGAATGCCGCATTGATGGTTGCAATGTTCTTTTCAAGCTGCTCGTGGGTGGCGGCGCGGGTCTCCACCAGCAGGGAACAGACGTCGTCGTCCAGGGTTTCCAGCCCCTCGGGCAGGCCGGGGGTGCCTTCCACCGAGCGCAGGGATGCCCTGTCCATAAGTTCCGCAGCTGCAACGGGCAGGGTTGCCACGGCAGAGGCCAGATCACAGGCGGCCTTGACCGTGGGCAGAAGCAGCAGGGCAGAGGCCTTGAAGGGGGCCTCCTCCACCGTGCGGTAGGTCACTTCGGCGATAAAGCCCAGTGTGCCTTCGGAGCCGACCATAACGTGCTGCAAGATTTCAAAGGGGTCTTCGTAATCCACCAGAGCGTTGAGGCTGTAGCCCGTGGTGTTTTTGATCTTGAACTTGCGCCGGATGCGGTCGGCAAGTTCGGGATTGTCCATGATCTGTTTGCGCAGGTCGGCAAGGCCGTTGAGAATATGGGCGTGGGTTCTGGCAAAGGCGGCGCGGCTTTTGGCGTCCGCCGTGTCCAGCAGGGTGCCGTCAGCCAGCACCATGCGCGAGGAAACAACCGTCTTATAGGAGTTATCGGAAGTGCCGCAGCACATGCCGCTGGCATTGTTGGCAAAGATGCCGCCGATAAGGCAACTGTCGATGGAGGCCGGGTCAGGCCCGATTTTTTTGCCAAATTCCGCCAGAATCTTGTTGGCCCCTGAGCCGATGATGCCGGGTTGCAGGGTGATGCGCTCGGCGTTTTCGCCCACGCGCCAGTTGCGCCAGCCCTTGCCTATGCGCACCAGGACGGAATCGGACACCGCCTGACCGGACAGGCTGGTGCCGGCGGCGCGAAAGGTCACAGGCACGCGCATGCGGTCGGCCAGGGCCACCAGTTGCACCACTTCGGCCTCGTCCAGCACGTCCACCACGATCTTGGGGGTCAGGCGGTACACGCTGGCGTCTGTGCCGTAGGCCAGCAGGCGCAGGGGATCAGTATGGATGCGGTCTTTGGGAATAAAGTCCAGAAGGGCTTCTTTGAATTCTTTGTAGGGAGAAGCAAGCATGGACAAACCTCCGTGGCGGTTCATGCCGTCATTGGGTGGGCGCTTAACATAGCGCTGGGCGGGGAATTGCTGCCGTTGAAACCTGGACGGGAACCCCGGCATTTCTGCAAATGCGGGCTGTGCTGATCTGGAGATGACAATAGATTACCAATAACAATTCTCGGCTCGGATTGCTACTGTTTTGCATTCAAAAAGCACTTGGGCCTGCGCAATCCTTGTGCCCCTGCCGCCCCTGCGCTACAAAAAGAAAAAACAGTTTGCTGATTTGATTTGCGGCATCCCAGCGCTTGTCGCTGGGGTCGCTGACGTTTTTGCGTATTGGTTTGAGCATGCGGGATGTTACGGTCTGATTTTTTATGGAGGTTCCATGAAGCGGCTGATCGTCTTATGCTGTGTTTCTCTGGCCCTGCTGCTGCCCCAGGCAGCCCTCGCCTGCACCACCTTTATTGTCACCAAGGGGGCCAGCGCAGACGGCTCCGTGATGGTAAGTCACTCTGACGACAACGATCTCAACGACCAGTCCATTGTATACGTTCCCGCCCGCGACTGGCCGGAAGGCGCGCAGCGCCCGGTATATGATTCCGCCGTGGCGGTGAAGGAGAATCCCGCCACCAATACCTTTCTTGTTCCCCGCCTTTCCGACCCCAAGCGCGCGCCGGGCTATAATCACCCGGATACGCCGCGCACGATTGCCATCGGTTTTATCCCTCAGGTGCGGCACACCTTTGCCTATATTGACGGCAACTACGCCATCATGAACGAGCATGGCCTCATGTTTGGCGAATGCACGGACGGGGCGCACAATACCTGCACGGCAGAGCCGGGCAAGCGCATTTTTTATTCGTCTGAGCTGGCGCGCGTGGCGCTGGAACGCTGCAAAACCGCCCGCGAGGCCATTGAGTTGATGGGCGCGCTCATTGAGCAATATGGCTACTACGGAACGGGCGAAACCCTGCCCGTGGCCGACAAAAACGAAGCCTGGGTTATGGAAATGGCCCCCTCCCCGGCGGGGACCGGCGGCTTGTGGGTGGCCCAGCGCGTGCCGGACGGCCAGTTTTTTGTGGCGGCCAACGAATTCCGTATCCGCGACATCACGCCCGGCAACCCCGATCAGATGTATAGCAAAAGTCTGTTTGCCACGGTGGACAAGTACAACATGCGCAGTCCCAAGGACGCCTCCAAGCCTCTGGACTGGCTGACCACTGTGAGCGATGGCGAATACAACCATCCCTACTATTCGCTGCGGCGCGTGTGGCGGGCGCTTTCTCTGGCGGCTCCTTCGCTGAAGCTGCCCGCATGGGTGGAAAACGGCGCAACACGGGCCTATCCCTTTTCCGTTAAGCCGGACAAGCTGTTGAGCCTGAACGACATCAAGCGTATGCACCGCGACCACTATGAGGGAACGGAATTCGACCTCACCAAGGGCGTTGCGGCGGGTCCGTTTGGCAATCCCAACCGCATTATCGGCCCCAAGGACCCCAGCGGCGACGTGAGCCCGACCACCAAGCTTGAAGGCGCGTGGGAACGGCCCATGGGCATGTACTATGTGGGCTACACCACCATTGCGCAGTATCGGCCCGATGTGCCGGAGCCTCTCGCGCTGGTGTGCTGGGTTGCGCTGGCTCCGGCGGCGGAATCCGTCTTTGTGCCGCTGGCGGTGGCCCCCATGCCCGCAGGCTACGAACAGGGCGACACCCGCCGCTTTGCCAATGATTCCGCATGGTGGGCCTATTCTCTGGTGAGCGATTACGCCAACATCCGTTACGACCTGATCTCTCCGGAGATTCAGGCCAGAGCCGCCAGCATGGAAGCCGCCTTTGCCGCCCGTGTAGCCTCGCTGCAAAAGGAACTTGCCCCCAAGGCGGCATCCTCCCCGGCGCAGGCGCAGGCCGCCTTTGCCAAGGCCCTGCGGGCGCAGGCGGAGGGCGCGTTGCGCGACTGGCGGGAATTTTTCCCCCAACTGGTGGCGCGGCACTGTCAGGGTTTTCTCAACAGCCCGGACAAAATGGCCCAGAACATCGGCTACCCTGACGCGTGGCTGCCCCGCACCAACTATTCCACCGGCCCGGTCTCGTACAAAAAGCCCCGGCAGTAGGCTTCGCAATCTGCCAGATACCTCAGGAGGATGCGTGTATGTACTGTAATCGTCGGCGTTTCCTGCAATCAATGGCTGTGACGGGCGCGGGCCTGTGCCTGCCCACACTTGGCTGGGCGGGTTTTGATCCCCTGTGGAAACCGGGAACCGTCTGCGCCAATCCCATTGATGTGACCGTGTTCGAGATGTTCAAGATCGGCCCTGGCCCCTCCAGTTCGCACACCATTGCGCCCATGTCGGCGGGCAATGACTTTATCCATCTGTGCGCCCAGTTGCCGCAGGAGCAGCTTGCCCAGGCGGATGCCGTCAAGGTGCACCTGTACGGCAGCCTCTCGGCCACGGGCAAGGGGCACGGCACCGACCGTGCCGTGGCGGCGGGCCTGCTCGGGCAAAAGCCCGATGAATGCAAGGCCGAATTTCTGGACAACCTTTTTGTAAAACCGGACGACACCCGCACGGTGGTGCTTGGCCCGGCCCGGATTCCGCTCAAGGATTCGGACGTGATCTTTGAGCAGGGCACCATTGAGGCCCCGTTCAGCAACGTGCTGATCATTGAGCTGCTGGGCAAGGGCAAGCAGCTTGCCTCGCGCGAATACTATTCCGTGGGTGGCGGATTTTTGCAGTGGAAGGGCTGGAAGGCTCCGGACAAAGGCAAGCCTGTGCATGCCTTTGATTCCATGAACGGCCTGCTTGAAATCGTGAAGAACACGGGCAAGAGCATCCCGCTCATTATGCTGGAAAACGAAATGGCCATCACCGGGCAGTCGGAACAGAACATCCGGCAGGGCGCGCAGCGCATCATCCACGTGATGGACAACTGCGCCGCCACGGGCCTTGGGCTGGAAGGCAAGCTCAAGGGGCCATTTGGTCTGGAGCGCCGGGCCAAGCTCATGCTGGAGCAGGCCGCCAGCTCGCCGGAGCCAGCCGATGCCTTTGCGGCGCGGCTGTCGGCCTACGGGCAGGCCGGGTCGGAAGAAAACGCCATGGGCCACCCCATTGTGACCGCACCCACGGCGGGGTCGGCAGGGGTTATGCCTGCGGTGGTGCACATGCTCATCAAGGAGCGCGGTAAAATGGAGGCCGACCTTGTGGACGGCCTGTTGGTGGCCTCCATGGTGGGGACGCTCATCAAGCGGCATGCCAGTGTGGCGGGCGCGGACGTGGGCTGTCAGGGCGAGATTGGTTCCGCCTCAAGTATGGCGGCTGCCATGCTGGCGCAGGTCATGGGCGAAACGCCTGATGTGGTGGAAAACGCCGCGGAATTTGCGCTGGAGCACCACCTGGGCATGACCTGCGACCCTGTGGGCGGCTATGTGCAGATTCCCTGTATTTCGCGCAACGCCATGAGCTCCGTGAAGTCGTGGAACGCCTGGATGATGGCCCGCACCGGGCAGGGCACCAAGCACCCTGTGGGGCTTGACCTGTGCATCCGCACCATGAACCAGACAGGCCGCGACATGAAGGACGACTACCGCGAAACAGCGCGCGGCGGGCTGGCCTTGTTCTATACGCAGGGATGCTAGGCAGCCTAAAGATGGATTTTGCCCTATGGGCAGCATCAATGGCCCGTTTTTGCGCAGGTTAGCACGTAAGACTGCTATTCCTGTTCAGAAGCGGGCCATTTTTTGTCAGAGGGAAAAATCGCTTGGCCCCAGGTAACTTAAGCGGAGGGTAGAGGCAACTATTCAGCCCCGCGACTTCACCCAGGCGCTGATCTCGCGACCAAATTCCGCAAAGTCTTCAATGTGCGTATGCGCCACAGCGTAGACCACATTCCAGTCCAGACTGGTGTATTCATGCACGGCGATATTGCGCAGGCCAACGCTTTTGGCGAGTTTGCGCGCCACAGCCTCGGAGAGTACCCCCTGTCTGTGCAGCAGCAAAAAGGCCTCCGCCATTGTTGAAGGCACTGCCGGGGAGTCGGCAAGGATGCTGGTGGCAATATCAATGCTGATCTGCACAGCGCGTTGCAGGTTCAGAATGAGAATGTCCTGGAGGTCAAAATCCTCTGCGAGTTGCTGCGCATTTGCCGGGGTTTTCTGGCGGATGCGCTCCATGCAGCGCTGGAGTGAAACAAGCTTTGTTTTGATGACATCCGTATCCATCAGAACCCCCGATCCAGACTTTTTTCAATGATTTTTTGGCGCAGCGGCTCCATGTCCGCCTGATCAAAAAGCATGCGCTTGAGCAGCATGGCATGGGCGGTGTCTGAGCGCTTGAGGGCCAGTGTGCCTGTGGTCAGCACCTGACGTAAAATCAGCCCCCAGGCCGTAGAAAGGTCAACCAGGTCAACCTCGCGCTTCACGGCAAGGCTAAGCTCTACCATGAGTTCAAGCCGCGCCTCAGGCGAGAGCTGAGATGTCGCAAGCACGGCCACGTCCACATCGCTGTCGGGCCGCAGCGCGTCACGCGCTGCGGAGCCAAATACGAACGCCAGTTGAATTTCAGAATGGGGCGCAAGCGTTCTTGCTACTTGCTGGGTGAGGGCGGTTTTCATGCTGCGTTCCAATATTGCGGTGGTTGCTGCAACATAACAATCAACATGCAGGATGGCCAGTCTGGCAAAGAAGCGAACAATTCATGGTAGTTAAATAATTATCAGGGGTGGGGCTTAACTACGTTGGTAACTAATTATGCTAACCAGTGCGCTTGTATATAATTTAGCGTATTTCAGGGGTAGAGTATAGACATTGCGAAATAAATTTGTTGTGGTGCCAACATCTGCGCACAAAAGTAGTCCAAGGCATAGGTGAACCATGTACCTCTCAGACATCAGAATATGGAACTTTAGAAAATTTGGTCAATCCGAAAAAGAGGGAGTGACTCTTCCCGGAGTTCGCATCCCATTTAATGAAAAATTGAATGTTCTCATTGGTGAAAATGACGCCGGAAAATCTGCTATAGTTGATTCCATCCGGTTAGTCCTTGGAACACAAAGTCGAGAATGGTTTTATATCGATGAAAGTGATTTTCACTTTAATGGAGTCCATCGCGCAGACTCTTTCAAAATTGAATGTTGTTTTAAGGGATTCACAGTCCGAGAGGCTGCGAATTTTTTAGAATGGATAGATATCATAGAGAGTAATGGGGAACCAGAATATTCACTCACAGTCACCTATTCTGCTCAATATACTCCCGAGAAGATACTAAGGGAGTTGAGGGCTGGATCAGATATAGAGGGCGCTTCACTCCCCCTTGCAGCTCAAGACTTACTGAGAGTGATTTATCTCAAGCCATTGCGCGATGCAGAAAATGAACTAACGCCAGGACGTAATTCTAGGTTAGCCCAAATTCTTAAAGCTCATCCTGCATTTCATAAGAATGTTGGTGAAAATCATGCGCTAGAAACAATAGTAGGTGAGGCTAATAAAAAAGTAGAGGAGCACTTTACAGAAGCTGGCGATGAGAAGGCTGCTAAACTTCTAGCGACAATTAATAGTCATCTTTCAAACTTTTTTTCTCCTAATGATAAGCACGAATCAAATATAACGATTTCTGGCAGTGCGCTGCACGACATTTTGCAAAGACTAAGCCTAGTTTATGGGAATGAGCCTCCTGGTCTTGGCTCTCTCAATTTATTGCACATGGCAGCGGAGTTGCTGCTTCTTCAGGCAGGGGAAGATACAGGTTTACGGCTTACCATAATTGAGGAGCTTGAAGCTCATTTGCACCCACAAGCACAGCTTCGTTTAATAAAGTATCTTCTGTCCAGTATGCCAGGACAGCTAATCCTCACCACTCATAGTACGACATTGGCCTCAAGCCTCAAGCTTGAAAGTTTAATCATTTGCAAGGATGGCGAGGCCTTTCCAATGGGGCCGGCGTATACCAATCTTGAGCCCAAGCATTACGACTATCTGGAGCGTTTTCTTGATGCCACAAAGGCAAATCTTTTTTTTGCTAAAGCCGTGGTAATGGTTGAAGGGGATGCTGAAAACATACTGCTACCTACAATTGCAGAGTGCCTCGGTCGACCATTATATCAATATGGTGTGTCTATTGTGAACGTCGGGAGTACCGCATTTTTACATTATGCAAAGATTTTTTCTCGGAAAGACGGTCAAAAAATGGGTATTAAAGCTGCTATTATAACGGATTTAGATGTTAAACCGGAGGAGGAACAAAAAGGCAAACAACTGACGGAAATTGAAGATGAAAAAAAGGAGGCTCATAAAGCCATTGTCAAGCGATATGCAGCGGATGGCGTTGAGACTTTTGTTTCTCATAATTGGACTTTGGAGTATGAGATTTCTCTATCTAGCTGGAGTTGCCCCCGCTAAACCGGACACTCCAAGTTTTGCAATGAGCGGATAAACTCACGAGGTGAGAGCATTCGTAGGGCCTTGTGCGGGGCATTTTCATTATAGTCTTCAAACCAGCAAGGAAGCTGTGCCATCACGGTTTCAGCGTCTGGTCGATCATTGCGGAAGACGTAATCCCTTTTGAATGTTTTGACGAGAGCCTCAGCCATGCCGTTGCTTTGGGGGCTGCGAGCCGGGGTAAACCTGCTGACGATGCCTAGTGCAGAGGCAAAAGCCACCGTTTCCCTGGCTGTATAGCAGGATCCGTTGTCCGAGAGCCATTCAACAGGCCGCAATGTTTTGACATCTCCAAACCGTTTTTCCACGCAGGCCAGCATGACGCCTTGCGCCATGTCGGCGCTGTACCCACCAGTGGTGGCGGAAAAGGCCATCACTTCCCGATCACAAGTATCCAACGCAAAAATAACGCGCACCTTCTCGCCGTTGTCGCAGGGAACCTCAAATCCATCAGAACACCAACGCTGATTACGCCGCATGGTGGAAACTTTGCCCGTGTGAGCTTTGCCGGGCTGCTTGCCGGTGAACCGCGTCAGCAAAAGATTGTTTTGCCGCATTATCCGGTATACGCGTTTGTGATTAACCGCCGTGCCGCCGCCGGCAAGCAGTTGACGATTTAGCAGCCGCTGAATACGCCTATAGCCATAGGTCTGGCGTCCGCCCAAGATTTCGACGATTAGCGGCAGAAGGAGCGCATCTTCCGCTTTGCTGTATCGTTCTGGACGAGGGCGCAAGCTGCGGCTACGCTCATAGGTGTTTGATCGGGACACCGCCAGGGCCTCAGTGACCCGTTTCACTGGAAATCCTCCACGCCGGACAAGGGCAGCCGCGAGATGAGTTTTTTTTCGCGACCAATGCGAACGGCTTCCTTGAGAATTTCCACTTCCAGCGTTTTGTTGCCGAGAACGCGCTCCAACTGGCGGATCCGCTTTTTCAGGGCCTTTACTTCGGCAACGCTGACGACCTCGTCATTGGCTTCAATGGCTGTTTTGCCGCCTTCACTCATTTGTTTTCTCCAGCGGTAAAGCAAATTTGGAGCAACGCCATACGTTCGCGCCACCAGAGAAACCGACTGACCTGGGGCCATGCTGGCCTCTATCAGGCGTACCTTTTCGCCTACAGACCAACGACGACGGGGCGTTATGTTTACGATCTCCACCGTTGAGCTTGTTTTAGCACTAGTTCCAGACATAGTTCCAGCACCTCCTCCTTAGTTAGAGGGGTGTCCGGTCGAAATGGGGGCTACTCCACTAGCTTTGCATTTCAATTTTTGAAGTGTGTTTTTGAATCAGAAAAAATTCAAAATTCTAAGACTGGTGAGCCTAAGTCATGGGTGTATAAAAAGTGTTTAAAAGAAAGTGCAGAGCGCTGGAAGAAATGGAATGGAGATAGAAAAAGCAAAGAATATATCGCTGATAAAATTTACAGGGGGATTATGCTTAGGCGTGACGATCCAACGAAGAATAAAATATCCAAAGCGATAGTCGCGCAGTGTTTTTCTAGCGTTCTCGATGGATGGCACAACAAGGACTCTAAAAAGCTTCGTGCTCGTCTCCTTTGCCCTGAGTTAAAATATCTTTCAGATGCTATCGCTTATGTGACCGAACCCATAGAAGAGCTAGAAAATGATTAATATATCTGATTCGGATATTGCGTATGCTGAGGGGATGTTACTTCCACCGGGGTGTATCTTTGATGACGAACGGCGAATCTTCATAAGAGAGTTGAGTTCTTGTGACGTGCTAGCTTGCCCGGGAAGTGGAAAAACCACTGCCTTGCTCGCTAAGCTTTTGATCTTATCAAAAAAGATGCCCTTTTCTGGAGGCGGGGGAATATGTGTTCTGACCCACACAAATGTCGCTATTGATGAAATCAAGAAAAGGCTGGGTATAGACGCGAGAACTCTTATTAACTATCCAAACTTTTTTGGTACAATTCAATCCTTTGTTGATCGTTTTTTAACTATCCCTAAATTCATTGAAGAATACGGTGGTCGTCCATGTGTTATTGACACGGACAGGTGGGTGAATAGCCTTTCAAGGGAATGCGGGAAATCTTCAGCTTCGCCCTGGATAAGTATCCAGGTAAAAAATAACCCAACTTGCAATAGCTCAAATGATTTATTGCGAAAAATTATTCTTGACCAAAATACGCTGGATTTTGATCTTTCTAGTATACGATTGAAAGACCCCAACACTCAGACCCACAAAGCCATTACAGCTTGTTGCAAAAAAGTGTTATCAAAGGGAATAATAAGTTTTGAACAAGCTTTTGCGTTGGCAGAAAAATATTTAAATGACCACCCTACGCTTAGCAGATTAATCGCAAGTCGCTATCGCTTTGTATTAATTGACGAGATGCAAGACACCGACTCCCGCCAAATAGAAGTTTTAGATGCACTGTTTTCTGAACCCTCCCTTGTTATTCAAAGAGTCGGCGACCCCAACCAAGCTATTTTTTCTGTGTCAAAAGATGGTGACATGGAATGGGTGCCGAGGGAACCAATGTTGAATTTTTCTACATCTATGCGCTTTGGAGAGGCTCTGGCAGCAGCCATCGACCCTATTCGCATAGACACAAAGATAACTCTTGCCGGGAATTCGAAGATCAAATCTCACCCTCCATACATGCTTACATATGATGATAGTTGTATGGGCGGCGCTATCGAAGCGTTTGGGGTGTTGATCCAGCGCCTTGGGTTGGATTCAGACCCAACAACGCCAAGAATTTTTAAAGCTGTTGGGTGGATTGGACAGGAAAAGGACACCCCCTGTATCCCCAAGTATTGGCCCCTGTACCGATCAAAACTTAAACTTACCCCTCGCTTTCCCAATTTTATTTCTTACGTTGCTGCGTATAACGCATTAGCAAGCTGTGCTCATTCTCCTAGCACATTCAAGAGTTATATGATGGAGGGGCTTGTGGGATTTGCTAAATGGTTGCCCGATGAAGTTGTTGGAAGGCTGCCTTTGACGGCAAGAAGGCTTGAGCGATTGTTAGAGAAGGATTATCCGGAAGACCTCTGTTTGATTCGGAAAAAGATAACAGCATGGCTCAATCAACTTGTTGCAGGCGATGAAGTTGCTGCCGTTCATGCAGATATAGTTGACTTTTTTAGCACAAGTACCGTTTTTGCTGCATATGCGGTTGCCGCCAGTAAATTTCTGGTTGATGAAAACATTGATTCAACGTGTGTTCAAGGTGAAGCCTGTAACAGGATGTGCTGTTCTGAGCAGTTAAATGTCGAGATTGGAACAGTTCATTCCGTTAAGGGGGAAACACATACAGGAACGTTATTTCTTGAAAGTAAATATCAAAAAAAACACGATTCAGAATATTTGATGCCGCTACTCAAAGGAGAAGGACTGAAGAAACCTATAGGAGTACATCTTAAATCTTGCATCAAAATTGCACATGTAGCCATGAGTCGGCCAACACATTTATTTGCAATGGCTTGCCACATAAATAGGATCGCAGGGCATGCAAATGATTTGAAGCAGCGGGGATGGGAGCTTGTCAGTGTTAAGAGCCTACTCGAAGGAGACGCTTAGTAAGGTCTTTTTGTTTGCTAAGCTTATGAGACCTGAATACAAGTATTCCGTCTATAATAAAAGGCCGCAGCCAAATAAAAAGAGCTGAAACCCGTGAGGGTTTCAGCTCTTTTCTAATCACGTACAAGAAAACTGGCGGAGGGGGAGGGATTTGAACCCCCGGAAGGCTCACACCTTCAACGGTTTTCAAGACCGCCGCGATCAACCGCTCTGCCACCCCTCCGCAGGGGTGTTTCTCCGGCTTTATGCAGAGGCGGCCTAAATACCGCGTACATGGCGGGAGAAAATGTCGACGGCGCGATTACCCTGTGTGAAGGCAATAGCGCCGCCGAAAAAAATGTGTCGCTACGCCACTTACTTAATGGCGTCTTTCAGGCCCTTGCCGGGCGTGAACTTGGCAACCTTGCTGGCAGGAATGGTGATTTCCTTGCCGGTGCGGGGATTGCGACCCTTGCGGGCGGCGCGCTCAACCACCTTGAAGCTGCCGAAACCGGTGAAGGTCACGGATTCGCCAGAGGCCAGGGCTTCGCGCAGCGAGGCCACCACGGCGTCAAGAGCTTCTTCGGCTTTGGCCTTGGTGGGCAGGCCAGCTTTGGCATGGATCTTTTCTACGAGCTCAGCTTTGGTCATGATGCTACTCCATAAAGGATTTCGGTTATTCCCTGCAAGCCGGACCGGATCGACTGCCAGAAGTCTGGGGCCGAGGCCGATTCGCCGCACTCAAAAGAAACAGCCGCAAAAAAGCCGCCAAGGCTTTTTCACGTCATGGGGGAATCGTAAGCAAGACCGCTTCTGCTGCGGTCAGAACTTTTGTTTCCTTACGTTAGGGGCGGTTTCCTGTCAACGAAAAAGCGCAGAATCCCGCGTCTGCTCTAGCTTTTCACGAAAAACCGTTTGGGCAAACAGGTTCGATACAAAAGTCGGCCCTTTACTGGAAGTTTTTTATCTGCCCGAAATATAATGATTAAAAAATACTATTATAGATCAACCAGGCATACTTCGTCATCGCCGAGGTTTCGGCCCAGAAACAGGCTGCCTGTCCGGGCAAAGCGGGCGGCATTGTCCGTGGTCAAAAAACGGTAGTGCGCGCCGCTATTCCCCGGTCGCAGCAGGTTGGTGGCCCGCAATTCGTCAGCCACGCACAGCGCCGTGGTTGCGGCAGAATCCACTATGCGCACCTGCGGCCCCACCACGTTTTGCAGTGCCTCCTGCAACAGTGGAAAGTGCGTGCAGCCCAGCAATAAGGTGTCTGGTTCCAGATTCCCGGCGGGGGCGGCTCCCTCAAGTGGAAAAATGTCGGCCAGATAGCGTTGCGCGACACCTTCCACAATGGGGCCTTTCATCCAGCCTTCTTCGGCAAGGGGCACAAAGAGGGTGCAGGCGCGCCCGGTTACAACGGCGTCGGGGCGGATGCGGGCAATGGCCTTCTGGTATGCGCCGCCGGAGATGGTGGCCTCTGTCGCCACTACAACTATATGACCGTTGGCGCTGGCAGCGGCAGCCGCCTGCGCGCCGGGATCCACCACGCCCATGACCGGCAGCGGGGCAAACTGCTCCCGTACTGCGGAAAGCGCCGCGGAGGTTGCGGTATTACAGGCGATAACCAGCATTTTAACACCCATGTCCACCAGCTTTTGGGCGGCCTTGAGCGTGTAGCGCGTGATGGTGTCGCGCCCTTTGGTGCCGTAAGGCAGGCGGGCGGTGTCGCCAAGGTAGAGCAGATCTTCGCCTGGCAGACATTCTGCCAGAGCCTTGAAAACCGTGAGGCCGCCCATGCCGGAATCAAACAGGCCAATGGGCAACCGGGAAGAATCATTCATTGCAATTTCCTTTACAGTGCCGCGCGCGATACTGCAAAACGCGCGCCTTGGGGGCTTTGCTGCCTGCCCAAAACAGGCGAAGCGCCTCCGGCGCTGCCCTGCGGCAGGTCGAAAGCGCTCCGGCCAGAAAAACTCGGGCGGCAGCGGCGCTAGAAACCTTGGCCCAAATAGCGCACGGCTGTAAAGAGCAAAACTGCGGTCAAAAGGGCCTTCAAGGCAATGGAAGGCACAAACTTCTGGCAACGCGCCCCGGCGTACATGCCGCACATGCCCCCAAGGCCCACCAGAACGCCCATGCGCCAGTCGGGCGCAACGGCCATATCCGGGTAAAAGGGCGCGAGCAGGGCGTAAAACGACACGCCCGCCACGGAAGTTATAAAGGTGGCAAAAAGCGTGGACCCGGCAACAACGTATACAGGCAGCCCGAAAAACGAAACCAGGAACGGCGCCATGATGGCCCCGCCGCCGATGCCGTAGATGCCGCCCACAAGGCCCACCACAAGACTCAGCAGTATAAGCGCGCGGGTGGCGACAACATACTTGGTTTCCTGAAACACAAAGGCCACTTCCTTCATATTCCAGTAGAGCACATGGCAGCACATGAGCCTGCCGTTTTTGTCCTCGCAGGTGGGCATGTTCTCTTTCTTTTCCTTGCGCGACCACAGCGAGGCCCTGCCTTGCCATGTGGTCATGGCCATGCGCCCGCCAATGTACAGCAGCACAAGGCCCGCAAAAATTTTAAAGCTCTGGGGGTTGGGCAGCAGATTGATGCGCACGATGGCCCCGATAAATACGCCCGGCAATGTGCCCAGGGCAATGGTAAAGGCCAGCGGCCACACAAGCCGTCCCTCGTGCCAGTAGCGCCATACGCCCGAGGGACAGGCCAGCACGTTGAAAAACTGGTTGGTGGCGCTGACGCTGGGGTTGGTGTAGCCCAGAACGCTCATCTGAAAAGGCAGCAGCAAAAAAGCGCCCGATATGCCGCCCATGGATGTGAAAAAAGAAATGCCAAGGGCCACCGCAAAAGGAACAAAAGGATTGCACTCAATGCCTGCAGTTGGAAAATACATGCTGGCCTCCTGCGCAGATGGCATGATAACTATTGTGAAATATTAAAAATTTTATTTTAACTCGAAGTTGTAATGTTCACGGTTTTTATAATAACCGTGAACATTGAAATTGTCACGCCATTCCGCAAAAGGTTTACCGCCGCCGTATGCGGGCGCGCTGATTTTTCCTGCTATGCCGGGCATCATGCCAGCCTGCGCGTTGCCTGCGCATCGGCAAAAAGGTATAATGCTTCTTTAAAAGCCACTAGCCGCCAATCCCCCCACGGCAACAACAAGCAGAGGATGCACCATGCTGGCCATTCTGGACTACAAGGCAGGCAATCAGACGAGCGTGCGCCGCGCCCTTGAACATTTGGGTATACCTTGCGCCATCACGGCGGACCCCGCAACACTGGAACGCGCCCACGGCATCATTTTTCCCGGTGTGGGCGCTGCCGGGCAGGCCATGCGCGCCCTGCACCCCACGGGCCTTGACGTGCTGCTGCGCGAGGCCGTCAAGCGCGGTCAACCCCTGTTGGGCATCTGTCTGGGCTGCCAGATTCTGCTTGACCGCAGTGAAGAAAATGACACCACAACCCTTGGCATCGTGCCGGGCCTGTGCCGCCGTTTTGAAGACAACATGCGCGAAGAGGACGGCACCCCCGCGCCCATCCCGCACATGGGATGGAACAGCCTGAAAGTATCCGCTCCCTGCCCTCTGCTTGCGGGCGTTGCCCCCACCGCGGAATTCTATTTTGTGCATAGCTATTATGTGGAGCCGGATCCCACCTTTGTGATCGCCACCACCACCTACGGCAAGGAATTCTGCTCGGTATACGGGCGCGACGGCCTGTGGGCCACCCAGTTCCACCCCGAAAAAAGCGGGCGTCCGGGGCTGACAATTCTGCGCAACTTCTACGACTACTGCGAGGCGCGTCATGCTCAGTAAGCGAGTGATTCCCTGCCTGGACGTGCGCAACGGGCGGCTGACCAAGGGCGTCAAATTTGTGGGCAACGAAGACATCGGCGACCCGGTTGAAACCGCGCGGCGGTATTATGAGGAAGGCGCGGACGAAATCGTGTTCTATGACATCACGGCCTCTGCCGAGGCGCGCGGTATCTTTATTGATGTCGTGGAGCATGTGGCGGAGCAGATTTTCATTCCCTTTTCTGTCGGCGGCGGCATTTCCAGCGTGGCGGATATGCGCGCGGTGCTGCTGGCAGGGGCGGAAAAGGTTTCTGTCAACTCGGCGGCGGTCAAGGATCCGCACATCATCAGCGATGGCGCGGATGCTTTCGGCTCACAGGCTATCGTGGTGGGTATGGATGTGCTGGCTGTTCCGGTAAGCGCAGAAATCCCCTCGGGCTACGAAATCGTCATCCACGGCGGCCGCAAGCGCATGGGGCTGGACGCCATTGCCTGGGCGCGCCGTTGTCAGGAACTGGGCGCTGGCGAACTCTGCGTCAATTCCATTGATGCGGACGGCACCAAGGATGGGTACGAACTCAAGCTGACCCGCGCCATAGTCGATGCCGTATCCATTCCCGTGATTGCTTCCGGCGGTGCGGGCGAACCGCGCCACATGCTTGAGGCTGTTACCGAGGGCGGGGCCTCCGCCGCGCTGATCGCGTCCATTGTTCACTATGGGCAGTACTCCATCCGGCAGTGCAAGGAATATATGTCCGGGCACGGAGCCAAGGTGCGCATGACCTGGTAGGCTCGGCCCCAAGGCCTTGCGCGGCCTTTTGCCGCATCAAAAGCAGAAGATATGAGTAAAAATCCTTTCCGTGCGGATCAGGTTCCGTCTGCACTCGCGGTTGTGCTGCGTGATCTGCCCCGCGTGGCGGTGGCTTTTTCCGGCGGGCTGGACAGCCGTTTTTTATGTCATTCTGCCCTGTTATGCGGTTGCGACGTGCTGGCCGTGCATGTTTACGGCCCGCACATTCCCCCGCAGGAAAGCGCCGGGGCTGCCGCCTGGGCGCACGAGCGCGGCCTGCGCCTGCACACGGCGCGGTTTGATCCCCTTGCCCTAGCGGAGGTTGAGGCCAACAGTCCCCAGCGCTGCTATGGATGCAAGACCGGCTTGGTGGCTCTGCTGCGGGGCGAGCTTGCCCCCATGGCGGACGCTCACGACCGTGTGCTCTGCGATGGCACCAATGCGGATGATTTGCAGGCCTACAGACCGGGACTGCGCGCGCTTGAAGAGGGCCGCGTGCGTTCCCCCCTGGCCGAAGCCGGGCTGACCAAGGCGCAAGTGCGCGAGGCCGCCCGCGCCACAGGGCTGGACAGGCCGTGGCAGCGCGCCCGGCCCTGCCTGCTGACGCGGCTGGCCTATGGCATGAGGCCCGAGGCCGGCACGCTGGCGCGGCTGGCGGCGGCGGAGAGCGACCTTGCGGCACTGGGAGCAACCGCCCCCGCGCAAGGGGCGGCGCAAGGCGCGGAACTGGAGGGGGGCCGCGTGGGCGCGCTGGGAGATTTTCGTCTGCGGCTCACGCCGGAGCCTGTGTTGCAGGCTGAAAAACTGCCGGAAGAACTGCTCCCTGAATTGCAGAACATCCTGATCCGTCATGCTTTCTGGCCATGCAGGCTGGAGGCTGGCGGCAAGATCAGCGGCTTTTACGATGCGGGCAACAGCACCGGAAGGCACTAGGCGGGGCAGATATTTTTCCGCCTGCGGTCAGTGTTTTCGGCCCGGAATGTGGCTCGGGGCTGGACTTTGCCGATCAAAGAGCATATGAATACCCACTTATATTAACGGGGCTTGCCCCTGGAGGGAATCATGGCACATAAGAAAATTGAGCGTAAGAAAGAACTGGATCGCCGCCGTAAGCGCCGTGAAGAGCGTCTGAAGCAGCGCGTGCGCGAAGCCAAGGCTGCCAAGGCCTAAGCTTCGGACACGGGAAACCGGCGTTCCGACGGCTGCGAATTGACGCGCCGTCACATATGGTGCTCGGCCCGGCTGCCTCCTGGCAGCCGCGCGGGGCGCAAACAAGCAGCAGCGGTCAGCGCGGCAGCATGCCGTGTCATGGCCTTTTTAGTGTTACCATGCCTATCTACGAATATCAGTGCCCCAAGTGTCAGCATACGTTTGAGGAATGGGTCAAGGCATCGGAATCCCACGGGCAGGAGCCCTGCCCCAAGTGCGGTGAGCCTTCGCCCCGCATCATGTCGCACACATCGTTCGTCCTTAAAGGCGGCGGCTGGTATGTGAGCGACTACGGCTACCGCAAGGGCGTCACGGAAGAAGGCGGCTCAACGGCCTCCTCCGGTGCCTCTGGCGGTTCCTCTGCCCCTGCTTCCGGCGGTACGGCAGGCGAAAAAGCCTCCGCATCTGCACCCGATTCTGGAAACAGCGCCGCCAAGGCGGCCCCCGCCCCTACGCCAACCACAGGGTCCGCAGCGTCGGCACCCACCAAAGCCGCCAGCTCGGCTTCATGAGGCAGCCATGATTGATCGCTACACCCGTCAGGAAATGGGCCGTATCTGGACCCTTGAGAACCGCTATCAGGCATGGCTTGATGTTGAAGTGGCCGTTTGCCGGGCCTGGAGCGACATGGGCCGCATCCCCGCCGCTGCGGTGGAAAATATTCAGGCCAAGGCTTCCATTGATGTGGACCGCATCCTGGCCATTGAAGAAGTGACCCGCCACGACGTCATCGCCTTTTTGACCTCGCTTGAAGAAAAGGTTGGCGCGGAAGACGCGCGCTACATCCATCTGGGCTGTACTTCCTCAGACATCGTGGATACGGCCAACGCCCTTCTGCTCATGCAGGCCGGGCGCCTGATCCTCAAGGACATCCGCGCGCTCCTGACCGCCATTGAAAGTCTGGCCCGCCGCCACAAGGGTGTGCTGTGCATGGGCCGCACCCACGGCATCCACGCGGAACCCACCAGTTTTGGGCTCAAAATGGCTGGATTTTACGCCGAGTTCGAGCGGCACCTTGCCCGGGTTGAAGCCGGGGTCGAAAGCGTGCGCGTGGGCAAAATTTCCGGCGCGGTGGGCACCTACGCATTTTTGTCGCCCGAGCTTGAGCAGCGCGCCTTGGGCTACCTTGAGCTTGGGGTTGACCCGCATTCCACCCAGATCATTCAGCGCGACCGTTACGCCCACTTTTTCACTTCGCTGGCCGTTTTGGCTGGCGGCGTGGAGCGCCTGTGCGTGGAACTGCGCCACCTGCAACGCACGGAAGTGCTTGAGGTGGAAGAAGGTTTTGCCAAGGGGCAGAAGGGTTCGTCGGCCATGCCGCACAAAAAGAACCCCATCTCGGCAGAAAACATGAGCGGTCTTTCGCGCCTTTTGCGCACCAACGCTCTTGCCTCGCTGGAAAATCAGGCTCTGTGGCACGAGCGCGACATCAGCCATTCCTCGGTGGAGCGGGTTATCATGCCCGATTCCACCATTCTGGCCGACTACGTGCTGACCCGCCTCACCAAGCTGCTTGAAGGGCTGGTGGTCAAGCCCGAGCGCATGCGTGAAAATATGGAGCGTTCTTACGGCCTGTATTTTTCGCAGCGTGTGCTGACGGCCCTTATTGCCACCGGGCTTCCGCGTCAGCAGGCTTATGAAGCCGTGCAGCGCCTTGCCATGCAGAGCTGGGAAAGCCGCACTCCCTTCCCCGATCTGGTGCGCAACGATGCCGACATGAGCGGGCGGCTGGGCGCAGCTGCGCTGGCCGAGCTTTTTGACCCTTCGTACTACCTGCAACACGAAGACGAAATTTTTGCCCGGGTGTTCAAGAACGCTGCGGCCAACAAGGCGTAAGGAGCTGTCATGCAAACTCTTTCTTCTGAAGAACTGCTGGCGCTCAAGCGCCGCCTTGCCCGCCTGCTGGTAGAAAAATCATACCGCGAGGGAGATTTTGTGCTGGCATCGGGTCGCAGAAGCGATTACTATTTTGATTGTCGCGTCACGGCGCTCCACGCCGAAGGATCGTGGCTTATCGGAACCCTGTTCAACCACATGCTCCGCGAGATGGACATCAAGGGTGTGGGCGGCATGACCATGGGCGCTGACCCGCTGGTTGCAGCCACCACGGTCATCTCGCACGAACAGGGCAGGCCGTTGAACGGCCTTTTGGTCCGCAAGGAAGCCAAAGGGCACGGAACAGGGCAGTTTGTTGAAGGGCTGGGCAATTTCTGCGCGGGCGACCGCGTGGCCATGCTTGAAGACGTTGTTACCACCGGCGGTTCTCTGCTGAAGGCCTGCGATCGTATTACGGATGCTGGCCTGTCCATTGTGGCGGTTTGCGCCATTCTGGATCGGGAGGAAGGTGGCCGGGAAAAGCTCCGTGAGGCGGGATATGACCTGCTTGCGCTCTTTACCCGTGCGGAATTGGTGGACCTTGCGCGTTAAGGTCCCCACCGACCCGCGCGCCGTGCCCCAGGCGGCATTACTGCAACGTCTGGCGGGCTCTGCTGTCAGTTTCATTGTCAGGCCCATGGTCAGTTGTCTGGCCCATGGCCTTGTCAGATGCATGGCCTTGGCCCTGCTGATGGCTTTTGGCATTGGTTGTCCACTTGCCGCTCCACATCTGGCGCAGGCCGAAGAATGGCAAGCCTCTCTGTATAATGAGGGGCTTCCTACGCATTTGGTGGCTGTGGACAAAAAGCGCCAGACCTTCATGTTCTTCGAGAAAAAAAGCCCCCTCAAGCTCAAATACACCTATCCCTGCACCACAGGCCAGTTGCCCGGCGACAAGCAGGCGCTCAACGATCTGCGCACGCCCGAGGGCATCTACTTTGTGGAATATAAAATTGCCAGTGGGCTGGATTTCAAGGAATACGGCGGCATTGCCTATACCCTGAACTATCCCAACCCCGTGGACCGTCTGCGCGGTAAAACCGGCCACGGCATCTGGATTCACAGCAAGGGTTTTGGCATTGAACCGCTTTCCACCCGCGGCTGCGTGGCCATCGGGCTTAAGGAAATCGACGAGGTCGGGCCGCAGTTGACGCCCGGCACGGCAGTGGTTCTGGCCGATAAGATGGACGAGACCGCCCAGCCCCGGCCCGACAGCAGCACCGCCAACGAACTGCGCCGCCTGATGCAGAACTGGAGCAACGCCTGGGCATCCCGCTCGGTCAAGATGTTTGATTATTATAATCCCGAAGCCTATTCCAAGGCCATGACGGAAAATTTCACGGCCTTTCGACAGAACAAGGAACGTCTTTTCAAGTCGCTCCAGTTCATCAAGATTTTCAATCGCAAGATCAATGTGCTGGAAGGGCCGGGCTATTGGGTGACCTGGTCAGAGCAGCTCTATACGGCATCCAATCTTTCCACAGAGGGTGTGCGCCGTTTGTACTGGCAGCGCGGTAACGACCAGAAGTTCCGCATTGTTGGCATGGAATGGGCGCCACGCGATCTGGGTATGCGCGCCGATTTCCAGAAAGGCCAGCTTGTGGCCGAAGCGCCCTTGCAGCAGGTCAGCGATGCTTCTTCCGAAGCGCCGCAGCGCCCACGGCTGGATATGCCAGAAGCCGCGCCTGAAAAGGCGGAGGCAGCGGCCCTTGCCGCGCCGCAGCCCTCGCAGGACAAAGCTGCTACAGCCAAGGCAGGTCAGGGCGACAAGCTCATGGCGGCCAATGATCCTCTGGTGCCCCGCCGCAGCAGCGCAACGCCCCCGGCAGAAGTGAACTGGGGGGCGCGCCCGGCAATGGAAGACGCGGCCCGCAGCGAAGCGGAATCCGCCCCCAAGGCCGCGCCTGCCAAGCCTGCCGATCAGGCGGCAAAGCCTGCAGAAGCCCAGCAGGCTGTTAACGTGCCTGCACCGACATCTGTTCAGGCTCCCATTGCAGCTCCGGCACAAGCCAACGCCCCCGTGGCAGCCCAGCAGCTGACCCTCACACCGGAAGTTCGCGCCGCTCTGGAAAAGGCCGTGCAGGCCTGGAATGCGGATTTTGCCGCGCGTTCGACCAACATTGCCGCACTTTACGATCAGGCCAAGTACAACCGCGAAGCCGGAACGCCGCGCGGATATTCCTATAATTCGACCATGCGCGAATTTGATCGCCGCTTTGCGGTGCCGTGGCTGCGCCTTATCAGCCGCAAGCCCAAGTTGGAAATCCAGGGTTCACTGGCTGTGAGCCATTGCGAGCAGCTTGTAGTGGCCCCCAACGGCATGGAGCAGGGTGTGCGTTCCTTCTGGTGGAGCCGGGACGACAAGGGCGACTTCCGCATTGTTGCCTCGCAGTTCAAGCCAGAAGAACTTGGCCTTGCAGCGGATTATCTGGATCAGGTCAGCGACGCCGCAAGCACCATGGTTGAAAAATGGCGCAAGGCTTGGGAAGCGGGAAGTCTGGACGAGTACATTGAATACTATGCGGACGATGCTATCCAGCAGGGGCGTTGGGGCGCAAAGAATATTCAGAAGCAGAAGGAACTGCTCTGGCAGCGCGTGAAGCCCACACTGGTTCAGATCACAGGGCTGCGGCTGGTGGCTGACAAGCAGGGTCTGCGCGCCGACATGAATCAGGTCTACGCCGACAGCTCCGGTCACACGGACAGGGGCACCAAGACCCTTTTGCTGCGCTTTGACGGCAAGGGCTGGCGTATCGCCCGTGAAGACTGGGCACCTCTTGGCGCTCCGGTTGCTCCCATTGGAGAGGCCGGTCAATAGGATCTTCTGCCGTTTTGCCGCATCGGATGTGGCTGGTCAAACCGTTTCCAGGTTTTATGGCGAGGTATCATAACAGGGTGTTGTGTGCGGCCATCCCGAAATTTCAAACGCCAAAGTTCGTGAGGACCGTTTGAAGTACCGCGAAAATCTCAGCATAATCCTGATGCGGGATAACGGCCCCCGGCGTAGCTATCGAGTGCGCAGGGGGCGGTTTGTGGCGGCTCTGGGGGTGATGGCCTGTCTGCCCGTTGCGTGCGCCGTGCTGGGATGGCTGTGCTGGACTTTGTGGCAGCAGAACGTGCAGTTGCGGGACAATGTGCTGCGCTTTGAAAGCGATTCGCAGACGGCGCAGGCCAATGCCGAGCGGCTGGAACACCTTGAAGAACTGCTGCGCGAAGAAAATATCCCAGGCCGGGAGCTTGTGTTGCGCAGACTCAGCACTGGCGGCGCCGCTGCGGAAGCGCCGGGTGAAGGGCCCGCCATTACGGGCGGGGCTGCGGCCGACAAGCCTCAGGCCGGGGCCAGCGATGCGGCCCGCGCCACTGAAGGGCCGGGGCATGAGGACTTTCCCTCCATTGACCTTGATTACGTCAAGATAGGGAATGTGCAGGTGCGTGAAATCAGGGGCGGCAAGCTGCGCGTCGCACTGGATCTGCGCAATACCGACAGCCAGAAGATCCTTTCTGGTATAGTCAGCGGCACATTGCTGACAGCTGATGGCAAAAAATATTCCCTGCGCTTTGAGCCCGAAGATGTGGGCAGTTTTCGTATCAGCCGGTTCAAGCGGGCTGTCATGGTGGCATCTACCGAGCACCCCATGAGCCTTACCAACGCCCAGGTCATTCTTGAAGTGCGCAGCCAGGAAAATGGCGTTGTTTTCCGCAATATCTACGCAGTTGAGCATTAAAACGATTTTCAACATCCGCTGCCGATGCGTCTGAGCAACAGGCGCTGCTAACCGGCCTCAGACCAGGAAAAAGCGGGCCGGGGCCTTGGCATTGCGAGGCCTTTGTGGCTGAAAGTTCTACCCTTTTGTGCTGTTTTGCCACCATCCACGCGGCCTGGCCCTGGATGCGGCAGACAGAAGACGGCAACGGCGCTCTGGGCCGTGCGCAATTTGTGCTGCCCTCGCCAGCGTCCCACTCCTTTTCCTCGCTTCCCACTTCGGCAGAAACCTCCAGCGCATGGCTTGTGGTTTTTGATGAAGCCCCTGTGGGGTTCAGCACCACAGTGCCCCGCGAACGTCGCATCCTCTTTGTCACCGAACCGCCAGAAATCAAAAAATATCCCCGCTCCTACCTCGGCCAGTTTGGCACGGTGGTGTCGCCTTATGATTTGCGCGGTGTTGAGCGCCGCAGCATGGTCATCAGCAATCCCTGTCTTAACTGGCATTTGGGCGTCAGTGGTAGGCCAGGCGAATATATCAGTAAATTCAAATTCTTGGATGAATTGCGCACATTCCCCATGCCAGAAAAACCAGGTCTTGTTTCCGTCGTCTGTTCCAGCAAAACAGCAACCACGGCACAGCGCGCGCGGCTTGCACTGGTGAGTCTGCTCAAGGAACAGCTGGGGGACGCGCTGCATGTGTACGGGCGCGGATTTAATCCCGTAGACGACAAAATGTCGGCCATCGCGCCCTACAAGTATCATGTGGTGCTTGAAAACAACTACCTGGACAACTTCTGGACAGAAAAACTGTCCGATGCATGGCTCGGCTGGGCATTGCCGCTCTATCTTGGCGCGCCCAACCTTGGCGCTGTTTGCCCCGCAGCCGGGTTTGTCCCTCTGCCTGCCGGCAATCTGGAAGCCTGCGCGCAGAGCATCCTCTCTGCCATCGAGAGCCGTTTGTGGGAGGCCCGGCAAGCAGAGCTTGCCGTGTGCCGCAACTGGATGCTGGAAACCACCAATGTTTTTGCCCGTGCCGCTCGAATGATGGAAACAGCGCCGGAGTATTGCCGCAGGTTGCCTGCCCTGCACAGGCCGGAACCCATATTTGGCGTGGGGCGCAGCGACGTGGCCGCCATGTACAGGCAGGTGAGGGGGGAGCGCAAGTGAGCTCGTCCAGGCCAGAAATCACCGTAGCCATGCCCGCCTATAATGCCGCCGCCCATCTGCGCGAAGCGGTGGACTCCATCCTGGCCCAGAGCTTTGAAGACTTTGAGTTGCTGGTGGTGGACGATGGTTCCACAGACAATACTCTTGCCTTGGCGCAGTCCATTGGCGACAAAAGAATTCGTGTGGAACGGCTGCCTGCTAACAAGGGGCGGGCCACAGCGCGCAATATGGCCTTGGGCCGCGCGCGGGGTCGGTATCTGGCCTGGATGGACGCGGACGACATTGCCATGCCCCATCGGCTGGAAGTGCAGCATGCCTGCCTTGAGGCGCGCCCCCAGATTCACATTTGCGGTGCTGGCGTGCAGTATTTCGGGCAATCTTGCGCGCTTGAGCTGTTTCCCGAGCAGCCGGGGGCGGCAAGGGCGGCGGCACTCTTTGGCGCGTCAGTTCCCAACGGTTGCGCCCTGTTGCGGCTGGACGCGATGCGCGCCTTTGGCTTACGCTATGACGCCACCCTGGCAAGGGCGGAGGACATGGCCTTTTGGGCCGATGCCCAGCTCAAGGCCGGACTGCAGGCGGTCAATTTGCAGGAGCCGCTGCTGCGCTACCGATATACGCCAGCGCCCCATGCCCGCCAGTGGCACGTGCGCGCCCTGCTTGGCCATGTGTTCCCGTCGCTGGGCATCCGGGCAACAGGCGCACAGGCTGCACTGCATGCAGACTTGGTCTATGGCGGGCCCACAGAGCCGGAGGCTGCGCTGCGCTGGCTTGATGCCCTCTGGCAGATCTGGGTAGCCCGTTATGGGCACGATGAACATATGCAACGCCACGTGCTTGTTTTTATGGCGCGCATTTTGCGCGAAGCCTCGGCGGATGCAGCACAGGCGGAACGGGCTGCCAGGCTTTTGCGGACCCTTTCGCTCGCCGCGCTGGCGGAACATATCTGAATTTTACGCGGGGGATCCTGAGGCCTGATGGGCTTGCCCGCGTGTTTTTACAGTCAGGAGGTTTACCATGCATGATTTTACGTACTACACGCCCACAAGGGTGGTTTTTGGCAAAAATACAGAGCAGCAGACCGGCGCACTCGTCAAAGCCTGCAAATGCCGCAAGGTGCTCATCCACTTTGGCGGGCAGAGCGCCCTGCGCTCGGGCCTTGTGGACAGGATCAAGACCTCTCTCGAGGCCGAAGGGCTGGCCTTTGTCACACTTGGCGGCGTAGTGCCCAACCCGCGGCTTTCGCTGATCCGCGCGGGCATTGAGCTTGCGCGCAGTGAAGGGGTGGATTTTGTTCTGGCAGTGGGCGGCGGCAGCGTCATCGACTCGGCCAAGGCCATTGCCTACGGAGCCGCCAACGAGGGCGACGTGTGGGATTATTACATGGGCAAACGCAAGCCGGACGCCTGCCTGCCCATTGGCTGCGTGGTGACCATCGCTGCCGCGGGCAGCGAGATGAGCAGTTCAACCGTTGTGACCAACGAGGAAAACGGCTTCAAACGCAGCTTCAAGACAGATATGGCCCGTCCGGCCTTTGCCGTCATGAATCCGGAGCTGACCATGTCGCTGCCGCCCTTTCAGACGGCCTGCGGCTGCGTGGATATCCTCATGCACACCATGGAACGCTACTTCGGACATGGCTCGAACATGGACATAACGGACAGCATCGGCGAGGGACTCATGCGCGTGGTCATGCACCATGCCGTTGTGCTGCGGGATGATCCGGCCAACTACGACTCCAGAGCCGAAGTCATGTGGGCTGGCAGCCTTTCGCATAATGGATTGACTGGCTGCGGCTCTGACGGCGGCGACTGGGCCACGCACATGATTGAACACGAGCTGAGCGGCATGTTTGACGTGGCCCACGGCGCGGGGCTGTCTGCCATATGGGGCAGCTGGGCGCGCCATGTGCTGCCCCTGCGGCCTGACCGCTTTGCCCTGTTTGCGGAAAGGGTCATGGGTATTGCCCCGGCGGAAACGGAAACCATCACGGGCCTGCGGGGCATTGAGGCCATGGAGCGGTTTTTCCGCTCGCTGCACATGCCCACCTCGCTGAAAGAGCTGAATCTCGCGCCCACAGATGCGCAGATTGCCGAAATGGCCGAGAAGGCCCTTGTGGGCAAAGCCCACATCGGCAGCGTAAAAAAACTGCTGCCGCCCGATATTGTCGCCATTTTTGCTGCCTCGCGTTAGGAGCGACTGGCGGATAAAGCATTGTTGGCCCGTTTCAGGCCGGGGTAACCAGACTGCCCCGTCTGAAACGGGCTTTTTCCGGCCTTGGCCGGGGATATTGAGGCGGCCTGCGGGCTGCACAAAGCGACATCAGGAGCCAGCCATGCATGATGCATTTGAAGGCCGCATTGACGTGAGGTTTCCGCGCGCGGTGGCCACAGGCGTAACCGGCAACTGGGCCTTTGCCGCGGGCACGGTGTTGCTGGCGCTTCGGCGGCATAATCCTGAGCTGGAGGCAGACGTCATCGTTTTTTGCGATGACTCCTTGCTGGAAACCGATGCCGCGATACTCCAAAGCCTTGGTGCGCAGCTTGTGCCCTTTACGCCTGTTCCCGCAGAGCTGACGGCTGAGGCGCTGGAGGTCTTTTCGCCGCTCAGTCTGGCCAAATTTGACTGCTTTGACCTGTTGCAACGCTATACATCGGTTGTGTGGCTTGATGCGGATGTGCTGATTCAGGATAATATTGAAGGTCTGTTTGATTGCGGCCCACTGGGGCTGGCGCTGGAAGATCCGGAGTTTTTCGACCCTCCGGGGGCCAAACCCGCGCAAATCAATCTGCACGGGCCCATTGAGGGTTTTGACGGGGCCGCAGACAACCTGAATTCGGGCGTCATCGTGTTCCGTAACGACTTGCCCGCGCCGGAGGCACTGCGTCAGGGTTGCCTGGAATTTGTGTGCCGCCACGGCGCAGAGTTGCGCTACCCCGATCAGGCGGCATTCAACCTGCTGGCGCAGATGCTGCTGCGGCAGTATCCGCAGAGCGTTTTTCAACTACCGCAGGGCTTCAATGCGCATCCGCGTAATCCGGCGGCGGCCTTTGCGCCAGTGGTGCATGCCTTTGGAGCGTACAAGCTGTGGAATGACGGCCTCACCGCCACCTGTTTTCCTGAATGGCAGCGGGACTATGCCCGCTGGCAACGCCTTGGCGGCAGCCCCTATGCGGGAACAGTTGAAAATGCGGACTTTCTTGAGGGCGGCGCGTTTTCGCTGCTCGGCGGGCTGTGCGGCACCATTGAAAAAGCTGAGGCCGCCATTGCCGACTTGCAGCAGAAGCTGGAAATGGAAACTAGGGTTCGGGCCAGACTCGAAGCAGTGGTCAGCAGGCTCGGGTGAGGGGCGGGGTGTTGTGCTGTCAGGCATAGAGAAAAGGATGATTGGATGGATATTCAACCGTCATTGCTAGGCTGTATCTCTATCGCCAAGGACTGGCTGACGCTCATAATCGCGGGATGTGGCGTGTGGGTCGCGTGGCAGGGACTGAGAACGTGGCGCAGACAGCTCAAAGGCACTTCCCAGTTTGATGTTGCCAAACGGCTGATGCTCATGGTGTATCAGATCAGGCGAGACATTGAGTATTGCAGATCTCCGATTCGTAATAACGCATTGATTACGCAGGATGCTGAAGGCAACCCTATTCCCAAAAATCAGCAAATGTACGAATCCACCAAGAAAGACATGTGGGAACGGTTTGATAAAATAGTAAAAATATTTAACGAAATAGAATTGTTACTGTTTGAAGCAGAGATAGTTCTTGATAAAAATGTTCGAGAACTCTTTCGTCCAATAAGTGAAGTATGTTTACAGTTGAGGACCAGTATCAAATTTTTTTTGGCGTACTCTGATCCCAAAAGAAAAAATCGCAGTGATACTGATGCTGAGAGTAGAAAATTTAATGAATTAGAGGAAACAATCTATGCACAAGCTGGAGACGCTATTCAAGCCAAGGTAGATTCTGCGGTGAGAGAAATAGAAAAATTTATTAAGCCTTACGTGCATGGTTGATTGCTATGTACGCTTGCTAACCAGCTCCTAGAATGAAAAAAGGTTGGGTGCATATTCTGCATCCAACCTTTTGTCTTTTAGTGGTGCGCCCGGCGAGATTCGAACTCACGGCCTTTGGCTCCGGAGGCCCATGAACTAGATTGTTACCATTTACTATGAAATTCTATTTATTTTATAAATTATGATAGTTACAAAAAAAACTTGTATCATTTGCCTCTGTTTGTTACCAATTTTGAACATTAAGGTTGGAAATGGGGTTGGAAAATGGAGCGTCAAAAATGAAACCTTGCAGACGAAAGGCTACAAAGTACCCCGGTGTCTTCTTCCGTGAAACCGCCAGAATTGGAGCTTCTGGTGTGGAGCGCGTATACTACATTGTGTTCAAAAAAGGCGGCAAGGTCTACGAGGAAAAGGTTGGCAGGCAGTATGCGGATGATATGACCGAAGCCAAAGCCTCGCGCATCCGTGGTGAACGCATTGAAGGGAAGCGGGCTTCACGCAAAGAAGCTCGCGCGGCTGAAGAGGCTAGGCGGCTTGAAAGTGAAAATCGTCCGACTATTGCGCGTCTTTGGCAACTGTATGGTGAAGCCCTCATCAGAGGTAAGCCATCGGCTCAAGATCAAAGTCGCTACTCATTGTATCTCAAGCAGGACTTCGGTGATATGGTGCCGAACGACATTTTAACCTCCGCGGTGGATCGCTTGCGGATCAAGCTTGCCAAACAGGGCAAGAGTGCCCAAACAGTTAAACATGTGCTCACGCTACTCCGGCGTATTATCAAGTTTGGGGTGAAAAAAGGATTGTGCGAGGCTCCAGCTCCTTCAAAATTGCATTTTGAAATTCCACATGTCGATAACGAGAAAACAGAAACATTGACCCCAGAACAGCTAATCGCACTGAAGAAAGCTCTCGATGAGGAGCCAGATCAGAATGCAGCCGCTTTGATGCGTTTAGCCTTGGTGACTGGCATGAGGCGTGGAGCCTTGCTTGCATTGCGCTGGGATGACCTTGATTTTAACCGTGGATTTATAACGCTACGAGGGGAAGTTGCCAAAAAGGGGAAAACAGAAAGCATCCCCATGACAGCCGCTGCGCAGCAAATTCTTAAAACCATCGAATACGCTGGCAGCCCCTATGTTTTTCCAGGTAAAGACGGTGGGCAGAGGAAGGAGTTCAGGAGATTGCCAAAAAGAGTGAAGCAAAAGGCTGGCCTCCCCGACGATTTTCGTCCTTTGCATGGCCTACGCCATACCTATGCTTCTTTTCTTGCATCCAGTGGTAAGGTTGATTTATATACGTTACAGAAGTTGTTAACACATTCAAGCCCGCAGATGACGCAAAGATATGCGCATTTGGCTGATGAGGCACTGCAAAGGGCAGCCAGTGTTGCCGATGATATTTTAAAAGAAATGCGTAACGGTTAATTTTTGTTAAAAATGCATATCGTAAGCGGGTAATGTAGTGGACGATAAAAATTTCGCATACAGGATGAAGTTGACAGCTTTTTTTCACACGGAATATACGTATAGATTTTTAGAGAATCAGAAGTTTTCTAATAAACTATTAAATTGCATTGCTGAGTTGCAAGATTTTCTGCACAAGGCTATGGGAAAACATTATGATGAGCATGATATTGATTTTTTATTAGATTATCATGTCTTTAAGCAATGTTCAGGTCCAAAAATTGATCTCTTCAGGGATTTGCTCAATAAACGCATGACTTTGCACGTAAAAGAATTCACGCACAACACGCCACCTATTCAAGAAATACATAGATATATTTTGAGTCAAGACAATCTAGCACGCGCACTGAGACTTGTTGCTGGTATATCTTTAAAATATGGTGTTTATGCTGCGCATGTTGCTACATTCAAGAACAAGAATTATGATATTAATATTCTTGATTATAAAAGGATCTCTCGCCACACAGAAAGACTATACTTTAAAAAGAGCATTGTTGACAAATTGCTGTGCCCTGCTGTTATTGTAACAGACCCAGGCGAAAGTTGTTTTGTGATGGATGATAGTCTTAAACAGGATAAATTGGCGTTTCATGTCGACTTGGACTCTAAAGAATACAAATTTGAAAGCGCAGTTGAAACAATTAAATCCATAATGTCATTATACATATATGAAAAGGATCCAAATACGCATATAAATAATTATAGCACTGTTAGTTCTTATTTGAATATGTTTTTTCCTAAAACCATGCATAGAATTAGTATTGATGAAGCAATAAACAGGCTGATTGGAATTATAATGTACGACTATGTAAAGAATAATACCAGTATGAATATTACTGCTGTAGCAAAACATTTTTGCAAAAACTTGATAATTAGGCCAAATTTGAATTGCACAAAAAATGATAATTTTGAAACTTGCGTAAGTAGCGATAGTTGTTTTAGAAATTATATTAAGTTATACAAAGTGGCGTGTAAATCTATTGATCAAGGTTGTATATGCACATCAAAATAGCTTTCAAGCTATATAGCTGATCTTGCTGTCCGCCTAAGGGTTTGGGAAAAAATCTAAAATCTCAGCAGCATGTGGTATAAAAAGTTAGTACAACAACTTGCCACACACGGCGATTTTGGACTAGAGTCAAGTCACCATATGACAATCTTCTCTCAACTGCGATTCTTGATACCAACGTCAGGGTTTAATGTGCGTTCGCCAGCGCTCACTTCCTTGAGGTGGGATTGGATAACTTGCAGCCGGTCATACAGTCAAAGAATCTCAATGCCACGTGCGGCGCCGAGGGGCCATACGTTAAAGGCAGGGAAGCGGGGATCTCCCGCTCCCCATAAGGTTTTCTGTCTGTAGTGCCCTGCTCCTATTCTCCTTCGGGCAGTGCCAATTTTTCTGGCTCGTCTTCAATCACTTGGTCTGTTTTCCTTTTATCCAACTCTACGGCCACTGCCGCTGCAGTAAATACGCCGACTATCCCTGCTAACGCTCCGCCGATAAATGCCCATGTCTTACTCATAAGGACTCCATTTAGTTGTGATATAAAGAAAGATAAGAGCAACCTCCTATCTGCCTAATCATCCATACTTTCTTTGACAATTTGCAAAACAGCTATGGCAACTGCGATCCACCCTGTATAGTTCATGAAACCTCCACTAGTTATAGCAGCGCGGGATGCGCCGATTTTTGTTAAACGCAAAGGAACGGAATACCCCCGTGCAGTACCAGGAGCTAAAATCAAGGGGGACCATCATAACGCACCCCCCTTGAGCAATGCCGCCTGCAATATGGCAAACATGGAAGGGACCAGATCGGGCAAGTCATTGACCACTCTACATGTGTGCGGCAGCAGATGCGTAATATGTTCATCCCGTATGCCAAGGCCATAAACTTCAAAGCCAAGTTCTTGCGCCACCCCTATGGCATTGTTTGCAGCCAACTGGTTGTCCGGCATGCCATCAGTGATAACCAGAATAATCTTGCGCCGCTCTTTGAGGGGCAGCATGGTTTGCAAAACCCACCAAAAAGCCCCAGCTAGGGGGGTCCCGCCAGAAGCCCGAAGGTCGAACAGATCTGGCACTGCCTGCCCATGTCGCATGATGGGGAATACTGAATTGGTTTCCGTGACAGCGGGAAAGGCTGTTACTGCAGGGTTCACGTCACGGATATGACTCAGCGCCGTTGCCACTGCAAAGCATGCCCGATTGGCAAGACTCATCGGTGCGCCAGCCATGCTGCCGCTTACGTCCAGCAGGATATGGACAGCCGTATTGAGGCCCAGTTGCACAGACTCTTTTTGGAAAACACGAGCATTGCCAACTTGCAGACGGTGTAGTGAGTTGGCATGCAGTGTTCCTCTACGCCCGATACTGCAACGCCTCTGTGTTTGCGCCTGCAGAAAACCTTGAAGGCGCGTGCGTAGCGCAATGCTGGCCTGAAGGGCTTGCAGCTTCTGCTCTGCTGGCAAAGGGGCTGCCTGTCGGGTGCCTTCTACGGCCACAGTCAGAGCGTCACTGGCGGATTCTACGCTGCTATTGGCAAGCTCAATCGCCATGATTTCGCCGAGTTGCTGGGGTAGATCCTGCGCCTCAGCATGAAAAAGAGCTTTGAGCGGTAATGCGCTCAAAGCCCTTAGCGGTTGAACCGTTTCAGCTTGTTGGTCAATTTGTGAGGCAGAATCGGTATCCTCCTTTGTCAACTGGGGCATGTCACCCTGATCGTTTTTATCCGTACATTTGGTGGTTGCAGTTGGTTGAGGCGGTTCCCACTGCCGGATGCACAGGGCGATTTGCCGTGCGTATGCGACTGCTGCCGCCGTATCTGGACAATGAATGTAGACCTTGACTAGGATAGCATCCAGAGCCTCCTTCAATCTGGGGAAGTGCTGCTCCATGATGCTCGCCGCGTTTTGGCGTGCCGGGGTCACATCATTTACATCCCAGGCCCGCACCGTCAGAAGCACATAGTCCAAAACAGCAAGGGCCGGGGAATCGTCCCCGGCCCTTGGCTGTGCTTGCTCTACAAAGAATCGTCGTATGAGCCAGTTTAGATTTTTTCGACAGCCTGGGAAGATCCCCGACAGTTTCTTTTCAACACGCCAGTCCTCAAGGCAATTGAACAGGTTGAAGGTCACAAGATCAAGGTTTGCAGCTTTCAGCACGCTAAAATCAGTGTGCCGGATATGGCCGGATTCATGATCTACAAATGACCTCGCCAATGCCAGCACTTCAGGTTCACAATCCATGGGCAATGAGGGCAAGTGAATCACCTTACCGTTGGTACAGGCCTCCTTGCCGCCAATACGTACCTGCACCCCATAGCGGTCGCCAAGGATGGACGCCAGCAGGGGCAGACAGTTGAGAACGTCTTTTGTGCGTACCATGGCGTCACCACAGCCCCAGGCTGGGGATCGCAGGATGCGACAACGAGCTGTCAACTGCAGGGATGTCTGGCAGAATGGGATCGTCATCATCTCCATCAACCACACCCTCTATCTGCATCGCGTTGTCATCCAGTACTGGCATTGTGCATGGTACGGCGAGCAGCGCATCCAGTACAAAGGCCGGGCCGTAGCCCTCAATAACTTTTTGGGCATGTCCCACAAGAGCCCTGCTGTCCTTAAGTAGACAGACCAGCCCTTGCAACAACAGCAGATCTGTGCCGGTGATGTTGCCCTTCTTGGGCATGCGCAGCAGTGCTGTCTGCACGATATCAGCCACCGGTGCCACATGCGGCTCTACGAAAGACAAGCCCGTGAGCTTGGCATGCAGGGTACGCAGCGGCGAAAGTGCCTTGTGGGTTACTTCCGTCTTGCCATGGTAAACTCTGCGCCATATATAGTCAGCCGACTTGGCCACCTCATCAAACAGCGTGCCGCCGAGGCCCTGCACCTCTTCTGCCAGACCGGCTTCCAGTACAGCGGTATTATCCGCATGCTGCTCCAGCGGGGATACCTTGTACAACTGCCAGCGAAAATCCATGCGAGCCCTTACATAATCAGATTCCACAAGGGAGTTACGGATAATTTCGCCCCACTGATGGTGCTTCTCAATCCATGCCTGCACATTTTGATCGTAGCCAGCCAGAAATGCTTCCTTTTCTTTCTGGAATTCGGTGCGAATATTGAGCAGCTCCTGCACAATTTCGCCAGCCTTTTCTTCGGGGATAGCCCAACCGGACATGAACCGCACCCCGTGCCTGTCAAGGTAGTTGAAGGCGCGAGCCTTGAGCGTACCAAACACTTTGAGGTTTTCCGGGTCGGCAATGCGCTTGGAGCCCAAAGATGCCAGATCTTCAGGGGGCAGCTCTGCACCGCCCAGATCTTCCTGACTCATTTTGCGACGGGCTGACCACAGGCTGACGTTAAGATTGAGAGCTAACAAGTTGTCCAGAATGCGGATATCAGAAACAAGTTGTGTCATTATAGCCTCCTACAGTGAGCTGTTGGTAGAGATAGCGTTGGGACCTTCAGCATCCATTTGTTGTGGAAACATGCGTTGGGCCAGCTCATGCAACATGGCGCGGGTTTCACGGCTTGCACGATAGGCCAAAGGCCCAGACCAGATTCAATCAATGGCTCAGACTGGATGAGAAGGATCGGACAACCGAGGGTCTGCTTGACGCACTCAACTTCGATTATTTCAAGCTCCTCGATATGCTCACCATTGCGCGGTCCCGCAAGCATATCCAGAAGTATTACAATATCGCCGAAGTCGGTGAATTTCCTGAACGCCTCAAGCCTATGAACATCAAGGAAGACATTGATCTTGATGGAGAGTTTCCTTCTCTCAAGGAGATCAACCGGACTATTCGAAAACTGAACCTCAGCGCGTATTCTCCCCTGAAGTATGTCCGCATGGAGAAGCGCACGGAATATGACCGCAAGTACGACATCCTTGTGAAAGACGGGAAATCCGTGTTCCGTCAGGTGGACCGCGAACAGAGCTTGATCCACCTCATGCGTGTCAATCTCCTCAAGCGAATGGAAAGCTCGATCAACTCCTTCGGCATGACCTTGGAAAAGCTTTTGAATGAAGTTCAAAAGCTTCTTGAGAAGCTTGAAAACTATAACGGCGAAGAGATTGAGGAAGTCGGCATCGAAGACATTGAGGTGGATTCCCCTGAGTTCGAGGATTTCCTGATCGGCAGAAAGGTCAAGGTTCTCATCAAGGACATGGATCAGGTTCGCTGGAAGCAGGACTTGGAAGAAGACAGAGAGAAGTTAAAATACCTCCTCGACGAATCACGCAAGGTCACAGCAGAAAGAGATGCTAAACTGAAGAGTCTCAGAGAGCTTATCAAGTTCAAGCGGGATGAGCCGATCAATACGGGGAACAAGAAGGTCATCATTTTCACCGCCTTTGCTGATACCGCAAACTACCTCTATGATCACATCGCTCCTTGGGCAGAGAAGGACCTGAAGCTGAATACAGCCCTCATCACCGGCGGCGGCTCGAACAAGTGCAACCTGAAGACTATGCGATGCGAATTCGATGCCCTGCTTTCCGCTTTTTCTCCTGTCTCGAAAGAGCGCGACAAAATCAATGCCGAAGTTACGGATGAAATCGACCTGTTGATTGCCACTGACTGTATCTCCGAAGGACAAAACCTTCAGGACTGCGATTGGCTGGTGAATTATGACATCCACTGGAACCCTGTGCGGATCATCCAAAGGTTCGGGCGCATTGACCGGCTTGGTTCCAAGAACAAGAAAATCCAGCTCGTCAATTACTGGCCCAACATGGAGCTTGACGAGTATATTAACCTGGAAGCACGAGTCAGTGGACGCATGGTCCTTCTCGACATCTCTGCCACCGGTGAAGAAAACGTCATCGAGCAGGACAACGTGACCCGCATGAAACAGAAGATAACAACCAGACAAACAGAGACAACGCTGAACGCGCATATAGCCTCATCATGCGTGAGAAAGAAAAGCTCCTCAGCTTTGAATCCAAGCTGAAGTTTATCTTTTCCCACTCGGCTCTGCTCGAAGGATGGGACAATCCCAACGTATTCCAGATTTGTGTTCTTCGTGACATCGGAACTGAGCTGGCAAAACGGCAGTCCATCGGACGAGGCTTGAGGCTTTGTGTAAACCAGGATGGGCAACGCCTCCGTGGATTTGACACAAATACGCTCACTGTCGTTGCCAACGAAAGCTACGAGCAGTTTGCAGAGACGCTGCAAAAAGAAATTGAGGATGATACCGGTATCCGGTTCGGGATTGTTGAAAAGCACCAGTTTGCCACCATCGCAGTGACCGATAAGAACGGGAAGACCAATCCCCTCGGCGTGGAACAATCGGAGAAGATTTGGGAATTCCTGAAAGAGAATGATTTCCTAGACAAGAGAGGCAAGGTTCAAGACTCGCTCAGGACTGCGCTGAAAGGAAACACGCTTGTACTGCCAAAAGAGTTTGATGAGCAGAAGACAGAGATCAAAGCCATTCTCCGCAAGCTTTCTGGACGTCTGGAAGTCAAAAATGCTGATGAGCGTATTACGATCAAGCCCAACAAAGAACGCTTCCTGAGCCCTGAGTTCAAAGAGCTATGGAATCGAATCAAACACAAGACGACTTATCGCGTTGACTTCGACAACGAGAAGCTGATTCAGGATTGCGCCAAGGCAATTGAAACTGGCCCTGCAATCAGCAAAACACGGGCACAGTTCAGAAACGCGAATCTCGCCATTGGTAAAGCTGGAGTAGAGGCAAAAGAAACAAGTGTTTCTGGCTACACCACTGTCAACGAGACGGACATTGAGCTGCCGGATATTCTGACTGACCTTCAAGACAAGACGCAACTCACCCGTAAAAGTATCGTGAGAATTCTCACCGCAAGCCGCCGCTTGAACGATTTCAAGCGTAATCCCCAGGAATTCATTCAGCTGGCGACTGAGGCGATAACCAGAACTAAGCGGATGGCTCTGGTTGACGGAATAAAGTATCGCCGCATCGGTGACGAGTTCTTCTATGCACAGGAACTTTTCGAGAAAGAGGAGCTGACCGGCTATCTCAAGAATACCATGGAGTCTGAAAAGTCTGTCTACGACAGAATTGTGTACGATTCAGCTGGCGTGGAAAAGGAATTCGCTCAAAACTTGGAAAAGAATGAAGCAGTAAAGGTCTATGCCAAGCTTCCCGGCTGGTTCAAGGTTCCAACACCGCTTGGAACCTACAATCCAGACTGGGCTGTTCTGGTCGAGGACGAAGATAAGGAAAAGCTCTACTTCGTCGTTGAAACCAAGGGAAGCCTCTGGTGGGACGACCTACGCCACAAGGAAGGCGCAAAGATCAAGTGCGGTAAAGAGCACTTCGCCGTTCTTGCCAATAGCCAGGACAATCCAGCAAAATTCATCCAAGCCACCAAAGTCAGGGAACTGCTGGATCAGGCATAGGAAACAAGCAATGGCAATCAGTAAATTCGAACAACACCGATACGAGAAGCTTCTCCAGGACTTCTGCCAAGAACAGGGACCTCCACCGCATCTCCATGACAAGCTGAAATGGGGATATGAGGTTGATCCCAAGAAGCAGACAGTAGAGCTATACGAGATTCGTCCTCACTTCATGGAACCATCAAAAAAGATCCAAAGCCCGATTGCCAAAGCGAGCTATGTCAACGCTCAGAAGAATTGGAAGGTCTACTGGATGAGGGGTAATGGAAAATGGACTCTCTATGAACCATGCCCTTCTCTTCGGTCTCTTGAAGAATTTCTGAAACTGGTTCACGAGAATGCATATGGCTGCTTCTTTGAGTAGTCTGAACTAGATAGTTACTTTGGATCTAGACTGCGAAAGGGGATGGATGTATTCAATTGTACTAGTTTTGAGTTGATCTGACAGTCGATTTGTTTAGACAATCACCTCCCTACTGACACACTTGATAGGACTTCTGACATTCACTCCACACCAATTCACGCGCCAAACGAACCCATGTCCGCAAGTATTTGTATCGCTGATGCAACTTTTCAACTTGCGGCCATGTGGCGCGATAAATTTTAATATATATCGAATAGTTATGGGAATTTTCTAGGGAATTCTGCCACACGCCACTTTTGGCGATCCCATCCCACGCAAGAAAGGGATAGTCGGACTTTCGTCTAACTATCCCTTTTTCTAGGATATATGGTCGGAGCGACTGGATTCGAACCAGCGACTTCCTGCTCCCAAAAAGTCAACCTTATTTATAATCATTACAAATACTTATATATTATTTATACGCTCATACAAGTTCGTGTGGCTCGCACCAATCTCGCCACATACACTTTGGTGTTTTTGGCGTATAGTTTGGTGTTTTTGGTGAACACTTTGGCGTATTTGGCGTACACTTTGGTGTTTTTGGCGTTCTTTTCATGGAACTTCAGCTGCATCATTTTTGGCGTTAAAAACTGCGATTAATTTTTCAAAAAAAATGACCCTGAACTTATTCGCTCAGGGCCATTCTAGGTCAGCGTCTTCTATGCAGAAGGTTGCGCAGATGGTGATTGCCCAAGAGGCGGCAGATCCGGCAGTAAGGTCACTGCACGTTCTTTTTCGCCTTCCAAATACTGGTAATACACGTTGGCGGTCATAGTCACGCTGGAGTGGCCCAGAAGCTTTGACACAGCGGCAAGGTCGGCTCCGTTGGAGAGCATATAAGTCGCAAACATATGCCTCAGGTCATACATACGCACCGAATGCAGAATGCCAGCCCTACGGCATGCCATTCGGAACGCTTTCTGAATGCGTCTGACACGCTTCCCGCGAAACTCAATAAGGAATTCCGTCAAGCTTATAGACCGCATTTCTCTCAGCCGCTCAAGGAAACTATCCTTAACTGGGATGGTCCGGAAGGTTTCAGTTTTCCTGCCGAAAACCCGCACTTGTTTCTTGATGAAGTCTACATCCGACCAGCGCAACGAAAGCAGCTCAGAATCGCCAGAGCGAACGCCAAGATTGAAACACACTTCAATGGCCCATCTCACATGAGCATCAGCGTGTTCCATAATTTTGGAAACATCCTCAAGCGTGATCTGAAACTGCCTCGGCGGCTCCTTCGTCTTGTGCCACTGTGCCATCGGATTTTGCGCCATCAGACCATTTGCCACAGCAAAATTGAAAATGGTCCTCAGAAAGCAGCAGTAGCGATTTATACTTGCCTGTGAGCGTACTGCACCAGTTCTGCCACTTGGAATTGACCTCATGTGGTTAATAAATGGCACGATGCCGTCAGAATAGTTGATTAAATCCAACGGCATCGATGGCCCAAAGTGCTTATACAAAAGGCTTTTTGCCATGTACTGCACATTACTAATGTGAGACTGACTTTTGGCTTGCGCCCGCAGATGATCCAAATACGCATCCACCGCCTGCCGCAATACTGGGCCAAGGGGTTGTTGCACAACCGGGGCTATCGCGCGGGATTTCATGCTCGCGTCAAAAGATTTTGCCGAGATTTCAGCATCCGGCCCACGCCCAAAAGATTTGTCGCGCCGCTTACCATCAGTGCCTTTGAAAACACAGATCCAACGACCATCACGTTCAAAAACAGACATTTCTCACCTCAAAAATTATCGACAAAGATTACCTCCAACACGGAGGGTTACGAAGACCGTAGCACCTCCATGAAATCATGGCAAACTTTGTCTCTTTTTTTCAGCTAGATACAGACATTCATACAAACATTGATCATGCTATGCATTCCCTTCATCATGCCTCATTACACGAAGGGTACTGAGGCCCTGAAAATTTTTTTGATCAAATGGCGTTGAGCAACACCTCTTCCACCTCTTCGGCTTGTATGCCAAGGTAACGGCGAGTTACTGCGGGGTTGGAATGGTTCATACGCTTCGCCAATAACTCCCAGGACACGCCATAGAGCTTGCGCTGCTGATAGCACCAGGTCTTACGCAGGGTATGCGCTCCATAGTTGCCGGCCAGATTGATTTCATCGCACCAGCCCTGAACCATGTGAGTTACAGCGAAAGTGCTTAGTGGGTAATTCCATCCCTTACGGCTCTTAAACAGAAACTCCCTTGGAATACGCTTCTTGTGAAAGGCCAGATATCGCTGCACAGCATCATAAATCTCTTGATTAATGATTAGCACATTTTCCTTTTTAGTTTTCTTTTCCATCACAGTTATACGATCTCCAACTACAGCATTTTCAACATCACTAACACGCAATGCCAAAATATCTTGAACTCGTAACCCTGCGTTGATACCCATAATAAATAGTAACATGTTTCTTGGATTTGATGACAACAATCGCTTGATACGTTTGATATCCTTCAAATCAGTAATCGGCTGTACTTTCATGACTATGTCCTCCAATTTACGTTTCGTTATGTAAAGCCCATAAATTTGGACTTTCATTTTTGGGGCCGAAATAGGGCCACCCTTGGAATTCCATATAACAGGCCGAATTTATTCGATTTTAGCCCGTCAAGCATTTGAATGTCCGTTTCTGGTACAAATCGGACGTTCCTTTTGTAAGCAATTCCGCTTACTTGAAATGAAAAAGCCACCCCATTTTCAGAGGTGGCTCTTTACGATTACAGATCGCTCTCGGCAAAAGCTTCAGGCGAAACTGGTTTCGTTTCCAATCCGAGATGTAACAGGATGATTTTGTTTCCATCTACGATAACATCAAATTCGGTATCTGGTTCAAGAGGCATTCCCTTGAAATCGATGTTGGGCATTCGCAGTCTTATCTCACCACGGCTGTTTACAAATGCCTTACGGCGATTCTTGTCATACAGCCCCGGCACTTCATAAAACTCTTTGTCCGTTGCAATAAGCTTGAGAACGTGGTGTTTTAAAATCTGTTTGTGACAAATCCCCATAGCAATCATTATTTCCGAAGCGGTTTTGCCGTTGCGAATCAAATCACGCAGCACATTGGCATCATACTTTGATTCTTGTTTCTTAACCTTATCAACAGTTGAATCAGATAATTTCTTACTCATATAATCCTCCATTAAGTTTATTTTAATGAAGAATATCTATATATTTAAGCAATAAAAAAGAGTGAATGAACACTCTTTAATTAAATTCTACTCTTAAGTATTGTAACTATAATCTCTATTACAATCTTCCTGAACAAAGAAGTGGGTTCACTTCTTTGGACCAGTCAACGGCAAAACTAAGGTGGACAGTTTTATTGGTTATGCCGCCCATCTAGGGCTAATCAGAGGTGGCACTCCCTCTGGTTTGTACTGCTGATATATCTC
>JAEZYD010000038.1 GCA_023419375.1 Pseudomonadota bacterium
AGCTCATTTGCTTGAATTTGTTCGGCAAAGACTCCGTGGAAGAACTCCTGAAACCGCG
This sequence comes from Pseudomonadota bacterium, assembly GCA_023419375.1. Taxonomy (GTDB): domain Bacteria; phylum Desulfobacterota; class Desulfovibrionia; order Desulfovibrionales; family Desulfovibrionaceae; genus Desulfovibrio. The sequence goes on from JAEZYD010000038.1 coordinate 59, forward strand.
AAGATCAAAAACTCAAAACTCTTACAGTCTCAGCCTATTAGCTTTGGTTGCTTAGCCGGACAGCATTGATCATAAGCATAATTGCGGAGACAACAGCGGTACGCGCACAACAGAAAGAACTGTCGAGCTCGCACTTGCAAAAGAGTTTATGTTATCTGTTGAACATGATTTAATTGAAATAGGGGCAGTAACACCTTATTATTTTGATGTTTCATATGATGTTGTTGACCCTGCTGACGAACATCCTGCCGTCACTAAAAAAATGAGCTTGTTTGATGTAGACATAAAAAACAAAAATGTTTTAGCTATCTCAGTGATAGAACACATTGGAACACAAGATTATGATGGAGTAAGTGCGAATGAAAGTTCTATAGACGCCCTGAATTACATTCTTGACAATGCCAAAAGCTTTTTGATTACTTTTCCCATTGGCTACAATCGAGACCTACAGAACTATATTTTTTCAAAAAAATTAGAAAATGCTAATGTATGCTACTATTATAGAGATATAAATTTTAACAACTGGAAACACACAACAGAATTTGAGAAAGTTTGTACCATGGGATATGGCCCGCGCTGGGCAAATTGCGTAGCTGTTATCTACAGAATATAGGCTATTCCCCCGCAGCCTAACCTCCATAGAGCTTGCGCGCAACAACATCCCTTTTTGCTTCTATTTTTTTGATACTGGAGCCAATTTCATTACATTTATCAATCTCCCTGATATCTCAGATGAAAAATCAATTACCCATGTCTCTTGCAGGAGGACAATTGGATATTGTACCATAGTTTGTTACATTGCGAGAGCCGAGCGCTGGCAAGATTCTCTTCAGCACCATCTGAAACGGCCCTGTACAGTTAGATTCGTTGCGTTTAATATAAGTTATGCCTTCTTTTAGATAGTTAGAAGATTTTGCAATGATGCTCAAAGTCGTTCATGCACAAGAGAACAAGCAAGCCGTATGCCGGAACTCGATGACAAACAATTACCCAAATACAGTCGCAACGACTTCAGAACACAGCCAGTAAGCGAAATCCAATAGGCTCACTACTTTTGTATTATGACTTCCTCAAAACTCGCAGGCGGCACATCAGCACGAGAAACCCGCTTGATGGCTCGAGTCAAAAATTTACAGTTGAATCAGGGCAGTAGCTATCTTCCCGAGCTCTTCGCCGCCCAGGATGCTTCGTTTGCACTGACATCTAGCGCAAAAGTGGGACAGACGACGATATGTAATCGGGAACCATAAGACATCAGCATAAAGCCAGGGCTTTCAATGCCGACGTATATCCATGCGTCATCGACTGGCCGAAGCAAAACGAGCGAATGGTTCCGGACACTATCTGCATCAAAGCGCATTATTACGACACGTCACGACTGCAGACCAACGCTTTGTTAAGGAGATTGCTGTGCAATACAATACAAATTTTGAACAACCTATTGTTAAAACACCATATTTTATTCACAACATAGAACTCACAAACAAGTGCATAATGCGCTGTACTATTTGCCCAAGAACGTATTCCATGACCAGAAGCCAAGGGTTCATGAGTGTCGATACCTTTAAGAGTATTGTTGATCAGTATGTTTGCGACAATCCTCAAGCATCGAGCACACATGTATGGTTGCACCATTTTGGTGAAAGCTTGCTCCACCCCCACTTTGACGATTGCATAGCATACATGCGCGATAAAGGCCTGAGGCCTGCATTGTCGTTAAATCCAATCATGCTCAGCAAAACGATTTCCAAGCGCTTGTTAAAATCCCGCCCATATTTGCTCTACCTTTCTTTAGATGGCGGCGATGAGACTTCTTTTGCTGCAATCCGCGGTGTCAGTAATGTGTTTGAACAATCGAAAAAAAACATCATGAAATTTTTGGAAGAAAAATTAAAAAATATACAAACATATGATGCAATAACGAACCTTTCTATAATTTCTATTGATGGACAAGAGGAAAATATTCTCAGAGCAAAGCAATACTGGGATAGCATACCTGGCATAGACAATGTATTTGTAAAACCATTTACAAATTGGAATGGAGATGTAGATAAAATTTCAGAAAAATCTCACATAGAAGACGCAACTGGTCCATGCAAAACTGTTTTTCATAAGATGACAATTGCGTGGGACGGAAAAGTATTGCCGTGCTGCTATGATTATGATGCCAAATATATACTTGGCAACGTGAAGCATCAAAAGCTATCAGAAATTTGGAATGGCGGGGCAATGCAGGCATTGAGAAAAGAATTTTTATCAGCTGAGATAACAGCTGACCTTTGCATAAAATGCAGCAGTGGTGGGAAGTTTTTTGAAAAATTAAAATTAATTCAGCTTGAAAGAATTCATAAAATCAAAGAGCAACTACGAGCTTCAAAGTTCAGACAGGTGTAATGGGTGACATTTTCCCGGAAAATCTGCCTCTGAACAGTTCGTGTACCTGGCATGGGAGCACAAGAATAAGCGTTGCGGTTTCACAGAAGCACAGATTATTGAATATTGTGGCAAGCGAAGACTGGAATAGCGCGGTCATTCTGTGTCGCTGCATGGCATATCTGATGCGACCTTTTATAAATGGCGCAGCAAGTCGGAGAAATAAACGTCTCTGACGCTAAACGGTTGCACCAGATGAAAGCTATGCTCTCAAAGTAACTTTTGAATCCCGCTGCCTACAGGGGGGGGGCCGCATCACCTTCAGCCGCCCCATAACGACTCAATGTGGCGAGCCTGCTGCATTATTCAGTGCAACAGTTGTTCCGTTCCCGTAGGCAGATCGGGTTTAGCACATCAATTCATCGCCTATCGCGACACGCATATTGTGTTGGACTCAATTTTCATAAAAAGAGCAGTTACTAACTTTTCTTGCAGCTCAAGGACACGCCGCAAAGTCTGCCGCACCTTATTCCTTGATCTGCACGAGTTCTTCCCCGATGGGACTGAACCTTTTCTTGTCATACTCCCCGGCGTAGGGCCCCTGCTTCACTTCCACAATTTCAGACTGCTCCAGCATGACAAAACCGTGCCCGCCGTGGGCCAGCAGCACGATATCGCCGGGCAGGAGCACATGGCTTTCAAGATACACCCTGGTGGTGGGTTCATACAGATCGAGCCGAACCTTGCCCGACCTGATGATGAGCACTTCCTGCGTCCATTCAATGGTGCGCGGCACTGCATTGTGATCGTGCGGCGGAATGACATAGCCCTTAGGCCGGTTCATGTACCCAAGCTGCTGGGAGAAGGTATCCGGCGTAAAAAACCGGATACCTTCGTCCTTAAAGTCGGCCCGCAGGATCATGGCAAGAAGCTGCCCATTATGCGAGATTTCGATCATGAGACGCTCCTTTGCGCGTTGCGCCTTTATCCGATAGCCCTTTGCAGCCGGGCAAGGGTTTCCTGCCTGCCCAGAAAGGCCATAATTTCATTGAGGTGCGAACCACCCATAAAGCCCATGAGAGCCGTGCGCAAGGGCGGGGCCACTTCCTTGAACTTCAGCCCGTTGTCGGCAACGTAGGCGTTGAGCGCGGCCTCAAGGGCTTCTGCGGTAAAAGGCTCGCAAGCGGCAAAAACAGCCGAGAGGGCCTGCAAATGCGCCTTGCCCACATCGGTAAAATGCTTGGTCGTGTCCTTTTCCACATAGCTGAGCTCTGCGGCAGGCACCACCAGCGGGCGGAAGGCCTCGCCCAGCGCCTTGAGGTTGTTGGCCCGCTCGCGGAACATGACGCACAATGGCTCAAGCTTTTCCTGCGGCAGTGCGCCAAGCCCGGCCTCTTCCACAAAGGGGGCAACAAGTGCCGCCAGTTCGGGCAGGGGCAGCGCCCGCATAAAGTGTGCGTTGCACCATTCCAGCTTGGCCGGATCAAAGGCTGCAGCGGCAGGGTTCAGGTTAGTGCCGTCAAAGTATTCGATCAGCTCTTCCTTGGTGAACAGCTCCTGATCGCCGTGCGACCAGCCAAGCCGCACCAGATAGTTCACCAGCGCCTGAGGCAAGAGGCCGTCCTGCTGGTACTCAATGACAGCCCGCGCGCCGTGGCGCTTGGAGAGCTTTTGCCGATCCGGCCCAAGAATCATGGGCACATGGCCAAAGCGCGGCACGGGCAGGCCCAGAGCTTCATAAATAAGAATCTGGCGCGGCGTGTTGGAAACGTGGTCGTCGCCGCGAACAACATGGGTGATGCCCATTTCGTAGTCGTCCACCACCACGGCCATATTGTAGGTGGGCATGCCGTCAGCGCGGCGGATAACCATGTCGTCCAGCTCGGTGACATCCACGGCTATCTTGCCCTTCACCATATCGTCAAAAACCACCTTGCCTGCCACAGGCGCCTTGAGGCGCACGCAGTGTCCCTCGCCGGGGCCGATGTTCCGTTCGCGGCAGCGCCCGTTATAGCGCGGCTTGAGGCCGTTCTGGCGGGCTTCTTCGCGCATGGCTTCCACTTCTTCCGGCGTGCAGGAGCACCAGTAGGCATGGCTTGTTTCCAGCAGCTTGTCCACATAGCGGTTGTACACGTCGGCCCGCTGGGTCTGGTAGGTCAGCTCGCCGTCCCAGTCCAGCCCAAGCCAGCGCATGGAGGCCAGGATGGAATCGGTATATTCCTGCTTGGAGCGCAGCAAATCTGTGTCTTCAATGCGCAGGTGAAAACGTCCGCCGGAATGGCGGGCCAGGAGCCAGCAAAAAATGGCGGTGCGTGCGCCGCCTATGTGCAGATGCCCTGTCGGGCTGGGTGCAAATCGGGTTACCACTTGAGTCATGTTGCTTTCCTTGAAACTGGCGTTGGGGGGAAGGTCGCGCATGGGCGGCTGAGTGTCAAGGGCCGCTGCGCAAGTGAGGCGGCCTTGCCTCTTTCGGCAAGCCTGCTGCCGCCCGCAGAGCATCAGGCATTTCTACTCTGCCGGGTTGCGGCTGAAAAGTTTGAGCGTGCGCCGCAGATCGGCAAGGTTAACGGGCTTGGTCAGGTGCGCGTCCATGCCTTCCTGCATGCTGCGTTCCGCATCGCCCCGCATGGCGTAGGCCGTCATGGCGATAATGGGTACGGTTTTTGCCCCCGGCATGCTGCTGGCCCTGATGGCCCGCGTGGCGGAATAGCCGTCCATAACCGGCATCTGCACATCCATAAGGACAATATCAATTTCCGCGCTCCGCTGATTCCAGATATCCACGGCCTCCTGCCCGTTGACGGCAGAAATGCAGGTTATGCCCATGTCTTCCAGCAGAACTTCCATGATCTCGCGGTTAATATCGCCGTCTTCGGCCAAAAGTACCCGCAGGCCCTGGAGCGATGCGGCTTCGTCTCCGTTGCTTTCTTCTGCCTGCTCCTTCGCGCAATCCTGGCTGCAAATGGCAAATGGCAGTTCCACACGAAAAACGCTCCCCTGACCCGGCTCGCTCTGCACGGAAATACTCCCGCCCATGAGGGCGATCAGGCGGCGGCATAAGGACAGGCCAAGCCCCGTGCCGCCAAATCTGCGGGTAATGGACGTATCCGCCTGCGAAAAAGGCGTAAATGCGCGGGCCAGTTCATCGGGCGACATGCCAATGCCTTCATCGCTCACAATAAAGGCCAGCCGCGCCTTGCCGTCACTTTGCTCCAGCAGCTCCACGGCCAGACGCACCGTGCCGCGCTCAGAGAATTTCAGGGCGTTGCCGCCCAGATTCAGCAGAATCTGGCGCAAGCGCAGGGCATCGCCGGAAAGCACTTCCGGCACGCGGGGGTCCATCTGGCTCTCAAGACTGAAGTCCTTGAACTTGTGCCCAACCTTGGGCCGCAGCAAAGACATGACAGACTCAATTTCCTTGCGCGGCTCAAAAGGCAGATTTTCCAGCTCCAGATGGTTGGCCTCGATTTTTGAAAAATCCAGCAGATCGTTGATGATATCCAGCAGCGATTCGCAGGTTGCATGGATTTTTTCCACATAATCCCGCTGCTGGGAATTCAGGGAGGTGTTGAGCACCAGATGCGCCATACCCATGATGCCGTTCATGGGGGTGCGTATTTCGTGGCTCATGTTGGCCAGAAAAATACTTTTGGCAGCATTGGCGGCTTCGGCGGCCTCCTTGGCTTCGCGCAGGATGCGCTCGTGCTGGCGCGCCTCCGTCACATCGCTGACATAACCGGCGATACGCAGCACTCCCGGCCCGCTTACAATCTCATAGGCCAGGGCATACCAGCGCAAACCCTTGCGCGGGTGGGCAACCCGCAAATCCAGATGCTCCTGCCCGCCAGCCGTCCAGCCTGCGGGGTCGCACAGTTTGCGCCACTTGGGCTGGTCCTCGCTCACAATGCGCGAGCCCATGCGCTCAAGTCTGTCAGACGCATTCGAGGCCGTATTGATGCCAAACTGCTCATAAAAAACATCGTTGCCAGTGATGTCCAGACCGGAATTTTCAAGACGCGCTATCTCAAAAACGCCAAGCCAGCCCAGCCGACAGGCCAGCGAAAGCCGCACAAGCCCCTCGCGCAAGCTCTGGTGCGCCTCGTGCAGCTCCGTCATATCCTGATGATACCCAACAATCCGCACTACATCGTCATGGTCGGCGCTGATGCGCCGTCCGCCGCAGCGCACAGGCACCAGCCCCCACGTGGGGTGGTTGTACTGGTAGCGCACCTCGTGCATGGCTGTGTCGGCAACAAATTCGTCATGGATGGCCCAAAGATGGGGGCGGGAGCGGGCATCAACCCTGTCTACCCAGAAGTTGAAGCATTCGGCGGGGGTCATTTCTTCGCTTGCACCGAGCAGGCGCAGGGTCACCGGATTGGCAAGCATGGATATATGGCCGGAGTTTCTGTCGATATCAATGACCCACAGCCCCACATTGGCCGCAGCCAAGGCTTCGCTGTTCCAGTCCTCATTGCGGGACACGTCTTTTGCAGCGTTTTTTGCGGCCATAACTCCCCCGTTTTCCATTGTACTATCCATAGCCATTTTACTGGCCCAAGACAATGCCGGACAGGTTTGCAACGCCCCTAGAACCAGCGTAATTTGCGCACGGAAAAATCAAAAAATATACGCATCGCCACACGCCTGTCACACACGACTCTTGCGGGGCGGCGCGCAGGGTGCTAGTGCTTCCTACTGTTAACCAAGTACGCAATACAGATGAAAGGCCCGCGCCTGAGCCTGAGCGCGCATGTGGCGGAGCAGCCTTTCCGGCCAGAAGGCCAAAGGATCAAACAGATGAACGCTACAGTCGTTATCAAATACGGCGGTCACGCCATGGACAAGCCCGACCTCAGCTCGGCCTTTGCCACCGACCTTGCCCAGCTTTCTGAACAGGGCATGGGCTTTGTGGTGGTGCACGGCGGCGGCCCGCAGATTTCTGCCCTGCTCAAGCGCCTGAACATTGAGAGCCACTTTGTGGACGGCCTGCGCGTTACCGATGCAGCCACCATGGAAGCCGCGGAAATGGTGCTCTGCGGGCAGGTGAACAAGGCCGTGGTCAACGAATTTGCACGTCAGGGCGTGCGCGCTGCGGGCATTTCCGGCCGCGACGGCGGCCTGCTGCGCGCAAGGGTGAAGAATCCCGCGCTCGGCCTGGTGGGCACGGTGGAAGCGGTCGATCCCGCCCTGCCCCGCTGCCTGCTGGAAGGCGGCTTTGTGCCCGTGGTGGCCCCTGTGGCCTCCGGCCCGGACGGCGAAGCCCTGAACATCAATGCCGACACCGCCGCAGGGGCGCTGGCAGGAGCTATCGGCGCGGAATATTTTGTGCTGATCTCTGACGTGCCCGGCGTGCTGGATGCTGACGGGAGGCTCATCCCCAGCCTCAACCGCAAGGAAATCCAGAAGCTGCGCGAGACCGGCGTTATCACCGGGGGCATGATCCCCAAGGTGGAAGCCTGCCTCAACGCTCTGGACGCAGGCTGCCAGCGCGCGCTTATTCTTGACGGGCGTTCGCCTTCAAGTCTGCGCCGCTACCTGCTTGACGATGCCCCGCTTGGCACCGTGGTCGCCAACTAGGTGTAATGTTCCAATAGGTTGTTCACCCTCCCCAAATCGGTAAAGCTGGAGTTACCAGACAACAGCAAACCGAGAGAGGGAAAGGGTGAACAGCCATAAGAATGCCAAACTGACGGTTCGTAGTCGA
>JAEZYD010000044.1 GCA_023419375.1 Pseudomonadota bacterium
CGGGCGTTGTTGGGGGGGGGGGGGGGCGGGCCGCCCCCGAGGCCCACTGGCTGACCCCCCACTGGAGGTACACATGAAGGCCCTGATAGAATACATTGCCAAATCCCTGGTGGATAATCCCGAAGAAGTGCAAGTCAGCGAAGTAGAAGGCGAGCAGACCACGGTTCTTGAGCTCAAGGTCGCCAAAGAGGACCTGGGCAAGGTTATCGGCAAGCAGGGGCGCACGGCCAGGGCCATGCGCACCATTCTGAGCGCCGCTTCCATCAAGTGCAAAAAACGCACAGTGCTGGAAATTCTGGAGTAGCGCCGCGTTCTTTCCATGGTCCTGCTGCCTGAGGGGAGCAGAGAATGGGAATAACCCGGTTCCGCCTTTTGCAATGCCTGGCATTGCAGTTACGCCTCAGCCCGCCGGAGACCCGGCAGAACTGGAAGTATGACGGAAACCTGGATTCATATGGGTACGCTGGCGCGGCCCCACGGCATCAAAGGGGAGATCTGCATCGATTGGCATGCGGACTCCCCCTTGCTTTTGGATACCCCCCTCTGGCTGCAGAAGGGCAAGGACGCGCCGCGCCGTGTCAAGATTGCGGCTGTGCGCAGCCATAAGGAGCGGCCCCTGCTCCTGCTTGAGGGCGTGGCTGACCGCACGGCGGCGGAAGCCCTGCGCGGCTGCAAGCTTTTTGTGCGGCGCGAGGATCTGCCGGAACCTGATGACGATGAGGTCTATCTGGAAGACCTGCTCGGCTGCGATGTGGTGCTGCCGGACGGTGCCCGCATCGGCAGGCTCGACCATTTTGAGTACCCCGCGGGCCTTGAAATGTGGGTCATCATGACCGACGACGACAAGGAAGTGCTCTTCCCCGCGCGGCCTGAATTTATTGCGGGTTTTGATCTGGAAGTTCCCGCCGTGGTCATTGACCCGCCCGAAGGCCTGCTGGATATTTATCTTGCAGAGAGCAAGGCCGAGAACAAGGCCGAAAGCAAGCCCGAGGACAAGGCAGAAAACAGTTAAGGCACGGCGCAGGTTGTGCGCCGCAAGATTTTTGCCGCTGCTCTGGCGGGCAAGATTTGATTGCGCGGCATGAGCCGCACAGAAACGGGGGAGGAACTTTCGGCGGAAGGTTCTTCCCCTGTAGTCATTTACACACCGCCAGCCGCACACAGGAATGATCATGCCGGAATTGCCAGAAGTCGAAACTGTGGCGCGTACCTTGCGCCCCCATGTGGAAGGCTGCGTCATCACGGGTGCAAGCCTGTTGCGCGATTCCAGCCTGCACCCCCTGAGCCTGAGGCCCGAGGATTTGCAGGGCTGCGTCATCACTGGCGTGGGCAGGCGCGGCAAGCTGCTGCTGCTTGAGCTGGACGCCGCAAAAGCTGCCAGGGCAGACCTGCGCGGCGCAATTGGCCTGCGCCTTGCCCTGCACCTGCGTATGACCGGCCGCCTCATGACCTACCCGGAAAATACGCCTCCCGGCACGCACACGCGCTGCGTGTTTGATCTGAAAGACGCACATGGGCAGGAACGCCGTCTTTTTTTTGATGATGTGCGGGCCTTTGGCCTGCTGCTGGCAGGAACCGCGCAAACCATGCAGCAGTGGAGCTTCTGGCGGGAGCTTGGCCCCGAACCGCTGGAACTGACAGACGCCGCTTTTTCCGCCCGGCTTGACGGCAAAAATTCGGCCATCAAGGCCGTGTTGCTGGATCAAAAGGTCCTTGCGGGCGTGGGCAATATCTATGCGGACGAAAGCTTGTTTGCTGCGGGCATTGATCCGCGCCGCAAGGCCGCCTCGCTTTCCGCAGCGCAACGCAGCCGTTTGTTGCGCTGCCTCAAGGATGTGCTGGAGCTTTCCATATCGCAGTGCGGCAGTTCCATACGCGATTACCGCGATGCCAACGGCAATGTGGGCGCTTTCCAGAACAGCTTTGCCGTCTATGGTCGCAACGGTCAGGCCTGCAAGGCCTGTGGACGCGCCCTTGAAAAAATCAAGGTGGCGGGCCGCGCCACCGTGTACTGCCCCCACTGTCAGAAATAGCGGTTTGCGGGCAGTTGCTTCTTTCCCCCGCAACACTAGAGAGCGTCAAACGACCGCTCCCCTCAAGAGCAGATTAACATTGAAAATGTTCCAGGGGCTGTTACCTCTACGAGAAATTTTGTTCCCTGCCTTGGCAGGGGCAAAAGAGCCATAGAGTGAACAGCCCTTAGGGCGCGGCCCTCACGCGGATATTTCGCCGTGTGGCCCTGCCCGCATCGTCCACCACCCTCACGCTCACATCGCCTGTAGTGGCCTGCCAGAGCAGCGGCTCGCCCGGTGCAGTGCTGCCCACATAGCTATCATTGGCAAACCAGAAGAGTTCGTTTACGCCAGCCTCGGCATGAGCCATAAAAACCATGCTGCCGTCTTGCGCGTCTGCAGTGCGGCGGTAGATAAGTCCGCTCTTGGGCTGAATGATGGTGGGCGGCTGACCGGATATTTTCTGCTCGCGGCGGCACTGTTCCTCAAATGGCGGTGGCGGCGGCTTGGGCATGCCCGCGCGGGCAAACATGCGGGCCAGATCGCTGGGCCAGAATTCCCACACGCGCGGCTCTGTGCGGCCATCCTGCGGGGCGCAGGCCCGCAGACCGCTGGCCTTGTCTATCAGGATGGTGCGGAACACGCCCGAGGGCGCCACGGGTGACACTCCGGGGATGAACCATGCAAGCGTGGTTTCCGGGCAGAGGCTCGTATCAAGGTCGCCAGTTGCCACGCAGACGCGCAGCTTTTCCACATTGAGGCTGGGGGCCGGATCGCGGAAGGGGTCTGTCATGGGTTCCGCCGCCGCCAGCTCGCGGGCCATATCCATAAATAGCGGCGCGGCCACCATGCCGCCCACCAGCAGCGGATTGGCAGTATTGTTGAAATTGCCCACCCACACGGCCAGCACGTAGGGGCCGAACTGCCCCACGGCCCAGGCATCGCGAAAGCCGTTGGACGTGCCCGTTTTAAGCCGCACGGGCAGCACTGCGCCGCCCTGCGAGCGAACCATCTTGTCCGGGTCTGGCGCTTCAAGCATGGTGAGGGTCACAAAGGCAGCCTCCGGCGTCAGCAGGGGTAGGGCAGGCGCTGACGGGGCTTCGTCCGTAAGAAATCGCAGGGGCCGCCATACGCCCTTGTTGGCAAGCATGGCGTACAGGCCCGCCAGTTCCCGCATGCTCACTTCCGCCCCGCCAAGCACCAGCGACAGACCGTAATGGTCTGCGCCGTCGGCAAACTCCACCCCGGCGCGGCGCAAAAATTCGTACAGGCTCGGGCGGGTCAGTTTGGCTGCGAGGGTTATGGCTGGCACGTTGCGGCTGGCGCGCAGGGCTTCTGCCGCAGAAAGGGGGCCACGGAACGCGCCGTCATAATTTTCCGGATCATAGCCCGCAAAGCTGTGCGGCGTGTCTGCCAGCAGGCTTTGCGGATGGATGAGGCCCTGCTCCAGCGCAAGGGCGTAGATCATGGGCTTGAGGGTGGAACCGGGGGAGCGCCGAGCGCGGGTTCCGTCCACCTGTCCTTCAATGGATTTGTTGAAAAAATCGGCAGATCCCGCCAGCGCGCGCACTTCCATGCTGGGCCAGTGCAGCAGCAGGGCCGCGCAGTTGGTGAGGCCGTAGGCGCTGTGCCGCGCTGCAAAACGGGCAAGCTGGCGCTCTATGCGGCGCTGGGCCGTGGTATCCAGAGTTGTGCGCAAAATGTCCGCGCCGGGGCGTTGCAGCAGTTCCGTGCTGAGATGCGGCGCGACGAAGGGCATGTCCTGAGGTCTGTAGACGCGCAGGGGAGCGGATTCCTTTTTGCCGAACCACGTTTCGTTGAGCCTGTGCACGGCCTGGCTGAAGGCCTTGTTGTCACGGGCCGGCCTGCGGCGGGAGGGGTTTTGCGGCACGAGCATGAGGGCGGCGCTTTCCGCAGGAGCGAGCTGGGCGGCTGTTTTGTGAAAATAGCACACCGCCGCCGCGCCCAGACCCTCCACATTGCCGCCGTATGGTGCAAGGTTGAAATAGGCCTCGAGGATTTCTTCCTTGCTGAAGTGCCATTCCAGCTGCAGGGCCAGCAGCATCTGCCGCAGCTTGGCCCCCATCTTGCCGGTTTCCAGCCCGTATGCCAGACGGGCAACCTGCATGGTGATGGTGGAGCCGCCCATGCGGCGGCCTCCCGTCACGATGCCTGCGGCGGCGCGGAAGAGCGAAAGGGGATTGATGCCGGGATGATGCCAGAAGAACCTGTCTTCGTAGCGCAAAACTGTATCCACGGCAGCAGGGGGGATGTCCGCCAGCCGTGTGCGGATGCGGTATTTCTGATCGACGCTAAGGCTGACCCGCATGATGCCGCCGCGTTTGTCCAGCACCATGCGCGAGAATTCCACCCCCGCCAGCGGGTGCGGGCAGGGGGCAAAGGCCAGCCAGAGCAGCAGGGCCGCCAGCGGCAGAGCCAGTACGCATGCGGCAAGTGCCAGACGCCTTCTGCGCCGCATCAGGGCGCAGAAGGCGTCTGGCATATGGGCAGCCCGGTCCCGCACAAGCGGCAAAACCGTACGGAACCGGGCCAGAAGCTTATTCGACAGTGACATTACCGCCGCCCGTGCGGGCGTTTACAGCCGGGTTGTACATGGCTTCCGCCGTGGCTGCGGGCAGTACAAAGCGCCCTCTGGAGGCCGCCCGCACCTTGTAGGTAAAGGTCTGGCGGTCGCCGTTCAGATCCACAAAGAAGATGCCCCTGTCCTCGCGGCGTTCGTAGCGCACGAGCCCGTCCTGAGGCTGACTTTGCCCGTTCTTTTCCAGCACGGGTTCAAAGCCGCCGGGCAGCAGATCCAGCAGAACAACGTTATTGATCTCTGCACCGGCCTGTATGGCCAGTTCGACAGTGATAACGTCGCCAAGCTTGGCCGTGGTAATGGCCTCACCCTTGGAGTCAAGGTAGCGTCGTTGCAGGCTGATGCCATTGGAGGCATCGCTCATGACCGCGCGGTCAAAACCTTCTGTAGTCACCAGCAGGCTGAGCAGAGGCTCGCCCTGCGGCATCTCGACGCGGTAACGGGTGCAGCCCGGCGCATCAAGAACAAGCGCTCCGCCAAGAGGCGATGCCTTGCCTTCCGCCGGGGTAAAGCCCTGCGCGTACTGCTGGCAGGTCAGGCTGAGGCTGTTTGCCTTGAGGGCGGTAGCCTCACCCATGACAAGCAAGGTTCTGGCCCCAAGGCCCATATCCACCGTGGTGGCGTTGGTGCTGAAGGCGCTGTCCAGCAGGTCGGCCATGCGCAGACTCTTTTTCTTTTCCGGGAAGTGACGCACCACCATGAGGGCATGCAGCGCCTGAGCCGCGCCGTTGCTCATGAACGTGTCATCACAGCGGGTGAGGGTCGCGGGCATGCGTTGCTCGGCCCTGCGCCGCAGCCGCAGCATGTCGTAGCTGTCCGCCAGAAAGGCGGCGGCTATGTCGTTTTCCCATCCCTTGAAGTTGTCCTTGAGCCACTGCTCGATGCGCTCCAGGTCCTGCGTCATGATGCGGCCATCACGTTGCAGAATCCAGGCCCCGTAGAGCTTGACGCGGGCATCGGCCATGTCTGTGGGCGAGCGGCCCACAATGGATTCAAGAGTATCGAGCAGGTTGTGCGAAAGCCCCTCGGGCGTGACGGTTCCGCTGTCCCGCAAGGTCAGCAGAAAGTCCGCCGCGTAGGCGGTGACAAAGTCGTTGGCTGTGCCGCCGGGCCACAGGCTTACACCTTCATACTGGGTAAAGTTGCCCATGATGGCGCTCAATGCGGCGCTGATAACCTTGTTGCCGCGCTTGAGCATAGCCTCGGGGCTGATGTTGGGATTACGCAAGACCTCGTGCCGCGCCTCGGGCGAACCCAGCAGGGCTGCGTAGGGCATGGCGCGGCTGATGAGCTGCTCCGTGCAGCCGTAAGGGTAGGTGTCCAGCCGCGTAAGCAGCGAACGCAGGGCAAGCACGGGCATGGCGCCCACACTGGCCTGCCCCTGAGCTTCAAAAGGATACAGGTTGCGCTGCACGTCAACGCTTGTGGGGCCGCGCAGCGGGGTAACGCTCTCCGTGCGCAGACGCGGCATGGGCGGGCGTATGGATACCGTCTGCGTGCGGATGACCGGCTTGTCTGCCTTGGAGTTTTCAAGGCTCGCGGTAAAGCGCACGGCGGCTTCGCCAAGGATATCCTGCGCCCGCATGCGGAAGTTGATGGTTGCTTCGCCGTTTTCGTCCACAGTCACAGTCTGGGGGGCGGGTTCCTGAGCAAAGGCCAGGCCGCCGGAGGCGCTTTCCATCTTCACGCGCACCCGCGCGCCGGGGCCGCTGCCTTCAACGGTGTTGGCCACAACCAGTGCGCCGTCAAACTCGTCGCCGGGGGCGGCAGCCAGCGGCAGCAAGGGCTTGAGTATAAGCGTGCCGCGCACTTCCATGGAAGCTTCTGTTCTGCCCGCCAGGGCAAGACCCTGCTTGGGCGCGGCGCTGCCCACGGCCATGATGCGGATTTTGCCGCTGGCGTACTGAGGCACGGTAAAGCGCACTTCTGTACCCTTGGCGTCCACGGGCACAATTTCCTGCCACAGGGCAAAGGGCGGCTCGCCCCTGCGTTTGAAAGGATTGAGGAAGCGTCCGCCGGGGCCGGACATGTCGCCGCCGAAACCGGGAATGCGCCCGCGCAGGCGCGCATGGTCGGGCATGAGCAGGTCAAATATCTGGGCGGTGCTCACATCCAGCGCCCGATCGCCCAAAAGGTCGCGCAGCGGGTCTGGCGTGGTAAAGCCCGTGAGTTGCAACACGCCTTCATCCACGGCAAAGATCAGCGCGCGGCCCGGCACCCGGGAGGTAAGCCGCACAGTGACGGTATCGCCCGGCAAGGCGCGGGCCGGGGCGGTAAGGGCAAGGCCCAGATCGCGCTGGTCAATGCCCGCCATAAAGGGAGCCACGGCGACCACGTGCGGCTTCATGTAGACCACGTCCGAATCCAGCGAACGGGCGTAGGAAACGTTCACGTAGCCGCGACCCTGAAAGTCGTCGGGAATGCGGATTTCCTGCACGCTTTCGCCAGCCTGGGCCGTGAACCATGCCTGAGCCAGCACGTTTTCGCGTTCAATGGTTATGAGGCCCGCGCCCGCGTAGGGCGTGGAAATGCGCATCTTGATGGTGTCGCCGGGGGCGTACTGCTGCTTGTCGAGCTTGAGGCGCAGATCGCCCTTGGCAAGGGATTCGGTGGAAAGGGCCGAAGGCTGGGCAAGCCTGTCGCCAGCCACCGTATAGGGAATGACCGCCAGCACGGCCCCGTCCGGCTGCCGCACGGTGAGCAGAAAATCGCCCGCATCCGTGGTGGGCAGGGGCAGGGAGAGGCCCTGCGCGCCGAGATCAAGGGTTTTGCGCACCAGTTCCGTATCCACGGGCGTGGCGTCGTAGCGGTATTCGCCCCTGGAATCAGTCACCAGACTGTTGACGTAACGCCGGGCGGAAAACACGGCTTCGGCCTTGGCAAGGTTTACGGGCGCGAGGTCATTGTTCAGCACCAGCAGGCGCAGGGAGGCCTTGGCATTTTGCGGAATGTAGTCAAGGTTGTTGACCTCGCCTTCGGGCTTGTAGCCAAGGGCCACCGCCAGAGGCGAGAACAGCGAATCAAGCTGGCGGGTAACGGCCCTGCCGCCCGCTGGCTCAAAGCCTTCGATCTGCACGGCCCCGCGCAGTGTACCTGCCTGCAACCTGCCCAGAGGCAGGGCAAAGGCGGCTATGCCCTTGCTGTCTGTAAAGGCGGCGGGCAGTTCCAGCGACTGACCTTCGCCCTCAAAACCTGCAGGCTCATAGAATGTATAGTCTTCGTATCCCGCAAAGTGCAGGCGGCTTTTTTCCGTGCGCAGGGTGGCCTGAACGCGGTGATTGACCGCGGGTTCGCCATACAGATTGTCCAGCCGCGCCTGAGCCTCCACAGCCGGGGCGTCCTGCCCGGTGCGTATCCAGCCCTTGGGCGCTGCGGGCGTAAACGAGGCCGCAAGGGCCAGGGTGTCGGGCTGGAATTCTTCAACACGCACACGGGTGCTGCCCAACACGGGCGAAGCGCCGGATCTGGTGGTGTCGCCCGGCAGGCGTACATCAAGCTGGTACGAGCCAACGGCTGCATCTTCGGGGCAGGCCCAGTCAAAGGAATTGAGGCCGTCTTCGCCCACGGTAAAGGCGCGGCGCATGACCTCCGCTCCGGTGGGGCTGACAAGCACCGCCTCCAGCGGCAGACCGGCGGGCATGGGCTGCCAGTCAAACCGCCGCACAATGCAGCCAAAGTGCAGGGTTTCGCCCGGCAGGTAGATGCCGCGCTGGCTGAAAACCGAGGCGCTCAGGCCATCCGCCGAGGTGTGGCGGCCAGAAATGGCAAAATTGCTGTAATCCACCATGCGGGTGGCATCGTCCAGTGAGAGCCACGCCAGATCCTGCGGGCCGGCGTCCTTGCCGGCATCGGTGGTTTTTCCGGCTGCGGGGGCCAGAGCCACCACGGCCACGGGGCGTTTTTCTCGTTCAAGGCCATTGGCGGGCGGCAGGTCGGCGCGGCCCTGCGCGTTGGTGACGGCGCTTTGCAGCGGCAAACCGTTAAGGCCCAGCAGGCGCACTTCCGCGCCCTGCACGGGCTTGCCGGTGCCCAGATGCTGCACAAAGACCGTGCGCGCTCCGTCCCCCGCCATTTTAACCGTCAGGCCCATATCTGTGACAAGCAGCAGGCGGGCAGCGTAGGCAATGGATTTATCACCGCTGTACCCAGTCAGCTCTATGCGCATGAGGCCGTGCACCGGCTCCTTGCCGCCGCGCAGCAACGGGGCCAGATCAAGCACGGGAAAGGACGAAGCGCCTGGCTGTTCCTTGCGTACTTCAATGCGGCCTTCCACCACATCGCTCATGACGTCCATATCTGCCGTGGGGTATTCAAACCCGGATTCCTTTGCGGCAAGGGCCAGGAATGGATCGCGGACGCGCTCGGCGCGCCATGCCACGGAGGTAAGACCCGTAGCGTAAATATCCAGCTTTTTCTGGCCGCTCAGGGTCAGCACGTTGCCGGGCTGCAAAAAGCCCACTTCTGTGCCGAGAGCGGGGACAGTCATGATAAAGCGGCGAACCTGCGCGGTTTCCGGCCCTGCGGTGGAGGGCAGGCCCTTGTCCACTGCGGCCAGCAGGCCGCGTCCGGCCTCTGCGGGAATGCGCAGCAAAATACGGTCTGCCGGTTCATCGGCTGCCTGCATCAGCTCCGGCTTGAGGCGCGTGCCGTTTTTAACGTCATCAGGGCTGATGGCGGGCATTTTTGTCCAGTCCGCGTCTTTCCCGGCCTCGGCGGTGAGTTTGCGGGGCAACTGGATAAGCTCAAGCTTGCGCAGCAGCTCTGTGGGCAGGACGCGCAGGGTGGTCTTGACCTCAAGCTGGAATTTTTTGTCCAGCTTGTCGTCATAGACGGGATTAATAGTAATTTTAGTTACATCCATCAGGAGGGCGCGTCCGGTGATGGAGAAGAGGGCCTCCACGCTCGGTGGAGCCTTGGCGTCTTTTTTGGGCGCAACGACCACGCACTTGCCCGAGCCTTCGGCAAAGGCGGGCAAACCCTTGATGCTGATGCGGGCTGCGGCGTTGTTTTCCGGCAGGGCTGTTACAGGCGCGGTGACGACCACCTCGTCGCGGCGTTCGTTCCACACAAGGCGGGGAGCGCCGAGGGCCAGGCCGCTTTTGGCATCGCTGGGAGTGATAGTGATGCGCCCATCCATATCCTGCGTGCCTACAGGCCAGATAAAACGCAAGGGCACGGAAACGGCATGCGCGCCCTTGGGCGAGGGATCAATCCAGAAGGTTTCCTTGCCCACGCGCACGGCCTGAGGCTGGGTGGCGTACACGGCCTGCCGCTTGAGAGAGAACCGCCCCGGCAAAGCCATTTTTTCCAGCGAAATGGTGTAGCGCGTGTCGGGCGACAAGTGTTCCTTGGGGGTGAACTCCATGGTGGAGTCGTCCGTCCAGCGCCACACGCCAGCCACGGGCGGCGTCATGCGCACGCCCTCCACAACGCGGCCCTCCTCCCCGGCGGGGGAAGAGGCGCACTGGCGCGACCAGTCCGCGCCGTATTCCTTTTTGCAGCGGGCTTCATCCACCTGAAAAGTTATGGAAATCCCTTCGCGGCGCAGCCAGTTGTCCTCCTGCGGATTGCTGGGCGCGGCCACCCGGTAGGCAGGCCCGGCCAGAGCAGGAGCGGCTTGCAGAAAAACGGCCAGAATTATGAGCAGGAAACGCAGTGGCGTTGTCGGCATGGTTCCTCCGCAGTGCGGTAAAGGGCAGGTGCGAAAATCCGGTGCCCCATGGCCCGGAGCGCTGCAAAACAGGTGAAATTATGAAGGAAGCGCCCGCTAATGCTAGGCGTTAACAGTTGCTATGCTATGAATGCCGGATTCGGCGGAGTTTGTCTACGGTGGTCATGAAACAGGGGCGGGTGCTGCCAGATCGCGCCGGGGGAGGCGCAATCTGTGGGAGATGAAGCGTGCGCAGGCGAGGGGGCTGTGCGGCAATCGATCTGCGCGCACAAAACATGTGCGGAATCGCGGCAGTCTTGTGCGTTAAGTCGTGCCCAGATCCGCCTTGATCCAGCCCAGAACCGTGCAGCCCCGCGCTGGTTTGTGCGCTGGCCTAGTTGTAATGTTCCAATAGGTTGTTCACCCTCCCCAAATCGGTAAAGCTGGAGTTACCAGACAACAGCAAACCGAGAGAGGGAAAGGGTGAACAGCCATAAGAATGCCAAACTGACGGTTCGTAGTCGAG
>JAEZYD010000055.1 GCA_023419375.1 Pseudomonadota bacterium
TGGAAAAGAACAGCGTATCTGCCGATATGGACGCATCGTTATAATTTTTTGCGACCACACTCGGCTCTTGGCAGAAAACCTCCAGCTTCAAAGCTGGGAGGGTGAACAACGTGTTGACACTCTACACCTAGTGCGCCAACCCGGGGCAGACCCGGTCTTCAAGGCTGTCCGCATTGAGCCACATGTGGCGGATGATGCCGTCCACAAGGCCTATCTTGGGTATGACAAGCTGCTTTGCTCCCGACATGTCGACAACGCCGAGGAATATGTCCAGCGCCGGAACAATAACGTCCGCCCGGTAGGCGTTGAGACTGTATTTTTCCATGCGGCCTTCCAGCGGCAGGGCCAGCAGATCCTTGTACAGGGCGCGCAGTTCCGGCGCGCCCACTGGCTTGCCTTCACGTTTTTCGAGCAGCTTTGAAACCTTGTTGATGTTGCCGCCAGAGGCAATGACGCATTCCGGCGCATAGGTTTCACCCAGTCTGCGCATTTCTGCGGCAAAGCGCTCGCGCTCACGAGGGTCCACGGCTTTGGCGAGGATGCGCACCGTGCCGAGCTGAAAGGAAAAAGCCTCTTGCAGCTTGCCGTCGCGAAGGGCAACCACCTCTGTGCTGCCGCCGCCCACATCCACGTACAGGGCGCTGTTCACATCGGTGTATCTGGCGAGGGCGTTGGCGTTAAAGAGAATCTGCGCTTCTTCCAGCCCGCTGATGATATCTATGCGCAGGCCTGTTTTTTCGCGCACAAGATTCATGATATCCTGCCCGTTGGCGGCATCGCGCATGGCGCTGGTGGCGCAGATGCGGTAGTGGTCAACCCCGTAGGCCCGCATGATGTGGGCAACGCCGATCATGGCGTCCACAAAGGCGGCCTGCTTTTGTTCAGAGATGGCCCCGTAAAGGAAAACATCCGTCCCAAGGCGGATAGGAATGCGAAGGTAGGCATTTTTTTTGACTGGCTTGTCGGGGCTCAGCTCCTCAACATTGCTGATGAGAAAGCGTATGGCGTTGGAGCCCACGTCAATGGCGGCAAGCATGCTGGGTTTCACGCTGTCTCCTCTGGAGCGTTTAACACTTGAAATACTCGCTTACGGCAGGCAAAGCCTGTCTGCTCGCGTTTCGCTGCGAGGATTTTCAGAAAGATCCTTGCAGCGCAGTTAACTCTCTTCTTTCGTAAACTGCTCGTGCGTCAGTGGGTGAAATGCCTTGCGGCAGTTACCGCAAGCCCTGAGGCGCGGTTGGGTAAGAGTACACCAAGACCGCAGGAATATACACTGCTTTTTGGGGCGAGGGGTGCAGAAAAGCCTGCGTCTTGAGGGCTTATTTACAGTGAATGCCTGCACATCGGCGCGGTTTTTTCAGCGCTCCGGCAGAGCAGTCATGCCTTAGAATGGCAGGCGGCTCTATGTTTCGGCCATTGCGCCAGCCGTTTCATCGCGCGTGGTGGCAGGCGCCGTGCGCGCGGGCTTTCGGTTTTTGGCTGCGGGTGACCGCGACTTTTTGGCCCGGATGGTTTCGTTCCGGGCGTCAGGCGCATTTGCCGCAGGGCGGGCGGCCATATGGCTGTAATATTCGTGCAGCACCGTTTGCGAGCGGCAAGGGGCCGCGGATTCGCCCTTGCTGTATTTGTTGACCCCGGTGCCGTCAAGAATGCGGGCCTTGACGTTATCCGCCCACTGAATGTCAAAAATATCCCGCAGGTTCTGGCGCAGGGCCGGGCAGTGGACAGGGGCCGCCACCTCCAGCCTGCGGTCAAGATTGCGGGGCATCCAGTCGGCGCTTGAGATATAGGCCAGCTCGCTGCCGTTGTTGCAAAAGAGCGCAATGCGCGCATGCTCGAGAAATTTGTCCACAATGCTGATGGCCTGGATGTTTTCGCTCAGCCCCAGAATCTGCGGCTTGAGGCAGCAGGCGCTGCGCACAATGAGGCGTATTTCCACCCCGGCTTTGCTGGCCCGGTAGAGCAGGCGGATCATGGATTCATCGGTGAGGCTGTTGAGTTTGACGTGGATATAGGCCTTTTTTCCGGCCTTGGCATAGCGTATTTCGCGCTCGATGGCATTGCTGAAAAAGGCGCGCATGCACTGGGGGGCCGCCACCAGCTCCCGGCACGAAACCGGCTTGTGCGAGGCATTGAGAAAATTGAAGATGGTGCGGGCGTCTTCCGCAAAGCCGGGATTGGCGGAGAGCAGCCCCATGTCGCTGTACAGCCGCGCCGTGTCTTCGTTGAAGTTGCCGGTGCCGATGTAGACATAGCCTGTTTTTTTGCCGCCCTCGGCGCGCTCCACAAGAATGACCTTGCTGTGCACCTTGAGGTCCTTGAGGCCGTGGATAACGCGCACCCCGCCCTGATGCAGCATGTCGATGCTTTTGACGTTGCGCTCCTCGTCAAAGCGGGCCATGAGCTCCACGCAGGCCGTAACCCTTTTGCCGTTCTGCGCTGCGTTTATAAGAGCGTTGATGATGCGTGAATGGTCAGCCGTGCGGTACAGGGTGATGGAAATATCCGTCACCTTGGGGTCGATGGCCGCCTCGCACAGAAATTCCACCACATGATTGAATGTATGGTAGGGAAAGTGCAGCAGAATATCCTTGCTGCGCACCACCTTGAGAATGCTGGAAAAGGGTTTGATATCCGGATGGGTGAGGGCGGGCATGACGGCGTTTTCCAGATCGGGCCGCACGCGCGGAAAGCTCATGAGGCTGCGCATCATGTGGTAGCGCGCGCCGGGGTCAAGCTCGCTCTTTTTGAGGTTGAGCTTTGAGGCCAGCAGAAAGAGCAGGTCTTCTGGCATGGCGCTGTCGTAAATAAGGCGCACGGGGCGGCCCCGCAGGCGGTGCTCCAGCCCTTCTTCCATTTTTTCAATGAGGCTTTTGGACACGTCGTCGTCAAGGCTCAGCTCCGCATCGCGCATTACCTTGAATGTGTATGCGGAAATGCGGTCGTAGTTGAACATGAAGAAAATATTGTTCAGGCACAGCCTGATGATGTCGTCCACAAAGATGATGTCGTGGCAGCCGGGCGACGAGGGCATTTCCACAAAGCGCGGGCAGGCGGCGTTGACGGGGATGCGCAGCACCGCATAGCGGCATTTGCCGGGGGCAGCATCCGATTCCATCTTGACGGCATGGTATATCTGGCTGTCTTGCAGAAAGGGCAGCCGGGCGGATTTGTTCAGAATAAGCGGCACCAGCTGCGGGTAGACCACATTGCCGAAATAGCCACGGCAAAAGGCATCCTGACCTTCGCTGAGTTCTGTTTCATCGCGTACACGTATGCCCTCGTGCTCCATGGCGTCCAGCACTTCCTCGTAGGTTTCGCGAAAGGCCGTTTGCGCGGTGGCGGCCTTGTCGTTAACACGCTGCAAGGCTTCATCCGGGGTCAAGCCGCCCATGAGCAGCGGTTTTATTTTGCTCTTGGAGCGGGTAAGGCGCACAAGGGAAGCCACGCGAACCTTGATGAATTCGTCCTGATTGCTGGAAAAAATACCCAGAAAGCGCAGCCGCTGCATAAGCGGCGTGGAGTGGTCGCGGGCTTCCTGCAATATTCGTTCGTTAAAGCTGAGCCAGCTCAGTTCCCTGTTGTTCATAACAGCCGAAGGCTTCATCGTATGCTCCCGTGGCATTGGTAAAACTGCAGGGCAATAACTACCCGCGCTTACGACTGTTATGTATGATGGATTTGTTACAATTGCGTGGCGCAAGCCTGTGTTTGTCGATGCGCCGGGCAAGGCTCTGTTGCTTTTGGCGCACGCCAATAAAAAGGGCGTCCGCCTGTGCATGGCGGACGCCCCGATGGCTATTGTATGGTATGGGTCGCGTTAGCCGCGCTTCATGTCAGCCACAAGCTTGCTCAGGGTGCTCGCCTGAGTTGCCAGATCCGCCACAGAGCCGGAAGCGGCGTTCATGGCGTGGGCTGTCTGCTCGGAACGTTCGTTGACCTCAAGGATTGACTTGTTGATCTCGTCGCTGCTTGCGGACTGTTCCTCGCTGGCCGTTGCGATGGCGCGTACCTGATCGGCTGTGGAAAGCGCATTGTTGACGATTTCGCGCAGGGCTTCGCCCGATTTGTTGGCAAACGTTGTGGCGGTTTGCACCTGTTCAAGGGCGTTGTCCATACTTTGCACGCTCTTGGAGGTGCTTTGCTGGATGGCCGCAATGGCGTTGCCCACATCGTTGGTGGAAGCCATGGTCTTTTCCGCCAGTTTGCGCACTTCATCGGCCACCACGGCAAAGCCACGGCCAGCCTCGCCAGCTCGGGCGGCTTCAATGGCGGCGTTGAGGGCCAGCAGGTTGGTCTGGTCGGCTATGTCTGAAATAACGTTCATGATACGGCTGATGGCCTGGGCATGCTCGTTGAGCGTACCCATGTCATCCTTGAGCGCCATGGAAACAGAGTGGACGCGGTCAATGCTTTGCAGGGCCTGCTGCACGATTTTTTCGCCGTTTTCGGCATTGGCCCTGGTCTGGTCGGACATGTCTGAAGCGGACGAGGCATTGCTCGCCACTTCGCGCACGGTTGCGTTCATCTGGTTCATGGCTGTGGCGGCATCACCAAGGCGCAGGGCCGACTCGCTCGAAAGGTGGTTGGCCTGACCGATGTGGGCTTCAAGCTCGTTTGACGCGGAGGATATGACCTTCACCACTTCTTCCAGTTGCATGGCGGCAGAGAGCATACCCTCGCGGCGGGCGTTTTCCGCCTCTTTGCGGGCTTCTTCGGCCTGCTCTGTGGCAGCTTTTGCCAGGGCGGTCTGCTGCTCGGCCTCCTCGCCTTTCTGGCGGGCGGTGGTGATCATTTCCTGCAGATTGCCAACCATGTTCAGCAGGGCAGCGTGCAGCTCGGCCAGTTCGCCGTAGAATTGCCTGGCGTCAAGGTTCACGTTGAGATCGCCGGTGGCGACCTTGTCGGCCTCTTTAACAATAAGGCTCAGGGGCCGATTGATGGAGCGCGCGATGGCCCAGGCGATCAGCAGCATGATCAGAGCCACGCTCAGGGTAATGATCACGCTGGCGTGCACGGCAGTGTTGGTGGCCGCAAAAATTTCTTCTTCGGACTGGAGCATGAGGATCTTCCAGCCGTGCGGCGTGGTGAGCACATTGGCGCGCACTTCCTGTCCGTTCACAACGGTTTGCAGCGAGCCGTCCTTGGTGTTGAAGAGCTTCACAAAGCCGGGATCCTGTATGTCCTTGCCGATGATCTTGCCCGTCAGATCCTTGTTGCGCGGGTCGCAGAGGATGCGCCCCGTGTTTTCGAGCAGCATGAAGTAGCCGGTCTTGCCGAAATTGAGTTCGGCAAAACGCTGAGACAGGCCGTTGAGCGAAACGTCGATGCCCAGAACGCCTGTAAAGTCGCCCCGGCGCGAAAACATTTTATGCGTGATGGCCACCACAAGCTCGCCAGTGATGGAAAGGTAGCTGTCGGCCAGGCCGACCTTTTGCGCAGAAGCCGCGCGCTGCGTGTACCAGGGGCGTTTGCTGGTATTGTAGCCAGCGGGCACCTTGGCATTGTCGGCAGAGGTTGCGTAGCTGCCGTCAGTGTAGCCCGCGTAGACCTCCACGTAATCTTCGGAGCCTTCGTCAAGCCGCACCAGCGGTTGCAAGGTTTTGAAGGCGTCTACCGAGAGATCGGCGCGGAGAAAAACGTCCGCTTCTTTATTGTTGGAGAAGTTGGGGAAAAGCCCCACAGCTTCAGCAATGTAAGGTTCCTGCGCCAGCAGGGCAACGTCGCGTTCCGCCCCGCTGATGAATGTTTCCACATAGTTGTTCATGAGGCGCAACTGGGTTGATGAATTGGAAATATAGCTTTCCTCGGCATTGTTGCGCATGGTCATGACCATGAAGGGCATGGTGCCTGCTGCCATCACAATAATTGTAAAAAGGAATCCCAGGATAACGCGTAGTCTGATAGTCATAGCAAGGCTCCTGCTCAATCTGAAATGGACGTGCGTCCAGCCTGGCGGATCTGACGCATAACTAAGCTATCGGTTTGTTTTCCAGAAGCTTAATATCTGAAATGCAAATGTAACATGAAAAAGGCGATGGGGGATGGCGACACATACGCATTATCCCCCGTGCGCGCAAGAGGGGCAAGTCGCGCTTGCCTGCTGCCCATGAGTGCGTATACCGTCAGGTTGCAATATGGCAGCATCCGGTGTTGCTGCGCGGTCAGGCTGCGCACCGCCGGTTAATCAAATTGAAGATCGGGAAGGTTTACATGAGTGCAACAAGCTTTTGGAGCAGGTGCAATGTGTCGGGCATTGCCCATAAGGGTGAAGAGTTCCTCAAATTTGTGGGGCCGGGTCTGCTGGTGACAGTTGGATTTATCGACCCCGGCAACTGGGCCGCCAATCTGGCCGCCGGGGCGGAGTACGGTTATTCCCTGCTGTGGATGGTGAGCCTTTCCACCTTTATGCTCATTGTATTGCAGCACAATGCGGCCCATCTGGGCATTGTGACGGGCAAGTGCATGGCCGAGGCCATAACGGAGTATTTTCCCTGCACCATTGGTCGGCTTGTGCTGTTTAGCGCCTTTGGCGCTTCGGTCATGACCAGCATGGCTGAGATTCTCGGCGGGGCCATTGCCCTGCGCATGCTTTTTTCCATCCCCTTGCCCATTGGCGCAACTCTCACGGCTCTGCTCGCTGGCGGCCTTTTGCTGTTCAATTCGTACAACAAGGTTGAAAAGTGGATCATCGGCTTTGTATCGCTGATCGGCATAGCCTTTTTGTACGAGCTGTGGCTGGTGCCCGCCGGGTGGCTCCCTCAGGCTGCCGTGGGCTGGGTGATGCCAGCCTTTCCCGAAGGTTCCATGCTGGTGATCATGAGCGTGCTCGGCGCAGTGGTGATGCCGCACAATCTTTTTTTGCATTCCGAAATTATTCAGAGCCGCCAGTGGAATCTTGAGGGCGACGCCTTTATCAAAAAACGCCTCGACTATGAATTTTTTGACACGCTCTTTGCCATGCTGGTGGGGTGGGCCATCAACAGCGCCATGATCATTCTGGCAGCTGCGGTGTTCTGGACAGCGGGGGAACACGTGACGGAACTTGAACAGGCCCGCGACCTGCTCAAGCCCCTGCTGGGCGAAAACGCCTCGGTGATTTTTGCCGTAGCCTTGCTGTTTGCCGGGGTGGCCTCGTCCGTCACCTCGGGCATGGCGGGAGGCATCATGACCTCGGGCATGGCGGGCGAACCCTACAATACCAAGGACAAACACAGCGTCATGGGTATCGTTGGCTCGCTGGGCTGCGGCCTTGTGCTCATCTGGCTGACCAGCGACCCCTTCAAGGGCTTGCTGCTTTCGCAGATGGCTCTTTCGGTGCAGTTGCCCATCACCATGGTTTCGCTGGTGGCGCTGACATCGTCCCCCAAGGTCATGGGAAAGTACGCCAACGGCAAGGGCACAAAGCTGCTGCTCTATGCGCTGACTGGCATCGTGACCGTGCTGAACATCATGCTGCTTTTCAGCGCGCTGGATTAGCGGCACTTCGGAGTCCCCCACATGTCCCGGACAGCGCGCCAATATTGTATCGAACTGCGGCTGCGGTACAATATTGTTGGGTTTCCCGGAGGGAATGAAAATTGAATTATTTTATATATAAGAGTGTTATGTAGAATTGGGCAGCGGCATGCTCCTTGCTCCACCCAGAGTGGTTCCCAAACTTTTTGCGGAAAGAGGCGCCATGAAAAGGCTTGAACATCTCATGCAGTCATTGCAGCAGCAGGACGATATCCCCGTCATGGGCAAAACAGACCTGTTGCTCTATGCCCCCTGCCCGGTAAAGCTTGTGGTCAAGGAGCGCATCGAGGCCATTGCCGCAGCAGCAAACCCGCCCCTGACGGCGCATATCCCCATGGGCTGCACCTCGGTTGATCCTTATGATCCGCTGTATATGGAATCTGACGCAAACAAGCTGCCCGCCGTTATCGCGTCCATTGGCTACGGGGACTTCTGGCGCGGCGAATTTGTGCGGCGTTTTGTCAGCACGGGCGTATTTGAAAGCGTGCAGCCCCGCGTGCTGAATCCCCTGTATGCCGATGCCGGGCTGATTGACCCTGCCGGGGCATATACCATCTACGGCGTAACCCCGTACATTTTTCTGGTAGATCACAAAAAGCTGGACGGCCTGCCAGCGCCGAAAAACTGGGCAGACCTCATGAATCCCCGTTATCGCGGGCAGATTGTCATGTGCGGCGATGGCGACGACATGGCCGATGCCGTGCTGCTCAACCAGTACAAGGATTTTGGCGAACCGGGCGTTACCGGGCTTGCCGCCAACATCAAAAGCTTCATGCACTCCTCGCGCATGGCAAAGGTCTGCGGCACCGCCGCGCCCGATGCCGGGGGCATCTTTATCATCCCCCTGTTTTTTGCCGAAAGCACCAAACTGCCGGAGCACGTGGAAATTGTCTGGCCTGAGGACGGCGCGGCCGCAAGCCCCCTCTATCTGCTGGCAAAAAAATCAGAAAAGGCGCGTCTGGCACCGGTGCTGGATTTCTTTGCCAATGGCTTTGGCGGCATAGACAGCGCCGCCTGGTTCGTCCCTGTGGACGGCTCGCGCCCCTCGCAACTGCCCGCAGGGGCAAAGCTCAAATGGGTGGGCTGGGATTTTGTGGAAAGCAACGACGTGAACAGCCTGCGCGATATTCTGGCCCTGAAGTTCCGGCGGTTGCAGGCGGGCACGGCATGCGTCTCATAACCGTGGCGGGGCCGCCCGCGTGCGGCAAAACCTCGCTTGTGGTCAGGGCTGGCGCGGCCTTGAAGGCGCGGGGCGCGACCTGCGCCGTCATCAAGTTTGACTGCCTGCAAACCCGCGACGACGAACTCTACGCGGCGGCGGATATTCCCGTTTCCGTGGCGCTCTCCGGCGGGCTCTGCCCCGACCATTTTTTTGCCACCAATCTGGAAGAAGCCTTTGCCTGGGCCGGAGAAACCGGGGCCCACATCTGCATTATCGAAACTGCGGGCCTGTGCAACCGCTGTTCGCCGCATCTGCGCGGGGCCTTGGCCCTGTGCGTCATCGACAATCTCATGGGTATCGACGCGCCGGAAAAAATCGGCCCCATGCTCCGGTTGGCCGATGTGGTAGCCGTGACCAAGGGGGATCTGGTTTCGCAGGCAGAGCGCGAGGTCTACCGCTACCGCATCCGGCAGATGAACCAGCGGGCGGTTATCCGCCACGTAAACGGCCTGACCGGGCAGGGTTGCGCGGAGCTTGCCGCCATCATGGCAATCGCTCCGGATATCGCCTCCGTAACCGACATGCGGCTGCGCTTTGCCATGCCCGCTGCCATCTGCTCCTATTGCCTGAGCGAAATGCGCATCGGCGCGCGCTACCAGAAGGGCAACGTCAAAAAGGCGGAATTTGGAGAAGGCCATGGAGCGTGAAAACATGGAACTGGTCCTGCGTAGTCTGAGCCTGACCCCAGGCCGCGACAAGGCAGGCCAGCCGGAAAAAACGCAGATTCACTTCCGCCCCGGTGAAATCACGGCCCTGCTGGGGCCAACGGGGGCAGGCAAGAGCCGCTTTTTGAGCGATATTGAGTCACTGGCCGCAGGCGATACCCCAACGGGCCGCACCGTGCTGCTCAACGGCGCGGAACCCGATGAAGACACGCGCTTTGATCTGCAGGGGCGGCTGGTGGCCCAGTTGACCCAGAACATGAATTTTGTGTTGGACATGGGCGTGATGGAATTTTTGCGCACCCACGCTCTGAGCCGCGAGGTGCCAGACCCCGAGGCCGCTGCTGCCAGGGTTTTTGCCGCCGCCAATGAACTGGCTGGCGAATCTTTTGCGGGGGACACGCAACTGACCCAGCTCTCCGGCGGGCAGTCCCGCGCGTTGATGATTGCAGACACAGCCCTGCTCAGCTGGTCGCCCGTGCTGCTCATTGATGAAATTGAAAACGCCGGGGTGGACAAGCGCAAGGCTCTTGATCTGCTGCTGGCATCGGACAAGATTATTGTCATGGCAACGCACGATCCCGTGCTGGCACTGGCGGCAGACAGGCGGCTGGTATTCGAGCAGGGGGCCGTGGCCGCAGTGCTGGCGCGTACCCCGGCGGAAGACGCCCTTCTGGCCCGGCTGGAAGATATGGAAAGGCACTGGTCTGACGTGCGCGAGGCCCTGCGCAAAGGGGCGGACATGTCGCCCTGGATTATTTAGCTGACTGACTTTTTTGTGGAGAAGCTCAAATTCCACTAGTCGCCCGTTTTTACTTGAAGTTTTGACAGACTCTGCTTACAGCAGGGCAAGAGCAGAATGTGCAGTGTGTAAAAGGCAGAGGCCGTCCCTTGGGACGGCCTCTGCCTTTGTATATCTTGTGCAGCGAACGTTATTTCTTTTCAAACATCTCGATCTGGGCAACCACCATGCGGCTGAACACGGCGGCAATGCTCTCTGCATCCACACTGGCGGAGCCGGAACCGGCAAAGGCTTCGGCCACCTTTTGCGCATTGCTCACCATGGTGGAAAAAATCTGCGGGGTCACATTGGCGTTCATGGCGCGCTGATAGGTGGAATCCATATTATTTCCTTTCGGGCGGGAGGCTCCCGCATTCGGTTGAAACAAAGAGAACAGTTTCAGGGGATTCTCCGTAACTATCTCTGCTGCCAAATTGTTTTGGCAAATTACTGAGGCAAGTTATTCCAGGGTTGTTGCACTACGAGGTATTTTGTCTCCTGCCAAGGAAGAAAGCGTTTTTATAAAGGGAGTGTAGCGCGGATGCTACTCGACCGGAATAAAAAGGCTTTCTGACGCGGGCAGGGGGCAAGCGAACCGTAGCGGCATGCCCTAACAGATGCGGGGCAACTGCGCGCCCTCAAGCATGCCCAGCAGGCGGCGGCCCCCTATGCGGGTTTGCAGCGCCACCTGCGCCTTGCCTTCCGTTACCGTGCCAATGCGGGCCGCTTCCTTGCCGTAGGGCGAGCGGCGCATGGCCTCAAGGGCTGCTTCTGCGCTGCTTTCGGGCACAATGCAGATGCACTTGCCCTCGTTGGCAAGGTACAGCGGGTCCATGCCGAGGAAGGAGCAACCGTTGCGCACGGCCTCGTGAACGGGAACGCTGGCCTCCTCAAGCAGGATGGATACCTGTGACTGCTCGGCGATTTCGTTGAGCGTGGTGGCAAGCCCGCCGCGCGTGGGGTCGCGCAGCACGTGCACCTCGCCCACCGTATTGATGATGTCTTCAATCATGTGGTTCAGCGGGGCGGAGTCCGAGGCCACGTCCGTGAGGAAGGACAGGCCTTCGCGGCTGCCCATGACCGTAAGGCCGTGGTCGCCCATGGCTCCGCTGACCAGCACCACATCGCCGGGCCGGGCATTGTGCCCTGAGGGCGAGGGCGAGGCAAACACCTGCCCGATGCCTGTGGTATTGATGAAAATCTTGTCGCAAGCACCGCGCGGCACCACCTTGGTGTCGCCCGTCACAATGCTTACGCCCGCCTCGCGGGCTGCCGCGCCCATGTCGGCCACAACGCGCTCGAGGGTTTCGAGGGGCAGGCCTTCTTCAAGGATGAATCCGCAGCTCAGGTAGCGGGGCCGTGCGCCCAGCATGGCGACATCGTTGACGGTGCCGTGCACAGCCAGGCTACCGATGCTGCCGCCTGCGAAAAACAGGGGCGTCACCGTGTAGGAATCGGTGCTCATGGCCAGCGGGCCGGAAATATCGGTCAAAAGCGCCGCATCGTCCATGCGTTCCAGAAGGGGATTGGCAAAATGACGCATGAAACACTGGGCAATAAGGCGCTGCGAGGCTCTGCCGCCGCTGCCAGCATCAAGAAGAAGGCAATCGTCCATTATCGCTCCGAATATTTAAAGTAGGCCGCGCAGCTGCCCTCGGTGGAAACCATGCAGGGGCCAACGGGGTTGGCGGGGGTGCAGCGCTTGCCGAAAAGCGGGCAGTCCGGCGGGGTAATGCGCCCCTTGAGCACATCGCCGCAGCGACAGCCGGGCAGGGGGGGGACGTCCGGCAGGGTGAGGTCAAGGCGCTTCATGGCGTCCATGCTCTCATATTCCGGGCGCAGGGCCAGGCCGCTCTGGGGTATGCGGCCTATGCCGCGCCACAGGGCGTCCGCCGGTTGGAAAAACTGTTCCAGCAGGGCGCGGGCGCGGGGGTTGCCCGTGTCGTCCACGGCGCGGGGGTAGGCATTGACCACATCGGGCTTGCCGTCGCGCATCTGCTCGGCCATGAGGCAGAGGGCCAGCAGAATGTCGGCGGGCTGGAAGCCGCCCACAATGCCGGGAACATGAAAATCGCGCGCCAGAAAAGCATAAGGCTCCAGGCCAAGAATGGTGGAAACATGCCCCGGCAGCAAAAAGGCTTCCACACCGCACTGGCTGTCTTCAAGCAGGATGCGCAGGGCGGGGGGCACAAGCTTGTGCAGGGAGAGCACGCAGAAGTTGTTCAGCCCGCGTTGCTGGGCGGTGAGCAGAGTGGCTGCCACGGTGGGGGCCGTGGTTTCAAAACCTATGCCCAGAAAAACCACCGTATCGCCGGGGTTGGCCGCCGCAAGGGTCAGGGCGTCCAGAGGCGAATAGACAATCTCAACCCGCGCGCCTTGGGCCTGAGCGTGTTTAAGGCTGAGGCCGCCGGGGCCGGGCACGCGCAAAAGGTCGCCAAAGGTGGCTATGATGACGCGGTCGCGGCCAGCAAGCTCAAGAAAGGCGGCAACTTCCGCATCGTGCGTGACGCATACGGGGCAGCCGGGGCCGGAAAGGTGCGTTACCGACTTGGGCAGGAGCGAACGCAGGCCGCTCTGGAAGATGGCAACTGTATGGGTGCCGCACACCTCCATGAAGCGCATTGTGCGACCCTCAAGGGCGCGGTTGAGGCGATCAAGAAGGCTGTGGCACAGTTGCGGATTCTGAAAGGCGGTTTCCAGTTGCATGGGCATTCCTTTTTTGCGACCCGCGGGGGATCGGCGGGCAAAACTCTGGCGGCATTCTCCGGGGCAAAGGCTCGGCCATTACTGGCGGTTCCGGCAAGGAGAAAGGCTTTTTATCTGCTAGTCATGCGCTGCATCCAGCAGGAATAAAAAGCCTTTCTGCCGAGCCTTGGATGTAAAATGGTTGTGTGTATCAGGTCCATGATATGTTAACAATATGAGAAATTTTGTTCCCTGCCAAGGAAGTAAGCCTTTTTATGGAGAGAGTGTACTGCTTCGGTACTCGACCGGAATAAAAAGGCTTACTGACGCAGGCAGGGGGCAACAGGGCCATATTGTTAATATATCATTAGGCCAGCGGGGCCAAAGTATTGAGGCCCGTTTCCACCGGCAGCCCGCACATGAGGTTGGCGTTGGCCATGGCCTGACCGGATGCGCCCCTGCACAGGTTGTCGATGGCGGAAATGATGATGAGCCGCCCTGTACGGGGGTCTACCACAAGACCCAGGTCGCAGAACATGCTGCCGCGCACAAAACGCGTTTCGGGCAGCGCCCCCTTGGGCAGGATGCGAACCCACGGGCTGTGTTCCCACGTGCGGGTAAAGACCTCGCGCACTTCGTCCAGGCTGGTGGCGGGGTTTTTGAGTTTGGTATAGATGGTGGACAAAATGCCCCTGTTGGTGGGCAAGATGTGCGTGTTGAACGAAATCCGCAAGTCGTGGCCCGCCAGCAGGCTGAGTTCCTGCTCGATTTCCGGCGTATGGCGGTGCGTGGGCAGGCCGTAGGCGCGGAAATTGTCGGAAATTTCGCAGAACAGCGTAGGCACGGCCGCCTTGCGGCCAGCGCCCGTGGCCCCGGATTTGGCGTCCACCACGATGTCGTCGGTATGCACGAGGTCGTTCTTGATGGCGGCGTAGAGGCCCAGAATCACCGAGGTGGGGTAACAGCCGGGGTTGGCGATGAGTTTTGCTCTTGCGATCTCAGCGGCATACAGCTCGGGCAGGCCGTACACGGCCTTGTGCAGCAGATCAGTGCACACGTGCTCGCGCTTGTACCATGTGGCATAGGTTTCGGGGTCGCGCAGGCGAAAATCCGCCGAGAGGTCAACAACCTTCACCCCGGCGCGCAGCAGCATTTCAGCCATGTCCATGGCTGTGCCTGCGGGCACGGCAAGAAAGACCACGTCGCATTGACGGGCGGCTTCCTGCGGGTCAAAAACGCTGATGACCACATCCGCGCCGGGCATGTGGTTCAGAAAAGGGTAAAAATCCCCCAGCCGCTTGCCGGATTCCGCCCGCGAACAGGCCATGGTAAGCTGCATGGAAGGATGGCTCACGAGAAGCCGCGTCAGCTCCATGCCCGCGTAGCCGGTAATGCCCACCAGACCCACATTGATTGTCTTCATGCCGCCGATCCTTTGGAAACTATGGTCAATGGTAGTGACGGAGCCGCGCCGCGCAGACGGCAGATTGCCGCTGCTTGTGCCGCACCGCAGTGCCTTAGGCTTTTTTTGACTGACAGGCGCAGTCCGGGCCGCACTTCATCACGAACTTCATGCGCAGCTCGTAGAGGATGCTTTCCAGCAGTTTTCGCTCCTGTTCTTCCAGCCCGTTTTCGGTCTTGGCGCGCAGCATTTCCAGCACGTCAATGCTGTGCTTAGCCAGCGGCAGGCTTGTTTCCGTGCCGCCGGTTTCAGGGTTGGGCACTTCGCCCAGATGCACCAGAGCCGATGACGCCAGCGAAATAATAAAGGTCGAAAACGTCACTTCCGGCATGGGGCCATCGGCCTTGCAGCCGCAGTTATTGTCACTCATGGCGACCTCGTGGCACGTAAACGGTTACGGTAACAGCAGTTTGCGCCAAATGCCTGCGTTCAACATACAAGCTTTTACCGCCAGCGCAAGGGCTTGCGCCCTAGCTGTGGATCAGCGGCAGCGGCTCGCCGGGTTTGCCCGCCAGGGCCATGCGATAAGCCGCCAGCGCTTCTTCAAGATAGTCACGCGAGCCGCAGTGTCCACCCGCTTCAATGATGCCCCGGTTGAGGGCATGCAGCCCGGCCACCAGATCGGCCCAGTCCACCCAGCCCATGTGACCTATGCGCACCATGCGGCCCTTCATGTGATCCTGACCGCCAGCCATGCACACGCCGTAGTTGTCCATGGCGATGCGCAGCACCTCGGTGCCGTCAACGCCCGCAGGCAGCATGACGCTGGTGATGCCCCAGGCAAAGTGGGTTTTGGCGTAAAGCTCAAGGCCCATGGCGGCAACGCCCGCGCGGGCCAGCATGGTCAGCGCCCACTGCTTGGCGTAAATGGCTTCAAGGCCGTTTTCCAGCAGCATTTCAAGGCTTTCGTCCAGGCCGACCACAAGGTTCACCGCAGAGGTGAACAATGTCTGCCCCTGGGCGATCTTGGCCCGTTCCTTGGGCAGGTTGAAATAGAAGCAGCCGGGCGTGACGCTTTCGGCCCTTTTCCATGCGCGGGGCGAGAGCGCCAGCAGCGCAAGGCCGGGGGGCAGCATGAGGCCTTTTTGCGAGCCGGTGACAAGGCAGTCGATACCCCACTGGTCCATGGGGCAGGGCGCGAGGCTCACGGCTGAGATGCCGTCCACCAGCAGCAGGGTGTCGGTATCGCGTGTGATGCGCGCCACTTCTTCCACAGGGTGCAGGACGCCGGTGGAGGTTTCGGAGTGCTGGATAAGCACCGCCGCGATGCCCGGATCGGCCTTGAGGGCCGTTGCCACGGCCTGCGGGTCAACGGCTTCGCCCCACGGCACTTCAAGAGTGGTGACTTCAAGCCCGCGCGAAAGTGCGATCTCGCGCCAGCGCTGACCAAACTTGCCGCCCTCGACCACCAGTACACGCTGACCGGGGGTAAACAGACTGTACACCGCCGCCGTCATGGCGCCCGTGCCGGAACAGGAAAGGGGCAGAACCACATCTGCGGTGCCGAACAGCACGCGCAGGCGCTCCTGAACCCGACCCATCACGGCCTTGAATTCGCTTTTGCGGTGGTGGATCATGTCTTTGGCAAGCACAAGACGTACGCGCTCCGGCAGAGGCGTGGGGCCAGGGGTGAGCAGGCGGACTTTGTTCAGCATGTCAAATCCTTCTAGTTACGCGCCCACTTGGGCGATAAAGCACTTCAGATAGGCCGTTTCGGGCATGGCGGCGTGGATGGGATGATCCGGCCCCTGGCCCCCGGCAAAAAGAATACGGGCATGCAGTTTGCGCTTGGCGGCGGCCTGCGTCAAGCAAGCGCGCAAAGACTGCGTTTCAAGATGGTGCGAACAGGACGAGGTGGCAAGTATGCCCCCCGGCGCGAGCAATTGCACCGCCAGATCATTGGCCTGCTTGTATGCCGCCAGCCCGAGGGCCGCGTCCTTGCGGCGCTTGATGAAGGCCGGGGGATCAAGGCTGATGGCCTGAAAGCGTCGGCCCTCGTCGCGCATCTGGCGCAGCAGGTCAAAGGCATCGCCGCACAGGGTCTGGGCTTCGCAGCCGGGGGCGTTGGCCCTGGCGTTTTCTTCCGCCAGGGCGAGCGCCTGGGCCGAGGCGTCCACAAAGGTGACGGAGCGCGCGCCCGCAGCCGCTGCGGTAACGCCAAACCCGCCAACATAGCTGAAAATATCCAGCACATCGGCATCCTTGGCATAGCGCGCCAGTTCCGCCCTGTTGGGGCGCTGGTCGTAAAACCAGCCGGTTTTCTGACCAGTGGCGCAGGGCGCGAAAAAGCGGCAGCCGTTTTCCGGCACTTCCAGCCTTTCGGGCAACTGGCCTTCGCTCTCTTGCTCGCGGGAGAGGTTTTCAAGCCCGCGCGCGGCAAGGTCGTTGGCCCAGAGAATGGACGTGGGGTGCAGCAGCGTGTGCAGGGCGGCTGTGAGCGCTTCGCGCCGCTGCTCCATGCCCGCAGTGGTGACTTGCACGGTCAGGTGGTCGCCGTAACGGTCAATGACCAGACCCGGCAGAAAATCGCCCTCGCCGTGGCAAAGCCGATACCAGGGGCCGGGGTAGAGGCGCTGACGCAGGGCCAGGGCTGATTCCAGCCTTTGGGCCAGCAGGGCCTCGTCCAGATCCACATCGGGCTTGCGGCTGTGCAGGCGGGCGCAGATAAGCGAAGCCGAGTTGACGCACACGCTGCCAAGGGGCGCGCCGCGCCAGTCGCACAGGGTTGCGGCTTCGCCGGGGGCAAAGTCGGTGAGCGGGCTTTGTTTTACGTCCACCTCATTGGCGAAAATCCAGAGGTGCCCGGCGCGCAGACGCCGATCTTCATTTTTTTTGAGACAGAGTTTGCGCATATGTTACTTTCCCGCTGCTTCGGCGGGGGCGGATGTTGTGGCTGTTTGCGCCGCAAGGGCGTTGATCTGTTCTTCCAGGGTCTTCTGGCCGGGAACTGCGGTGCAGGTAAACAGCGCGCCGGGGTCGTTCAGAGCGGCCAGTATTTGCAGAATACCTATGCGCTGGCCTTTGGCGCTGGCGGCTTCAAGCTGGCCTGGGCGCTGCACAAAGGTCAGCAAGGCCTGACGGATGGCGTTGTTCTGCGGGGTGGGGGCGAGCTCTAGCCCCTTGTCCAGGGTTTGGTGCAGGGCCGTGGCCGCTGCGCGCCCGTCGTGGGAAAGATTGAGGCCAACCCAGGCCAGCGCGCCGTGATCCTTCACGGCAAGGCGCAGATCGCTGAAGCTTTGCATCAGCAGGGCCTGCTCGCTGGTGCTGATGATTCCGGCATCGTACAGGGTGAACGAACAGTCCACGTCCGCGAGGCCTTCGGCCTTGATGGACATGGTTTTTTTGTGCGAGGCGGTGCTCAGGGCAAGGCTTTCAAAGGTCATGTTGGCCTTGAGCGCGGGCATGGCAAGGCCGGATGCCTCTTCAAGCAGGCTTTTGGAGGCCGCAAGATCGCGGATAAAGCTGGTTGTGTGGCGCGGCGAGTTGGAAAGCCAGTCAAAACCCACGCTGCCGACAGTCACGCTGCCGTTTTCCACGGCAAAGGTCATGCCCGAGGCGCGCACCTGCCGCACAAGGGGCGGGTCGGCTGCCAGGATTTCTTCCACAACCGGGCCAAGGGCCTTAACGGCTGCGTCCATGTCGCTTTCGCTCATGGCGGCTGCGTCCATAAGGCGGTGCAGCAGACCCAGCTCCGGCAGGGTGAGGCCGTTGGCTTCAAAGCTCGCCATGCGCATGCTCTCGTGCCCATCAAGGCGGCTCTGCATGTCTTCGATGCGCATATGCTCGACGGAAGCGCCGTCCCATCCCTTGATCAGCGATTCTTTAATGGTCAGCTGGGCCAGACCTTCCTTGCCGGGAAGGCTGACGCTCAGAAAAAAGCTGTGGGCCTTGTCCGCGCCCATGAGGTATGTGGCGGCCAGCGCGTCAATGGGGGCGCCGTCAAGAAAACGGGCCACAAGCTCGCTCTGGCTGCGCAGTTCGTCAATTTCTTCGCGCTGCACCGAGCCTCGGGCCTCGGGCGTGCGCAGGGCCAGATTGCGCAGCACGATGTTTTCGGCCACGGGCATCATGCCCACATCTTTCAGCACCATGGGCCGCAAGGGGGTGTAGGCCAGCAGCATGCGCATGGGAATGCGGAGCGAAACCTCCGCCACCTCATACGCAAGAGGCCCCTGGGGCGTTTCACCGCGCAGGCGCAGGCCGTACAGGGTCAGGGTGCGCGACAGGGGCGAAAATTCCACCCTGTCCACAGCGGCCTGCGTGGATATGCCGTCGCCGGAGATGCCGATGCTCTGGATGCCCCTCTGTACCTGCCCCTCCACCAGAGGACTCAGGCCGAAAAACAAACCCAGAAAACCCGCCGCGATCAAAATAACCACGGCGGCTGGCAAATATGCTTTTTTCATTCAGTTTTCTCCAGCTTCAAAACTTCAGCGGCCAGATCGCAGTGCGGGCATGCGCCGCGCACCGCATGTATTCAGCCGATTTTGCTAAAATGTGTTCAGGCAAGGGCCGTGGCCCACATGCACCTTAATCCACCCGGTGGTGGCAGCCAATACTTACCTTGTTGCGCAAGGCGGCCTGCGTGATGATGTACGAGGTCTGCGAGCCGTGGAAAAGATCCACCAGCCGCCGCGATATACGCGTGCGCTTGTAAAAGTCGTGGATATGCCGCACAAGGTCGCGCATGTCTTCAAAGGCGCGGCGCAGGCGCGCCTCTGTGCGGGCAATGCCCACATAATTCCACATGGTATTGCGGATGTTTGCCCAGTCCTGGGCCACCAGGGCCGGGTCGTCCCTGCGTTCGTCGCCTTCGTGTTTCCAGTCGGGGATGGCGGCTGCAAGAGCCTTGGGCAGGCCGCTTTCGGCCACCACGCGGTGGGCCAGATCCTTGCCGCTGCTTACGCCCCATACCAATGCCTCAAGCAGGGAGGTGCTGGCAAGACGGTTGGCCCCATGCAGGCCAGTGCAGGCGCATTCGCCGATGGCGTAGAGCCCGTGCAGCGAGGTGCGGCCATGCACGTCGGTGAGCACGCCGCCGCAGAAATAGTGGGCGGCAGGCACCACGGGGATGGGTTCCTTGAGGATATCGACGCCAGCCTCGCGGCATTTTTCGTATACGGTTGGAAAGCGCGTGGGCACGTCCTGCTCCACGCCGCTCACGTCCAGATACAGGCAGGGCGCGCCGGTGTGCAGCATTTCGTCCATCATGGCCTGGGCCACCACGTCACGCGGGGCCAGATCGCCCCTGGGGTCGTGATCAAGCATGAAGGCGCGGCCCTTGCTGTCAAGCAGGCGCGCGCCCTCGCCGCGCATGGCCTCGGTGATGAGCGAGCGGCGGTTGCTGCGTTCTTCGTACAGCGCGGTTGGGTGAAACTGCATGAACTCGAGGTTGGCAAGGTCAACGCCAGCGCGAAAGGCCATGGACATGCCCGTGCCCACGCAGCCGGGGGCATTGGTGGAGTGCAGAAAGACCTGCCCCACGCCGCCGGTGGCAAGCACTGTCCAGTCCGCGAGGATGGTTTCCGTCTCGCCGGTTTCTTCATTGAGCACGTACGCGCCAAGGCAGCGGTTGCGTACCTCGTAGCGGTACTGCGAGGCCTTGGCGTGGTGGTGGCTGGTCAGAAGGTCGATGGCGGCGCAGCGGTGCAGCCGTGTGATGCGTGGGTGGGCCAGCACCTGGGCGGAGAGGCCTTCCATGATGGCCCGGCCAGAAAAGTCGGCGCAGTGCAGAATGCGCTGGGTGGAGTGCCCGCCCTCGCGCGTGAGGTTGAACGTGCCGTCCTCATTGCGGTCAAAGGGCACCTGGGCGCGCTTGATGAGCACCTCATCCACGCACTGCGGGCCTTGCGCGCACAGAAAACTGACGGCCTTGTTGTAATTATAATTGTGCCCTGCAACCAGAATGTCCTTTTCCAGAGCTGGCGCGTCCGAGGGATGTTCTGGCGTGGGAGTTGCCTGATAGATGATGCCGCCCTGGGCAAGCTCGGAGTTGCCGTCAGCCAGCCTGTCTCCGGCGTTGAGCAGGAGAACTTCGCAGCCGGAATCGGCAAGGGTAAGTGCAGCGGTGCATCCGGCAACGCCCGAGCCGATGATCAGCACGGGCACATGGCGGCGAATAGAGTTCACGGCGCAAACCTCAGTTACCGCAGGCTTCAAGCATGCGGGTTAGGGAGAGACGGGCGGGGGGGCAGAGGTTCTCCTCAATGTGCAGAGGCGAGGCTGCTCCGGCGGCTACGCTTTGCAGCGTGGCCAGAAGCTTTTTTTCCGTAACCTTGGCCATGTTGCCGCAAATGGCATGGCCCAGCGGCAGAATGCGGCACTGGCCCGCATGGCGCTCGGCAAGACGGTACACAAGGTTGTTTTCCGTGCCGACAATAAGTGTCGTGCCTGGTTCTTCGGCGGCTACGCGGGCCGCCTCCTTGATAAGATAGGATGTGGAACCCGCGCCATCGCAGGCCTCAATGACTTCCTGCCTGCATTCGGGGTGGGCGATGACGCGGCAGCCGGGGTATTCGGCGCGGATGGCTTCCACATCATCGGGTTCAAAGCGTGCGTGGATGGCGCAACAGCCGGGCCAGAGCAGCAGTTTGCGGTCAAGGGGCTGGGTTTCTGGCTGCACCAGCCCCGCAGCGCCCACGCGCAGCACATGGCGCTCATCCTGGCTGATGCCCAACGTTTCGGCGGTATTGTTGCCCAGATGTCTGTCGGGCAGAAAGAGCACGCCGTCGCCCTGATCCAGCGCCCAGCGCAGCATGATTTTGGCATTGGCCGATGTGCAGACCGCGCCGCCAAATTCGCCCACCACGGCCTTGAGGGCCAGATCGGTATTGACATATGCCAGCGGAATGATCTTGCGGCCTGTGGCTGCGAGCTGCTCCAGCACCTTGCGGGCCAGGGGGGCCGGGGTCATGCGCGACATGAGGCAGTCTGCGTCCAGGCTGGGCAGGTGCACGCTCTGGCCGGGCTTTGCCAGCAGGGCGGCGGATTCACCCATAAAATAGACGCCGCAAAAAACAATGTGGGCCGCGTCAATGCCGGGAACGCGGCGGGCAAGCTCCAGTGAATCGCCGGTGATGTCGCAGTGGCGCACCACGTTGTCGTTCTGGTAGTGGTGGCCCATTATACATAGATTCGCGCCAAGCTGTTTTTTCAGGGATGCGATTGCAGCGCTTGTGTCTTGCATGTCAGGTTCCTCAGCAGGCAGTATGAAAAAAGAAGTGGCAAATGCGGAATTTTGTTCCGGTGATGTCACGGTGCTGTCGCAATGTCGCCGTATGGTTGCCGCCGTGGGTCAGCGTGTTGTTTCCACGGCTGGCGGTTTGCGGTGTGCGAAAGTATGGCAGCAGAACGCAGGCATGGCTGTTGCTGCGGCTACACTGCCAGCAGGGTCATGCTGAAATCTGCCGACACTGCGGAATGGGTCAGACGCCCCACAGAAATAAAATCGGGCCTGCGCGGTTCGGTGAGCGCAAGGGCGCGGATGGTATCCAGCCGCACGCCGCCGCTCACTTCCGTTTCGATGGAGCGGGGCACAAGGGCGAGAGCTTCGGAAAGGCGTTGGCCGTCCATGTTGTCCATCATGATGCGGTCAGCCTTGGCGGCTACCGCTTCGCGCACGTGGTCAAGGGTGCGGCACTCCACCTCGATGGGCGGGCAGGGCGCGTAATGCGCGCGCAGCCTGGCAACCGCCGCAGTGATGGAGCCCGCGGCGTCGATGTGGTTGTCTTTAAGCATGAGCATTTCGGTCAGGTTTTTGCGGTGGTTGTGCCCGCCGCCCGCCTGAACGGCGTATTTTTCGACCCAACGCAGACCGGGAGTGGTTTTGCGGGTATCGAGCAGACGCACGCCTGTGCCTTCCAGCTCGCGCACATAGCGGGCTGTGAGGTTGGCAATGCCCGAAAGATGAGTGATGAAGTTCAGAATGACGCGTTCGGCCTTGAGCATGGCCGTGGATGGGGCCGTGATGTGCGCAACCTCTGTCATGGAAGGCACTGCGGCGGCTTCCCTAACCAGCGCGCGCCATGTAAATGGAGCGCCGAGGCTTTTGAAAACAGCGCCGATAACGGGCAGGCCCACAACCAGGGTGTCTTCTTTGGCGCGGATAACGGCGTTCATGGAGGATTCTGGAGCAAAAAGCCCCAGAGCGGTCATTTCAGGGCCGTCTTCCTCAAGAGCGAGATCGATGGATTTTTGGAGTAGCCGCTGACCTTCGGGAGAGAAATATGCGGCCCAGGGCGTGAACATTGCGCTTGTCCCCATTTCTTGCACGTGCTAAGTGGAAACTCGCCCGTCAGGGCGCGCGTTGCACACGCTGCAAGACTGTAAATATGGCCCGATTGCGGCGGTTGCCCAATACGGGTGTGGTGTAATAGATAGAATGCCCCGTGTTTCGCGTCAAGCTGCCGGGACTTCATGAGTTTTTTCACAAGCATGACGTGCTGGTGACAATCACGCGTTTTTTGCTTAACAGTCTGCAGTGTTTTGCGGCTGGC
The DNA here is from genome assembly GCA_023419375.1 of Pseudomonadota bacterium. GTDB lineage: Bacteria > Desulfobacterota > Desulfovibrionia > Desulfovibrionales > Desulfovibrionaceae > Desulfovibrio. The sequence goes on from JAEZYD010000055.1 coordinate 22,826, forward strand.
TGCCGGGGATGGCAAAAATTTGCCCCGGATTGCCGTGCCGCCCACCGTGTGCGGGTTTTGGGGCTGCCACCGGCTGTTGACCGTGGCGGGGCTTTGCCGCTCCTTGTTGCAAGGTTGCGCCTTTGGCGCGACCGTTCCACTTCGGCTTCAGACTGGATTAAAGGCGCGCCATGGCAGATCAGCACAACGACAAATTCCGTACCGACCCTGCGGAACAGCCCGGCAGCGCGCAGCCCCCTGCAGCACATCCCCATCCTTCATCTGAAAAAGATACCCTGTCCCCGGGCGTGGCCTCTCTGCTGACTGCGGAGCGGCCCGATGCCCATGATGAAGATTTTGCCGCAGAATACGCCGATGCCGAGTTTGTGCATCCGGCTGACATGGCCGACCATCTTGAGAATCTGAGTCTCGAAAAGCAGGTCAGCACCCTGAGCCGCATGTCCAAGGAGGACGCCGCCGAGGCGTTGGCCGAACTGGACGAGAACATGGCCGTGGACGTGCTGGAAAATCTGGACGACGATGTAGCCGCCCAGATTATCGCCGAGATGTCGCCGGACGACGCCGCCGACGTGCTGGACGAACTGGACGAGGATCACCGCGACGCCCTGCTGGAAAAGCTCGACCGCGAAGATTCGGAAGAATTGCGCAACCTGCTCAATTTTGATCCGGATTCCGCGGGCGGTGTCATGAACACCGAGCTTATTCTGCTGGAAAAGAATTTTACGGCAGACGAAGCTATCGCCCATATCCGCAGCGAAATGGAAGACAAGGAAAGCCCCTACTACGCCTATGTGGTGGACGAGCATCAGGTGCTTGTGGGCGTGCTTTCGCTGCGCGACCTCATGCTGGCGCGGCCCGGCACCATCGTGGGCGACGCGGTTTCGGGCCAGAGCGTTGTCAGCGTCACCTACGATACGGACGAGCGCGAAGTGGCAAGCCTGCTCTCGCACTACAATTTTATGGCCATGCCCGTTGTGGACAACGAGGGACATATCCTCGGCGTGGTCACCTATGACGACATCATGGACATCATGCACGAAGAAGCCAGCGCCGACATGCTGGGCATGGTGGGCGCCGACCCTGAAGAAAGCGTGGATACCCCCTGGCTTGAGAGTGTGCGCAAACGCCTGCCCTGGCTGTTTGTGAACATGATAAATTCAGCCCTGTCGGCCTCTGTGGTCTACATGTTCGAGGGGTCCATCGCTCAGATGGCCGTGCTGGCCGTGCTCATGCCCATGGTGGCCAATCAGGCGGGCAATACCGGGCAGCAGGCTCTGGCGGTGATGATCCGCCAGTTGGCCACAGACCGCTTTGACCAGAAAAAGGCATGGATGGCCGTGGTGCGCGAGGGCAAGATCGGCATTGTCACCGGCATGGCCATGGCTGTGGTGGCCTTTTTCGCGGCATGGTGGTTCACGGGCCTGCCCATGGTGGGCGGCGTCATGGGCGGAGCGCTCATGTGCGACATGCTGTTGGGCGCTGTGGCGGGCGGCTCCATCCCGCTTATTTTTCGGGCGCTGGGGCGTGACCCCGCGCAGGCTTCAAGCATTTTTCTCACTACCATCACCGATGGCGCAGGCTTTTTTATCTTTTTGGGCCTGGCCTCTCTGTTCATTTTATAAAAAATTTGTCACCCTTGGTCTGTTTGAGGGATCATGCCCCTGCAACGGCGCGGCTGTTACAGGGCAACCTTGCGTTGCCCCGTGTGCCGCATCATAGTCGCTGCGGCTTTCTTGCCGCGCGGGCAGGGCATGGAGGACTTCCGGCTTTGTCCCCATTGCCGGAATAGACGCCAACAGCCGCCACAGGGGAAGCGGGCCGAAACATCAGCTGCGAGAGCCGCAAAGCCGTGCTAATGGGTGATACTCCGGGCGAGGTCTGCCGCATTTTGCTGGTGGACGATCACAAGCTGCTTATGGAAGGCGTGCGCAGTCTGCTTGCGCCTTATGGGCATCTGCGCGTTGTGGGCATGGCCCAGAACGGGGGCGAGGCTGTGGCGCTGGCGGCATCCCTGCAACCGCACTTGCTGGTGCTTGACCTTGGCATGCCCGGCATGAACGGCCTTGAAACCGGGCGCGCCGTGCTTGAGGTGCGGCCCCAGACGCGAATTCTGGTCTATACCGGGCATGAGGATCAGCGCTGGCTGCCGGAGTTGATTGATCTGGGCATTATGGGGCATGTGCGCAAGTCTGAATCGCCCGGCGTGCTGCTGCGCGCCATTGAAAGTGTGCGCGCGGGCGAGATTTATCTGAGTTTTCCCGATCCTGGCGGGCGTGTGGCGGCCATGCTGCGTCAGCGGCGCGAGGCTGCCGATACGGCGAATGCCGATGCCGGGGCTGATCTGGGGGCGCTTTCGCCGCGTGAGAAAGAGATTTTTCGTTTGCTGGCTGACGGCATGAGCGTCAAGAGCATAGCCGCGGAGCTGTATATCAGCCCCAAGACTGTGGAAACCCACAAGTACAATCTGCTTACCAAGTTGCAGGCCGGGTCTGTGGGGGATTTGGTCAAGATTGCCATCCGGCACGGCCTTGTGAAGGTGTAGGGAAAGGCAAACGTAGGGGTAGGGAAGAGTTTGGTGGCGGGGTGGGGTGAGCCTGTCGAGCGTATTTACGCAAACCCGTCTTTTTTGGCCTGACGGCGTTAAAATCCTGTTTTTGATGCTCACGTACATGAGTACGCTGCGCTCAAAAACAGGATTTTTCCTTGTCAGGCCAAAAAAATGCGTATTTTGCAAATTCACCCAACACCAGCCATCGCCTTCGCGTTCGCTCCGGCGAGTATAAGGAAGGCGACTCCACGACCAGCTTTTGATGGCGGGCGGGGGCAAAGGCAAAAAGGCAGGAAAAGCTGAAAGGCAGAGAAAGAAAAGGCAAATACAGAAAAAAGGGGCTTGCCGGGTGGGGTGAGCCTGTCAGGCTGATTTACGCAAACCCGACTTTTGCGCCCTGAATGTGTCAGCGCCGGGATTTTGATGCTCACGTACTTGAGTACCCTGCGCTCAAAACCCCGGCGCTTCCTTTTCAGGCCGCAAAACGCGTATTTTGCAAATTCGCCCAACACCAGCCATCGCCATCGCGTTCGCTCCGGCGAGCATAAGGAAGGCGACTCCACGACCAGCTTTTGGTGACGGGCAGGGGCAAAGGCAAAAAGGCAGGAAAAGCTGAAAGGCAGAGAAAGAAAAGGCAAATACAGAAAAAAGGGTCTTGCCGGATGGGGTGAGCCTGTCAGGCTGATTTACGCAAACCCGACTTTTGCGCCCTGAATGCGTCAGCGCCGGGGTTTTGATGCTCACGTACATGAGTACGCTGCGCTCAAAATCCCGGCGCTTCCTTTTCAGGCCGCAAAAAGCGTATTTTGCAAATTCGCCCAACACCAGCCATCGCCTTCGCTTCGCTCTGGCGAGTTTAAGGAAGGCAACGCAACGACCAGCTTCTGATGGTGGATAGATTTTTCTGACTCGCAATATGTCTGTTTGGTTATGGCTGATTGGTGATTGACATCATCATCGGTAAGTTGCTTATTTTATGTGTTTTTCTCTTGGCCCTGATTGATGCTGACTGGCGGTATGTCCACAGGGTGTTGAAACGGGAACGAAGCATATCCTGTGATTAGCCAAAGTTCTGAAGGTAGTTGGCTGAAGCGGATATAGATCGAAGTGAAAGCGTTCTCTGGCATTTACGCGGCGCGGAGGGAGATCACCTGAGCGAGCGCAGTGAGTGAGGGAAGCTCCCGTAGCTATAGCCGCGTTGCCCTCGCCGTTTTGTGGAAGCTGAAAGCCTTTCTTAGGGGGTGCTTCGGGGGGGGATGCAAGGGGGGCCGCGAAGGGGGCGTAGCCCCATAACCGGCCCCGCCTTGCCGCCCGCCGCGCAGGCGTCCCAAACACCGCCGGATGGCGGAAGATCGTGCCCGAAGGGCAGCAAGAAGAATTAACTTAGGGAAGCTTGGGCGAAATAGCGCGCCGCGCAGGCGTCCCAAACACCGCCGGACGGCGGAACCTCATGCCCGAAGGGCAGCAAAAATCAAAGGTGTATTCCACGCCTGAGGGGCAGCAAAAGTCAAAGGATGATCCTCGCCGCTGGTAGGCAAACTCCCACCTCCACCCCTCTGGGGAAATCCCTTAGTCATTATTTCACAAATCAGGATTCTCCTGATAGCACCCAACCTCTTTCCAACCTACCTTGGGCTGACCGTAAATAAACTTGCGTCGGCAAAAGGCCGCAAGGGGGAAACAATGGCTTTTGATTTCCAAAGAACCTTGAAGAGCGGGGCTGAGAATTCTGTGATGAAGTTCATTCTGCTGCCCGTGGCACTGTGTCTGTGGCTTGCCTGCCCGATGTCGGCGCAGGCCGGTGAGGCCCTTCCGGCTGCCCAGGTTGCCGTAACGGCGCAGGCTGAAAATGCCGCTCAAACCCAGGCCCAGTCTTTTGTGGCCGTGGCTGCCGCCGATACTGCCGTGCAGGCCGCGCCCGCTGAAGCCGCTCCTGCTGCTTCGCAAGCGTCAGAAGTGGTCATAGACAACCATCCGTGGTGGTACTGGCCGCTGGCCCTGCTGTTTTTCTGTTTTATCCTCGGCGTGATTGCCGTCATGGCCGGTGTGGGCGGCGGCGTTTTGTTTGTGCCGCTGGTGAGCGGGTTTTTCCCCTTCCACCTCGACTTTGTGCGAGGCGCTGGCCTGCTGGTGGCCCTTGCAGGCGCGCTGGCCGCTGGCCCCGGCTTGTTGCGGCGTAACTTCGCCAACCTGCGCCTGGCTCTGCCTGTGGCCCTGATCGCCTCTGCTTGCGCCATCGTTGGTGCCATGCTCGGTCTGGCGCTGCCTACCAATATTATTCAGACCTGCCTTGGCGCGACCATCCTTGGCATTGCCGTGCTGCTGCTGCTTTCCAAAAACTCAGTACGCCCGGTAGTGACCAAGCAGGACGCCATCGGTCTTGCGCTCGGCATGGACGGCGTTTTTCTTGAACCCAGCACCGGCGAAGTGGTGGAGTGGAAAACCCACCGCACCTTGGCTGGCTTGCTGCTGTTCATCGCCATCGGCATCATGGCTGGCATGTTCGGCCTTGGTGCCGGCTGGGCCAACGTGCCTGTGCTCAACCTGCTCATGGGCGCGCCCCTCAAGGTCGCCGTGGGTACCTCCAAATTCCTGCTTTCCATTACCGACACTTCTGCCGCCTGGGTGTATCTGAACCAGGGCTGCGTTATCCCGCTGATGGCCGTTCCTTCCATCGTTGGCCTCATGCTGGGTTCTGTGGTGGGTGTGCGGCTGCTTGCCAAGGCCAAGCCCAAGTTCATCCGCTACATGGTTATTGGCGTGCTCTTCTTCTCCGGGGCCAAGGCCCTCATGAAGGGCCTCGGCTGGTAATCCGCACCGGATACGCTTGAACTGAAGGGAGAAAATAATGACCACTGATCTGAAGAAAGACATAAAGGCCTCCCCCGCGCAACTGCGCTATGCAGACACCCTGTTCTACGGCGCGCTGCTGGGTTTTGTGGTAATGCTTGTTACCTACGCGCTCTACATTTTTGGTGTGCTGACGCCGCAGATTCCTCTGGACCAAATGCCGCACCTGTGGACGCAGAACGCAGCCGCCTACCGAGCTGCGGGCAATATTCCTCAAGGTTGGGGCTGGCTTGCCCTTGTGGGTAAGGGCGATATATGCAATTTCATTGGTATCGCTTTTCTTGCGGCGCTCACCATCATCTGCTTTGTGCAGCTTGCGATCAGTCTTGTGCGCCAGAAGCAGTGGATTATGACGATTATTGCCGTGCTTGAAGTGTTGGTGCTCAGCCTTGCGGCTTCGGGCGTTCTGGTGGCTGGCGGCCATTAGTCGGGGTTTTGCCTTACGGGGCCGGGGAACGTGCCGCCGTGGAGCTGAACCGCACCAGCGGGCTTGACGGCGGCGCAGACCTTGGAGGGCACATGTTTGCCACGATAAAAAACTACTTCGCGCATCTGCTGGAAGTTCCGGAGGCTGTGTCTCCGGCACGGTACCGCTCGCTGCGGCGGCTGATGACAGTGCTCATGGTGGCCGTTTCGGTTACGCCGCTGCTGCTGCTTTCGGCCATCAGCCACGTGCAGTACATGCGTACACTTGAGCGCGAACTGGAAAGCCCGGTGTATGCGCTGGCCCGCAAGTCGCAGGCGGCACTGGAACTGTACCTTGGCGAACGTGTTTCCACGGTGAGTTTTCTGGCCCACGCATACACCTTCAAGGATTTGCTGGACGAACGAACTCTCAACCGCGTGTTTCTGGCCCTCAAGAGCGAGTATCAGGGCTTTGTGGATATGGGCCTGGTGGACGCGGACGGCCAGCAGGTTGGCTATGTGGGGCCTTACAAGCTCAAGGGCGTGGATTACGCGGGCAAGCCCTGGCTGCGCGATACCGAGATAAAGGGGCGCTACCTCAGCAACGCAATTCTGGGGTATCGCGGGTATCCGCACCTTGTTGTGGCAGTGCACAGGCTTGAAGAAAACGGCGTTTCATGGACGTTGCGCGTGGCCACAGATACCCTGCGCATCCAGCAGGTTGTGTCCACCGTTGGGCCGGAGCATGATACTGACGTGTTTCTTGTGGACACGGAAGGCGTGCTGCAAACGGATTCCAATCTGTTCGGCAAGGCGCTGGAAAAACTGCCCATGGATCTGCCCCCGGCCTCGCACGAAACAGTGGTGCGCCGCATCACAGACCCCAAGGGCAGGCAGCTCATGGTGGCCTCGTGCACGCTGGCAGGCACGGATTTCATGCTGTTGGCCGTCAAGCCCACGGAAGACGCCATCCGCCCCTGGCTGGCCCTGCGTACGGAATTGCTGCTGGTCTTGTGCGGCGGCATTGCCTTGATATTTATGGTGTCGAATCTGCTCATGCAGCAGCTTATCAACCGGTTGCAGGCCAGCGATGAACGACGGGTCGCTGTTTTTGCCCAGATGGAGCACAATCAGAAGCTTTCGTCCATCGGACGGCTGGCTGCGGGCGTGGCCCATGAGGTCAATAATCCGCTGGCCGTCATTTACGAAAAGGCGGGGCTTGCCCAGGATCTTTTGAGCATGGGCAAGGTGTGCGGTGATGGCAAGGACAAGGAAAGGCTCTGCGCCCTGCTGGAAGGCATTGAAAGCACAGTGGAACGCGCGCGCGGCATTACCCACAGATTGCTGGGCTTTGCCCGTCGCATGGAAGCCAACCGTCAGGCCCTGCACATAGAAGAAGTTATTTCAGAAACCCTTGGTTTTCTTGAGCGCGAAGCCAAAAATCGGGGCGTCAAACTTGAAGCGGAACTGCCGCCCAACCTGCCGGAAATTGTGTCCGACAGAGGCCAGTTGCAGCAGGTGTTCCTCAACATCGTGGGCAACGCGCTGGATGCGCTGGCCGGTGGCGAGGGGAGCACGCAGACCCCGCAGGGTGAAGAGCGTTTTGTCAAAATACGCTGTCAGAGCCAGAACGGGCAGATGCTGGTGAGTGTGCAGGACAACGGCAAGGGCATGTCGCCCGAAGTGCTCCGGCATATTTTCGAGCCGTTTTACTCCACCAAAAAAGACAAGGGAACCGGGCTCGGCATGTTCATCACCTACGGCATCGTGCGCAAGCTTGGCGGCGAAATTCACGTGCAAAGCGAAGAAGGGCGGGGCAGCACCATCAGCATCACCCTGCCGCTTACTCCGCCAGATGTCGCGGTGGAGGTGTAGAATGTCATTGCGCATCCTTCTGGCTGACGATGAAAAGGAATTTGTCGATACCCTGGCAGAGCGTCTTTCGCTTCGCGGATTTGCGCCCTATGTGGTTTATGACGGCATCAGCGCACTCCAGGCCGCCACGCCGGAAAAACCCGATGTTGTGGTGCTTGATCTCTTCATGCCCGGTTTGTCGGGTGATGAAGTGCTGCGCCGCCTCAAGGTTCTGTACCCTGATTTGCCGGTTATCCTGCTCACAGGGCACGAGGCTGTGGACGACAACGGCACAAATCCCGTGGCGCAGGCCTTTGCCTGCCTCACCAAGCCGTTGAGCTTCAATGTTTTTCTAGAAACACTGCAAGCCGCCGTGCGTGAAGGCAAGGAATGTTCGGCCAACGGAGGCAAGTCATGAATGAGAGTCAGTGCATGGCCCGCTTGCTGGCTTCTGCCGTTCACGACATGCGCAACGTGCTGGCAGTGATACGTGAATCTGCCGGGCTGGCGCAGGATCTGGCAACGCTGGCTGGCGGCAAGACTGTTGCCGCGCCGGGGGCAGAGCGGCTTTCATCGGCATTGAGTGAAGTGCAGCGCTCCATCATTCAGGGGGCGGCGCTTTCCGAGGCCATGGACTTCATGGCTCAGGCTGGAGGCATGGAGCCCGGCGGTGCTGGCCCCTGCGATCTTGCGCGGGTAAGCCGCAGTTTCTGCCTGCTGGCGGCGCGTCAGGCGCGTGCGGCGCAGATACAGCTGACCAGCGGCGAAACTGAAGAACCCGTGTGGGCCAATGTGCCGCCTTTGGCTGTGCTGCGGTCGCTGCTTGAAGTGTTTGACCTCTGCGCCTCGGTGGGCGGGCAGGTGAACCTGCGCCTCACCGCCGGACGGCGGCAGAAGGAAGAAGGCATCATTGTAGAGGCACTGGAAGGGGCCAACCGCGAAATGGCCCTGGCTGCCATGACGGGCAGCCCCATGCTGGACGGCATGCGCCCCGGTTGGCGCGCCGTGCTTATGCCCTGGCGGGATGCCGGGCCAAGATTTTTCCTTTCCATTTCGGCCTGCGATAGCGAAGGCGAATAACCGGCGCCGGCATGTTGCCGGGCCTTCAAGGAGTATTCCATGACCAAGGAAGACATCAAAATCCTGCTGGTGGACGACGAAAAGCAGTTTGTGGACACGCTGTCTGAGCGCCTTGCCATGCGCGGCTTTGAAGCGCGGGTGGCCTATGACGGCCCCGAGGCCCTCAAGGCTGTGGAACAGCCCACCGACGTTATCGTGCTTGACCTGCGCATGCCCGGCATGGACGGCTTTGAAGTGCTGCGCAACGTCAAAAAGAGCAATCCGCAGGTTCAGGTCATCATTCTTACGGGCCACGGCGGCGACGCTGAAGAACAGACCGCCTATCGCATGGGCGCGTACAACTTCCTCAGAAAGCCCATGGACATTGACGAACTGCTCAACAGCATTCGCATGGCCTACCGTGACAAGCTTGAGAACGCCATGGTGGCTGTTTCTCTGGCCGAAGGCGGCGATTTTGACTCCGCCCGCGATGTTATGAACGAAAAGGACGTGCTGGAAGAGCACGGTAAATAGGCGCTGGTGCAGCTTTGGCCGGGAGGGCCGGATGGAGCGCATCCGGCCTGCGGCAAGGGGATTTCTGCGCGAAATGCTCTTGCCAGGGCTTGTCCCCAATCCCTGCCATAAAACAGGCGTTGGCTGATCTTGCCCGCCGCAAGGCGGCTGGTTCAAGCGTTAATTGTCCTGAAGCGGTTTTTTAAAACTGCCAGGGCGGCAGCGGTTCGCCATAGGAGTTCGCCATGCGTGTGCTTGTTGTGGATGACGAACCTGCCTTTTCGGAGCCTTTGGCCGAGCGTCTGGCATTGCGCGGCTACGAAACCGCAACCGCGCAGGATGCCGATGCGGCCCTGGCCGAACTGGCGCGCGGCCCCCGCGACCTCATATTTCTTGATGTGGGGCTGCCGGGTATGGACGGCGTGGACCTGCTGAAGATTCTGCGCGAGCACTACCCGCAGACCGATGTGGTGATGCTTTCCGGCGCAGGAGATATGGGCAAGGCCGTGCAGGCCATGCGGCGCGGCGCGCTGAACTGGCTTTCAAAGCCCGTGGGCATGGACGGCATACTTGCGGAGTGCCGCAAAGCGGCGGAGCGCGCAGGCGCGCGACAGGAAGCCGCACGTCTGGCCGAGGCAGCCCGCTGGCGCAGCCTTGGCCGGGTAGCGGAAGGCGTGGCCCATGAGGTCAACAATCCGCTGAATATCATGGTGCAGGCCGCTGGCCTGATCCGTGACTGTCTGGAAGAGCCGGAAGCCGAATCCCTGCCCGATATCGGCGAAGTGCGCGAAGCTGTGGACACCATCAGGACGCAGAGCCTGCGGGTGCGCGAGATAACGCGCAAGCTGCTCATGGTGGGGCACGGGCTTGACCCCCGCGTGGGCGCGCTTGATGTGGCTGCGGATGTGGCCCATGTGCTGCGTCTGCTGCACGAGCGCATGGAAAGCGCCCATGTGCGCTGCGATATCGCGGTACCTCAGGGCGAGGGCGCGCCCCGTCCCTTGGGGTCTGCCCCGGAATTGCAGCAGATATGCCTGCACCTGCTGGAAAACGCGCTGGATGCCCTCAGTGATACAGAGTCTGCATCAGGAGCGGCAGAGCGCCCCGGCGGTCTGGTCACCCTGACCGCCAGCACCAGGCGCGATGCGCAGGGGCAGGATTGGTACGACCTTGTGGTGCGCGACAACGGCCCCGGCATAGCGCCCGATATCATGCCGCACATATTTGAGCCTTTTTTCAGCACGCGCGCATTGCAAAGCCCGGTTGCCGCGCATGCCTCCGGCGGCAAGACGCTTGGCCGCTACGTTGGGCTGGGGCTTGCGGTGGCCCGGTCTCTGGCGCACGCCCGCGGCGGCGAGCTGACAGCAGCCAACGCGGCTGATGGCGGGGCGGAATTCTGCCTCAGCCTGCCCCTGGCGGAATCTTTGGGCGAACACCCCACGCCCAAGGCAGAAGCATAGCGCCCTGAAATTTTTCCATATTGTGCGTAAGGTTCGATCTCTGACGTTTGCGCCACTCATCACCTCCATGCGCCCCAAGCGTTTACGGTGGAAGCCCCTTGCCAAGGGTTCGGCAAGGGGCAATTCTTTTATTGCAGGCCAACACAAAGCCCCTGCCGTAAGAAAACCTGCGGCAGGGGCTTTGTGATGTTGTAGTTGTGCGATTTGTCCTTGCCCTGTCAGGACAGTGGAGCGGGGCGCTGCGTAATTAAGAAATGAGTTAATCCGGCAGCAGCACGTCGGTCTGGAAACCGGCGGCAACGCATTTGGCAATGAGATCGCCTGAACCGTCGTAAATTTTTACGTCATAGTTCAGGATATGCTTGCCGTTGCGCACCACAAAAGCCTCTGCCGTGAGGGGAGAAACCCTGCCGGGACGCAGGTATTCTATGGTGGTGTTCAGGCTTACCACGCCGTAATCCTTGCCCGCATTGGCGGCAGAGCCAAAGGCCACATCGGCCAGGGCAAAGATGGCCCCGCCGTGGGCCATGCCCATGCCGTTTTTGTGGTTTTCGGTGATCGGCATGGTTACCTTGGCGTATTCCGGCGTTGCGCTTTCAATGGTCATATCCAGATAGCGCACCAGCTTGTCGTGCTTTTCCACGTAATTTTTCATTTCCATCTCCACACGTACCCCTTGCTCTGGTGGTTGCGTGAGTTGGCTTTGCCTCAAGGCGCAGGCCTTGTTGCCGCACCACCGCGCCAGAGTTGGCGTTTAAAAAACCTTGAGAATGCGTATTCTCAAGGCTGTGTTGCTCTTGTGAAAGAAAACGGGCTGAAGGCCTTGGCTTTCAGCCCGCGTTACATCAAACAAATGCAGATATGGTTTATTCTACCTGCTGGATGCCGTCCAGCTTCCAGTTGCCGCCAGTCACAGGGCGCATAAAGTGCCACACTTCGCGTGCGGATGACGGCGTCTGCTGGTCTGGGCTTTCACGCAGGAGCACGTCAAAGAACACCTGGGCATACTGCTCCTGACCTTCATCGGTCACACCGAGCAGCTGGGCATTGACCAGCAGAATTTCTGTGGTGCTCGGCTTGGGGTCGGCTTCCATCTGCTCGCGCACCGATTTCTGAACGGCCTCGGTGGTGAACTGCGAAATATCGTTCATGTCGCGCTTGTCCCAGGCCGTCTGCAAACGGGTGTAAGCCATCTTGGCCCCGCGCAGAAATTCATCGGCATCAAAACCGGGAGGCATGGGAATCTGCGGGCCGGGGGCTTCAGCCTCGCCAGCGCCGCCCTGACCACGCAGGGCATCCCATCCATTGCTCGCACTGTCATTACGCATCATGCCCGCTTCGGGCTGCGCCGCCTGTGCGCCTTGCGCGCCTGCTGATGCTTGCGCGGGCCTCTGCGAGCCGCGAAAGGCGGCAAAAAGCTTGAGGCCAAGGAAAATCATCAGGCCGATGAGCAGGATATCCATAAAGCCGCCGCCAGCAAAGCCATGACCGCCCAAGAGCGAACCTATGAGCGTACCGGCAAGCAGGCCGCCCATGAGGCCGCCCATGCCGCCGAACATACCGCCGGGGCGGGCGGCAGGGGCCGCCTGTGCCTGAGGCTGAGCGGCGCTGGGCTTATTCTGGAACGTGGTCTGCGGACGGGGTGCAGGCGTGCTCATAAAGGGCTTGCTGCCAAAAGAACCGCCGCCGCCCAGACGAGCGGCCAGTGCGTCATCAGACAGGGTGAACATGAGCGAACAGCAAAGCAGAACAAGAACCGTCAAAAAAGCTTTTATTTGCATGAACATCTCCCATAAGGGCGGTGTTGGTCATCTCCTTGAGTGGCGATTTGACCGGGTAGTACTTTCTGTACAAGCCTTATCTACTATAATCATTATGCAGATTAAGGCAAGTCTGGGGAAAACGTGGCAAGGGGAGCAGTTTTTTGCTCCCTGGGGCGTGGGCGGAAAAGTATTGTGGCGGGTTTGAAATCAGCAAATTCGACAGCTTGGGTACGTTATTTTTGCAGCGAGGTCAGACCGTCAAGGATTGTCCACGGATTGGGCGGGCAGCCGGGAATATACAGATCCACGGGCAGCAGTTCGCTCACGCCTCGGTTGCACTGATCGCTCTCGCGGAACAGCCCGCCGGAAATGGCGCAGGCCCCCACGGCAATAACAACGCGCGGCTGCGGCGTTGCCTTGAAGGTATCAAGCAGGGCCAGCCGCATGTTCTCCGAAACCGGGCCGGTAACGGCAATACCATCGGCATGGCGGGGCGAGGCCACAAAGTCGATGCCAAAGCGGCCAAGGTCAAACACCAGAGTGGTGAGCACGTTGCTGTCGGCCTCGCAGGCGTTGCAGCCCGCGGCGCTGACCTGCCGCAGCTTGAGCGAGCGTCGGAACAGGGAAAATCGGGGCGGCGTAGGCTGCTCTGCAAATGCCTGACCGGGAACAACCAGCAAGCCCTCGCGGGTAAAGGACGCCATGCGGTGCTGCCCGGTAAAGGTAAAGGCACCCTTGGGGCAGGCGGCCCGGCATGCGCCGCAAAAGGTGCAGCGCCCCATGTCCAGCGTGGGTGTGCCGTCTTCCGCATCAGTGGTGGGCAGCAGGGCGCCAGCGGGGCAGGCCGCGTAGCAGGCGCGGCACGAGCCGCATGAAACCTGCGCAAGCTCGGGTCGGCCCAGATAACGGGGCGAGAGCGAGGGCTGGAGTTTGGGGTAATCCAGCGTGCGGTATTTCTGGTGCAGGCGTTCCTTGATAATACGCAGCATGTCAAAGCCTCACAGATCGTGTCCGCAGTACGAGAGGTTGAAACTCTTGTTGCAGAGCGGGAAGTCGGAAATCTGGTTGCCGCGCAGGGCCATGGCAAGGCCGGACCAGTTGTGGAACGAAGGATCAATGGTCTTGTAGGCCAAAAAATTGCCCTCAGGCCCGGTAACCGCCACATGGCAGATTTCGCCGCGCCAGCCTTCAACCTGCGATACGGCGAGGGTATCGGGCGGCATGTTGGCAAGGGCTTCGGCGTCTGGCTGTTCCGCAAGGGGCGGCAGGTTGGCGAGGGTGGAAAGATCCGCCTCGAGCAGGCGCAGGGAATCGTCAATCTCCTTGCTGCGCACGAGGGTGCGGGCCAGAACGTCGCCCGTGGTTTCAACACGCGGTGCGCAGTCCCTGGTGGGCAGATCGGCAAGGGGAAAGTGGAAACGCGCGTCAATCTTGAGCCCGCAGGCTCGCGCGGCCATGCCCACCAGGCCGAGATTCTGGGCGCTTTCCCGGCTGACGTAGCCCGTACCCGTGAGGCGCTCAAGTACGCTTTCGGTATGCAGCATCACGTCCACTGCGCCGCGCACGTCGCGTCCGGCCGCCCTGATGCGTGCAAGCATGTCTGCGCAGCCGTCCGCGTCAAGATCGTAGGCCGTGCCGCCGGGGCGCAGCAGCCCCCGGCCAAAGCGGTTGCCGCACAGGCAGGCCGTGGTATTGAGAAAATCACCGCGTATGCGGCCATTCCACGAGGCGGTGGGCAGAAAACCCGTATCCCCGGCAATGGCCCCCAGGTCGCCCGTGTGGTTGGCAAGGCGCTCAAGCTCAAGGCCAACCCTCCGCAGGCGGTGAGCGCGCGGGCCGACCACGCAGCCCGCAAGGCGTTCAAGCAGTACGCAATGGGCCGTGGCATGGCCTACGGTTGTATCGCCAGCGGCGCATTCCAGCAGGGGCAGACAACGGGCTAGGGGGCCGCGCACAAGCATGCGCTCAAGCCCACGGTGCTGATAGCCCAGAGCAATCTCAAGGTTCAGCACGTTTTCGCCGTGGCACTGAAAGCGGAAATGCCCTGGCTCAATAACCCCGGCATGCACGGGGCCAACGGCAACCTCATGAATTTCTTCGCCTTCAACCCTGTAAAAGGGGTAGGGCTGGGCAGCCTGTCCGGGCGCGGCGGCAAGCGAGCCGCCTTCGGCCTGCGTTCTGGCATTGGCTTCGGCGGCGTCCGGGATGCGGCGCACAGGCTTGAGCCAGGGATGCCCCTCGGGCCGAATGCCCCATTGTTCAAATATTTCGCGTTCAAACAGATGCGTCTGAGGCGTAGCGGGCGTCATGGAAGTATAGGATTGCAAGGGGGCGGTGCGCATGGCGGCCAGATAGTGCGAACTGTCCTGAGCCAGCACGCAGCACAATCCCGCAGGGGAGTTTTCGTCCGAAGATTCCGGCAGACCGAACAGGGCCAGCAAGCGCCAGCCTTCGGCAATGTAGCGGCGCACAAAAGCTCCCAGCTCTTCAACAGAAACAGGGGGCATGCCCGACAGCGGCACGGTATCGCGGTAATCGAATAGCATCGGCCCTCTCACCGTTGGCAGCGCAAACCCCGGCGGGTTCTGCAGCAGCCTTTGGCGCTTACGCGCCTATGAGCGCAGCGGCGCGGTTAAGAAAATTCCACAACCAGTCGGGAATCCATAGGCCCAGAGTCAGCACGGCCAGCCCCAGAACCAGCGATGGCAGGACGCTCAGCACCGGCTCGGAGCTTGCGGGCGGCAGATCCACAGGGCGGTTGCCCTGCACCATGCGCAGCACGGACACGGAAAGCCCCACAAATATTATGGCCAGCAACACCAGATATCCGGCGGAAAGCCAGGGCAGGTCGGCCGCCAGCATGCCCTTGAAGATGAGCAGATCACTGACAAAAAGCCCAAAGGGCGGAGAACCGGCCACAGCCAGAAATCCGGCTGTCCACAGGGCCGCCGTGGCGGGCATGGTCCAGCGCATGCCGTGCACGTCGTAGCTGGAATAGGTGTGGTAGCGGGCAAGGATGTTGCCGGAAAGCAGAAAGAGCATGCACTTGGTGAGCGAATGGCAAACCGCATGCAGCATTGCGCCGGGCACAGCCACGCCGCCCACGCCAATGCCCAGGGCCAGAATGCCCATGTGCTCCACGCTGGAATAGGCCAGCATGCGCTTGTAGTGGCCTTGCCCCACAATAAAGATGGCGGCTGTCATGAGCGAAAGGATGCCGAAAAACATGAGCATGCCGCCCGAAAGCCCGCCAAGCCCCGCAGCCAGCATGATCTGGTGCCCGCGCAGCATGCCCAGCATGGCGCAGTTGAGCAGAGCGCCCGAAAGCAGGGCCGAAACCAGCGAAGGGGCCTGACTGTGCGCATCGGGCAGCCAGTTGTGCAGAGGCGCTAGGCCCATCTTGGTGCCGTAGCCCACCAGCAGAAAAACAAAGGCGGTTTTGAGCCACGTGGGTTCGGCAAGGGCCGCGTTGCGCACAAACCAGCCCACCTGATCCATGCCGTCTGCTGCCCCGGCAGCACCTTCCGCACCGTGGAACGACACGGAAAGCAATATGTTGCCCAGCAGGGCCAGGGCTATGCCCACGGAGCATATGATCAGGTACTTCCAGGTGGCTTCCAGCGAACTCTTGTGACGGTGAAAATAAATGAGCTGGGCGCTGGAAAGCGTGGTCGCTTCAATGCCCACCCACTGCGCGCCCATGTGCGGCGTGATGGTCACAAGCGTCATGGCTCCGAGAAAAAAGCACAGACAGGCCGTGAAGCGGCGCTCCGGCGCATTGGTGAAGCGCCCGTGATCCAGAATATTGGTGTGCTCGCCGATGCGTTCTTCTTCCCGCAGGTAGTGCACGGCATAGAACGATGCGGCCAGAAACAGCAGGCTCGCCAGCATCAGAAACAGCACGCCCAAAGCGTCCGGGGCCAGCAGGCCGCCAAGCTCCGAGAGGGCTTCTCCGCGCGCGACCCTGACGGCAATTGCGGCGGCAAGGGCTGTGTGCGCCAGTGCCGTGAGCGGCAGGCCGAGGCGGCAGATGACGGCGCGGCCCCAGAGCAGCATGATGCAGCCTGCGCACAGGGGAATGAAAAGAAGTGCTGTCAGCATGCGCTCGTCCTAATCCCTGAGGCTGCGGAACCGCGCCACGTCAATGGAGGCGAAGGAATCGCTGATATGGTTGATGGCTATGCCCATAACAAACACGGCCACAAAAACGTCCAGCAGGAGGGCCAGCTCAAACCACACAGTGCCGCCTGTCATGAGCGGCACGCCCAGCAGAAAGATGCCGTTTTCCGCCACCAGATAGCCGATGACCTGGGTGATGGCCTTGATGCGTCCCACAATGAGAATAAATCCGCAAAAAAGCGTCGCCAGCCCGGTGGGCAGCAGCAAGGGTGGATAAAGCCCCAGCGGCATGACCAGTTTGCCGTCCAGCCAGATGGAAAATACCAGACCGGCCATGCCTGCCAGCACACCAAAACCCACGCGGCGGGCCGGGCAGATCAGGGCATCGGCGGGCAGCCGTTTTAGGGTGCGCCACAGCAAACCGGGCAGCAAGGCCCCCTTGATCAGCAATACGGCCCCGGCCAGCAGAGCGTGGTCAAGGCTCAGCAGCAGGGCCGCCAGCAGCAGTCCCTGAAAGGCTGTCAGCCGCGTCATGCCCGCAACGCGGCGCGTTCCGAGCAGCAAAAAATTGCTCAATACCAGCAGGAAAAGACAGGATTGCAAAAGCGTGGTCATGGCAACCTCGCCTGGGTCAGAATAAGCGTGAGCATGCCCATGCCCGCTGCTGCGCCCAGCAGGTAGGGGACGCGCTCCATGCGCAGGCGGGCCATGATGGATTCCACAATGCCCACAACCACGGCCAGCAGCAGCACAATGCCAAGGCGCACGCCCAATTGTTCCCACAGGGGGAGCGCAGGAGTGATCAGGCCCGCGATGAGCGCGGCGAAAAACCACAGTTTGAGGGCAGCGCCGTAGAGTATCAGGGCCAGATTGGGGCCGGAATGGTCAAGGACCATGACCTCATGGATCATGGTCAGTTCAAGGTGCGTGTTGGGGTCGTCCACCGGGATGCGGCAGTTTTCAACCAGCAGCAGCACAAAAAAGATCACGGGCAGGAGCAGCAGCTCGCCCTTGCCTGTCAGCCATGCCCCGGCGGTCTGCCCGCCAAACATGGTGGAGAGGCTGAAGGCAGTATCCGTGCCGTGCCCAAGGCCGAGGCACAGACTCGTGAGCACCATGAGCGCCAGAAAAAATACGGGTTCCGCAAGGGCGGAGAACGTGGCCTCGCGGCTTGCGCCCATGCCTTCAAATGCCGAGCCTGTATCCAGCGCGCCCAGCATGACGGCAAAGCGCCCCATGCCCAGCAGATAGGCTGCCAGCACAAAGTCGCCCGCAAAGGCCAGGGGCGAAACCGCGCCGCCAAGAGGCAGCAGGGCCAGCGCGCAGATTGCGCCTGCCAGGGATATGGACGGGGCGGCGGCAAATATCCATGTGGATGTGCGGCTGATCACCTCGCCCTTGCGCAGCAGTTTGGCGATATCATAGTAGGTTTGCAGCACGGGCTTGCCGTGGCGTCCGGCAAATTTGGCCTTGACCCGGTTGATGATGCCGGGCAGCAGGGGGGCCAGGATCAGGGACAGGGCAAACTGCGTAAAATAGACCGCAAGCTCGGCTTTCATGAGTGCAGCCCCCACACAAGCAGAGCCACCAGGGTGGCGAGAATATACAGAATATACAGGTGGATTTTGCCGTGCTGAATGACCTTGCAGGCATTGCACAGGTTCTCCACAGCAGTGAAAAGCGGCGTAAACAGGCCGCTGCGCAAGCGATCGGGCGCGGTGACGCTCAACTGCCCGCCCGTGGGGAACAACCCTTCATCCAGTTGCAGGCGGGTTTTGAGGCCCATGACCGGGGCAAAGATTTTTGCCGTGGGTTCGGAGAAAGCCGCGTCAGTATACTGGATGCGGGCAGATCCGCCCTGAAAGCCGCAGCCCCAGGTGGGCATGGATTCCACAGCGCGTTTTTTAAGCAGGCAGCGGCGGACAAAAAGGATAATCAAGGCCAGCCCAAGGCCGGCGCCGCCGATTTTTGCCACGGCTGTCAGGCTGGTATGCGCCTGCGCCAAACCGGTCAGGCCAGCCTGCTGGAACGCCGGGGGCAAGGGCAGGGCGCTTTGCGCCGCCCCTGCTGCCAGATCAAAAAAACAGGGGGCAGCCAGACCGCCCGCCAGACACACGGCGGCGGGCAGGGCAAGGGGCCAGAGTGTGCGCCAGGAAAGCGGGTGCACGCTGGCGGCAAAGCCGGAACGCGGCTCGCCCAGAAAGGCGATGCCGTAGGCCTTGGCGTACAGGGCTGCCGCAAGGCCGCTGATGCAGGCAAGACCCGCCAGGGCAAGCAGCAAACCCACCTGACGTTCAACGCCAAAAAGCGCGGGGCCGTCCAGCAGGGAAAGGCCCAGCACAAGCTCGCCCGCAAATCCGTTAAAAGGCGGCAGGCAGGCAATGGCCGCCGCACCTATGGCAAAGGCCGCGCCAAGCAGGGGCAGACGTTTTTGCAGCCCGCCCAGATGCTGCATGCGCACGGTTCCTGTGGCGTGCAGCACTTCGCCTGCGCACAGGAACAGCAGGCCCTTGAATGCAGAGTGGTTGAGCATGTGCAGCAGCGCGCCGGAAAATCCCAGTACAGCAATCCACGCATTGCCGCAGCTCTGGCCGATAAGCCCGGCCCCCAGCCCCATGACCATCAGGCCCATGTTCTCCACGCTGGAATAGGCGAGCAGTCTTTTGAGGTTGCTTTGGGCCGTGGCTTTTAAAATTCCCATGAGGCCGGTGGCAAGGCCCAGCAGAAGCAGGGTCCAGCCCCACCACTCAGGAGCCGCCCCCGCAGGGGCAAGCATGCCCACGCTGCGGATTATACCGTAAAATCCTGCATTGATCATGGCCCCGGAGAGCAGGGCCGAAACGTGACTTGGCGCGGCAGGGTGCGCCTCGGGCAACCATACGTGCAGGGGGGCAAGGCCCGCTTTGGCTCCAAAACCGATCAGAGCCAGCACAAACAGAGCCGTGAGCAGGCCGGGGCCGGAATAGCCTTGCGCCTGTTCAAGTACCGGGGCAAGCACAGCCCCGCCCTGGAGGGCATCCAGCGAAGTATCGCCCGTGACCTGCCACAACAGGGTAAAGAAGGCCATGAGGGCCACAGCGCCCAGGTGGGCCGCCACAAGGTAGACCCAGGAGGCGTCGCGCACCTTGCTGTCGCCGTCATTGAAATCAATAAGAAAGAAGGGCGCCAGCGACATGATTTCCCACGCCAGCATGAACAGCACGGCATCGCGCGCGGTCATCACCAGGGCAAGGCCAATGAGCAGCATATGAAAAAAGAACCAGTGCGCCGCAAGATTGTGGCGCTCTGGTTCTTCATGCCGCAGGGCAATGCCGCCCGAGGCGGCGCAAACAAAACCCAGGCCAAATACTGGCAGCAAAAACAGGCGGCTCAGGGCGTCCATGCCCAGGGCGCAGGAGCCTACGGGCAAGGCCAGGGGCAGACGCAGGCTCTCCTGCCCGGCCCATGGGCCGGAAGCAAGGGCGCACAAACCAACAAAACAGCCCGCAAAGGCCCCGATAACGCCAACCGCATTGGCCGCGCGTCCGGTTGCCCTTGAGGGCGGGCGCACGGCCAGGAGTGCGCACAGGGCGGCTGTTGCCGCCAATATGCCGATGGCCGTGATAAAAAGGAACATGACTGCCGGAATACCTACGCCAGACCGTCTTTCAGCTGCTTTTCAAAGTAGGCGATGGTTTTTACCAGACCTTCTTCAAGGGCAACCTTGGGTTCCCAGCCAAGCTTTTCGCGGGCCAGGGTGATGTCGGGCTTGCGCTGCTTGGGGTCGTCGCCGGGCAGGGGTTCGTAAGAAATCACGGATTTGCTGCCGGTCATTTCCACGACCTTTTCGGCCAGTTCGCGGATGGTGAATTCGCCGGGGTTGCCCATGTTCATGGGGCCCACAAAATCATCTGGCGAGGCCATGAAGCGGATCATGCATTCCACAAGGTCGTCCACATAGCAGAAGGAGCGGGTCTGGGAGCCATCGCCGTAAATGGTGATGGGTTCGCCCTTGAGCGCCTGGATGATGAAGTTGGAGACCACGCGGCCATCGTTGGGGTGCATCTTGGGCCCGTAGGTATTGAAGATGCGGCCCACCTTGATGGGCAGTCCGCCCTGACGCCAGTAGGCAAAGAACAGGGCTTCGGCGCAGCGCTTGCCTTCATCGTAGCAGGAGCGGATGCCGTTGGGGTTCACATGGCCCCAGTAGCTTTCCTGCTGCGGATGCATCTCGGGGTCGCCGTACACTTCGCTGGTGGATGCCTGATAAATGCGTGCGCCAAGCCTCTTGGCCAGACCCAGCATATTGATGGCGCCGTGAACGCAGGTCTTGATGGTCTGCACCGGGTCATGCTGATAATGGATGGGCGAGGCGGGGCAGGCCAGATTATAAATTTCATCCACCTCTACATAGAGGGGAAAGGTCACGTCGTGGCGGATAAGCTCAAACCTGCGGTTATCCATGAGCGCTTCCACGTTGGCGCGGGCGCTGGAAAAGAAATTGTCCACGCAGAGCACTTCATGCCCTTCGTTGAGCAGGCGTTCGCACAGTTGCGAACCCAAAAAGCCGGAACCGCCGGTGACCAGAATGCGCTTGCGGAGATGCATGATTCCCCCGAATAAAGTATAGGAAACCAGTAAAAACTGGCAAATCCCCCAAAGCATAGCCCCATTGTCCGGGCTTTGCAATGGCGGCTGGACGCAGGGGTGTCTGCTGCAGGGGCTTGCCACTTGCCTTTCGCCTGCGCCCGTTGCTATGTATCGGCCGCGAGGTAAACCATGTCGAAAAAATCAGCCGTCCGTATTGATCCCCTGACTCTGGCCCTGCCCCTTGCCGGCGTGGACAGCCACGCGCACCTTGATGGTCAGGAATTTGATGCGGATCGCGATGCCGTGCTTGAACGCGCCCATGCGGCAGGTATTGCCCAGGTGGGCAACGTCTTTTTGGGGCCGGAAGAATACCATGCCCGCCGTGCTTATTTTGACGCCCACCCCGAAGTGTTTTTTCTCATGGGCATACACCCCTGCGATGGACAGAACTGCACGCAGGAGCGTCTTGCCGCCATGCGCGCGGCTTTTGCCGCTGACCCCCGGCTCAAGGCCGTGGGCGAGATAGGGCTGGATTTTTACTGGCCCGACTGCCCGAGGGAAATCCAGTATCAGGCCCTGCGTGATCAGCTTGCCCTGGCCCGCGCTGTGGAGCGCCCGGTGGTTATCCACTGCCGCGAAGCAGAGGAAGAAACGCTCATGACGCTGGAGGCCGAGGGCTTTGCCGGGTATCCGCTCTTGTGGCACTGCTTTGGTCAGGGGCCGGAAATTGCGCGGCGCATCCTGCGCAACGGCTGGCACATATCCATTCCCGGCCCCGTCACCTACAAGGCCAATGAGGCCCTGCGCGAGGCCGTGGCCCTTATCCCCGCCGACCGTCTGCTGCTGGAAACCGATGCCCCCTATCTTGCGCCCCTGCCGTGGCGCGGCAAACGCAACGAGCCGTCCTATACGGTGTTTACCGTGCGGGCCATGGCCGAAGCTCGGGGAGAAAATCCCGAAGACCTCTGGCGCACCTGCGGCGACAATGCCCGCCGGTTTTTCGGCCTGCCTGCGCAGAAATGATGCGGTGCTGACCCCGCCAGCCCCACCCGCGCGGCTGCCCTTGCACGGGTCTGTTCTTGTGTCCACATAGCAGAAGTGATACCATGTCCAAAGCCGCTCGAAACGGTGGCTTGGTAATATTTTTGATAGATATTTTCGGTGGTTGTCCGCGTTTTGTCCGGCTTGCCGCAGCGCAATGCAGCGGCAGGGCCGCATCGGCGCGTCCTCTATAGCGTCAGCGCAAGCTGTTTGCCCAACTTCAAGGAGATTCCATGTCGGATCTGCGTACCCCCCTCACTGCCTGGCACGAGGCGCATGGCGCAAAAATGGCCCCCTTCGCCGGGTGGCTTATGCCCATCCAGTATGAGGGTATTATTGTCGAGCATCAGCACACCCGCCAGCATGCAGGTCTTTTTGACATCTGCCACATGGGCGAGTTTCTTATTGAAGGCCCCGGCGCGGACGAAGCCCTGAGCAAGGCCGTGAGCCACAACCTCCAGACCCTTGCCCCCGGCAAGTGCCGCTATGGCTTTTTGCTCAACGAAAAGGGCGGCGTGCTGGACGACGGCATCATCTACCGCTTCGGCCCTGATTCCTTCATGGCCGTGGTCAACGCCGCCTGCGCCGCCAACGACTTTGCCGTGCTGCGCGCCCGCCTGCCCCAGAGCGTCAAGATGACCGATATTTCGGCAGAAACCGGCAAGATCGACCTTCAGGGGCCGGAATCCCTGGACGTGCTCGAAAAGCTGCTGGGCCAGAATTTTCATGACCTCGGCTACTTCGGCTTTCGCGAAACCACCTGGCAGGGCACGCCCCTGCTGGTGAGCCGCACCGGCTACACCGGCGAGCTGGGCTACGAACTGTACATTGAGAGCTCCGTGACCGAGGCTTTCTGGAGCGCCCTGCTAGCTGACGAACGCGTCAAGCCCATAGGCCTTGGCGCGCGCGATACCTTGCGGCTTGAAGCTGGCCTGCCCCTGTACGGGCACGATCTGGACGAGAATCACAGCCCCGCCGAGGCCGGTATGGGCCGCATGATGACGAGCACCGCTGACTATGTGGGCCGCGAAGGCGCGCAGAAGATCGCCGAAGTGCTGGTGCCCCTGCGCATTGACGGCCGCCGCGCCGCGCGTCATGGCGATGTGGTTGCCCTTGCTGACGGCACGGAAGTGGGCCACGTCACCAGCGGTTCGTTTGCGCCCTCGCTGGGCTATGTGATCGCCTTTGCCTGGGTCAAGGCCGCGCATGCCGGGGCCGAGAATTTTGTGGTTCGCGCCGCCAGAACGGAACTGCCCGCCGCGCGGGTTGAAGCGCCGTTCTACACTGAAGGCACCGCGCGTAAAAAACTGGCCTGATACGGTCTTGCTCTGTGGGGGCCGCATCGCACGGATACCTCGCACGACAGCGTAATTTTTATAACGATTGAACCCAATTTTTCAGGAGTTTGCACATGGCTACCAATCCCGCCGATATTCTGTACAGCACCAGCCACGAATGGACCCGCATTGAAGGGGACGAGGCCGTCATCGGCATCACCAGTTTTGCTCAGGAATCCCTTGGCGATATCACCTACGTGGAACTGCCCCCCGTGGGCGACCAGCTTTCTGAAGACAAGGAATTCGGCTCTGTGGAATCGGTCAAGGCCGCCAGCGATCTGATTTCTCCCGTTACGGGCGAAGTGATAGCCGTGAACGAAGCTCTGGAAAACACCCCCGAGCTTTGCAACAGCGATCCCTTTGGCGAGGGCTGGATTGTGCGCGTCAAGCTGGCTCACAAGCCCGGCGGTCTTTTGGACGCCTCTGCCTACGAGGCCCATTGCGCCACCGAAAAGCATTAATCCGTCATGCGTGTCTTTTCGCTCCCGGCTGCGTCAGACAATTTTTTATTTCGGTCGAGTACCTAAGAGTACACTCCCTGCATAAAAAAATCGTCTTCCTTGCCGGAACCGAAAATCCACGGCATGTCGTTTGACACAGAGGTCTTGCAGCTTAACCGTTGCATGCCTGTTTGTTGCCCTTTCGCACCGGCTGGAGCCTCGCTGTACAACGGCGGGTTCCAGCCGGAGTCCCTTTCACAGAGGCTGCCGTCGCACAAGCGGTACAACGTGTCCGGCGGCAAGGAGCTAGTATGCCATACATTCCCCATACGCCGGAAGAGTTGCATGAAATGCTCTCCGTAGTTGGCGTGCGCAGTCTGGATGAGCTTTTTTCCGACATCCCGTCCAGCATGCGCCCCCAGAGCTTTGATCTGCCCAAGGGGCAGAGCGAAGCCGCCGTCTGCGGACACTTTGAAGAGTTGGCAGCCAAAAACTGCCCCGGTCATGTGTCCTTTCTCGGCGCGGGTTTTTATAACCACGACATCCCCAAGGCTGTGGACGCGCTCTCTGGCCGCAGCGAATTTTATACCGCCTACACGCCCTATCAGGCAGAATGCTCGCAGGGCACCTTGCAGGCCATTTTTGAGTTCCAGACCGCCGTCAGCCGCCTGATGGAAATGGATTGCGGCAATGCCTCCGTATATGACGGCGGCACCGCCATTTTTGAAGCCGCCATGATGGCCGTGCGCTCCACGCGCCGCCGTGTGCTGGTGGTGGACGAAGCCGTCAACCCCATCTGGCGCTCCATGCTGGAGGCCTATGTTTCCAGCCTTGATCTGGAAATCAAGACCGTGCCCCAGCAGAATGGTTGCAGCGATATGGACGCCCTCATGGCTGCAGCCGACACAACCTGCGCTGCCGTTATTGTGCAGAACCCCAACTTCTTCGGCGCGGTGGCAGACTACACGGCCCTGTTTGCCAAGGCCCGTTCCAACAAAGCCTTTGGCGTCATCTCCGTGTATCCGGTCATGCAGTCTGTGCTTAAAACGCCCGGCGAAATGGGCGCGGACGTGGCCGTGGCCGAAGGCCAGAGCCTCGGCATGAACCTCTCGTTCGGCGGCCCCTACCTCGGGCTTATGGCCTGCCGCAAGGAGCACATCCGCCAGTTCCCTGGCCGCATTGTGGGCCGCACCACCGATGTGGACGGCAAAACCGGCTACGTGCTGACCCTGCAAGCTCGCGAGCAGCACATCCGCCGCGCCAAGGCCACATCCAACATCTGCTCCAACCAGGCTCTCTGCGCCCTGCGCTCGCTCATCCACATGAGCCTGCTTGGCCCGCAGGGCCTCACCCGGGTTGCCGAAAACAATATGGCACTTGCCCGCTACGCCGTTGAGCGCCTCACCGCCCTCAAGGGCGTGGAACTGCTCAACAGCGCGCCCTACGGCTCGGAAGTGGCCCTGCGCCTGCCCATGCCCGCTGCCGAAGCGGTCAAGGCCATGACGCCCAAGGGCGTTGTGCCCGGTTACCCGCTGGGCAAGCACTATCCCGGCATGGAAAACGTGCTGCTGCTCTCGTGCACCGAGGCCAACAACCGCACCCAGATAGACAAGCTGGCCGAAATCATGGGAGGTCTGCTGTGAAAACCATTTTCGCCAAATCCGTTTCCGGGCGCACCGCCTGCTGCCTGAACAGCGACGCCCCCAAGGCTGAGGCCATGTTGCCCGCAGACCTGCTGCGCAAAAAGGCTCCCCGTCTGCCCGAATGCTCGGAACTGGACGTGGTGCGCCACTTTACCCAGCTCTCGCAGCTCAACTACAGTGTGGACGCCAATTTCTACCCCCTTGGCTCCTGCACCATGAAGTACAACCCCAAGTTCATGGAATACGTGGCGGCGCTGCCGGGATTTACCCACCTGCACCCCATGATGGCCCAGCTTGAGGGCGGCGCCGACTGCGCCCAAGGCGCGCTGGAATGCCTGTATGAAGCCGAAAATCTGCTCTGCGAACTCACGGGCATGAAGGCCTTCACCTTCCAGCCCATGGCCGGGGCCAACGGCGAGTTCACCGGCGTCAAGCTCATTGCCGCTTATCACAAGGCCAAGGGGCGCAACCGCAAAAAGATGCTCATTCCCGATGCGGCCCACGGCACCAACCCTGCCTCCGCCGCCCTTGCCGGGTTTGACACCATCAATATCGAATCACGCGACGGCATGGTGGATCCCGAAGCCATCGTGGCGGCCATTGCCGAACACGGCGAGGATGTGGCGGGCCTCATGATGACCTGCCCCAACACCCTCGGCCTTATGGAAGTGCACCTGCCCCGCATCGTGGCCGAGCTGCGCAAGGTCGATGCCCTGCTGTACTACGACGGCGCGAACATGAACGCCATCATGGGCAAAATGCGCATGGGCGACGTGGGCTTTGACGTGGTGCACCTCAACGTGCACAAAACCCTTGCCACCCCGCACGGCGGCGGCGGCCCCGGCGCTGGCCCCGTGGGCGTCACTGACCGTCTGCTGCCCTTTATGCCCGCCCCGCGTGTGGCAAAGCACCCTGACGGGCGTTTCTTCCTCGATTACAACCTGCCGCAGACCATCGGCCACATCGGCCCCTTCTACGGCAGCTTTGGCGTGGTCATCAAAGCCCTGGCCTACATGCTGCGCCTCGGCGGCGAAGGACTCACCCGCGCCTCTGAATACGCGGTGCTCAACGCCAACTACCTCAAGAAAAAGCTTGAGAACGTGCTGGAGATTCCCTTCAAGGATCGTTTCTGCGCGCACGAATTCGTGGCGTCCGCACCGCAGGGCCTGCGCGCTCTGGATATCGCCAAGGCTCTGTTGCAACGCGGTATCCACGCGCCCACCATCTACTTCCCGCTCATCGTGCACGAGTGCCTCATGGCCGAACCCACGGAAACGGAAAGCAAGGAAACCCTGGACGGATACGTCGAAGCCTTGCAGGAGATTATCCTCACAGGCAAGGCTGATCCGCAGTCCCTTCAGGAACTGCCCACCAACCTGCCCGTGCGCCGTCTGGACGAAACCGCCGCCGCACGTCAGATGGTGCTGACGGAAGATATGGGGTAGAGATAATTGGGGGAAGGGGGGCGGTTTTTTTAAAAGGCCCCGGACCCCCACCCCCCCA
>JAEZYD010000015.1 GCA_023419375.1 Pseudomonadota bacterium
TTTGCACCAGTTAAAATGATCCGGTAGTTCAGCTGGTTAGAATGCCGCCCTGTCACGGCGGAGGTCGCGGGTTCGAGTCCCGTCCGGATCGCATAAAAGTCGCCAATGGCGACTTTTTTCGTTTTTAATCTTTGCATTTATTTGAAGTATTTAATAAAATAGATCTTTACCATATATATGCCAAGATCTGTCGTATTGCCACATTACCTTACAGCATAAAGTAAAGCCTCTTCGCTGCGCAAATTATCTGGCTTTGAGAAAAAAAAGTGAAAGCTATAAAAGCCTATAGAATTAGCAGATAGTAATACAAATGAATTTTGGAAATATTGCGATGAATAGATTAACTCAAAGTCAGGATGCTTTGCACGGAGGTGGTGTATATGTCTTTGTATGAGTGATTTAACATAATAATATTTTTCTTGTGAGAGTGATATAAGTTCTTAATTTAGCATAAGAAAAAATTAATATAAGTTATTTTTACTAATCACATTAACCAAATTTTTTATGAAAAAAGTATTACTTGGAGCGATATTATTCGCTGGAACAACTTTAGGATTCGCAAAAGAAACTGTTGTAAAGTCTAAAAATAATTTACAATCTACAACTAAAGAAGAAAAAGATGATGATTTGCAGCTACGAAAAATTTGTACAACAATTTGGAGCTGGACAACTGTAACAGAGTCAATAGGTATGGATGGAGAGACATATGTTACTACAACTCAGCACACAGCTCAAACAACAAGTTGGTGTGGAGAGAATGATCCAAGAACAACTTTTGTTGATGGAAATCCTAATCCGTAATCTTCAAAATCCGAAGTGTTTAAATAGTGTGTATTAAATTAATACACACTTATTTTAATTTATTATTATATAATATGAAATTCATAATTAAATTATTTGTACTATTTGTTTTTATAAAAAGCTTATCTATTTATTCTCAACATATGAGAGTTGAGTATGAAAAATATAACTTAAAAGATCTTGATTATAATATTTCATTATCCAAAGAATATCAAGACAAAGTAAGTGCAGAGCGTAAAAAAGCCCAGAAGTATTTTCTTTATTATTCTGATGGATATTCTTTTTTTAAATCTATTCCCCGTAGTTCAATAACACATAATGCAGGAGATAAAAAGGAAAATGATGTGCAAACTCACAAAAGAGAAATTTATAAAGAAAATGAATTAAAAATGTATCATAATAAAAATGAAAATGGTAACTATTCTTATCATAATTTTAAAGATACTAATGAAGAATTTTACGGCTATAAAGATACCAAATTTGCAAAAGTTGAGTATAAAGATGATACAATGAATATTGACAATTATGTATGCAAATTAGTTGAAGTAAGTTTTGATAATATAAAAAAATATAAAGTTTGGTATACTGAAGGTATTCCTGTTTCGGCAGGACCATTTTCATTTAATAATTTCCCAGGTTTAGTTTTAAGAGTAGAAGCGGAAAGCTATATAATAACTGCTGTGAAAATAAGTAATGATGCAAAACAATCTGATATAGAAAAAATTAATCCAAAAATTAATGTCTACAAAAATGAAGAATATGATAAAAAATTAAAAGATATAAATGAACAAAGAAGTAAACCCACTTTTGAAGAAATAAAGCTTTAGCAGAATGCATAAATTAGTATATATTTTATTTTTAATATGTTTTTCAATAGTAAAATCTCAAACTATTCATGTTAAAATAAAAGATAATACAAGGAATCCACCTGAGAATGTAAATGTACAACTCATTAAAAATGGTATAACAATAGATTTTAAAAAAACAGACAATAAAGGACAATGCATGTTTCAACTCTCTGAAAAGGGGGTTTTTTCTTTAAAATTTACTTCAATTTTCTATAAAACGAAAATTGTTGAAATCAATACTTCCGAAAAATCAGATTTTGAAGTGTCTTTAGAGTCACAAGTTCAAGAGATACAGGAAGTTGAAATAAAATCCCGCCCCAATATAGCAAGGGCTAAAGAGGATACTATTTCTTTTAACTTAAAGGCAGTACGAGATGGAACGGAAAGAACAACGGAAGACCTTATAAAAAAGCTTCCTGGTTTAGATATCTCGGACAATGGGAAAGTAACTTATAAAGGTAACACTGTTGGTCAGGTTTTAGTCGAAGGAAATGAGTTTTTTGGAAGAAATCATAAAATTGCTACTCAAAATCTTTCACCAAATATGATTGAAGGGATCGATCTTTGGTAAAACTTTACTACCCTAAATGGTAATCAATCCACTGCTCTTAATTTAAAATTAAAAGACGAATATAAAGGAAAGGTTACAGGAAATATTGAAGGAAATTATGGTACTGAAAATTCTTATTTAGCCCATGCAAACCTATTCAGACTTGGAAAACTGGGTAATCTTGCCTTAATTGCAGATGCTAATAATATTGCTAAAGATCCTATTAGTTTTATGGATTTTTATGAAATGAATTCTCAGGAAAATATTGAAAATTCGGGTGGTTCAGTTGATCTGGAAATTCCCTCATTTTTAAATAATGATAATCGGGTAAAATCTAAAGCTAATCAGTTTGGTGCGCTGTAATATTCCAAATCAAAAAAGACTTTTAGCATTACAGCCTTTTCCATTTTCAATAACGCACAGTTGGAAAAATTTTCAACCACAAGAAGAACTGCATTTGAAGGACAGCCTCAAAATTATAATTTCTACGAACAAAAAGCAGAAAACAATAAAGGTTTTTTAGGAACTACACAAATCAGAATGAAAAAAAGCTTTGCGGATAACAGTTTTTTATATTACAATTTGGGATATAATCCTACACAAGATAACTTTAACCAGAATACTGAACGATATTCTGAAACATCTAATTTCTATGATATTGGGAATACTGTTAAAAATAGTAGTTTAAGTAATTTTCTTTCTTGGAATAAGCAATTGAATAATTCAAAACTTATTTTATCTTTAAGCCAATTAAATGAGGATTATTCAGGGGGATTAAATATTCTTTCTAATAATAATCTATTCTTAACAGACGATAATTCTTTATCCCAAAGATATGATGTCAATTCAAACAAATACTCTCTAGATTTTTATTTGAAAAATAAGAATAAACTTATCAATTTTAATTTTCATTCTGGATTCTCTTATAAAAAAGATATTTCAGAACTATCCGAGTTTGTTTCTAGCACGAAAGAAAACAGATTTTTAAAAGTTTATCACTATATAAATGATTTAAATATTTACAAACAATTTGGAAAATTTGATTTTTCAGCTTCAGTAAGTTCTCATTTTCTTAATTTAAATGAGTACGAAAAACATTATTTTGAAAAAAGCTTTAGAATAAAGTATACTCCTAAATCCGAAGTTAGCTCTGAATTCGGTATAGAATACAATTCCAAGTTTACTACTCCTAACCTAAGATTACTTCAATATAATCCTTTATATACAAAGGAATTATCTTTTTCTCAAAATACAATACTGACTCCGGATTTGTTAAGTAATATCGAGAATTACAAGTTTATGTGGAACAGATTTAACATGGAAAAAGGTAATCTAATCTTTTTTATACTTATATACGAAAAGATTAAGCCAAGCCTGACCTCTGATCTAAAAAACTTTGGAACATTTTCATCTGTGCAAAATATTGTTGGACAATCTAAAGAAAGATATGTTTCAGTACTTTCTAGTGATAAAAGATTATCCAAAAGTTTAAGTTTGAAATCAAAATTTTCAGGCACAATTTTTAAAGATTCAAATTTTATTGACGGAAATAATAATTTAACTTCAATATATAATTTTGAACTTTCCCAAAAATTATCGACAAATTTTAAAAATAAACCTTTACAATTTGACTTAGGTTATACATTTAATAAAAGTATTTTTGAACAAAGTTTCTTCGATACAAGTTCCAAACAAGATAATATTAAAATATCATTAGGTTTAAGAGCCAATATTAAAAAAGAATGGATAGGAAATATTTTGGGAGAATATTTAGTTCAAAAAACTGAACAGAATACATTGAGAAATTTTTTAATTGGAGGTCAGGTTTCATATCGAAAAGAAAAATCCCATTGGGAATATAACTTAAGATTCAATAATATTCTAAATCTTAAATCTTTTAATTACATAAACAGCTTTACATCTCAATTAGGTACGGATGGCTCTTCTATAACAGCTTTTCGGGGTTATATTATAGGAGGAATAAAGTTAAATTTTTAGCTTACTAAATTGATATTTAAATTATGAAAAAGGAGTTGGTTCATCTACATTCCCACATTTGAATTACAATATTGGTAAGATGAAAGGTCACTTATTCCTTCAGTATAAAATAACTAATAGAGGAATGTGGAAGATTTTACTAATTAACCTGAGTTCCAATTGGGCAATACTAAGTTTAATTATCCGCTTGGAATCAATGATATTGATAAAAATTTCGGGGAAAAATTCAATAAAGAAGCTTATAAAAACATTCCCCAGCTGATTTATATGGGGGAGCTTGATGATAATGATGCTGTTCAGTTTGATGACGCTTATAATCTGAGAGAAAGAAAGATTGTCAATTCACTGATGGGAGAGACTGTCCCCAAAAGATGGAAGTTTTGTCAGGGTATTTACACTCAGGGAAAATGATGTAGAATTTGTAACCTATAAAGAAGTTGGGGCATTGGACGACTTCACAGATGAATCTTAATACCATATTATTTTTTCAGAAATATTTAAAATAGGTTCTCATCCCTGAATTTTACGCGTAATGGGGCATTTGACTGGGAAGATTATTGAATTTTTGTGTTTGACAATCTGTATTTTATGAAAATTTGAATAAGAATGATATCTATTTATTTGTGGAAAATAAAAAAATCTATATCTTTGCACCAGTTAAAATGATCCGGTAGTTCAGCTGGTTAGAATGCCGCCCTGTCAC
>JAEZYD010000021.1 GCA_023419375.1 Pseudomonadota bacterium
AGTCTATACGGGAAACCGAAAGAACTCCGGACGTAAGAAGACGTTGCATGTGACATATGCTTGTACCGGCAGAAAGAGCCGGAACGGTTGCGAGAACAAGGAGATACGCAGGGAATACCTTGAAACCTTTGTTATGGAGAAGCTTGCTGGGTATATGTTTGATGAGACGCTGATTCCAAATATCTGTGCGGCCTATGATGAATATCAAATGAGCAAGAATGCTGGGCATATCAAGACGAAGGCGAATTACGAGAAGAAGATCAAAGAAGTCACTAAATCAATCGACAATATCGTTAAAATGATCATGGCCTCGCCGTCGCCTGCATTGGCTAAAAAGCTCAGCGAGCTTGAGCAAGAAAAAGAGCGTTTGAATGAAAGTTATCAGGAGCTCTGTAAGAACGCCAATATCAAACAGATTAATGAAGAAGAGATCACTAAGATGTTCAGGCTTGCGAGAAATCAGCTTGAAGTCGGAACTCTGAAAATGACTAAGTTATTGGTTGAGACGTTTATCGATAAGGTTATTGTCTATAAAGACAGGGTAGAGGCCGTATTCAACTTCTGCAAGGATATATCAATAACCCAAGAAATCGAGGACATCGTGGGCTCTATAAAGCTCTTAGAAAGAAGTGAAAATGCTTCTGAACAGAGTCAGAGTGCAATATTGTGCGACGGGGGCAAGACTCCCCTCGCCTCCACCAATTATTTAATGAAAAACCACCATATACGGTGGTTTTTCTGCGTTAATAGGCACTATATTTAGATGTTCTAAATCCGTAGAAATTTCAGTAGACACAAAAGTAGACAATTTCAAAAAGCCGCAATATAATAGTAGACATAGAGGTAAAAGTAGACAAACTTCTGTCCGAAAAACGAGGTGATTTTTCAATGGCTCATGGCTCTGTGATGCAACTGGAGAACGGAAAATTCCGAGTGTGTTTTGAATACGGTTTTGATGAAAATGGACGGCGTGTCCGCAAGCACAAGACGTACGCCAGCCGAAAAGAAGCAGAACTGATGCTAGCTCGTCATGATGTGGCGATGGAGGATGGTACGGTCGTTAAGCCAAGGGAAATGACGCTGGCTGAATGGTTGTCGTATTGGATGAAAAACATGTATATGCCGCGGGCGGCGGAAACCAGCGTCTATGGGTATATTAACATGATTGACCGATACATCGTGCCGCTGTTGGGGAAAATTAAGCTGCAGAGGCTCAAGCCTATGCATATCCAGAAGTATTACATGACGTTGATGGAAGAGAATAATCTGTCTCCAAACACCGTACTTAAGCACCATGATTTGCTCAACTCGGCGCTGAAGGCGGCTGTCAGGCAGGAATACATACTGAAGAATCCAATGGAAGGCGTTGACCGCCCGAAAAAAATCGAGCATGAGGCGAACGTCTACACACCAGAGCAGCTTAAAACTCTTTTCCGGCTAGTGGAGGGCAACCGGCTGGAAGCAGCGGTGAAGTTAGGGGCATATTTAGGACTGCGACGCGAAGAAATTTGTGGCCTGAAATGGCAGGATATCGATTTTGAGAAACGGACGCTTCGTATCTGCCGCGCCATGACTCAGGTCGGATCGGAAATCGTGGTCAAAGATACCAAAACGAATGCATCCAAACGAAAGCTCTTTATGCCGGATGGTTTGTACTCTGCGCTTCAGGCGGAGTGGAGCCGTCAGCTCGAAAACAAAAAGAACTTTGGTGAAGCATGGCAGGAAACGGGATTTATCGTGGTCTGGGAGAATGGCCGTCCTTACCGTCCCAACTATGTATCAGAGTTGTTCACCAAGCTGCTGAAAAAGAACGGGTTGCCCAAGATCGTGCTTCACGAACTGCGCCATACCTTTGCCAGTATATCCAATGAAGCGGGCGTTCAGGAATTTAACATCGGGAAAGCAATGGGGCATGCCAATGTCGGCACGACCAAGAAGATATATACTCACCTTTTTGACGATAAGCATACGGCGGCGGTGGATGCCGTGGCGAATTTGATAGATGAAAAAAAGGAGAAAGCCGATGCTGAATAAATGGGCGCGGATCGAAGAATTGAGGCTACAGGAAGAAAACCCGTTTGAGTACAAACTGATGCTGAAGAACGGAACTCTGGACAGTTATCTTGAGCAATTTGGAAAAGACGCTGCGGAGCAAGCAGCGAATATTTATAGGGATCTGGACAAAAAGATGGTTTTTCCTGACGAGGACATGCTAAGCGAAAATCAGAGAAGAAACCGTATCCGTGAAATGACCAGAGAATTTATGAGGTATGATTAAATTGCAACTAAAATATAGTTGCAATTTACATAAGGGGAGCATATAATATGGGTAGAAACGATAAGCTGTTGGAGAGAATAAGCAGGAAGCCGAAAGACTTCACATATGATGAGCTGAGGAGATTGCTGGCTAGTCTGCAATGCATTGAGGATTCAGGCGGTAAAACATCCGGCTCGCGTGTAGCCTTTATCCATCAGCCAACGCAGGCGATATTGCGTCTGCACCGCCCGCATCCGGGTAACGAGTTGAAGGCTTATCAAGTCGAGCTGGTCTTGGGTTTCTTGAAATCGATTGGAGTGATTTAAAGTGAAAAACATGATGGAATATAAGGACTATTATGCCCGCATTGAATATAGTGATGAAGATAACTGCTTTTTTGGTACTATTGCCGGAATTGCTGATGTGGTCAGCTTTGAAGGTAACAGTATTTCGGAATTGAAAGAAGCATTCATTGAAGCTGTTGAGGATTATCTTGATCTCTGCAAACGGCAAGGCAAAGAGCCGCAGAAAGCCTATAAGGGCAGCTTTAATGTACGTATAGATCCGGAACTGCACAAACGCGCAATGCTGGCAGCCATGTCAGACAATATATCGTTGAATCAACTGGTGGAGCGGGCTGTTGCAGATTATGTGAAGCACCCTCAATAAGGTCTAGTCACGTTTTCTGTATCGCCGATCCATATTCACCCAATCCATAAACTCATCCTTACTCATCTCACCGGCCAAGCATTTCTCCCGCTTTTCTCTGGCTTCGTCCGACCATTCAAGAAATTCAGCCTGAGTTATCGCACCGACGCGCACACGGGAGTGATTGCGCTTGTACGCTTTGTGAAACTCCTTGCGGATCGGGTCGGTATGAACCTTGTCCATGTACTTGTTCAGTGCCCCTACATCCTGACATGTCTTTCCCGGCTGGTCAGTAAGCGGGCGTGAACAAAACTCTATGTCGCTCCTGCCGTCAAGGATGAAATACCGTCCGCAGTTCGCGCACTTCTTTATCGGCACTCCCTGAGATATCATTTTCATTAGCTCAAAACGCATCAGCGCCCATCCGTTGGGTAGCACCGTCATTTCAGCGATCTGGGGTTTTTGCTTTTTCAGCTTGTCAGCGAACTCTTCGATAGAGAAATCCCCTTCGGGTTGAATCTCTTCACTGATAACCAGCCGGGAAAAGAAAGTATCCGTTTCAAAGTATAGCGG
>JAEZYD010000056.1 GCA_023419375.1 Pseudomonadota bacterium
AGAAAAGGGAACTCATGTTTCCATGAATTCCCTTTAAATCTCTGGTCGGGATGAAAGGATTTGAACCTTCGACCCCTTGAACCCCATTCAAGTGCGCTCCCAGGCTGCGCTACATCCCGACGCGAAAGGTGTATCTACGCGGAACCGCCGGGTCTGTCAACTTATATAATCATTCCAAGAATTTTCCTTTGAGCGCGGCGCCGAGCACCGCAAATTCACGGGCAGAAGGCCATAATTTCCCAATGTTGGGCCACCTTGCTCAAGGCTCTTTCCATACATTCGGTGCGCTTCAGCCGCAGAGCAAGCATATCCGTAACGGGGATTACGACCTAGCACGAATTACGCCTTTGCCACTCCAAAACTGGCCAACTCAATACTCAGATAAACTTCAATTTTTCTGCTTTTGCTTAGCTTCTTCTGCCCAACGCTGCATCCTTTCATCACTCTCTCTTCTATTGCGTTGTATATCTTCTTCAAACTTCCGTTGTTGATCTCGTACCCAATTGTCTTGCTCGTTTCTTGTTTTATCCATTGATCTTTCAAAGTCTGTTTTTTCAGAATCCGGTTTTTGTGTCCCCGGTCTTCCGGTCGCAAGGCATGCAATATCAATAATCAACCCGCAGCCGGATATGAACAAAAACAGAATCAAAAATGCGCTGTTCTGTATGAATTTCAAGCAATTCCCCCGGTCAAACTATCAATAAATAAACTAGTAAATAATTTTTAAATAGGAATCTACCAACTAAGTTACTAGCTATTATGTCTTGCATTGCTCCTCACACTGCGCAATCTTAGCAATGTCGCCACACCCAGACAGAGTTAATGCCATGAACATTATTTTGCGCCGCGTATACGCACACGATGCCGAGCCAGCAGGAATACGGGTTCTTGTGGACAGGCTGTGGCCCAGAGGGATTTCCAAAAGCGCCGCCCCGTGGGATGTGTGGCTTAAGGATATCGCCCCGTCAGACAACCTGCGCAAGTGGTTCGCCCACGATGAACCCAAATGGCCAGAATTCAAGGAGCGCTATTTCGCCGAGCTTGACGCTGCTCCGGATGTGGTTGGACAGATGCTGACCATTCTCCGTCAGAATCAGAACGTGATACTGCTCTACGCCGCTAAAGCTACAGAAATGAACAATGCTGTGGCATTAAAAGAATATATTGAAGGGATGACGCTCCAGAATTAACCGCATTAAGGAGTTGCTTTTAGGAGTGCGGCGCTCTGGTTGTCGTCAGCAAAGGCAATTCTGTTGGGGTATATCCGACAACTGGACAAGCCCGGCATTTCATGGCAATTTTTATAAATTAGGTAGTGCACTAGCCATTTACGGCCGACACCCGAGTTTTAGAGCAACCATTTGCATTTTAATCACTTAGCTTACTGCTCTCCTGACTTGCCCATCAGGATGAGGCTATGAAAGCCTCGCTTCTTCCAGGTTGGAAGAATCACCTCGCGGCAAGAGCCTCACGCCAGTTCAGGCGGTTGCGCCGACTTCAAATAGTCGGCTCTCAATTACTGCCCTCAATTTCTGAATTAAACACTGCCTCGCGCACCCAAGGCGCAACGCTTTTTTGCGCGCTTTTTCCGCCCACCCATTCGGCTGACTGCCGAATTCTCCTGTTGCGTACACATCCCGCTGTGCCGTCTATGCCTGCGCCTTTTGCGCCGGGGGCATCAATGGCATGGATAACCAGTAAAAGGAGTATTAGATGCGCGTAGCTTACAGAGTTTTTATTGCAGCAATCATTTCAGTCTTTTCGATTGCAATGCTTGCAGGAACAACAGAAGCCGCTGAAAAACTTAAAATCAGGCTGGCAGCACAGGCTACATCCGGCCAGGTTTTTCAATATATGGCCAAGCACAAAGGCTATCTTGATGAAGAAGCCATAGATATCGAAATGATCTACATCAACAACGGTACGGATGCCTTCTCTGCCCTCAGCTCCGGCAAGGTTGATGTTCTTTCCACCTACGGCACCGGCGGCCCCCTCATTCAGATCGCCAACGGGCAAAAGTTCACCATTTTCGGCGGCTACATGATTATTGGCGCAACACCCGTGTTTGCCCGCCCGGAAACGGAATACAAGGGCATTGAATCGCTCATTGGCAAAAAGATCGCCATCATGCGCGGCGGCACGCCCGATATCGTGCTGAAGGGCATCCTCCACGAGGCCGGATACGACATCAACAAAGACGTGACCTTTGTTGAGATCAAAAGAAACCAGGATGTCATGGAAGCCGTGCGCAGCGGCCAGTGCGATTTTGGCTCTGTTTCCACAGGCTTTGAACCCCAGATCAAAGAATCCGGCATGAAGATTGTGATGTGGCCTGACGAACTCTGGCCCAACCACTCCTGCTGCCGCATGCTCTCCCGCACCGAATGGCAGGCAAACAATGCGGAAGCGCTTAAGAGGCTCTTTCGCGCCTACTTGCGCGCAGAGCGCGACATGCAGCAGCCCGAAGGGATGGACACAGTTGTGAAGCTGACCATGAAGGAACTGGACATGCCGGAAGCTCTGGTAAGGAGCTTTGTGCAAAGCCCCCACCTGATCTACGAAACCGACCCCTACAAGAACAAGGTGGTCACCATGTGGGAAAGAATGCAGGGCTTCGGCTACATCAAGGACAAGTCAATCAATATTGAAGATCACCTGAACACTTCGATCTACAAGTCTGCTCTTGATTCCCTGCTTGCGGAAAACCCCGACGATGCTTTTTACAAAAGCAAGATGGAAATGTTCCATACGTATAATATGTAGAAAATTTTGTCCCTGCCTTGCATTGCAACGTGCAAGGCAGGGAGATTCTCCATTCACAGCAGCAAAACAGGCAGCTTTGAGGTTAACGTGAAATCAGGGTTTATGAACAACATTGGCGCGCTTGCAATCGGTATTTTCTTTATTGCGGCATACTGGCTGCTGACTGATGTGTTTGGCGTGCTGGATCCTTTTCTTTTTACGGGTCTGCACAAGATCATTCCGGCCTTCACGCAGCATTTTGGCAAGCTGATGGAAGGCCTCTGGAGTTCCCTGCTGCTGCTTGTGCCTGCGTATTTTCTTGCTGTGGTTTGCGGCATCGGGCTTGGCGTGGTTATCGGGCTTATGCCGACCCTGCGCAAAAACCTCACGCCCCACATCAACGGGCTGAGCGCCATCCCCGTTACGCTTATCACGCCATTTGCCATCCATATTTTCACATCATTTTATAGTGCTTCGGTTTTTATCATTTTTTTGGGGGCGTTCTGGCCCATCCTCGGCACCACAGTTTCCGGCGTGGTCACTATCGACAAGCGCTACCTCGAAAACGCGGCAACGCTTGAAATTACCGGCTTCGAAAAGATGTTCCGAATCATCCTCCCGGCTGCCGCGCCCACCATATTTGCCGGGTGTTCCATTGCCCTCAAGTTTTCCTTCATTCTGCTGACAGTGTCCGAAATGTTCGGCGCTACGTCCGGCATGGGTTATTTTGTGCAGTATTACTCTGACTTTGCCCGTTTTGACATGGTGATCGCCGGGTTCATCTTTATGGCTGTCATCCTGGTAGCCATCATGTGGATTTTTGACCTTATCAAAAACAGGGCGCTGGCCTGGACGCTCAATAACTGATGCCGCTGCCGTGCAACTGCCCCCAGCGGCCGCTTTATACAATATTACGATGAGGAATGAACAGTATGGATACAATGACCCCACTTGAGAGGGCGGCGGCAATTGCGCAGGGCAAACCGGCAGACAGGCTGCCCTGCAACCCCAATGTGGCCAACGGCGCCGCCAGGGTGTTTGGCTGCAAAATATCCCAGTTCAACACTGATCCAAAAGTTCTTGCGCAGGCGCAGATAGCCACATACAGGCGCTTTGGCTACGACGGCGTGCGCGTGTTCACCGACCTTTTCACCTGGGCCGAAGCCATGGGGGCCACGGTCAACGCGCCGGAAGATCACACCGTTGACCTTGCCAAGCCCGCGGTCACGTCGCTTGCCGGCATTGATACGCTCCGGCCCGCCAATCCTTTCAAGGATGGCCGCCTGCCCATCCACTTGCAGGCCATGGATTACCTGACGGACGCCATTGGTTCCGAGGTGGGCTGCGCGGCGGGTATTGTGGGGCCGTTCACCAATGCTTTCTTCTTGTACGGGGTGGACGACACCTTGCGGCTCATTCGCAAAAATCCGCAGGCCATGCACAAGCTCTGCGACATATCGCTTGAAACCTGCATAGCCTATGCGGATGCCGCCATCGACAAAGGCCTCTCGCCCACCATATCCGAGCCCATGTCTTCCTGCACGGTGGTAAGCCCAGCTTCCTTCAGAGAATTTTCTCTGCCGCCGCTGAAAAAGCTTGTGGATTTCATCAAAAGCCGGGGCAAAAATCCGGTCATCCACATCTGCGGCGAAACAAGGCACATCTGGAACGACATTGCCGACCTCGGCGTGGCGGGCTTCAGCGTGGATAACGTTGTGAACCTCAAGCAGTGCTGCGAAACCATCGGCCACAAAACAAAGGTTCTCGGGCATGTGGACCCTGCCAGCGTCATGTACGGCGGCACTCCGACCAGCGTGCGCCGCAAGACGCTGGAATGCATCCTCGATGCCCACGATTCGCCCAAGGGCTACGTTGTCATGTCCGGGTGCAGCCTGCCTGTGGAAACGCCGCTGTGCAACATTGACGCAATGATGCAGACCGTGCGCGAGGTCGGCTATCCCGTAAATGCAGATAAGGTGAAAGAAATGCTGGAAAACACTCCTGACGATGCAGCAGAAGGCACGTCATAGCGGTCGATTTTTCAGACAATAGCAATGCGAGAGATGGAGTGTTTTATCAGTGCTGAACGTTACCCTGGATAATGTGACTTTTTCGTATGACAGCAAGCTGGTGCTCGGCGGCGTGAACCTTGATGCGGAAGCCGGGTCATTTGTCTGCCTTCTGGGGCAGTCCGGCTGCGGCAAAAGTACCTTGCTGCGCCTGCTGGCTGGGCTGGAAAAGCCCGACTCTGGCCGTATTCTGGTTGACGGTGCCCCCGTAACCAAACCCGGCCTTGAACGCGGCATGGTGTTTCAGGATCACGGGCTTTTCCCCTGGATGACCGCAGGCGAAAACATAGACATAGCGCTCAAGCAGCGGTTCCCCAGCATGTCGGCGGCGGAGCGCCGCCAAAAGGCTATTGAACGCCTGCTGGAAGTGGAGCTGGACGCCTCCTGCTACGACAAATTCCCCAAGGAACTCTCCGGCGGCATGTGCCAGCGGTGCGGCATTGCCCGGGCGTTCAGCATTGACCCGCCCATTCTGCTCATGGACGAACCCTTTGGCGCGCTGGATGCCGTAACCCGCGCCCGATTGCAGGACATGGTGCTGCACCTGTGGCGCAAAAGGGAACAGCAACGCAAAACCATCTTTTTTGTCACCCATGATGTGGACGAGGCCCTGCTGCTCTCCACAGATATCTACGTGCTCGGGCAGTCGCCCAGCACCGTGATCTACAAACATTCGTGCGACAGAAACAGAAATGTGGATCGGCAGAAGATGTTCAGCGATCCCGGCACCATTGATCTGCGCAACAAGTTGATCGGCATTATCAATGACGAAATAGCCAGGCTCAAATCCTCAACTGACGGAGAAGAATGATGACTCCCACCGATGCATCCATTCTGGAAGACCTTGCCAAAAGCGTGCTCGATATGGACGAAGACCTTGCCAGAGATTCCGCGCAAAAAGCGCTGGAAATGAAGATCAACCCCCGCACCGCCATATCTGACGGGCTTTGCAAAGGCATGGAAGCCGCAGGCGTGAAGTATGAGGAAGAAGAATACTTTGTGCCGGAACTGCTGCTGTGCTCCGATGCCATGTACGCGGGGCTGGATATCCTCAACCCGCACATGCCCAGAGACGAACACCGGCGCGGCTGCGGCGTTATCGGCGTTGTGGAGGGCGATACGCACGATATCGGCAAAAATCTGGTGAAGCTGTTTATGGAAACGCACGGCTTTGACATGATTGATCTGGGGCGCGATGTTCCCATCGAAAAATTTGTGGAAACCGTGAAGAACAACGATGTTCAGGTCGTCTGCATGTCCACGCTGATGACAACCACCATGCCCGGCATGAAGCGGGTTATTGAGCGCCTCAAAGAAGAAGGCCTGCGCGACAAGGTCAAGGTACTCATTGGCGGCGCGCCCATTTCGCATGCCTTTGCCGCCAAGATCGGCGCAGATGCCTACTGCACTACGGCAACGGAAGCCCCGGTAACGGCCAGCACCCTGCTGGGCGAGCAAGCGGCAGCTGTGTAGGGCGCGCCATGACGCAGCAATCGGAACAAAGGCGGCCGGATCAGGCTCAAGCGGATCAGGCCCAATCTGCCGCAAATCTGGGGCCAGACGTTGCAGCAGGCAAGGGGTGCGGGCATCAAGATGACGCCAGCCGTGTTCTGCGCATTGCTCAAAGGCTTGGGCTGCCCCTGCCTGCCGCCCACAGTGATCCCCATTCGCTTTGCCTCATGGCTGCTATGCTGCGGCGTGAAAGTCAGGCGGATATGGCCTTTTTGCCTTTCTGCTGCACGGTAGAGGCAGAGGCCCTTGGCGCGCATATCAATCTGGGCACTGCCGATAGCGGCCCACGGCCCGCAGGCTACGCCTATGACTCGCTTGCCGCGTTTATGGACGACAACCGACTTATGGATTTCAGCAGCGGACGCATTCATGCAATACTTGAAGCCTGCCATATGCTGAAAAATCAGGATGAAATGGTTGCTGTTGAAATCAGCGGGCCAGTGAGCATTTTGTCCTCTCTGGTTGATTTTGCGGCGCTCTTTAAATGCTGGCGCAAGGATGCAGCGCTGACAACGCAGGCTTTTCTGCACATTGGCGGTCAACTTGAGCGCTACGCCAGGGAGCTGTGCACTGCCGGGGTTGATCTGATCAGTTTTGCTGATCCTGCGGCAGCCCCGCATATCATCGGGCCGCGCTTCTCTTCCATGCTGGCAACCTCCTTTCTTGCGCCATTTCTTGAAAAATTGGCGGCATCCTTGCCCGATACGGCTCTGCACCTTTGCCCGCACAGCGCCTCCAGCCTGGTCAACGCCCAGCTTGCGGCATGGGGGGAAATCCCGGTCAGCGGTCACGCCACCTATCAGCAGGCCAGCCTTGCGCTTGCCAAGGGCGGCCGCATATTTGGCAAGCGCTGCATCAAGCGGGCAAGCCCGCTGTCCGACCATGGCATGCTCCCCTATCTGCAACTGCAAAAGCCACAAGAAGCCTAGCACAATGACAGAAAAAGAACGCCTCATGGCCGCTCTGCGCGGGCTGCCCACAGATCGCCCTCCCTGCATTTGCCCCGGCGGCATGATGAACATGATCACCAGCGAGCTGATGGACACCACCAATGCCCCGTGGCCTGCCGCGCACTCCGACCCGCGGCTCATGGCCGAACTGGCGGAAGCGTCCGTTACGGCGCAGTGCTTTGAAAATTACGGCCTGCCCTTTTGCATGACTGTGGAGGTGGAGGCAATGGGCGCGCAGGTGGACATGGGCACCCATGACCGGGAACCGCATGTGACGGGCTATGCCATTGATTCTGTCAAACAATGGCGCGAGGTAACCCCCCTGAATGCGGAGAAAGGCCGGGCCGCAACCGTGCTTGAGGCTATCCGCCTGCTCAAAAAAAAGGATGCGAACATCCCCATTGTCGGCAACCTTACCGGGCCCATCAGCGTTGCCACATCGCTTATGGAGCCATCGACATTTTATAAGGAACTCAGAAAAAACAGGGATGACGCCAAGGCTTTTGTATCCTTTATTGCCGGGCAGTTGCTGCATTTTGGCCTGTTGCAGATGGAGGCCGGGGCTGACGTCATCACCATTTCAGATCCCAGCGCCAGTGGGGAAATTCTCGGCCCTGTCCTGTTTGCCGAATATGTTGTTCCGGCGTTGGCGGAAATCTGCACGGGCCTCAAGGCGCGTTTTCCTGAAGCTGGTGTTATTGTGCATATCTGCGGCCAGATGCGCCCGGTTTTTGATGCAATGGCCCAGGTGCCCGCCGAGGCTGTGAGCTTTGACGCTGTGGTTAACCTTTCCACAGCGAAAGAAAAACTCCTGGGCAAGCGCATTATGGGTAATGTCAGCACGTTTGCGCTGGAGCTTGCCAATCCTGCAAAAATTGCCGTTCTCACCAAAAAATGCATGGAAACGGCGCACATCATTTCCCCGGCCTGCGGCATGGGCACTGGGTCGCCGCTTGGCAATGTGCGCGCCATCTTGGCCACGGTAAAGGCGAGTGGCAGTCATGCCTGAGAACACATCATCCTTGCGGGTGACCTGCGGGCAGGATCAGACTGTTCTGGAAGCCTTGCGCGCGGTGGGCGCAATCATTGAAAGCCCTTGCGGCGGTTTGGGAACCTGCGGCAAGTGCCGGGTAAAAATCGCAGCTTCCGCCCCCCTGCCCCTACCGGATGACGATGAACGCCAGGCACTTGGCGATGCGCAGTTGCAGGAAGGCTGGCGTCTTGCCTGCCGCCTGAAAGGTCTTGGCGACATTGCCGTTACGTTGCCCGCAGCAAGCGAAGAGCACAGGATCCTTGCCGATGGCGCTGTGCAGCGCATTGAGTGCTCGCCCTCCATCAAAAAGATTGTTTGCCAGTTGCCGCCCCGAGGCGCTGCAACCAACACAGCCTGGAACCTCTGGCTGCAAGCCCAGACTACCGAGCCGCTCTATGGAACAGATAGCCTGAGCGTCTTGCAAGCCCTTGCAGCCGTCAGACCGGACGAACACGCTGCGGTGACTCTGGTTGTGGAAGAAAACACTTTGCTGCACGTGGAACCCGGCGACACTTCGGGCCAGATGTACGGCTTTGCAGTGGATATCGGCACAACCACGGTCATTGTATCGCTTGTGGATCTGGCGGACGGGCATGTTTTGGGCAATGCCTCGGCCATCAATCCGCAGACGCAGTTCGGCCTTGATGTGCTTTCGCGCATTGCCTATGCAGGAGAACAGGGTGACAGGGGTGTGCGGCAATTGCAAAAAAAGATTGTGGGCTGCCTGAACAAGCTTGGTCTGGAACTTTGCCGGAACCACGGCATTGATCCCGGCAGGGTCTACACAATCGCGGTGGCAGCCAACGCCACCATGACGCATCTTTTGCTTGGCATTGCCCCGCACTCCCTTGGCATTGCGCCTTTCGCCCCGGTCTTTACCAGGGCGCTTGAGGTACCGGGCAAGGACATTGGCCTGCGGGCCTTTGCA
Source organism: Pseudomonadota bacterium (assembly GCA_023419375.1). Lineage (GTDB taxonomy): Bacteria > Desulfobacterota > Desulfovibrionia > Desulfovibrionales > Desulfovibrionaceae > Desulfovibrio. The sequence goes on from JAEZYD010000056.1 coordinate 9,235, forward strand.
GATGCCCGCCTGCATACCCTCCCCGGCGTTTCCGCCTATATCGGGGCAGATATTGTTGCAGGGGCCTACGCCTGCGGGCTGGCAACAATGCAGGGGAATGCCCTCTTTATAGATATCGGCACCAATGGCGAGGTGGTACTTGCTGCCGGGGGCAAGCTTGTATCGTGCTCCTGCGCGGCAGGCCCGGCCCTTGAGGGAATGAACATCCATCACGGTATGCGCGCTGCCTTCGGCGCTGTGGAAGATGTGCTGATTGAAAAAATTGAGGGCCAGACCGGTCTGAATATCAGCCTTAAAACCATTGGCGAAACGCCGCCGGTGGGCATTTGCGGCAGCGGCGTTCTGGCTGCCATTCGTGATCTGCTGCGTGCAGGCCTTGTGAGGCCGGATGGACGCATGCTCAAGGCTGCCGATTTTGCCGAGGGCGATCCCCGCCGTGCGCTGTGCGTTGAGCATCAGGGCAAGGCGGCTATACTGCTTGCAGCCGCGCCGCATCAGGTGCTGATTACGCAAAAGGACGTGCGGCAGGTGCAACTGGCCAAAGGGGCCATACTTTCTGCCTTTACTGCCCTGCTGCAACATGCAGAAATATCAATGGAAGATATTGATCATGTGCTGGTGGCTGGGCAATTTGGGGCATATTTGCCAGCGCGCAGCCTCACGGCCTGCGGCATCATCCCCCAATGTCTTGAAGACCGGGTGCGCTTTCTGGGCAACACTTCGCGCTCAGGCGCCTGCATGGCGCTTGTGTCGCAGCATGCGCGCAAAGCAATGGAAAGGCTTTCCCAACAGATTGATTATGTTGAATTGAGCACAAGGCCCGGCTACGACAGGCTTTTTGCAGCCAGCATGCGCTTTCCGCTGGTGTAACTACGCAGCAACCACCACGGCATCACGCCCCGCTTCCTTGGCGGCATACAGGGCTTTATCTGCCCGGATCAGCATGACGGCCAGCGATGCCTCGGCGGATTTGGGCGATTCCACCATGCCCGCCATATCTGCGCATAGCGCCACGCCTATGCTTATGGTTACCAAAAGTTCGTTGCCATCGTGGCGAAAGGGGGCCGCTGCCACCGCATGGCGTATGCGGTGGGCAAGTTCTTCGCCTCGTCGGGCATCCGTACAGGCAACAAGAACAACAAATTCTTCACCACCATAGCGCACAAGGAGGTCCGCACTGCGCACACTTGCATTGAGTATCCGCGCAGTGTGTTGCAACACCATGTCTCCGATATTGTGTCCAAAGGTGTCGTTGATGCTTTTAAAGTGGTCGATATCAAGCATCAGGCACGCGCACTGCTGGCCTGCTGAGTGCGTTTTTTTAAGAAATTCCGTGCCCATTTCCTGCAAAAAACGGCGGTTGTGCAGGCCTGTGAGTGCATCTTTCAGGCTCACGGCCTCGGCCTTTTTAATCTGCCTGGCGACCCTGAAACTCATTACAGTAAATGCGTCAAAAAGAATTCTGAGTTCGCTGGGCATGTTTTTCTGATCACACAATTGCCCTGTTGCCTCGTAATTGTTTTTACGCAGCTCAAGCGCATAAGCCGTTAGCTCCTCAAGCGGAGCTTCAATGCTGCGGCTAAAACGCAGCATCAGTGGCATCATGAACAATATAGCGCAGAGCGACCCCAGACCGACAAAAATAGTAAGCCAACGGTATCCTGCCAAAATTTCGTCTACTGACCGAAAATACACCAACCGCCAACCACCACTTCCAACAGCAACGGAAGCGCCGAGCATGCGCACGCCCTGATCGTTCACGAATATCTGACCAGATGCATCAAGTTGCATAAGCTGCAACGGCACCTGTTTTGCTGCATCGGCTGCATCGCTAGCAACCACCCTGTAAGGTGCGAGTATGTTTCCCTGCGCATCGCACAGTATCAACCCCCGCTTGTCCGGCACAAAAGATCCGTGCAACCATGCGTCCAGCTCGCCCACGAGAATGGACAAAAATACGACACCGTCAAACTCCCCGGCTTCGTTAGTCACAGGCATTGAAAACATGCACACGGGTTTGCCGGAAACGCGCCCTTTGATTCCTGTAGTGATTGCACTACGCCCCATCAGTGCTTGTTTAAAATAATATCTGTCCCCGCCGTACAAACCGGGTTTGCCCATGGAGTCAATTTCTGCAATCCCCTGTGCATTGACAAATACCGCTGCAAAAATGCCCATATGGCTTTCATCGTAATCGCTAAATTCTTTTGCAGCGCGCCCCATATCTGATCTGTGTGCTTTAACAATTTTTGTTAAAAACGAAACATCCTGAAAGCACACTTCCACATAGGCTTCAATTGTATTTTTATTCTGGTCCAGAGTTTCAGCAAGTTGCGCTTTTTCATGCTCGATAAGGCGTTCTTGCTGAAAGAAAATGAAAAAAAGCGCAGCAATGGTAATTGGAATACAGACAATGGCAATCGTGTAGGCGCGAATACGCCCCCTGATCGTATCTAATCGAAAAATACTCATTAGCTTATGTCTGTTCATGCCCATCTCACTGACTGCCAGATTTTACGTTTTTTGCCTGCGTGGAAACATTAGCAATATCCGTTCCAGCGTGCTTCAATTTATGCTGATATAATCGCAGCGACATGGATCAAACTATAAAAAATGTCATGAAATGGAGTGTTCTTCCATTAGATGAGCTATCTTCACTTGTGTTTACTAATCATCTTATTTTTATTCATGTTTATGCCTAGCAGTATATTCTACAAAAAAAGTTCAAAAAAAACTATCCTGCATTTTTCTATCAAAACAATATAAAAAATAATGAATCACTATTTTGTGAACACTAATCAGAACAGAATTCTCAATGGATACTCCCATGACAGCAACAATCAATTCATAAAATAGATATCTCAATTTTAAAAAAAGCGCATTATACTTTCAGAACAGCAGTATAATCATTACTACAGATAATTTCAGATTGTTTTTGAAGCAAATAGTATCGAATAGTATATTTTTTGATATTTCTTTTTCATATGAGCGTGAGTATGTGAAAAAAATATTTATATTTATGAAACGTAAACATTATACCATAAATTCCGAAAATAAAAAACGCAGCATCACTACTATTGATACCAAGACATGACACGGCTTGATAAACAGCAAACAGTTTCTGCCGTTGCGACTTGTTAGCAATATTGCGCTGCAAATCGCCCCAGCTATTACTTTTGCCTACGGAGGACCTGTTTTGATCAGCCAGATACTGCATACGCTACGCGGAAAATTTATCCTTACTATTTCTGTTGGGGCCATTGCCATGGCCGGTCTATTTTGCTTTTCGTTACAGGCAATTAACAATATTGAGATCAAATACGCCCACACCCGCGATACCGCCATCGCGGGCAGAATCATTGCACTGGAAGTAACAAAAAATATAAATTATTTTAGTAGATTAACCAGAAACATAATGCTCGGCAGCAATATTGAAAAAGACCTCAAGCAAATAAACACAGCCATTGCCGCCGTTGAAAAACACTTTGCAACGCTCTCCTCCCTCAAGCTGCCAGCAGACTCCAGAATCCTGACTGACAAAGCTCGGCAGGCGGCAATTGCATTTATGACCAACGGACAGGGCCTTGTTGCTCCCTTAAAGGACATCCCCGCAGACCAGCGCTACCTCACCTACAAGACCTATGAAAAGGAAGCCACGCCCTATGCCGTGGCATTTCGCGAGCATTTTGAAAAATTTGACGCAAATATTACCGCCCTTGCTGAAACAGCCATGGCCGAAATGAATGATGACATCGCATCGCGGCGCGCCCTGATGTGGATTGAGTTTATTTTTGCCATATGCCTGGTGTATTGCGCAGGGTATTTCCTGACCAACAGGGATCTGCGCGCCATGCGCCAGTGTGTGTCTTTTGCCTCCACCCTTGGCGCCCAGCAGTCCGATGAACGTCTCGCTGGAAGCTTTGCCAGCCTGAGCACTCTGGCCCTTGCGCTGAACAGCACGGCAGACAATCTGGCAAAGTACCGCAAGGCTTCTTCCATCGCTCAAGCCGAAGCGGAGCATGACCGCGAAGAAGCCAGAAAAGCCCTTGTGGAAGCCCAAAAGGCGCAAGCTCTTGCAGAGAGCGCCAAAAGTGAAGGGATGCTCCACGCAGCCAGCCAGCTGGAACATGTGGTTGAAATTGTTTCCAGCGCTTCGCAGGATCTCGCGGTCAAGATCGACCAGTCTCGCAGCGGGGCTGACGATCAGTCTGGCCGTGTGCGCGAAACTGCCACGGCAATGGAGCAAATGAATGCCACTGTGCGCGAAGTTGCCCAAAACGCGCAGCAGGCCGCCGGCATTGCCGACCAGACCCGGCAACAGGCGCTGGAAGGTGCGCAGATTGTTAACGATGCGGTCAAGGGCATCGAGTCGGTGCACACGCAATCCCTTGCCATTCGCCAGGATATGGACGTGCTTGGCAAACAGGCCGAGAGCATCGGGCAGGTTATGAGCGTTATTGCCGACATTGCCGACCAGACCAACCTGCTTGCGCTCAATGCCGCCATAGAAGCCGCCCGGGCGGGCGATGCCGGACGCGGCTTTGCCGTTGTTGCTGATGAAGTGCGCAAACTGGCGGAAAAAACCATGTCTGCCACGCAGGAAGTTGGCCGGGCCATTGGCGATATTCAGGCCGGAACGCGGAAAAATATTGTGAATGTGGAACAGAGCGCCAGCGCCATTGAAGCAGCGACCAAACTTTCCATCCGCTCCGGTGATTCGCTCAAGCAGATCCTTGAGTTTGTTCACCTGGTTAATGATCAGGTTCAGGCCATTGCCGCTGCAAGCGAGCAGCAGTCTGCCGCCAGCGAGGAGATCAACAAATCGGTTGAGCAGGTTGCAACCATTTCTGCCGAAACGGCTCAGACAATGGAAAATGCCGCGCATGCCGTTGATGGTCTTGCGCAACAGGCGCTGGTATTGCAAGGGCTTATCCGCGACATGAAAAATCAGGGCTGAAGTTCCTGAGCACAATCGCTCTTTGCAAAAGGCCGTCCATCACCGGGCGGCCTTTTGGCGTAAATGCGGCGTTCTGCACGCTGGCGCAAACCTGTTCTGCAAATCGAATAAGTAATATCTTACGCCGCAGTGTATGGACACAGCCCGCAAGGCGCATTAGGGTAATTAAGACCAAAACACTCAGAAGTCCTGTCCATGCGTTTCGAGCAAGCTTGCAGGAGGCTCACAACACTGAGGTTAACGGCTGGCGCTGGAACCGCCATTATGCGCAACCAGATAAGTCCATCTATTTGATTGAGAGAGACGCTCTTTGTCCGCACTTGCTGCGACCATTTAACTTCATGTTTTTGGGGAGGCGTATCATGCAGTTGAAAGTAGCGACCCGGCTTTGGCTGGGCTTTGGTTCCATTTTTTTCTTGATGCTGCTCAGCGCCTTGATCATGCGACACAACCTGAGCCAGGCCGACCGACTTGCCGACACAACGGCCGATGAAAGCATGCCTCTGGCCTTGCTTGCTGCGGATATGAAGCTGCAGGCTGTGCAGGTGCAGCAATACCTGTCTGACGTCTCCGCAACGCACAACCCCGATGGCTACAAAGATGCGCAGGAAGCCGCAGATACATTTCACGGGCATGCGGAAAAATTCAAAAATAAATTTGTTCAAGAGAACAACAAAAAGTCGCAAGAGAGCATTTCCGCGCTGGTCAAGTCGTTTGACGACATGTATGCGATGGGTCGCAAGATGGCAGATACCTACATCAATCAGGGCATTGAAGCTGGTAACGAGCTTATGGAAGGTTTTGACAGCGCCACAGAAGCCCTCACAACAGCTCTGGAACCATTTATTGAAGAGCAGACCGGCGCAGCAAGTCACAACTTGAACACGTTAAAGGACGAGCTCGCCGCAAGCCTGATCCTGCAATGGATTCTTACCGGGATTTCAATCATTACTGGCTCTCTCGGGGCATTTTTTACAATCCGGTCTTTCATGGCGCAGCTTGGCGCGGAACCCGCCGATGTGGCAGAAGTTGCCCGCAAAATCGCCCACGGCGATCTTGACGTGGATATGAGCCTGCACGGCAGCCGTAAAAACTGCGGTCTGTTTGCCGCCATGCGCGAAATGCGCGACAAACTCAGCGACAGCTTCACACAAGCCTCCACGCGACAGGAAGAGGCAGAACTGCAAGCCGAAGCCGCCCGCAAGGCCACTGCCGAAGCCCAGCAATCAAAGCTGATGGCTGAACGGGCCAAGGCGGAGGGCATGTTGCAGGCGGCACAGCAACTTGAAGAAGTGGTTGAAGTAATCTCTGGCGCTGCGGAGCAGCTTTCTACGCAGATAACCCAATCCAGCCGTGGAGCGGACGAACAGTCAAACCGCGTACACGAAACTGCCACAGCCATGGAAGAAATGAATGCGACCGTGCTTGAGGTCGCAAAAAATGCCCAACTCGCAGCAGGTGTTTCTGGCAACGCTCAAAAACAGACCATTGAAGGCGTACAGATTGTTACCACCGCGGTTGAGAACATTAAGTCCATTCATGCAAAGTCATTGGCAATCAAGCAGGATATGGGAGAATTGGGCAATCAGGCCGAAGCCATTGGTCAGATCATGAACGTTATTGCCGATATTGCCGACCAGACAAACCTTCTTGCGCTCAACGCCGCCATTGAGGCTGCCCGGGCTGGCGATGCGGGCCGGGGCTTTGCCGTGGTGGCAGATGAAGTGCGCAAACTTGCAGAGAAAACCATGACAGCCACCCGTGAAGTTGGGGACGCCATCACCGGTATTCAGCAAGGCACGAGAAAAAATATTGATAATGTGGAAGACGTGGGCGCAGCTATTGAAGAAGCAACCACGCTCTCTGCCCGATCTGGCGATGCGTTACGGCAAATTCTTGAGTATGTAGAGCATGTTAACGATCAAATCCAGGCAATTGCCGCTGCAAGTGAGCAGCAGTCGGCAACCAGCGAAGAAATCAACAGATCCGTCGAGCAAGTCGCAACCATTTCTGCCGAAACTGCGCAGGCTATGGATCACGCAAGCAAGGCGGTGGATGCCCTCTCCCAGCAGACGGCTGCACTGCAAGGACTAATACGCGAGATGAAAACCCACGGCTGATGCCCCTTTGTTCCTGCTGCACATGGCCGTCTTCGGGCGGCCTTTTTACTTTTCGGACATATTTATGATATGGCAATCTGAATGAACTTATATTTCGGCAATGATAATACTTACTATTTGTAACAATTGCAATGTGCTTGCAATCTTTTTCCCATCCCATTATATATCAAATATAGGATTAGTATTCCTTACAACCATATAACAAATTGTGATGCTCCGGCTCAATCTGCATCAGACACGCACGTTTTGTAAAACGAACTCAAATATCAAAGAGCCTTCGGCATCCAAGCAGAAAGGAAAATTGCGCCAAGCAGTCCCCCATTTTTACCAGCAAGCTATTGGAACAGGAGATGGCAAGTCGAAAGACTCGCAACCATATCAACAAATTGTGAAGGATATGCCCATGACCAACCTTCTTGGTGAATTTTTTGGAACGATGATTCTGATTACCTTTGGTGCTGGCGTTGTTGCCTGCGTTTTGCTTAAAGACTCCAAGGGCAACGGCGGCGGATGGATTGTTATCACGGCGGGCTGGGCTTTTGGCGTCATGCTCGGCGTATTTACCTCGGTAGCGCTTGGCGCGCCCCAGGCTGACCTTAACCCGGCCGTGACCCTGGCTAAAACCATGCTCGGCGTCTACGGCGCTGGCCAGGCGTTCGCAACCATGCTGGCGCAGATTGCCGGCGGTTTCACCGGCGCTGCCATTGTCTGGCTTGCCTACCTGCCCCACTGGGCCCCCACTGAAGATCCCGGCCTCAAGCTGGCAGTCTTCAGCACCGCGCCTGCCATCCGCAGCTACGGCCAGAACTTCCTGTGCGAAGTTATCGGCACCTTCATGCTGCTTTTTGGCATCTTCGCCATTTTCCACACCAACAACGGCACCCTGCCTTCCGGTTACGGCCCCTATATGGTCGGCATCCTTGTGTGGGCTCTGGGCCTCAGCCTTGGCGGCCCCACCGGTTACGCCATCAACCCCGCCCGTGACCTTGGCCCCCGCATTGCGCATGCGGTGCTGCCCATTGCCGGCAAGGGTTCCTCTGACTGGGCCTATGCCTGGATTCCGGTGTGCGCTCCCATGGTCGGCGCTGTGCTTGCCTACGTTGTGGGCAAGGCCGTAGGCCTGCTCTAGACCGTTTTGAGCAACTCCGTGCTGCCCGGCGTGCAGGTTTACAGACTTCTGCGCGTTGCGGCAACAAACACCAATCATGCTTTCGGAGGATCATATGGCTCATAAATACATTCTGTCTCTTGACCAGGGTACAACCAGCTCGCGCGCCATTCTTTTTGACCGCGATGCCAACATCGTACAGGTTGCCCAGCGGGAATTCACACAGATATTCCCCCAGCCCGGCTGGGTTGAACATAATCCCAATGAAATCTTTGACACGCAGTCGCATGTTGCCAAGGAATGCCTGAAACACGCCAACGTGCAGAGCAACGAACTGGCCGCAGTGGGCATCACCAACCAGCGCGAAACCACGGTTGTGTGGGACAAAGCCACCGGCGCCCCCGTATATAACGCCATTGTGTGGCAAGACCGCCGCACGGCTGGTTTTTGCGACCAGTTGCGCGCTGCGGGCAAGGCTGAGGTCATTCGCCAGAAGACCGGCCTCGTGCTCGATGCCTATTTTTCCGGCACCAAGGTGCGCTGGATACTCGACAACGTGCCCGGCGCTCGCGCCAAGGCTGAAGCGGGCGAACTGCTTTTCGGCACCATTGACACCTGGCTTATCTGGAACTTCAGCAAGCGCGGCGCGCATGTGACCGACCCCTCCAACGCCAGCCGCACCCTGCTCTTCAACATCCACACCGGCCAGTGGGATGACGAACTGCTTGAAATCATCGGCGTGCCGCGCGCCATGCTGCCTGAAGTGGCCCCCTCCTCCAGCGTTATGGCGCAGACCCACCCCGAATTTTTCGGTCAGGCTGTGCCCATCGCGGGCGTGGCTGGCGACCAGCAGGCCGCTACCTACGGCAATGCCTGCATGACCGAAGGCATGGCCAAAAACACCTATGGCACGGGCTGCTTCCTGCTGCTCAACACCGGCACCAAGGCCCGCGAAAGCAAGAACAACATGCTGACCACCGTGGCGTGGGAAACGCCCAAAGGCCGTTATTACGCCCTTGAAGGCAGCGTTTTTGTGGGCGGCGCAGTGGTGCAGTGGCTGCGCGACGGCCTTGGCTTTATCCGCGATTCTTCTGAAATGGAAAGCCTTGCCATCACCGTGCCGGACAACGGCGGCGTGTACCTTGTGCCTGCCTTTGTGGGCATGGGCGCTCCCTACTGGGATCAGTACGCCCGAGGCACCATGGTGGGCATCACGCGCGGCACCAACCGCGGGCACATTGCCAGGGCGGCGATTGAATCCATTGCCCTGCAAACCCTCGACATCATGGAAGCCATGCAGAAAGACGCGGGCGTTCCCCTGACCACCCTGCGTGTGGACGGCGGCGCAAGCCGTAACAACATGCTCATGCAGTGCCAGGCCAACCTCACCGGCGTGGTTGTTGAGCGCCCCGTGGTTACGGAAACAACCGCCCTTGGCGCGGCCTACCTTGCCGGTCTGGCCGTGGGCTTCTGGGAAAGCGAAGAACAGCTTTGCGCTCAATGGAAGCTTGACCGCCGCTTTGAGCCCAACATGCCCGAAGACCGTCGGCAGGAACTGCTGCACCAGTGGCACCGCGCTGTGGAACGGGCCAGAAGCTGGATTGAAGAATAAGCCTTGCCCCGGCCAGAACCGGGCGCACATTGCCTAAACAACAGGGCTGCTCCACCGGGGCGGCCCTGTTTTGCGTGCTGACAGCAGGTATTACGGATTCTGCTTTGCAGGTTATGAGTTGCTATGTTTTTATAACATACTTTTATTAAAAGTGATTTTCAAATTATTGCATGCGTTATCTACCTTGCAAATTTTTGCGAATGTAGCTAATTTGACATTGAAATTACATTTCAAATCTGCTAATCCGTGACCTCACTTGAACAGTGTTCTCAATCCTGCCCGCACGTCTGAACGTGAACGGCGCGTTTCGCCGCCATAAGGATACGTAATGTTGTGTCATTCTCGCCTTAACATTGCCGAAAGCGCCACCCGCCACGAAAAATTCGTTCCTTGCAGCACTTCTGTGACAGAAATTATCCACCAGCTTGCGGAATCACTCGGCAAGGCCATTGACGCCAAGGATACCTATACTCTCGCCCATTCAGAAGAAGTTGCCATCATCTCGCAGGCTTTGGCTCTTGCAATGGGCCTGGGGCATCAGGTTGCCGACATAATCCATGTGGCTGGTCATCTGCATGATCTTGGCAAAATTGGCGTTCCTGACGACATTCTGGCAAAAACAACCGCCCTCACGCCCAAGGAATGGCTGGCTATCCGCAAGCATCCAGACATGGGGGCCGACATTCTTGCTCCCATAGCCTGCCTGCGGGATTGCGGCATTGTGGATATGGTGCGCGCCCACCACGAACGTTTTGACGGCAACGGCTACCCGCAAGGGCTTAAAGGCGGGCACATTCCGCTGGGCGCACGCATCATCACCGTTGCGGATAGTCTTTCTGCCATGCTGCAATCGCGTCCATACCGCCAGGCCAAGAGCTTTGACGAGGCCTGCCGTGAAATCATCAAAGGCACTGGCAGCCAGTTTGATCCGGATGTGGTCAAAGCCTTTATGAGCGTCAGGGACAGACTGCGCGACCTTGTTGCCATGTTGCGTGCGGACTGAGCATCACTCAACTGGTTCAACAACTAGTGCGCGGGGTGCTGCCCGCATCCTCCCCAGTCAGTAACCTGCTGAACCTGCGGCTCATGCTGCTGCCGGCATCTGCAATTCAAGCAGTCACCTCGTGCAAACTGTTTGACTGCCTTACCGTAAGTGGTTATTTTATCGTTTTGGCAAATGCACGGCCCACGCTGTGTTTCGTGAGGTTTTGTCCTCGCGGTGTGGATGCTGATGGTTGCAGCGCAGCGCAAACGCACGGCATTTGCCGTGCTGTTTTTTGCCAGGTCCGCGCAACCAGCCATCGCTTATTATGCGGCAGGCCTTTGCGCCGCCATGCAGCCGGATTCTGACCCCCGGCACACTCCTGACCTCTGAATTCCAGGCAGATTTATGCAAACAAACATATCTTCGGCCATGAGTCGCGAAGCGCTCAGACGCCGCACTTTCGGCATTATTTCCCACCCTGACGCTGGCAAAACAACCCTCACGGAAAAGCTGCTGCTGTTCGGTGGAGCCATCCAGATGGCGGGCGCGGTCAAAGCCAAGAAGGCGCAGCGCCATGCTACTTCCGACTGGATGGAAGTTGAACGCGAGCGCGGTATCTCCGTTTCATCCTCGGTGATGAAGTTCACCTACGCCGACCATATCATCAATCTGCTTGATACGCCCGGTCACCAGGACTTTTCAGAAGACACCTACCGCGTGCTCACGGCTGTGGACTCCGCCCTCATGGTCATTGACTCGGTCAAGGGCGTTGAAACGCAGACCCGCAAGCTCATGGAAGTGTGCCGCATGCGCGACACGCCCATTCTGACCTTTATCAACAAGCTTGACCGCGAAGGCCGCGACGCCTTTGACCTTTTGAGCGATATTGAACAGACCCTGGGCATTCAGGCTGCGCCCATGACCTGGCCCATTGGCATGGGCAAGAGCTTTCAGGGCGTGTACGACATCGAGCGCCAGGCCATCCGCTTTTTTGCGGAGGACGGCAAAAAGACCTCCCGTCCCAAGGAAGCTCTGGTCATCAACGGATTGAACGATCCACAACTTGCAGAACTGATTGGTGAAGACGCTGCCGAGCAACTGCGCACGGAGATTGACCTGCTGGAAGGCGCGGGCTTTCCTTTTGACAAGGAACTGTACCTCAAGGGCAAGCAGACCCCGGTGTTTTTCGGCAGCGCGGTCAACAATTTCGGCGTTCAGGAACTGCTCGACACTCTGGTGCGTCTTGCGCCCGGCCCCATTCCCCGCGTGGCGGAATGCGCCACGGGCGAACGCGTGGTCAATCCGCTTGAAGAAGACTTTTCCGGCGTTGTTTTCAAGATTCAGGCAAACATGGACCCCGCCCACCGCGACAGAATCGCCTTTATGCGCATCTGTTCCGGCAGGTTCGAGCGCGGCATGAAGGTCAAGCACCACCGCATCGGCAAAGAGGTGCAGCTTTCGCGGGCAATCACCTTTATGGCGCAAGACCGTGAAGGCGTTGAAGACGCCTGGCCCGGCGACATTATTGGTTTGCATAACCACGGTACCCTGAAAATCGGCGACACGCTCACCACCTCGGAGCCGCTCAAGTTTACGGGTATTCCCAACTTTTCGCCCGAGCATTTTCGGCGTGTGCAGCTGGCTGACCCCTTACGCTCAAAGCAGCTTGCCAAAGGGTTGAAACAGCTTGCGGAAGAAGGGGCCATTCAGGTTTTCCGCCCGATTTCAGACAGTTCGCACATTCTTGGCGCAGTGGGCGTGCTGCAGTTTGACGTCATCATTGCCCGGCTCAAGGCCGAATACGGCGTTATTGCCCTGTACGAGCCCTGCCCCATTTCTGCCGCACGCTGGATAACCTCCAATGACAGGGCGGCGCTGGAGTCCTTTAAATCCGACCAGCAGTCAAACCTCGCCTACGATGGGGACGACTGCCTGGCCATCCTTTCCAGTAGCGAATGGCGGCTCTCGCGGATTATTGAAGAATGGCCGCAGATAACTTTTCACACCACACGTGAAATCAGGTAGCCGGACAATAACTTCATCTGTTCGCACCTGCATAAAATTGAATAACCGCACAAAATCCTGCAAAAACGGTTTTTTGTGCGGTTATTTTCAATTCTGATTACATAGTGAGGTGCCGCAGGCCGCGCCGTACGGGGATATAGAGTTTATGCCCCCACAAAACCGTGCTTGACAAATTTGCAAAGCAGGCATATATCGTCTACTAGATTATGCTTAAGCTTTGGCCTTCCTGTTCAGGTGCTGCCCTTGATGAGCCCCCCCACGCCTAAATCCCGAAACTTTCTTTCAAATACTCCTTTATGCTAAAAAGACTCCTGATTTTTCTGTTTATGCTGATAGCCATGCTTGAGGTGGCATCCTATTTCTACATCAAGTATATAAACACGAACATTCAGATGCCGTCTTACAGTCTGGTGAACGTTAACAGCAAGTTTTGGACGTTCAGCGACGAGCATTTTGGCGTATGGCACCACCCTTCATCCACATATTTGCACAAAAAACCCTGCTTTACGGCCCAATACGCTTCCAACGCCCTTGGCATGCGCGATAAAGAGCGCACCATGGATGCAGACCAGCCGCGCGTGGTCATTCTGGGCGATTCCTTTATTGAAGGATGGGGCAACAGCTCGGAAGACAGGCTCTCCAACCTGCTTGAGGCTTCGACCGGCAAGGAAGTGCTCAATTTCGGCACATCCGGCGGCTTTGGCACCATTCAGGAATGGCTGCAATACAAGCATATGGTTAAACAATTCAGGCATGATGTTGTTCTGCTGGGCATTCTGCCACGCAATGATTTTGAAGATAACAGCCTGGATTTCTACTACACGCAGGACACGGACGATTACCGCCCATATCTGGTTGGTGATTACCCCGATTACAAGCTGTTTTACCCGGTTAAAAAGCTGCCTCAGCCAACTAAGGTTCAGGCCTTGGCCAAGAGCTTCAAACTCACCCTGCTGGAATGGAGCTGTCTGTACCGGGTTGCCATTTACCTGAATGATTTCAAGATCGAAAACATGAAGCTTGTCCCTCGCTGGACACCTGAAAATACAGGTGATCCCTCGGGCGGCTCCATGTACTATTCCGTGCCCGAGAACGAATGGAACATCATGCGCTATTCACTCGAGCAGCTTGTGGCCGAAGCGGGGAACCGCAAGGTTATTCTGTTCACCATCCCCGCCTATCAGGATTTTGAGCACTATGACGGCAAGGAACCGCCCCTTGCCAGCAAGCTGCGCGAGCTGGCCGGGCGCACCGGCGCTACCTATGTGGATTTGATGCCTGCCATGCTTGCACGCGGCGTCAAATACCCCGACCTTTATTTCAGTTGCGACAAGCACTGGAATGCCTTTGGCAACGCGGTTGCCGCAGACATTCTTGAGCCATACGTGCGTGCCGCCCTGCAATCATCCCCCGCTGCAAGAGGAAACTGATGCAAAACCGCAAACTACATTTCGGCTTTTTGCCTGCTGCCGTGAGCAACAAGGAATGCGCCGATACCGCTATGGCCATGACATTGATATGCCTGTTGGCCGTCATGTTTACCAAATCGCTCACCCTGCTGCCCCTTGCTCTGGGGTTGCTGCTGGCGGGCATGATCTGGCCCCGCGTGTATTCGCCCGTGGCAAAGCTCTGGCTGGGCCTTTCCCTGCTGCTTGGCTCCGTCATGTCGCGTCTGCTGCTGAGCATCATATTTTTTGTTGTGGTGACCCCGCTGGCGCTTGTCATGCGCCTCTTCGGTCACGACCCCATGCGCCGCAAAGGCTGGAAAAAGAGCACGGATTCCACCTTTGTTTCGCGCGACCACACCTTTGAAGCAAAAGATCTGGAACATCCTTTTTAGGATTTGTTCTTTCAGGAGATATCAATGGATTTTCTTAAAGACCTGCTGCAATTTTTTATGCAGCGCAAAAAATTCTGGCTGCTTCCCCTTGTGCTCGTTCTGCTGCTGTTTGGCGTGCTTGTGGTGATGACCAGCGGCTCGGCCATAGCGCCCTTTATTTACTCTGTTTTTTAACAGCATCTGGTCAGGCGCGCCAGCGCCAACGACATATGGGAGCCTTCATGCCCAGAGCCATTCTTGGCATTTCTGCCTATTATCACGACTCCGCAGCCGTGCTGCTGGTGGACGGCAAAATTGTGGCAGCCGCTCACGAAGAGCGCTTTTCTCGCATCAAGCACGATTCCGGATTTCCCAGCCACGCTGCGGCCTACGTGCTGCGCGAGGGCGGCCTGAATATTGCCGATCTGGAGGCTGTGGCTTTTTACGACAAGCCCTACCTCAAGTTCGAGCGCCTGCTTGAAACCTACAACGGTTTTGCCCCGGCCGGCCTGCGCAGCTTTCTTTCTGCCATTCCCGTCTGGATCAAGGAAAAGCTGTTCATGCGCTCCATGCTGCGCGAGGCCATAGCCAAGCTCGGCCCCGGCTCGCCCAAGATGCTTTTTCCAGAGCACCATCTTTCGCACGCTGCCAGCGCATTTTATCCTTCGCCCTTTGACAGGGCCGCCATACTGACCATTGATGGCGTTGGCGAATGGGCAACGACCACCATTGGCATTGGCGAGAACGCCAGCATCCGCATTCTCAAAGAGCAGCAGTTCCCCCACTCGCTGGGCCTGCTCTATACGGCTTTTACCGCTTACTGCGGCTTCAAGGTCAATTCGGGCGAATACAAGCTCATGGGGCTTGCGCCTTACGGCGATGGCGACATGGAGCTTGTGGGCAGGCTCAAAAAGGCCATCTGCGACAGCCTTGTGGACATTCGCGAAGACGGCTCCCTGCTGCTGAACATGGAATACTTTGACTATGCCACCGGCCTGCGCATGTACAAGCGCGACAAGTGGGAAAAGCTGCTGGGTATTCCCCCTCGCGATGCGGAAAGCGAAATCGGTCAGGAATACATGGCCCTGGCGCTGGCTATCCAGCAGGTGACGGAAGACATCGTGCTCAAGCTGGCCCGCACGGCCCGCGAGCTGACCGGCTGCGACAATCTGGTCATGGCGGGCGGCGTGGCCCTGAACTGCGTTGCCAACGGCCTGCTGATTCGCAGCGGCATCTTCAAGAATGTTTGGATTCAGCCCGCCTCCGGCGACTCCGGCGGCGCGCTGGGCGCTGCGCAGGCTGCCTGGCATATCTGGGGCGGCAACGAGCGTCCATCCCCCAACGGTATTGATGCCATGCAAGGCTCCTACCTTGGGCCGGAGTTTTCGCGCAACGACGTTCTGCGGGTTGCGCGCCGTTTTGACGCCCCCTATACCGAATACACCAAGCTTGATGAGCTGTATTCCACGGTTGCCCAGCACCTTGCGGACGGCGCTGTGGTCGGCTGGTTTCAGGGCCGCATGGAATACGGCCCCCGGGCCTTGGGCGACAGGTCCATTCTGGGCGACCCCAGAAGGCCAGAAATGCAAAAAAAACTGAACCTCAAGATCAAGTTCCGCGAGGGGTTCCGCCCCTTTGCGCCCTCTGTGCTTGAAGAATGCTGCGCCGAGTGGTTTGATCTTGACGCCAAGTCGCCCTACATGCTTGTGTGCGCTCCTGTGGCGCAGAAGCACCGCACGGCGCTGCCTGAAAACGTGCGTGAGCTGCCGCTCTACGACAGGCTGTATCTGCAACGCTCTTCTGTCCCGGCCATCACGCATGTGGACTGGTCTGCCCGCATCCAGAGCGTTTCGCGCAGCACCAACCCCCGTTACTGGGGGCTGATAGACACGTTCCGGCGTGAGCAGGGCTGCCCCATGGTCGTTAACACCAGCTTTAACGTGCGTGGCGAACCCATTGTCTGCACTCCTCTTGATGCCTATACCTGCTTTATGCGTACAGAAATGGACTTTCTTGTGCTTGGCGACATGATTTTTGACAAGCGCAATCAGCCAGAATGGCAGGAAAATGTAGACTTCAAGTCCATTTTCACACTCGACTGACGCATTGCTGCATCCTAAAAATACCATAAAGCAAAAGCGGAACTCTCGAATGGAGTTCCGCTTTTGCTTTATACGCTAAGACCAGTACCCAGGTAAACCGAGATGCACAATGTGCAAAAATGCTATTAATAATTATTTATACGTTAAAGCAATTTTGTTGCCGTTTTAGCAAATATTATATAATTTGATTGTTGATATATTTTTATCGCTATAATGTACTATACTCTTGCCATATCACACAAACGAAATATGGTAAATTTGGAGTTAGAGTGGAATTACATATTCCAACAATTTTTGTGATGCTGGTTGCCGGTTGCATCACATTTGCAGTTTCTGCACTTGCAGCTTCTGAACGCCATGCAGGCGATGGTTTACGCGAGTGGGGTTTGGCGCTCTGCATTCACGCCACAAGCTATATTCTCTTTGCCCTGCGCGGAACTATCCCAGATTTTTTATCTATTGTCTGCGCCAACACTTTTTTTTCTCTTTCATACACAGTCTTTTACTATGCTGTTCATGTTTTTCTTGGCGTTCATCCAAAGCACAGAGTTCTGTTCTGGGCCCCCCCCCTGGTTACAACTATTGGCGTGTTTGTTTTCTTTGACTCTGTCATTTTTCGCGTTTTACTGGTCAATGCCGTTTTGGCTCTTCAGGGATTTTTGGTGCAAAAGGCGCTGCTAAGCTATAAGTTTGATTTTTCTGTGCGCGGGCGCAACCTGATGATATTTGGCATTGCGCTGTCAATTTTTACACTTGCATGGAAGTTCTGCATAGCCATTATTGCCCCCGATCAGATAATGAGCATTTTTCTGAACACTCCGGTTCAGGTAACACTCTATCTTGTCACGTTCATTGCTTTGATTATGGTTTCAACCGGCTTTGCCCTCATGGCAAAAGAACGCTCGGATGCGGCCTTGCGCAAGGCTGCCCTGCTGGACAGACTGACCGGCTGCTGGAACCGTGTACGCATTGAAGAGATATTGCAGCAGGAAATGGCTCGCATGCACCGCTATGGACATCCGGTTACGTTGTTGATGCTGGATTTGGACAACTTCAAGCATATCAACGACCAATACGGGCACCTTGCCGGCGATGAAGTACTGCGCGATTTTGGAAGATTGCTGCGCACAAACATACGCGCAACTGACGTGCCAGGACGCTGGGGCGGTGAAGAATTCGTTATTGTTTTGCCTTCATCCACATTCTTTGATGCCGTAACGCTGGCGGAACACATACGTAAGCATCTTGAAACATTAAAATTTTATTTCGGCGCATCGGTTACCGTCAGTATTGGCGTGGCGGCATGTCGGGCAACTGACACTGTGGAAGAATGGATGCAACGGGCTGACATGGCTTTGTATAAAGCCAAAATTAGTGGTCGCAATCAGGTCAGGGTGGAGGATCTGGACGGCAGTATCAGCAATTTTATTTGCAGCCCTTCAAGCGCATTGCGCCTTCAGTGGAGCGAAACATACGAATGCGGACATGAGGAGATTGACCAGCAGCACCGCAATCTGTTTGCAACAGTCAACAACCTGCTGCAACTGGACAGCTCCGGCGCTGATAAAAATGCAATCGGCGCTGCCGTTAAAATCCTGCTGGCAGAGACTGTGGAGCATTTTCAGTTTGAGGAGCACATCCTGAACCAGATTGGATACCCAGATGCGCCCTCGCACGTGCAGGCACACCAACGCCTGTTGGACAGAGCCAACATCCTGCTGGCCCAGTTTCAGCGCGATGGCGCAGACCTTGCGGCCTTGCTGCGTTTTATGATTTACGAGCTGACAGCCCAGCACATCATGATTGACGACAGATGCTTTGGCAAACTTGACGCTGCAGCGTCTGGAGCGCCCACTCCGCCATCTCCAGCTGTTCATGGCTAAGCAGCCGCTGGCCGGGCGTAAAACGCCAGCCAGCAATAGCAGCCTGAGCCTTACGCCTTGCCCCTGCCCTGCCGCACAAAAAAGCCCGCAACGCCAAAAATCATGGCGGGCAAAATCCAGCCCAGCCCCACAGATTCAAAAGGCAGCAAGGCCGTCAGCTTGATGGGCAGCCCAAAATCTTCAAGCACGCTCAGGCCGCTGCTCAGCAAAGCGCCAACTGTGGCAAAACGAAAGATGTTGTCGTTCTTGATGTATTTATCAAACAGCGAAAGCACGATAACAGCGAGCGTGCCGGGGTACAGAAAAATCAAAACCGGGGCCGCAAGGGAAATGATGCTGTCCAGACCCACGTTTGAAGCCACCATGCTGAACAAACCAGTGGAGACGGCCACAGCCCGGTAGCTGAAGCGCCCCTTGCTGAACTGCGAAATAAAGGTGCCCGTGGTGCCGATCAGCCCCACCGCCGTTGCCATGCAGGAAACACTTATCACCACAGCCAGCAGCCAATTGCTGGCACGGCCAAAAAGCCCGCTTACAAGGCCGGATACCAGCGCGCCTTTTTCCGTATCAGCCGAGTACAGCCCTGAGCCTGTCGCACCAAGATAGCACAGCCCGCCGTAAATTATGAACAGCAACACTCCTGCCACAAGGCTGGACAGGCCAACGGAAAGCGCTTTCTGACTGCCGGAGGTATAGCCCTTGCCCTTGAGCGTATTCACTATAATAAAGCCATAAACCAACGCGGCCATGACATCCAGAGTCTGATATCCAGCGAGAATGCTGTTCCACGCAACTTTGGCGTCGTGCACATTGGGATTGATTTCTCCCAGCGGCCACACAATGGCGGCGCACACAATCAGGAAAAAACCGCCGATCTTGATGGGCGAAAGGTAGCGGGCAATGGCGTCCACCATATTGGATTCGCGGTATGCCAGTATGGTCGAAATGCCGAAGAAAAACACCGAGTAGAGCACTTTGACAAAGCTGAACCCCTTGGACGAGTAGCCAAGCGGGGCAAAAGAAATGGCAAAGGCAGTGGCCCCGGTGCGGGGAATGGCCAGCAACGGCCCAATGCACATGATGATTGCCAGCATCATGAGCATGGCCGGGGTTCCGCCAAGCCTGTAAAAAAGCCCTTCCTTTCTGTCAATGCAAGAAGAAGCCAGCATGGCGTAAATGGTCAGCAAGGCAAGGCCCACATCTGCCGCATAATAACACAAAAAGCCCGTGAACCACTGCGATCCCGCCGTCAGGCCGATGTAAGGGGGAAAAACCACGTTTCCAGCGCCAAAAAGCATGGCGAACAAGGCCGCCCCAACCACAAAGGAATCGCGCACGAGTTTTTTGTTCATATAATTCCAGTAGTACGAGTATTACAGGGGGACTGCCCTTGCCGTGGCACGGCGCAAGCCACCCGCGCCGCCTCAAATATCAGAAGGCGAGTCCGCAGGCTATATGGTCAGGCCAATTTTTTTTGAGCCAGACAAGGCAGAGCTTCAAAAAAAGTAATCTTTCAGCATGTTATATATGCATCATATATGCAAGCCAGAGCAAAAAATTCGGCTCTGCCGTTTATTGCAAACAGCAGAGCCGCTACAGGTCAAGACCATTGCGAATGGCCCTAAACCTAACCTCGATGAATCAATCTACTTTGCCACAGCAAGAATAACCTGCGAGGCCTTAACAATGGCGGTAACCTTTTTGCCGGGTTCCAGGCCAAGGTTCTTTATGCTGCCCATGGTCACAATGGAGGCGATGGAAGCGCCGCCGGGCAGTTCGACGATAACCTCGGCATTGACCGCGCCAGGCGTAACCTTGCTTACAGTACCGGCAAACTGATTGCGGGTAGAGAGAAGGTAATTTTCTGCATCATTCATCAGCAGCACAAAGCTGGCCTTGATGAGGGCCATTGCGCTGGCGCCGGGCTTGAGGCCAAGATTCTTGGTGCTCACCTTGGTGATGGATGCAACAATATTGATACCGCCTTCAACGGCCAATTCCACTTCATCATTGACTGCGCCGGAGTTAACGGCAACAACTTTTCCGGAAAAAACGTTTCTTGCGCTGGTTTCCATATGGTTCTCCTTCAGTTTGCGGAGTGACTGGAATATTCGGGGGGAGGACAACCTCCGCTTTGTATGGTGCAAGACTACAGGCTTTGCAGTAAAATAGCCAACCACTCGCAGCGTTACACAGATAAATATTAATATTCTGTTATTTCATGTGATTAAATCATCCCGATTTTAATTAAATACGTGATTATAAAAATTATTTTTTTGATGTCCCGGCAAAAGCGCAGCGCTATCCCAATCCATTGAGCATGCTTGCCATCCCCGCAGCCAGAGCGCGCATGGTGACAATGTGCTCAAGACACCGTACCATGCACAGCCACAAGCCGCTCGCCACTGCGCCCAGTGCGGGGACAGCGGCCTTTCCCTGTAACAGCAGCCTTCAGTGGGGCCATGTCAGCCACGCCGTGAGAACCGCGCCTGTGCGCACATGTCCAACTGCCAATATCCGGAGAAGCGCATGAATACGTTTGATGTTGTCATTATCGGCGGTGGGCCTGGCGGAGCCAAGGCCGCAGGCATACTTGCCCGTGGCGGAAAATCCGTGGCGCTGGTGGAAAGCACCCATATGGGCGGCGTATGCCTCAACTGCGGCTGCATCCCCACCAAGTTGCTGCTGGGCGCAACCGCTCCCAAGGGATTGCTGCGCGGCCTTGAACGCCAACGCGTGGCCAAAGGCAGCATTGAAGTGGATTACGATGCCTTGCAAAAACGGATTCAACGTTTTGTCAAAGCCTCGTCCCAGACCCTGAGCAAGGGGCTGGAACAGCTTGGCGTAACGCTTATTGAAGGCCGCGCCGCTTGCGCCAGCGCCTCAGAGGTTACGGTGACAGCCGCAGACGGCAGCGTGCAAAATCTGCGGGCAGGGCACATCATCCTTGCTGGCGGTTCACGCTCCGCAGCATTCCCCGGTATGACGCCCGACCATGACGCGGTTCTGGACAGCACGGACATGCTGCGCGTGCCTGCTGTGCCGGAAAGTTTGATTGTTGTGGGCGCGGGGGCCATCGGCCTTGAAATGGCCGACTTTTTCAACGCAATGGGCAGCAAGGTCACCATTGTAGAAGCCGCCCCCCACCTTGCCCCAACGGAAGATGCCGATCTTGGCCAGGAAATGGCAAAGCTCCTTGGCAAAACCGGCATAACCTGCATCACTGGTGTTAAGGCCGCATCGCTCGCAACGCGTGAGGGCGTGGCTGTGCTCGTGCTTGAGGACGGCAGGGAACTGACCGCCGCCAAGGCCCTTGTGGCTGTGGGCAGAACGCCCAACACCGATGATCTTGGAGCGGAAAAAGCCGGATGCACGCTTCAGGCGCGCGGATTCATCGCTGTTGACGAGCATCTTATGGCTGCCCCCAATGTTTACGCCATTGGCGACATCAACGGGCAAACCCTTCTGGCGCATGCTGCGGAGCATCAGGGCGCGTATGTGGCGCGGCGCATCATTGGTGCGCAAAGCGGGCCTTACGCTTCCGGGCCGGTGCCTTCCTGCGTTTACGGCAGCCTGGAAATCATGCGTGTGGGCATTACCGCCAGGCAGGCCCTGGTCCAGAGCGGCCCGGTGGCTGTTTCCAAGGCGCAACTCATGGGCAACGCCATTGCTCAGGCCGGGGGCGATGCGTCCGGCTTTATCAAGGTTGTGTGGCAGAACGACAGCATTGTGGGCATTGCGGCCCTGGGACACGGAGTTTCGCACCTTGTCACAGCGGCGCAGTTGCTGCTCATAGGCCAATACCACGGTTCTGCGCTCAATGCCTTCATGTTTGCGCACCCGACACTGGACGAAGCCTTGCACTCTGCGCTGGAAGCGACACCAGAACCTTGTGGGGAGCCTTTTGCTGGCTGATGCCAGTAATTTCCGCATTCCCGGCTATTCAGCCCCGGTCAGCCCATAAAGCCGACCGGGGCTTTTTGTAGCAAACGTCGCATCTCTCATATCGGAATACGTATTTTTTTAAATTCTTGTCAAACTGCATCATCTTGTCTAAAAAAAATCTGCTTGAATCAATATTATGCGGAAGTTTTTTCGTGCAATCCTTACCCCCCCTATCAGGAGAGCAACATGCCTTATGTTGAACGAGTGTTAAATAACCTTAAAGAAACCTATCCCCATGAACCTGTTTTTTTGCAGGCAGTACAAGAGGTGTTGCAAAGTCTGCAACCCATCCTGGACAAGCAAACTGAATACGCAAAAATGAAAATCCTTGAGCGGATTGTGGAGCCGGAACGCTGCGTCTCCTTCCGCGTGCAATGGATGGACGACACCGGGCAGGTTCAGGTTAACCGGGGTTATCGGGTTCAGTACAACTCGGCTCTCGGCCCGTTCAAGGGCGGCCTGCGCTTTCACCCCAGCGTGAATCAGGGCGTGCTGAAATTTCTTGGTTTTGAGCAGATTTTCAAGAACTCGCTCTCGGGTCTTGCCATCGGCGGCGCCAAGGGCGGCTCGGACTTCAACCCCAAGGGTAAATCCAAAACGGAGATCATGCGCTTCTGTCAGGCATTCATGACGGAACTCTGGACGCACATTGGCGCGACCGTCGACGTGCCTGCAGGTGATATTGGCGTGGGCAGTCAGGAAATCAGCTTTCTTTTTGGGCAGTACAAGCGGCTGACCCGGCGCTACGAGGGCGTGCTCACCGGCAAAAACCTGCTCTTTGGCGGTTCGCTGGCGCGGCCTGAAGCCACCGGCTACGGCGCTGTGTATTTTGCCCAGGCCATGCTTGATGCGCGCGGTCAGAGCCTTGAAGGCAAGGTCTGCACTGTCTCCGGCGCGGGCAACGTGGCTATTCACTGCTGCCAGAAGCTCATTCAGGTGGGTGCAAAACCCGTGACGGTTTCCGACTCGCGCGGCATGATCTATGACCCTGAGGGCATCAAGCTCGACGTACTCAAGCAGGTGAAAGAAATTGAGCGCGGCCCCCTTACCCGCTATGCCGAGCTGGTTTCTTCCGCCAAGTACACGCCTGTGGCGTCCTATCCCGCCGGGCGCAATGCCGTGTGGAACGTACCCTGCTTTGCGGCTTTTCCCTGCGCGACGCAGAACGAACTGAACCTTGCGGACGCCGAGACCCTGCTGGCCAACGGCTGCGGCTGCGTGGCGGAAGGTGCAAACATGCCCTCAACCCTTGACGCAGTGCATGCCTTTATTTCCTCCGGCATCGCCTACGGCCCCGCCAAGGCCGCCAATGCGGGCGGCGTGTCTGTCAGCCAGCTTGAAATGGCGCAGAATGCCAGCATGCAGCGCTGGACGTTTGAAGCGGTGGACAACCAGCTCAAGCACATCATGTACGACATTCACCAGCGTGCCGCCGCCACTGCCGCAGAATTCGGCCACAAGGGCAACCTTGTGATGGGCGCGAACATTGCGGGCTTCCGCAAGGTGGCTGACGCCATGATCGCTCTGGGCGTGTAACACTACGGTTGGCAATCATGCCCTGAGCATGCCTGCCAGCAAGAATAACAAAAAGCCTGCTGCGTGGCGGAATATTCCTGAGAAGGACAGATTCCGCGACGCAACAGGCTTTTTCTGTTTATTCTAGGCTAGATGCGCCATCGAGCCATGTCATTATGGATGCCATCGCTCATTAATGGCTGCTTCTTCATCGTGTCGGCGAGCATCGTGTTCATAACTTTCAGCTATCATGATAAGCTGCGCAGAAACTCTTGGATAGATGGTGCCATACTTTGCAGCCAGATCGCGATACTTGCCTGCAAGCGCTCGCTCTTGTGCACCTCCATCAAATGGACTTCTCCTGGTGACACCACGTGCACTATGAACTCCTAGGTCTAACTGCTTAAGAAGGTCACTATTTTCTGGCATATCGAGGAAGCCTAACACACTATCGGGAAGCCATTGATCCCACGTACGATGACGGGCAAAGCGCCCCAACAATCTGCCCAATTGGCTTTCAGCTACCCCCCTTCGGTCCACTTCTGTAGCACGCTGCAAGGCTTGGCCCATCCAGGTAACAAATTTTTCTCGATCAACGTTACCATCCTCTTGGCAACCTGGGAGAATCCCCCAACTTGCCAATGCATGAAAAGCAATATTCGCTAAATTTCTTTGTTGTTCTGCAGTATATTCCACATCAAGCTCATTAGCTCTATCCTTAGGTTGATAAAGCCAAGTAAGCAATTGCACAAAGGATTCTGGATTGCGGGATAACTCTCTATGCACTGCGAGTGATCTTCCAAATACAGTTTGTCCTCCACTACAAAGCGCAGAGATAAAAGGAAATTCAAGCTGCACCAATTGATCCTCGGGAATACGCCTTGATTTCTCAACACACTGTAATATATCGTCAATGCTATGTGCAGATGGGAGTTGACCTTCAGGCTCATCCCCCTGCGCAATTCCATGTAAAATATGCACCCACGTATCTGGCAATATACGGTCAGGCAAATCATGCACTGCTAAAAATGCTGAACGTGGCCTTTTTGCTTCTAAGAGTTTTTTTATGCCAAACCTGACCTCATCAATAGGCGTATCGTCCCAAATAGAAAGAGATACCGTATTCCAATAGATAGCCGCAAGTTCTTCACCCATAGCCTCTGCAACTTGCCATCCAGATGGGATGCCGGGTAAGGCTTTTACAAAACGATATCGTTTATCAAGGGTATCAAGAACAAGTCTTTCATTTAAGACAGTGACAACAGCAGGTAAGTTGTTCCTCGCGGAGGTCAAAAGCACTTGCCGCAAAAATGCGTCCGCAGCAGTACTCGGCGCTTCAGCGAGAACAAGACTAATCCATTCAGCGATATTTGAAGAATCAGTATCAGGTTGTACTAAAGCCTGAGCAACGAGCCCAGGAAACTTAACAGCAAGAGCAAATCTTAGGGCTTGTTCTTTGCCTTGGTAATGTGCAATTTCAGCAATAGCATCTTGACGCCGCTGTTGAACGTGAGCGGCACACTCTTCAAAAGAAATTCGATCTTCGTCCTTACCTTCATTCAGTACGCGCCAATCAATGTAATGGCTGTCAAAAAGCCATCTGTGTCGAGCAGTCAACTCAATTGGTTCAAGAGCTGATTCTATTTGGGAAAATGCCATAGCTTGGTTTATGTCATTCTTATCATTGTAGACACGCTCAACAACATTAAGACGCACATCACGCCTTAGTTCTGCCTTTTCCTCATCATCCGCATTAACTGCCCAACGCTGCATCTCTTCTACCAATCGGATCAAATCATTGAAGTGCAGCCGTGTGGCTGCTTTCAAGACAACTTTCAATTCTGACTTATCAAACGGGCAAAGATCTAAAATGAGACGACTTGCCTCAGTAGCAGCCAGCATCACATCCCCAGGTGTTGGGACTGGAACTTCAACTTTCAAGGTTCGCCATTCTGGCCGCAGATTCTTTATTGCAAGTTGTCCCATGTACTGCGGGAGCAGAGAAATGCACACATTGATAATAGGTTTTCTGAATCGTTCGGCAAGATCGCGCAGGACCACCATTCTTGCGTCAATACCTAGTGTTGTACCAGGTAGCCAAACACGGAACAAAGACTGAGCGGTTGATTTTGGGGTGTTCGTCCAATTGTCTTTAGTTTCAAAACGACAGAGTCCAAAAATAATCTGCGCAACACGAGAAAAATACTCAGGATGCCATGCCAACATTTCTAGCGCCCAAAGCAGGTCTGTACGCAGGCATTCACCACTGATGCCGCCGTTTGTAGTGCCCATAATTGCGCGGATAGGAGGGTTTGGCTGTAACAGCTCTTCCTCCAGGCACATAAGAAACTCCTCAGGTGAGGCTTCAGCCAGAGATCGCAAATGTCTACGGATTGTAAGCCAGCGATCTTCATTCGCATTATGCATTAAAGATCGGACAACAAGCCCCACGCGATGCGCACAATTAACGCCCAGCCTGTCACCACAAATGATTCCTCCATGCATAGCCAAGATACATAAGGCATCACCAAAACCTGAGAATAATTCCTTCGAGCAAATGGGGGATTTCCCAAGGACTTGAGCCATCCACCATTGCTCCTGAGGGAGATCTAGAGCCGGATCACGCTCACCCAGTAGCTCTGGCACCAATTGAAAAAAACGCTCAAGGTCATTGCGCTCAATAAATGGCCCCACGGCAAAAAAAGCATCAAGCTGAGAAACGACCTTGGTTACGCGGCCATATTTTGCGATGGGGGCATCGTCCAGCGCCAGCAGATCGTCTCTGTTCCGCTTTAGCGTCTCGGCATCTACCTCACCCAAAAGTTCAAGAATTGAGCTATCATCAAAGGAACTCTCTTCCACCCATGCCCCGGCTAGAGCAAAGGGGAGCAAACGCTTGACAGAAGTACGGTTTCGCGCCCAAACAGGCCGCCTGATTTCAGGATCACGCGACAACAGCCGCCGAAGCACCGGCACAGAATGGCCTGTTTGTAGAGCGTTGCGTGCAGCCTCATCTTGCGAGAAGCCCATAGATTCCAAGCCAGACCGAAAGGCTTCGGTAGAAACATGGGAAATGTGCAAAGCATTATCAACTTCAAAACGACCCTTTGGATAAGGCCTAACGATAGTAATTTTTCGCCTATCCCCAAAGTCCAGATCTACACCTTCGGGTATGTCTGCAATGATGATCAAGTGAGTTGGATTCGATTGTATGCGGGCACTGGCAGATGTTGCTACCAAGGTGCGATCACTCAAATTCACGGCATTAGACTCAAGCAATGTTGCGACAACAAATGCCACAGCTTCTTGCCTGTCGTCTGCCACAACGGGAATTACAGGCTCCCCCTTTCGTAGTCGCTCAAGTAGAGCCTGCCTTTCATCATGACGTCTAATAGTGACTAAAGAGGTTGCCAAAGGAGGATCAGTCACCGTTGCCCAGCGATTCCACCACTCTTGAGGCGTCAACAAACTTGGACAAGCAAGCCCTAGTAGCTCACCCAACCACCTGGAAGTCACAGGGGCTTCTTCAAGCCATGTTTCCAAGTCGATTGCGTCATAAGCGTGCACGTTAGCCCAAGATTTTTCTCGGCGACGCTCCTCAAGCCAGTTTTCTTTTTTATTCCAGCGGCGTGGGGTCACAAATATGAAGCTGGCTGCCTTTCGTTCAACCTCTGGAATTCCAGCAGTTCGCTTAATGTAGTCGCTGTCAGCCTTTTCACTTGGATTTTGGTTACACCCCATTTCCCAAATACTGCGCCCTTGAGGCACCATCGCAGTTGAAGATTCAGACTCCACTTGGCCGTCTAGGCCAGCTAAATCAACAGCTTCGTTACCGGGAAAGCGTAATGATAAAATCGATGGCGTTGTTTCGCGTATTAGCCTACGGATCAATATGGGCAAATGATCGCGACATTCATGGTGGTCTGCCCATTGCGTGATAGTAATTTCTTTAATCGGCATAAATATTTCTCTTGAAAATAGAGTGTAATTAACATCCGACTCGATTCATGCAATGTGATGCACAGTAGCTATACCAGTACGCCAGATCACTACCCACTTCAAAATTACTCTTTCGCCCTTAGACAACAGGTTACGATCACTTAGGGCTATGATATCACGCCAGTGGTGTCTCCAAGGCCCAGTGGCCGTTGCATCAGCACAACATCCACCCACTGACCGAGCTTGTAGCCTGCAGACTGAAGCACTCCCGTGTGTCTGAAGCCATGTGCCGCGTGCAGGGCAATGGAACCAGCGTTGCCGCTGTGGCCGATAACAGCCACCATCTGCCGCCAGGGGCCGCGCTCGCACCGCTCAATGAGCGCGTGCAGCAACGCATGTCCAAGTCCTTGCCCCATGGCCTGTTGGGCAACATAGATGGAATCTTCCAGGCAAAATCTGTACGCCGACCGCGTGCCATACAGCCCGGCATAACAATAGCCCACAACGGCATTGTGCTGCCGCGCCACCAGATAGGGCAAACCAAGTGCAAGCACTGCCTGACGGCGGCGCTCCATTTCTTCCACACTGGGCGGCAGCTCTTCAAACGTTGCCAGCCCGTGCAGCACGTGCCAGGCATAAATGCCCTGCACTGCCGCCATATCATCTGGCTGCGCGTCACTTACACTGATGTGCGGCGCGCAGCCCGCGCCGGAGCGCAAAAGTTGCGAATCCATGAGTACAGGCCTCGAGGTTGCGGAGTGTCGCGTCTACCAGCCGTTCAGGTGAACCTTGCTTTCGTTGAACCTGTCCGCCTCAACAAAGGGTTGCGCCGGATGCCCCATGACCACAAGACCGAGCATGTTGATCTGGGCCGGAACATTGAGCAGTTCGCGGATGGGTTCAACGCGGTCTTCAAAGGGGTACATGCCGCACCACACCGTGCCAATGTTCAGGCCGCGCGCGGCAATGAGCATGTTTTCCAGAGCGGCGCTGCAATCCTGCTGCCAGTAACCGGGAGCCTTGGCTTCTTCGGGATTGGCGCAAACCACTATAACCGCCGCCGCTTCCGCGGCCATTTTGGCATAGGGGTGCCGCTCGGCAATGGAGGCCAGCAGGGCCTTGTCGCGCACAACCACAAAGTGCCAGGGCTGTTTGTTGTGTGCGCTGGGCGCGCACATGGCGGCCTTGAGTACGAGCTGCAAATCTTCATCGCTCACAGGCTCAGCCGTGAATTTACGTATGCTGCGGCGGGTAAACAGCGCTTCAAAAACATCCATTGAAATTCTCCTGAAAATGCTGGCAGTGAAACCGCATACTGCGATTGCGTGTAGAGCAACACCGATGCAGTGCGGTCTGAATACAGATAAACTGCGCCTGCGGTGAGTATGCAATAATTTTGCCCCAAACAAAAGTGCAGGATGTCTGCTGCAGGCGGCGCAAAAAGCCCCCTCTCTTCCCGTATTGCAGGAGAAAGGGGGCTTTGCGTTCATTCAGGGCAGGCAATAGCCCGCCAGAGGTCTAGCTCATGTCCCAGTTGGGATACATGGTCCAGATGCCGCAAGGGCAAATGCCGGAGCAGATGCCGCAGCCGATGCAGCGGGCAGGATCAGAAACGTATTCAAATCCGCCGCCAGCCGTTTCCTTGCGGTCAATGGCCTTTTCCGGGCAGGATTTGAGGCACATCTTGCAGTCGCGGCAGGTGCCGCAGCTCACGCAGCGGGAGAATTCATCCTGCGGCGTGGGCAGTTCACGGTCATGGCACTTGGCAAAATAGGCCGTGTGCAGACGCGTGGAAGGCACGAGCTTTTTCTTTTCCGGCGTGTAGGTTTCGCCGCGCACCCAGGCATCTGCGGCAAAGGCGGCATCGCGGCCCGTGCCGATGGCATGCACCAGCAGGCCGGGCTTGATAACGTCGCCCACCGCAAAAACGCCGTCCATGATGCTGAGGTCGGGCTTGGGCACGATCCATTCACGGAACTTTTCCAATCCTTCCGGCAGGAAGGAGAGGTCGGGCGATTCGCCAATGGTGATAATGACCATCTTGCCGGGAATGAGCGTCCCTTCCTGGCTGATGATGCCGTTATCGGTGACTTCCTTGGTCTGCACGGGCCACACAAGCTTGCCGCCCAGCCCTTCAACATGCTCAATTTCGTGAGCAAAGGCGGCGGGCTTCTGCACGTCGATGCAGGTAACCTGCTTGGCGCCCATGGCGTATGCGCCCACAGCGGCGTCCATACCCGCGTTGCCGCAACCAATAACAATCACGCTGTCGGGCACGGCGGGCTTTTCGCCCTTGTTGATGGCTTTCAAAAAGTCGATGCCAGCCACGATCTTTTCGTGACCGGGCCAGGGGAAGATGCGCGGCACATGCCCGCCGGTGGCGACCACCAGGGCGGAGTGCTTTTTGCGCAGTTCCTCGAACTTTTTGGCGTCAACAGGGCAATTGTTCACAAAGGTCACGCCCATGTCCTCAATGCGCTTGAGTTCCTTGCGCAACAGGTCATGGTTCAGACGGGCACGGGGAATCACCTGCTCAAGCTTGCCGCCCATGACGGAATCGGCTTCGTACACAGTGACGTCGTGGCCCAGACGGGCGAGCTGCCAGGCAGCCGTGAGGCCGCCAACACCGCCGCCGATCACGCCAATGTGCTTGCCGGTGCGGGTTTTGGGCTTATCAACCGTGATATCCGCAGAACAGGAGCCGAGCTTGCCGATCTGCACGGGGCTGTCCAGATCAGTGCGCGTGCAGCTCTGCATGCAGGGGTTGGGACACACGCTGCCGCAGACGGAACCGGGGAACGGCGTGTAATCCAGCACCATGCGGTAGGCTTCCTCCACATTACCTTCACGCAGAAGGTTAAGTCTGCGCTGGGTGGGGATGGACGCCGGGCAGTTGAATTCGCAAGGAGCGGCATATTCGGCGTTCTGCCACATGGGCACACGCAGGCGATAATCGCCACGCGCAACCAGGCCGTTGACCATAAAGTCATCGGGGGCCACATCGCTGAAAATACCGCTGGGGATCCATTCCTTGCTGCGGAACTGCCCAAGGCTCACAACTTCCTTCTGGCCGCGTTCCTCAAACGGCAGGGGCGTGATCTTCTGCCACTGGCTCCAGTCGCACAGTTCGCTGCGCAGGCTGGGCTGGTCAATGGCCATCAGAAAATCGTCAAGACCAGCGTCGAGCCAGGCGATATCTTCGTCATCCAGAGGGTTGAGGCGCACATCCTTGGGCAGCTGTCCAACAGGCCCTCGGAAGTAGACAGCACCGCCAACCATGCCGACGCAGGAGCGTTCGCCCATGACGGAGGCAATGTCCTGGCTGTCATGGCCGCACACAACGGCCTTGCCGCCGCCCATGAATTCAAAGGAGAAGCTGCCCACACTCTTGAGCACCCAGAGTTCCGGGGCTTCATAAAGGGGGTCGTGCTTCATGAGGGAGCCAGAGCGGGTACCCGCGCGGCCGCCAATGTAAACAGTACCGGCTGCCGCGCAGTGGGCCGCAGTGTCGCCCGCGTCGCCGCGCACCACAATGCGCCCGCCCGCGTTCAACCAGCCTACGTCCGCCGAGGCGGAGCCTTCAACCAGAATTTCGGTGTTGGGCAGGCACATGGAGCCTACCCGCTGACCGGGGTTGCTGACCTTGAAGGTCAGCTTTTTACCTTCCTTGTTCCACAGGGGGCCGCCGATGTCGTGCTGGCCCGAGGCCTCAATATAAAAGTCAGTCTCGCCCTTCTCTACCGCCGCCTCGATGGCCAGCAGCAAATCCTGGGTGGACATGCGCTTGTGTTCGTCTACCGTGCTAACGCGCAGCATGTTCTGCTCCTCGCCAAAGTCTAACAGGCGTACTGGATATCCAGCTTGTCGGCCACAGCCTTGTCCGTGGTAACCAGGGCGTCGGAGCGCCCAACCGGCAGCGAACTGTTGCCCACAGGGGCCAGCAGCTTGCGCAGTTCGGAGTCAAAGGCCAGCATGTAGTCCACAATGTTCTGCGCGCCCCTGTCCACATCCAGCCTTTTGACCAGACGCGGATCCTGGGTGCATATGCCCGTGGGACATTTGCCGGTATTACAGGCATTGCAGCGGCCATGTTCATTGCCGACGCAACCCAGCAACTGAATGAGGATCTTGCCGATGATAACGCCGTTGGCGCCAAGGCAGATCATCTTGAAGGCATCCGCAGCCGCGTTGCCGGTCAGGCCAATGCCGCCGCCAGCCCACAGGGGAATCTGCCCCTGAAGACCCTGGGCAACGGCAGCCATGTAGCAGTCGCGCAGCTTGGAAACAATGGGATGCCCGGTATGCTCCAGCGAAACCTCGTTGGCAGCGCCGGTGCCGCCCTGAATACCGTCGATGAAGAACCCGCCGCAGATCTTGTAGGGATCGCGCAGCAGGTTGTTGTAGACGGAAACAGACGTGGCAGACGCCGCGCACTTGATGGCCACCGGCACGCGGAAGCCAAAGGCCGCATTGAGCGAAAGGTGCATTTTCTGCACGGATTCTTCAATGGAATACAGGCCCTGATGGTTCGGCGGCGAATGCAGGGTCGCCTTGGGTACGCCGCGGATGGCCTGAATGTGCGGAGCCACCTTGGCTGCGGGCAAGAGGCCGCCGTCGCCGGGTTTCGCACCCTGACCAATCTTGATGAGCACGCCCGCCGGGTCGGTCTTCATGCGGGGCATGGCCTTGATGATGCGGTTCCAGCCAAAGTGACCGGAGGCGATCTGCAAGATCATGTACTTGAGCTGGTCGGATTCCAGCAGCTTGATGGGCATGCCGCCCTCGCCCGAGCACATGCGCACGGGCATGCCGCAGTGTTCATTAAGATAGGCCGCGGCAAGAGCAATGGCTTCCCACGCGCGGGTGGAGAGCGCGCCGATGCTCATGTCGCTGAAGATGGCGGGGTAAATCCAGTGCACCGGGGGGGTGCGCTCGGTCAGCACAAGGCTGTCGCCGTCAACGCGCAGGGGCAGCTCCTTGGCAAGCATGACGCGGCCAAGGGGCGAGCGGATATCAAAGGTATGACGTTCGGAATCCAGCGCGGGGTCGGTCATCTGGCTGATGCGGCCCACAAAGATGGAATCGAGCGTGCGCGGCGGGTTCAGGTTGGTGCGCCCGCCCCGTTTGACGGGGCCGTGGTGACGCGCCAGCACGGGGAACCGGTTATCCTGGTTGCGCACGGGTTTGATGGCCGCGTTGGGGCAGATTTTTTCGCACATGCCGCAACCCACGCAGGCGTTGGGGATGCTGGCCTTCTGCATGATGACCGGGCGCGCGGAATGTTCCTGCGTCGGGTCGGGAAAGGCCTTGCGCGAAAGCGTGATGCTGCGGCGCATCATGCCCACTTCAATGGCGTTGAAAGTACACGCCGCCACGCACGAGCCGCACAAGGTGCACAAATCGGGGCGGTATTCTATCTTCCAGCGCAGGTCGTTAACACTTACGTCCTGAGTTCTTACTGATTCCATCGCTGCACCGC
Source organism: Pseudomonadota bacterium (assembly GCA_023419375.1). Classification (GTDB taxonomy): domain Bacteria; phylum Desulfobacterota; class Desulfovibrionia; order Desulfovibrionales; family Desulfovibrionaceae; genus Desulfovibrio. The sequence continues at coordinate 42,724 of JAEZYD010000056.1, forward strand.
CAGATCGTTGTCAATAACCACCATTTCCCGTTCATTGGGATAGATGTCGTTGGAGATGTCGCGGTCGGGCATGATGGCGTTCAGACCGCAAACCTCGGAGGCGATGGCCACCATGTCCGAGTTTACGCCCACAACAACGGGCCGCAGCTTTTTGGAGTCGCAGCAGGTAATCATCTTGCCGTCAGGCAGAAGGCCGATGATGGTGTTGGGGCCGTTGATCTCCAGATGCGCAAGGGATTCGCGAATGAGATTCAGCACCTTGCGGTCAGCGCGCTGTTCCGCCTCCACAAATGGCAGGGGCGTGATAACGTGCTTGTAATACTTGATGGGCCAACGCAGCTCATGCAAGACATAGTGCAGGGTGTACAGAAAGTTCTGCGAATCTGATTCAAAACCCACATAACCCCTGTGCAGCGACTTCTGGAACTCTTTGTTCTTGGTGAAAAACGTGTTCTCGCCGTTGGCGCACACGGTGTAGCCCTGCAAAAAGAAGGGATGCGCGGCGTAACGCACGATGGCGTAGTTGGTGTTCTGGCGGCACTGGGTCACGATGTTGCGCGCGGTCAGGCGGCCATCGTCTTTCCATAGTCGAAAATATACAGCTATGTCGGCAGGATCACCGATTTCTTTAAGGGTCAGCACATCGGGCCAGAACGAATAGACAAAGCCATTCTTTTTCTCGGCCAACAAGCCCCGCAGCTCAAGGCGTGTGTCCAACAGCAGGTTTTCGCGTTCTTCCTGACTACGGGAGCGGTATTCCTCGGGGTAGTCATAGTTGCGGAAGACGTAACGGGGCATGGCCTCAATCTTGAGGCCGGGGCGTTTGTCCACTTCAGGCACCCACTGGGCAACCTGCACAAAACCCTTTTCTTCCATGTAATCGTTGACCAGTTGCACACCCTCGGGGGTGCAGGCCAATGAAAGCAGGGGTTTGTCTTTGTAGTGGCTGAACACGCCCTCCAGGTCTTGCATAACCATAGCAAAACCGGAGTTGTCATGCCCTTCCTGCTGCGGCAGCATTAGATTGAGCGCCATTGAGGGGGGTACAGGCGTCTTGCTCTTGATGGAACCAATTCTGCACATAGCTGTTAACCTCGGGAAAATGCGTCACTTGAAGACCAGCCCGCAAAACTGGGCTACAGGGACACGAATGAACCCTCTCGTAGGGTGCAAAGTTGACTGACCTTTTGGTATAGTCTGAAGACATGACCAAAACGCACCACGAGTTGAAGCATGGGACTGTCAAAAGACAGCCTCTGCGCTCCAACCGGCGGATCCACACTGGCGGTTGCGTTCGGCCTCTGGCGCAGGGGGAAAATTGAGTTTGCTACAAACCTTTTCGATGGGCAAGAATAAATTGCTGCCCAGAATCAAAAAAAAGTTACAGTGTTTAAGTTTTGATACCATGTACAGAAACTGATGTTTGTATGTGAAAAAGCTCATAAAATTCTGCAAATATCTTCCAATGTACAATTTTTTTTGCAAATTTGACATATTGCCATAACATAATGTTGGCATTGTCCGATATTTTTTTTAGAATAAGTCTTAGTTGGGCAGAATTTATGCCTTTTTAAAAAGCAGCTGATAACGCATTTCATAAGATATGGTTTCCCCCCTGCGAGGTAAAAGATGAATGTGAGAATGTGGCTTGTTACCCTTTGCTGTGTGTTTGTCGTAGGCATGGCGACCCTTTTTATCACCAGCACGCACATGTCCACACTTGTGTTTACGGAAGTAACCATCCCACAGCTTTCGGCTGCATTGCAGTCAAAGTATGAGTACGGCCTGAAAAGTGTTATCGATGTTGCCGCGCAAGACCTTGCCGACAGGCTCAAGGGCGTTACCGACCCCAAGGAACAGTACGCGCTGATTGAAAAATACACAGATTATCAGCGCTTCTTTCCCAACGACGAGGGGTACCTGTTTACCTACAAAACAGACGGCACCCGCATAAATGTGCCCACCAACAAGGCGCAGAACGGTAAAAACCTTATTGACCTTAAAGACAGCGATGGCGTCTACATGGTGCGGGAGCTGATCGAAGCTGCTAAAAAGGGCGGCGCATTTGTGGCCTACCGCTTCGACAAACCAGGCGCAGGCGTGCAGCCCAAGCTGGCCTATGCCCGCATGATACCGGGAACAGACGTTGTTATCGGCACCGGGGTGTACATTGACAGCGTTGAGGCCGAGCGCACCCGTGTCGCCAACCTGGTTTCCGAGCGAAACGACCACTACGATCACCTTGAACTGCTCATTTGCGGCGGCATCCTTGTTGTCATTCTTGGATTTGCCTGGCTGATTACGCGCATTATCTGCCTGCCCCTGCGGCAAATCACCAGCGAAGCGGAAAAGGTCGCCCAGGGTCAGGAAGCCGCCCTGCCCACTCTCAAGGCATCCTGTCCGCTCGAAATTCGGCGGCTTAACAGTTCGCTGGGCATGATGATCGAAAATCTGCACGGCCGCATAGAGGAAGCAGCAGACAAAACCCGTCAGGCCGCCGAAGCTCTGGACCACGCCAAGGTGGCGCAGGCCGCTGCCGAAGAAGCCAAGCTGCGCGCGGAATCTGCCCGCAGGGAAGGCATGCTCGCCGCCGCCCATCAGCTTGAATCCATTGCCGAGGCGCTCTCCTCCGCTTCTTCTGATCTCTCGCACCAGATCAAACGCTCTGATGAAGGTGCGGAAGAATCTTCCAAGATGCTTTCTGGCGCAGCCACTGCCATGAATGAAATGAACGCCACAGTTCAGGATGTTGCCAGAAACGCCGGGCTTGCATCGGGCGCATCGCTCGAAACCCGCGACAAGGCTCTTGCTGGCGCTAAGATCGTGCAAAACGCCGTGGAAAGCATCACAGAGGTACAGACGCACTCGCTTTCGCTCAAGGAAGACATGAACCGCCTGAACGAACACGCGCAGGCCATTAACCAGATTATGGGCGTTATTTCAGATATTGCCGACCAGACCAACCTGCTGGCGCTGAACGCGGCCATCGAGGCCGCCCGTGCTGGCGATGCCGGCAGGGGCTTTGCCGTTGTGGCGGACGAAGTGCGCAAGCTGGCGGAAAAGACCATGGTTTCCACAAGCGATGTGGCCAAGGCCATTCAGGCCATTCAGGACAGCACCGCCAAGAGCATGCTGGGCGTTGAAAACGCTGTGGGTTCCATCGGCGTTGCCACGGATCTGGCCGGACAGTCCGGCGCGGCTCTGCAAGGCATTGTGGAGGTTGTGACCGCCACGGCTGATCAGGTGAACGCCATTGCCGCCGCCAGTGAAGAACAGTCCGCAGCAAGCGAAGAAATCAACCGCAGCATTGTTGAGGTCAACGAGGTTTCGCGCCTGACGGCAGAGGCCATGAATCAGGCTTCCACAGCCGTTGCCGACCTCACCGAGCAAGCCAAAAAACTCGCCGCCCTTATTCAGGAGCTGAAGCGGGGCTAGGCTGCTCTCCTCTGTCATTCAGGTTCCCGGCTTGCGCTTGCACGGCGCAGACCGGGAACCTTTGTTTTGCGGACGGAACGACCACGCGGCGGCATGCAAGTTCGCTCAAACGTTCAATGGCAAACGCTTCTTGCGTTTTTGCCCGCAACACGCCACATTTGCAAAACGTCCGGCAACAGATGGCCTGTTGCAGAGCCTGCGCGAGGCAATCTCCTGACAGGCCCATGACCCTGTGAAGCGTCCCATCGTCCCTTTTCAGGAACATTCATGAAAAACCGCATCCTCATCCTGGTGGTGTTGCTCTTGTGCGCCTGTGCCCGTCCAGTATCCCGGCATGAAACGTCCGCCGACACCCATGCAGCCACGCAGTACGGCGAGGTGCAGGGCTTTGCGGCGGCTGGCGTCAAAACATGGCTTGGCATTCCTTATGCCGCGCCGCCAGTGGGCGAACTGCGCTTTCGGCGTAACCAGCCGCCTACGCCCTGGCAGGGCGTTAAAAAGTGCGTAGCCTTTGGCAACAAGCCCATCCAGTACATGAACATGTTCGGGCTTGAGCGTTCGCGGGTTCCCGCCAGCGAAGACTGCCTGTACCTCAACGTGTGGGCCCCCCTGACCGCCGCCAAAGACGCCAGGCTGCCAGTATTCGTATGGATATACGGCGGCGCGTACCACATGGGCGAAGGCAGCGACCCCATGTATGACGGCGCGTCCTTTGCCAGAGACGGCGTGGTCTTTGTCAATTTCAACTACCGCGTCGGCCCCTTGGGCTTTTATGATTTTTCCATGTACGACAAGAGGTTTGAATCCAACTGCGGCGTGTCGGACCAAATTGCCGCCCTGCGCTGGGTGCGCGACAACATAGCCGCATTCGGCGGCGACCCGAACAACGTGACCATTGCGGGCGAATCCGCAGGCGGCACGGGCGTGTACAACATGCTGGCATCGCCCGCCGCAAAGGGGCTGTTCCAGAAGGCCATTGCGGAAAGCGGCGTCACAGGAAATACCGAGTCCCGCCGCATGGTCGAGATGAACAACGCCATCTTTTTTGAAAAACTGGGCCTCAATCCGCGCACAGACATTGGCAAACTGCTGGATATGCCCGCGCAGGACATGCTTGCGGCGGCCACGTTCACGCTCAAGGAAGGCCCGCGCCGCCATCCCGGCATCTTCATGCCCGGCCCGGTCAAGGACGATCTGCTTCCCCTGCACCCGTGGGAGGCCATGGCGCAGGGCAATGCCCGCGATGTTAAGGTCATTCTTGGCACCAACCGCAACGAGGGCACGCTGTTTGCCCTGCTGGGCCTGCTGCCCAAGGACTGGCAACAGGTGGAAAAAATGCTGCGCGATAACGGCGCGGCGGCCAGTATCCCTGCGGTATCGGAGTTGTACGCCAACGAAAAGGGCATGAAAAAACTGACCACCCTCGCGGGCGATCGGGCCTTTGTGGTGGATATGGTCAAGAGCGCCGATGCCCAGAGCGCCTTTAACAGCACCTACGTGTACCGCTTTGACTACGCCCCCTTGCTGCCGGAGCTGTTCTTGCTGGGCGCTGCGCATTCAACGGAAATTTCCACCGCGCTTGCCACCAACGATCACCCCTTCTGGCTGCTCACGCCCGCATCGCGCCGCAAGGAGCTTACGCAATCCATGCACGGGGCCTGGCTGAACTTTGTAAAAACAGGCAATCCCAACGGCCCCGGCGTTGCGCCCCTGTGGCCTCAATACGATGCAGGGCGGCGGCTCACCTACATTTTTGACCAGACCAACACCGTGGAATCGAATCCCCACGGCGCAGTCTATGAAGTGTGGAAAGATATTCAACTGTACCAGTAAGTTGCGGGTGAGCTTCATTGACATGGAGCGCTCGGCTTCTTACCCTCCACACGACAACAACTTTTCACTGCTTTCATTTGCTGAAAGTTCAGGAGGCACACATGACAGAAGCCAATACCCAGACCGGCGCTGATTTTTCGCCGGATGTGGACAATATACCCGAAGATTGCGTTCTTGAGCCGCTCCATGAGCGCCGCTACCTTGTGGGCGGAAAATTGCTGGAGTGGGCGGGCCCCGTGCATACCGTGCATTCTCCCCTGTATGTTAACGGCGAGCAGCGCGTCATAGGCTCCTGCCCGGAACTGACCGAGGCGGAATCTCTGGCGGCAGTGGAAGCCGTGAGCAAGGCGTGGGACAATGGACGTGGCGCGTGGCCCACCATGCGCGTGGAAGACCGCATTGCCCGCGTGGAGGAATTTGCCCGCCGCATGCTGGCTGTGCGCGATCAGGTGGTGCGCCTGATGGTGTGGGAAATCTGCAAGCCGCTCAATGATTGCCGGGCGGAATTTGACCGCACCATCGACTACATCCGCGCCACTGTGGACGCCCTCAAAGACCTCGACCGCGCTTCCTCGCGCTTTGTGATCGAGAGCGGCATTTACGCCCAGATCCGCCGCGCGCCGCTTGGGCCGGTGCTGTGCATGGGGCCGTTCAACTATCCGCTCAACGAAACCTTCACCACGCTTATTCCGGCCCTGATCATGGGCAACCCGGTCATCGTCAAAACGCCCCGCATCGGCAAGCTGCTCTACGCGCCCCTGCTTGAGGCCTTTGCCGACTGCTTCCCCGCCGGGGTGGTGAACATCCTTTTTGGCGACAGGCGCGTGGCCATTCCCGCGCTGGAATCCGGCCGCATCAGCGTACTGGCCTTTATCGGTTCAAGCCGCGCTGCAGATGCCCTGCGCCGTCACCATCCCTCGCCCCACAGGCTGCGCTGCGTGCTTGGGCTGGACGCCAAAAACGCCGCCATTGTGCTGCCCTGCGCCGATATGGATCTGACCGTGTCCGAGGCAGTGACCGGGGCGTTGAGCTTCAACGGCCAACGCTGCACGGCCCTGAAGATCTTTTACGTCGACGCCTCGCGCACCGAGGAATTTCTGGCAAAATTCAGCGAGGCCATTGCCGCCCTGCCCATGGGCCTGCCCTGGAAGCCGGGGGTCAAAATCACCCCGCTGCCCGTACCCGGCAAGATAGACGACCTGCGTGAGCTGGTGGACGAGGCTGTTGCCAAGGGCGCGCGCATTGCCAACCCGCGCGGCGGCACCTTTGACCGCACCCTGTATTACCCCACGCTGGTTGCGGGCGTTACCGCAGACATGCGCCTGCACACGGAAGAACAGTTTGCCCCTGTGGTGCCTGTGGTTTCGTACAACGACGTGTCGGAAGCCGCGGAGGCGGTGATCGCCTCGCCCTTCGGCCAGCAGGCCAGTATCTTCGGCACGGACCCCGATGCCGTGGCCGCGCTCATCGACCCCATGGTCAATCAGGTGTGCCGCGTCAACATCAACAGCCAGTGCCAGCGCGGGCCGGACACCTTCCCCTTCACAGGCCGCAAGGACTCTGCTGAAGGCACGCTCTCTGTCAGCGATGCGCTGCGCGCCTTCTCCATCCGCACACTGGTGGCTGCCAAGGGTTCCGCCCCCAACAAGGAACTGATTTCGGACATCGTGCGCAACAGAAAATCCAACTTCCTGTCCACGGATTTTCTGTTCTAGGGGCTGAAATTGCTAGAGAATTAGCAGTTAAAGTAAACCTTGAAAGGCCGCGTAATGGTCTGCTCCCCGTCAAGTGGACAGGTCAAAAAAGGCCAAGGCGAATAATCAAGCGGCCAGCTTTTTCCGAAATTCTATCGGAGAGAGCTGGCCGAGCCTTTTTTGAAATCTCTCCGTGTTGTAAAAACGTATATGCTCTTTCACCAGGGCAATGGTTTCCTGGGGACTGCACAAACTTTTCCCTGCAAACGCCTCGGTTTTAAGGTGGGAAAAGAACGATTCCATGCAGGCGTTATCCAGACAGTTGCCCCGCCGTGAGTGGCTGCCGCGCAAGCCCAAGCGTTCAAGTTCTACTTGGTAAAGCTTGTGGGTATACTGAAATCCTTGATCGGAATGTAGTATTGCGCCTGCCATGGAGGGAAGTTTGCCTAGGCTGGCAAACGCCAGATCGAGAGTGTTTCTGGTCGAAAAACTGTAGGCAACAATCTCGTTATTGTACAAATCTTGAATGGCTGACAGGTAAATAAAGCCCGTCAACGTGGGCAGATAGGTGATATCAGCGGCAAGTTTCTTGCCAGGGCCAGCACTGTGGAAGTCACGCATCAGCAGATTGGGGAAGATGACGCTGCCCGACCTCCCAAAGTACCGACGCTTCTTGCGTATTACGGACTGGATGCCGAGTTCCCGCATGATCCGGTAAACGCGTTTGTGATTCACTATGAAGCCTTCACGCCGTAGAGCTGCCGCTACACGCCGATAACCATAGAAAGGACGCACTGAATGGATGCTCTTGATGTGTTCTATGACATCTCTATCTCTATGGCCTATGGCGGTTGCAGTCTTCCATTTATAGTACCCAGCTCGAGATAGTCCAGCAAAGCTCAACAGGACTAAGAGTGGATAACGCAAACGCAGTTCATCAACTATTTTGAAGAGAAGTTTTGTTTGTGCGCTCCCCATTCGTGTCCGAACCGGGAGCGATACAACTTTTTTAGGTAGTCACGCTCCGCTTCCACATAGGCTAGTTTTTCTTCCAACGATGAGAACTTAGTGCGCGGCCGTCCTTTTCGAGGGCTATCAACCTTCCCTCTGCCATCATCCAGCGACTCACCGAGCCTGACTGCGGCAACCCACTTTTGTAACTGCGTTTTACTCTTGATTCCCAACTCTTCGCTTAATTCGCGGTAGCTGATGTCGCCTTCAAGGTATCGTCGAACGGCTTCCTGCTTGAACTCCGAGCTATAGAACGCATTCTTTCTACCAGACATAAAAACCCCCATCAGGTTGCAGCGTTCAGCCTAGGTGGCCTTTATATCGCTGTCTACTCTGATGGGGGCATATCATAAGCGGCCTTTTTTATGCACAAAATCTACTTTGATTGATTTTACCCCAGCTTCGGCGGATGGGAAAAGTTGAACGGCCCGCGCTCGGCAAACTCGCCCGGTACGCGGCAGTAGTGCGTGTTCACGCGGCCATTAACAAAGTGATGGAGCAAGAATGCCGGGGCTTCATCTGTAAAGTCATCCCCGCCGGTGGCACAAAAATCCGGCACGATGTGCATGCACACAGGGGGAGCCGTCAGGGCCGCCACTCCGTGCCACATGGTGAACATGTACCTGTGCAGATGCCCGCAGCAAAGCCTCACATTGGGGAATTTTTCCAGTATGCGGCCAAGGCTCTCGGCATTTTCATACGGCTCGTCCATGACGCCAAGGGCTGTGACAAAGGGCGGATGGTGGGTAAACACCAGCGTGGGCCTGTCGGGTTGGGCCGCCAGTGTCTTTTCCAGCCATGCCGCAACGGGCGCGTCAAAATGGCCGGAATGCGAACCGGGGCGGGTGCCGTCAAAGAACACGAGCCGCAAGGGAAAATCCTCAACCGTATAGCACAGGTAGGGGGCAATCGCCGCATCCGCCGGGCAATACTGCCCAAGCCCGGCTACGAGATTTTCGCGCTTATCATGGTTGCCGGGCAGCACATATACGGGCATGGGCAGCGCAGAGAGCGCCTCTGCCGCAATGGCGTAGCCGCCTGGCTGGCCGTTCACCGAAATATCCCCGCTCAGCACAAGGCAATCGGGCAGTTGCGGCAAGGCCGCGATGTGGGCCACGGTTTTTTCCAGCAGCAGCGCACCGTCAGACACGTTGAATGCCAGGCTGCGCCCGGCGCCCACATGCGGATCAGATATGTGTGCTACAAACATGCCAGCACCTCCCCTCGATATTTTCCACTATTTTTAATCACGGCAGCATGTTGTGGTCAAGTCAGCCTTTGTCACAAAACTGTAACATTGTTGCCTGTAATGTAACGAATGCGAAAGCTATCGTTCTTGCCACAAGGCGCAATTGGTGGTAATTAAAATCAAATTTGCTCCATGCAGGCGGCACGGACTTGTGTTACGCCTCTGGAGTCTGACCGACCACGCCACAAGCGCGCCATCCACGAAAGGAGCTGAACTTGTCCGCAATACGTCTTGAAAACGTATGTAAACAGTGGGGTGCAACCCACGCTGTAAAAAACGTATCCTTTGAGATCAATGAAGGCTCCCTGCTTGTACTGCTCGGGCCTTCCGGCTGCGGCAAATCCACAACGCTACGGCTCATCGCCGGGCTTGAGAGCGTTTCCAGCGGGCGCATCTATATTGGCGACCGCGACGTTACCGACCTGCCCCCGGCGGAGCGTCATCTGGCCATGGTATTTCAGTCCTACGCGCTTTTTCCGCACCTCACCGTGCGCGAAAATATCCTCTTTGGCCTCAAGGTGCGCAAAGTGCCGGAGGCCGACCAGATGCGCCGGCTGGACAATGCCGTTGACGTGCTCGGCCTTTCCGGCCTGCTGGAAAGAAAGCCCTCCGCCCTTTCCGGCGGGCAGCAGCAGCGCGTGGCCCTTGGCCGTGCGCTTGTGGCCGAAGCGGCAGTGTGCCTCATGGACGAACCGCTTTCAAACCTTGATGCCAAGCTCCGGCTCGAAATGCGGCGCGAAATTCGCGATCTGCAGCAGCGTCTGGGCATGACCATGGTCTACGTTACCCACGACCAGACAGAGGCCATGAGCATGGCCGACACCATCATTCTGATGCAGCACGGGCATATCGTGCAGAACGACGCCCCTGTCGCCATGTATTCCCAGCCTGCCACCACCTTTGCGGCCAGCTTTATCGGCACGCCGCCCATGAACCTTCTGAGCGTTGCCATGTGCCAGGGACAAGCGGTCATCAAGGGCAACGAATGCTGCCCGGTCCCGGGCGCTGTTGCCGCCGAATGCACGCTGGGCATCCGCCCCGAGCATATTCAGGTAACGCCTGACGGACTGTGGGAGGCCGAAGTGCTGAGCATGGAATATCTTGGTGCGGATTCCGTGCTGGCTTGCAGTCTGGGACAGCAGCAAGTGGCGGTGCAGATGGCGGGCAACCCCGGTTTCAAACCCGGCCACAAGCTGCGCCTGAACTTTGCCGCTGATGCCCTGCACTTTTTTGAGGCGGAATCTGGCAAACGTATGGGCGCGGCATAGCACGCTTGCACCATCATGTTGCACTGCGCGCCGATTGGGCTGTCTTTTGTCGCTCTACTGCCATAATCCTTTAATTTTGATGCACATTTGCCCCTTATCGGTAACATTCAGGCGATAGTACGGATACAGCCCCCAAACCCCTTTGAGGAGAAATCCATGAAACGTATTCGCTCGTTGTTTTTGGCAATTTTCTGTATCTGCCTGTGCGCTGGCAGCGCGCTGGCGGCTCAGACCAATCTTACTTTTTACTTTCCCGTATCCGTGGGCGGGCCCATCACCAAGATAGTTGAGGGCATGACCCAGGAATTCATGAAAGAAAACCCGGATATCAAGATTACGCCTGTTTATTCGGGCAATTACCGCGATACGATCACCAAGGCCCTTACCGCCCAGCGCGGGGGCGAGCCGCCGCATGTGGCAGTGCTGCTCTCTACCGACATGTTCACTCTCATAGATGAAAACGCCATCGTTTCCTACGATGAAATTGTCGGCAAGGACAACATGGCCTTTACCAAGGATTACTTTCCCGGCTTCCTGCGCAACAGCCAGACCGAGGGCAAAACCTGGGGCATCCCCTTCCAGCGCTCGACCATCGTGATGTACTGGAACAAGGAGATGTTCAAGGAAGCTGGCCTTGATCCTGAAAAAGGCCCCGCCACATGGCAGGAACTGGTCGAAATGGGCAAAAAGCTCACCAAGAAGGACGAATCCGGCAAGGTCACCCAGTGGGGCGTTGCCATCCCCAGCACCGGCTATGCCTACTGGATGCTCCAGGCCCTTGCCATCACCAACGGCGTTGAGCTGATGAACGATGCGGGCAACAAGGTCTTTTTCGACAATCCCAAGAACATCGAAGCCCTCCAGTTCCTCACCGATCTGGCCTACAAGTACGAAGTTTCGCCCAAGGGCACCATTGACTGGTCCACCACGCCCCGCGATTTCTTTGAACGCAAAACCGCCATCATGTGGACCACCACCGGCAACCTCACCAACGTGCGCACCAACGCCAAGTTCCCCTTCGGCGTGGGCATGCTGCCCGCCAATACCCGCCTTGGCTCGCCCACCGGCGGCGGCAACTTCTACATTTTCAAAAACTCCACGCCCGAAGAACGCAAGGCCGCCGTCAAGTTTGTGCAGTGGATGACCACCGCCGAACGCGCTGCCCAGTGGGGCATTGATACCGGCTATGTGGCCGTGCGCCCCGATGCCTGGAAGACCGAACGCATGGAAACCTACGTGAAGGGCTTTCCCTATGCCGCCGTGGCCCGCGATCAGCTGGCCCACGCCGTGCCGGAGCTCTCCACCCACGAGAACCAGCGTGTGACCAAGGCTCTGGACGACGCCATTCAGGCCGCCGTCAACGGCTCCAAAAAGCCTGACGCCGCCCTCAAGGATGCCCAGCGCGAAGCTGACCGCATCCTGCGCCGTTACCAGAAGTAAACAAGCATTGCGCTGCCAGGGGGGATTGCCCCTCTGGCAGCTTTTTCGATTCAATCAGACGCAAGAGAGCAGCCTTATGTTCAAACCGGAAACCATGCGGCAAATCAACGCATGGCTGCTTTTACTCCCCGGCTTTGCCCTGGTGGTGACGTTTACGCACTATCCTGCGGTGAGCACGTTTATCCACAGCTTTTTTATGGATGGCCGGGGGGGAGCGCCTGCCCAGTTCGTAGGGCTTGAGCAGTACCGCTATCTGCTGGACGACGAGGTTTTTCTCAAGTCGCTGCGCAACAACATCATCTTTGCCTGCTGCACCATCCCCTGCTCCATGTCGCTGGCCATGCTCATGGCCTTTCTGGTCAATGCGCGGCTGAAGGGGCAGGCATTTCTGCGGCTATGCTACTTTGTGCCCACAGTGCTGCCCATGATCGCCGTGGCCAACATCTGGCTGTTTTTTTATACGCCAGATTACGGCCTGCTTGAGCAGCTGCGCTTTTTTCTGGGCGCGACAACGGGCATCAACTGGCTTGGCAGCGAGCAGACAGCCCTGTTCTGCGTTATCAGCGTTGCGGTGTGGAAGGACGCGGGATTTTTTATGATTTTTTATCTCGCGGCCTTGCAGCAAATCCCGCCCAGCCTCGGGGAAGCGGCCATGCTTGAAGGGGCCTCCCGCGCCTACTATTACCGCCGCGTAGTCATTCCCCTGCTCATGCCCACGACGCTTTTTGTGCTTATCAACGCCACCATCAACGCCTTTCGCATGGTGGATCATCTGTTTGTGCTCACGCAGGGCGGCCCCAACAACGCCACCTCGCTGCTGCTCTACTACATTTACGAAACCAGCTTCAAGTTCTGGGATACGGGCTACGGCGCAACGCTGACCATGGTGCTGCTGGGCTTTCTTGGTTTTGCCGCCTTTGTGCAGTTTGGCATCATTGAAAAAAGGGTGCACTACAGATGAACGAACAGCGCAATATGTACGACAGCCGCGGGTTTTCTCGCGTGCTGGACACCACCGCCGCCTGGATGCTTGCCATTCTGTGGGCCTTGCCCCTTTTTTACGCCATCTGGACAGCCTTTCACCCGGCGGAGTTTTCTACCCGGTTCAGCCTGACTGCGCCGCTGACGCTCGAAAACTTTGCCAATGCCTGGAAGGCCGCGCCCTTTGCCCGCTATTTTGTCAATACCATCATGCTGGTCACGCTGACCACGGGCATGCAGCTTGTGCTCTGCACTCTGGCAGCCTACGCCTTTGCCCGGTACGACTTCAAGGGCAAGGGCATTGCCTTTGCGCTTATTCTTATGCAGCTCATGATCATGCCCGATGTGCTGGTGGTGGAAAACTATTCCACCATGTCCAAGATCGGCGTGCTCGATTCCACCCTTGCCATCAGCCTGCCCTACATGGCCTCGGCCTTTGGCATTTTTCTGCTGCGCCAGACCTTCAAGAGCGTGCCGAAAGAACTGGAGGAAGCCGCCGCAGTGGAGGGGGCCAATACCCTGCAAGTGCTCTGGCATGTGTACGTGCCGCTGGCCAAGCCTACCTACGCGGCCTATGCGCTGGTTTCCATCAGCACGCACTGGAACAACTTTCTCTGGCCGCTCATTGTGACCAATTCCGTCAATTCCCGCCCTCTGACCGTTGGCTTGCAGATATTCTCGGCTACGGAACAGGGCGTGGACTGGACAATCATCACCGCTGCCACGCTTATGACCTCAGGCCCGCTGCTGGTGGCGTTCTTGCTGTTCCAGCGGCAGTTTGTACAGTCGTTCATGCGGGCTGGCATCAAGTAGGCCGCACGCAGCAGTCACGCGCGAACCTCGCAATTAAAAAACCCCAGCGGTTGCTGTTTTGCAGCCGCTGGGGTTTTACTTTTATAACTGTGTCAATCAGGCCAGTTTTTCCAACCGAAGAGGAATGCCCTGGCGCACGGCGCTGCCGGAATCACTTTCTGTCAGGGCAGAAAAGCCCTTGCGGCTGGGATCATCCGGCACAAGGTCATTGAGGTTGACGCCAGCGGCTGCCCCCTTGAGCGCAGGAATACGCTCGCCGTTTACCAGAATATCCCCAGCGCCCAAGGCCTTGTGTCCAAAGCCGTGTTCTATCCCCACAACACCGCGCATGATGCCATCCGTTACCGTGGCCTGCGCCGTTTCCGAACCTCCGGGCGTGACCAGACGCACCATGTCCCCGTGCCTGATGCCCAGAGCCTGCGCGTCATCCCTGTGCACCAACACCATATTGGTCGGCTTGATGGATCGCAGACGCGGCGAAATGATTGCGTAGGAATTTATGAGGTTGGATTTGAAGGAAACCATGAGCAAGGGATACTCTTTGTCAGACCAGCGCGAACGCAAGGAGGTGCCGTCCACAAACTCCGCATCGCGCAGCCGGGGAATACCGCTGTAATGTCTGCCTGTCTGTGAATGCACAGCAGCGGCAGCTTCCTCATTATAAATGCACATGGCCCGCGTCCAGCGGCTTTTGGTCGCGTCGCCATCGTAGCTTTCGCTGGCAGGCTCGTAGCGCCCGCCACGACTGTAAAGGCAGGCCACCGGCCCCTGCTCTTCGGGCTGAAGCACAGTGGCAATGTCGGCCATGATGCGCCCAATGCCCGAGAGTTTTACGTCCTGCTCTGTAGGAGAAGGCAAAGTTTTACCCTTGAAAAAGGCCATATTGGCTGCAAGGCGCAAATAATAATCCTGCGGCGTGTGCAGCGGATGCAAGACACCTGCGGCATCAGGAATGGCCTTGTCGCCAAAGCCGGGCAAATTCATTCGTTTGGCGGCCTCAATCAAAAACAGCTCCATGCAGACGGGCTGGCCGGTGGCCGATTTTTGCTGGCGCGGCTCAATGGCAGGCCAGCGCGCCGTGGACATACGCGTGAGCACGCCGCTCCACGCCTCTGCAAAACCGCCCCATACCTCGTACAGACAGGGATCAGGCACGAGGTAGTCCGCATAGGCATTGGTTTCGTTATGGAAAGCGTCAATGCCCACAATGAGGGGCAGATCCTTGGGGTCTTTCAGCTTGGCATCCAGCGCGCGTTTGAGCCCGCCGTGACCGTAAATCACGTTGCCCGTCCAGTTAATCCAACACTTGAATGTAAAGGGATAGCCGTTGGCGTGCCCCAACAGGTGTTCTGCGGGCAGATTTGGCGCAGTGAGCGGAAACCACGGCATATCTGCCGGATACGGGTTTTGCCCTGCCTCGACCCTTTGCCTGTAGGCTGTGGATTTTTCGTAGGCAGCCTTGCAGCGGTTGGCCGGAAAGCCTTTTGGTTCCTTTTTGCCCGGAAAATCAGCGAGGTTATAGCGCGGCCCCGAAAAAGCCGGGTTATGGAAATTACCGGGGGCAACACACAAGCCCCCCTTGGCGTTAAGATTGCCGATGAGGGTGTTGAGCGTCAGCACCGCAAAGGTGGCATTCATGCCGGTAGCTGTCATCATGCCGCCGTGGGCGTCCGCCACCGCCTTCTTGCCGTGAGCGGTAAACTCGCGCGCCAGACCAATGATGGTTTCGCTGGCAACGCCGCACAGGGCCGCGTATTCCTCAATAGAATGCGACAGCGCTTCTTCTTTAAGAAGTTGCAAAGTTGTGGCTGCCTGAACCCGGGCACCATCTGGCAGTGTGATTTCGCCGCTAAAAAACAATTCGGCTTCGGCGCATTTGTCGGCGGGCATCACTTGGCCACCGGGCGAAAGCACAAGCGCCTCGCCCGGCAGGGGTTTACCATCCGGCCCTTTGCTCTCGGCCTGCGGGGGCATACGCAGTATCTTGCCCTGCCCTGAACCAGAAAGGCACACTAGGTGGGTTGCGTTGGAAAAGGCGGCTTCTCCTGCATCTGTAGCGGCCTTGAGCGTGGGACGGCAAAGGAACTGCGCGTCATAACGCTCATTTTCCAGTATCCAGCGTATCATGCCCAGGGCCAGCGCCACATCCATATCGGGCCGCACCGGAATCCATCGGGCCTTGTCGCGCACGGCGTCAGTGGTGGAGAGGCGCAATACCGGATCCACCACGGCATAGTGCAACTTGCCGTTGGTGCGGGCCTCGGCCACCATGCGGGCAGAATGCTTGAAAGGATTGCCAGCCTGAGCGGGCGCAGTGCCCCAGAAAAGGGCAAATTCGCAGTTTTCAAAATCCGGCTTGCCGTGGGCGTTTGTAGCCAGATCATTCAGTACAAGGCCTGAACCCATGCGGAACGACAGCCCACAGTATGCACCGTGCTTGCCGAAATTGCGCGTACCATAAGACTGCACCCCAAACCGCTGAAAGAAAAACCGCTCACGGCCATCATCCAGAGCATAGGTCAGCAGCAGCCGATTGGAGTGAGGCCCGAATTCCGGGTGCTGGGGATTGGCCGGGCCGGGCGTTTCGCGGATGGCCCGCAGCCCGTCAACATGGCCCTCCCCAAACAGGTTGCCGCCTTCAACCACTTCTTCAACAAGCTGTTCAAAAGGAATGGTCTTCCAGCGGCCTTCGCCGCGCTTGCCCACCCGCTTGAGGCAATGGGTAATGCGAAAAGGGCTCGCAGAGGCGTCAATCATGGCAGCGCCGCGCCCGCAGACGGTAGAACGGCGCTCATGCCCTGTGGGTTCGGCATCTCCCGCTCCTCTGGCAGAAAGCCCGCGCAGCGCCTCGCTCACAGACATGCTCATGGGCACGGCGTGCGATGCGGAAAGCGGGTTGTACGGATTGCCCGCAACACGAACTACCTTGTCCTGCGCTTCGTCAATATGCAGACGCACGCCGCACATGGTGCAGCAGCCCCAGCAATGGTTAAAAGCAACGCGGCTGCCCTTGCCCAATGCCAGCGTGCCGTCTTCTGCCACAGTAAATTCCGGCGGCAGGGCATTCTTGTTGATGGGGTCGCGCACCGGCTCGCCGGCGGTACCGCTCACAATACCGTTAAGAATTTTTTTCCCCGCACCGGCAGTGGCGGCGGCCACTGCGCTTGCGCCAAGAATCGCCGCGCCTGCGCCAATAAGCTTGCGTTTTTTAGTATCCATCGGCGTATCCGTTCAATTTAATTTAAGCCCTGGAAGAGGAAGGCAGCACAACCGGCAAAACCGTTGCCAGAACAACCAGCAGGCCAATGGTGCCACCAAAAGCGGCCAGCGCATCCAGCGAGAGCAGGTCGGCAAAGGCTTCACGCGCGGGATACAAGGAAGCATTGCGCCCGAATATTTCGCCCATGTGGACAATCTTCCACAACAACAAAATGGCAGAAAGGAGCGCGAACGATCCTCTGGCCGCAAGGCGGGCCAAACTGGCGCTGCCGAGCAGCAAGGTGCAGAGGGCCAGCAGTGCCATTATGGCCTCCGGCGCATGCCACCACATATCCACAAAGGCGGCATAGCCACGCGGAGCCCGCACCAGCAGGGCCAGCACTGCGCACAGCAGGTTCAGCATCAGGCAGACGCCGCCAGCCTTCAGCAAAAAAACTGCATGCTTGCCGCCACGTTCAAAATCGTCAAACCGCAACCGTAGCCAGATCAGCAAACTAAGCCCGCTGGCGGCTATAATGCCCGCTGCCGTCAATACCAATGACGACCAGTAATCGGCCCAGAGCGCCCGCCCTACACAGGCCCGTACCTCGCCTGTGGCGTAGGCCAGGGCCAAAAAACCAAGACACACGGCCGCAAGTGCAGCGCCGCGGTTGACCGGCTGTTCTTTGCCGCTCTGCCAAACCAGAACCAGAGCGCACAGAAAGCACAAGGGCAAAATGTAGGCTCCCCAGGCTGTCCAGGAGCTGAAGGAAGGATGGCAGCGAATTCCCACACGCGCAAAGGCTGTTCAAGCGGCACAAACACGCCCAAAAGGCCGCAGGCCAATGAGCTGATAGCAGCTACGGCAAGAACATATACCATGAATGGCTTTGCCCGGCGCAAAACGGCAATCCCCGCACCAAGGGTGCTGACGCCGCCTGCAAGGATCATGGTCAGGGCCAGCGGCTCCCAGGCGCCCCACTCCGGCGCATTGACAAATGGCACAAGATCTATGATTTCTCGCATGCTAAGTCCTCTCCAGCGGTGTGATAGGCATTGGCTGCGGAACGGTATCCGAGCGGGTAAAGCACCTGTCCAACCCAAGATAAAACACATGCGGATCTGTAGACTTGTCAGGATACAAAACGGCTATCCTGCCCTTGTATGCTGCCAGCATCTTGCTGACGGCACTCTGAGGATCGCGCAGATCGCCAAAAATCCGTGCGCCACCCACACAATTTTCTACACATGCAGGCAACAGCCCTGCGGCAGTGCGGTGGGCGCAAAAGGTGCACTTGTCAGCCGTGTGTGTTTCCCGGTTCAGAAACCGGGCGTCATACGGGCAGGCCTGCACGCAGAATCCACAGCCGATGCAGGTTGTGGCATCAATCAGCACCATGCCGTCAGCCCGCTTGAATGTGGCTCCCACCGGGCATACAGGCACGCACGGAGGGGTTTCGCAATGATTGCAGAGGCGGGGAATAACGGCCACGGACGGTTCTCTGTTCTCGGCAGGAACTCCAATCATGGCATACTCGCTGACCGTGGTACGAAAATTCCCCAGGGGCACGGCGTTTTCTGCTCCGCATGTAACTGTGCACGACTGGCAGCCAATACAGCGCCGCAAGTCAATCACCATGGCGTATCGGGATTTACTCTCGCCTGCCCCTGCAAGCGCCTGCCCCGGAAGTAGCGAGGCCGCGCTTACGCAGCAGAGAGAAAGGAATGTTCGACGTTGCATCACGCCTCCAGTTTTTGCCGAAAGATATTCTGATTGCCGGGAAAAATGCCAATTTGCAGTTTACAAACCGCATCTGCCGCATAACAATATTAGTTTAGTCTTGTATGGATGAGAGGTTGCCGTGTCAACATTGGTATTTTGTGCACAATCATGTCGCAAAAAACGTTAATATTGCGTTAATATTGATTCAGCGTTCAGCGTGTACAATTATGTACTCATTGAACGACTTGTTTTTTCGCAATATAGCTGTTTTTTCAGCTAGATATTCAAGAGCCGCCAATTGGGGTTCAAGTGAAAGCTGATGTAACTGGTGGCTGCAACCTTGTGATGTTGGGCGCAGGCGTGGCACTATGCTCCGCCCCTGTATGTATTTTTTGGTGGAACATCCACGTGATACCCCTTGTGGTGTGCGGGCCTTGAAGCATATGCTGAAAGTGACCAAAAGCCTGGCTGCTGTGCGGTCAGACTCGCTTTTCAAACAGAGTAACCCACAGGAGGGTTCCATGACCTTTTCTGCTAACTCACTGAAAATTCTTTTGGCTGCCGGGCTGGTGCTGGCTGGCACTGCTGTTGCCGCGCAGGACAGCGCGGGTACAGGGCAGGAGATGTACAACAAGCTGTGCTCGGGCTGTCATTCGGCCACTCCTGCGGCAATGAAGGGCAAACCTGTGGAGGCACTGGTGGCAGGAATGGAAAGGGTCAAAAACCTGAACAATGCCACAGGTGCCGCTGCCCGTATGCAACAGACGGTGCAGGGCCTGACCCCCGCGCAGATGAAGGACATTGCGACGTATCTTAACCAGATGAAATAACGTTAATCGCAGCAAAGTATCAGGCTGATATTCTGGCAGCCCCGGCACAGTGACCGGGGCTGCTCTGGTGCAACGGCAAAATTGCGCTTGCAATACGCTGAATAACAGGGCATATAGCTGCCTGTGCTACGCTGTTTCGGGCAGTTAGCTCAGTTGGTTGAGCACCGCCCTTACAAGGCGGGGGCCACAGGTTCAAGTCCTGTACTGCCCACCAAATATGAAAGGGGTTATCCTAAAAAGGATGACCCCTTATTTTTTTGGGCACATGGTTTGGGCACATGAAGGCGTGATGTCGGGGAAGGATTCAATGGCCGCTCTTCGCGATGCCCGCAGAACACAAAACATGGCGGCAGGATACAAACCAACGGCGACCGCGCAGTTCGTTGAGCTGGCTAACTCCAGAAGAATTCCGAGAAAAGAATATAACCTTCAGCCTCTTGGGAACCTCTAATTTACAAGTGGCATACGCAGTGGGGCAAGGTCAAGTTCCAGCACCTCCTCCTTAGTTGAGGGGTGTCCGGTCGAAATGGGGGCTACTCCACGAGCGTACAATGCGCACAGTTAAAGAAGAACTCTTCTGGCTGTGCGAATGGAGTAGCCTGGAGCACCTGAGTAACGCGCTTTATGACTGGATAGAATTCTTTAACACCCAGTACCTGCACTCGGCACTTGGCTGGAAGACGCCACACTACGTGCATCAGCAGGCTGGTAAAAACCGGAAGGATTCTCCCTTAAAGGCTGCTTGATTGGCGGGAGGCATTAAAAGTAATCACTCCCAGTATCAACTTAAAAATTTAACACTCTCATAACCCTCGAAATTATTGGTGAGGGGGCACATTCATTCTATCCGCCTGCAATTCTAAAATAAAACTGGAAACACTAAAATTTTCTGGCAAGCACCTTGGTCTATAGTCATTGAATTTAGTTAAGGAAATGGCTCTATGTTCTTCTGACAATTGCTCATCTACAATATTTGTTACTTCAATTGCGAACTGAACAAATTTCCCATTATCAGGCAGAGATATAAATTTATGATCATACATTGAACCCGTCAGAAAAAGAACAGAGGCATAGGTTCCAAGTCCAAAATTTCCATTTATCCAATACAAATTCAGCCCATATATATCTCTTGCAATTGTTATAATTGCAACATCTCTTATTATTTTTCTATCATTATTAAATATAGTTTTTGTCTTAAATTCTGAACCTTCATCAACAAAACAGATGCTTCTATCGTCGCCACTGACGTGCTGTTCTATAAATAAACAAGGGAAATTTTTTTTCAAAAAAAAGCTTTTATATTCTAAACTAGAAATTCCACCTAGGAGTATTATATTATTATTTTCAATATCACTTAAATTAATATTTTCTTCAATGGATTTATGTAATATTCTTTCTGCCACTCGCATCTTATCCACAAGACAAGATTTAATCACTTGTATGGAGTAAGCAGTTGCAAGTGAACTAGTGTGGTTTTCCTTTTCTCTAAAAGTTCCAAGACTTCCACCGTAGAATAGAAAATATTTTCTATTTCCAATACCACCATACCATAACTCATACAGTTTACCATAGCTTGACTTATGCAATTCTCTGTCGAGCACAGATTTAAACTTTTCAAAACCCAAAAAGAGTATCACTAACGATGATGAAATATTAATTAACATAGCAATAATGCTATTTAAAATTGTTTTTGTACTTTTATTTTCCAACCCATCTACGTAATAAGCTGACCCAACGCATATAGATATTATCAATACAACAAAAATAAACATTAAAAATTGTACATATGTTATGTGTATTTTTAATTTGTTAAATATAATTAACGATTTGGAATAAAACATTCTCATCCGTGCCTCCAAAAAACATTCATTTCTCATACCACCTTCTTTAATAGATGTTTTTAGCAGCCCATAAAAACGTGTACAACCAAGTTTTTGAGTAAGTAGCAACCAACACTTCCTATCAAAAAAAATAGTTGAGCAGCGCCGGGTGGACTGATAGAAAAACTTAGATTGAGGAACTTCTGAAGAGACTGTTTTTTGCTTTAATCACATTTTCACTGACATTCAACACGAATATACGTTCCTGGCGCATCCGCTGCCAGCGGAAGCAGTTACACAAAGAAAAATACCCCCGTACACCATCTCATCGAACAGCCCCTATTAAATCCCCGGCATACAACTATTCAACCAAGTGAAATACCAACCCATGCATAGGCAAAAAATGGAACTGTCGATCATTCATAGCTTCATAACTATATACGCTATATGAGAAATATACAATGAGCAGCAAAACATTGGCTCAATGCCTTGAAGTTTTTAACAGGAAAGAACGTTACTGGCTCATTCGGAACTGCTGCGGGAACGGCACAGACCTATCATTGCCTCTTAGTGATGCGATTATTGAGAAATTGACAAAAAAATTCACTGAATTATTGAATGCTGATCTTAAAAATGCTTGGTGGGCTATGGATTATCATATCGATTGGCTCATCGCAGCACTGACCAGATACAACGGACAAAATGAAGAAAATAAGACAATTCAAAATATAAATTATAAAATTTTTGGAACTCAAGAAGATTTCGATTTCATAATCTGCACTGAAAATACACTTATATTTATCGAGGCAAAATTATCTTCTGTATGGGACAGGAAACAATTGGATAGCAAGATTAAAAGACTTAACGGTATGAAAGAATTATTCAAAAGTACGAAACAATATTTTGTTTTGCTTTCCCCTGGGTTTCAGAACATTGAATCGACAAAAGATTACGTCACAAACGAATTAACTTCCATGCGGACAGGCTACATCTGCCTTGAAACCCCACCCCAAACTACTGACGGCAGCCGTTTCTTGAAGGTGATCCGTTGTGATGAAAATAGAACTGCTGACAAGGATGGAGCCTTTTGGAAAACTTCTCCTTGTTCTCGGTGACAACACACAAGGGAGAGTTTGTTCATTCCAGAAGCTTGCTATCTTCCAGATCGGGTCCGAAACATTGACCTCACTCCATCGACATTCCGCACGCATCATCTTCACCCAACTGCCCCAAAAAGTCGCAAATATGCTCTGCCACGCCATCAGCAAGGCCGGGCGAAAGCATGCTTTGGTGCGTGCCCGCCGTCCAGCGGAGGGTGATATTTTTTTCAGGCAAAAAGCGGCTCCAGCCCTGATACTGGTCATTAAAATCAGTGTAAGGATTACTGGCAAAATCCAGCGCGCGAATATACAGAATGCGCAGGTCAGACGGCGCTGGATTGTCATACCGTGCCGCGGCGATGGCATTGAGCCTGTAAGTCTGCAACAGGTTTTCCATATGCGCAGGGCTGAAATTGGGCGGCAGCAGCCCGGCTTTTTCGCCGCATGCCACCAGATACGCCATTCTTTCAGCCCTGTTCATGGCCCGCAGCTTTTCCACATCAAAGGCCAGCGCTTCCGCGAGCTGGTTTTTCAGCAGTTCCACATCGTCCTTGGCCGCAAGCTGCTTGGCCCTGGTATTGTCCAGCACCGTATCCAGAATCAGAACCGGGCCAGGGTCGCCCCCCCGCGCGGCATACTGGCAGGCCGCCTCATAAGCCAGAAGCCCCCCGAAACTCCAGCCGCCAAAAACGATATTGTCCGTAGCTACCTTGAGGATTTCATCCAGATAAATCGCGGCCAGGTCCTGAACACTGTACAGCTCCGTATTCAGAACAGTCTTTTCAGCCTGAAAGCCCGCAGGCTCCACAGCGTAGAGGGTGTAGCGCCCATCCAGCAGCCGGGCCAGATCGCTGTAACAGAACACACCGCCGCCCACAGGATGAAACAAAAAAATGTTTTTACCGCCCTCACTATGGCAAAGCTTGATGATGGGGCTGTTGCGCACCCCGGCCTTACCCTCTACAAGTTCGGCCAGCCGTGCAATGCTGGAATGAGCCATCAGCTCGTTGACGGCAATATGAACGCGCAACTCTTTTTCAATCATGGCAACAAGACGCACGGCCATGATGCTGTGCCCGCCCATGCTGAAAAAACTGGCCTCCGCATCATTCACTTCCATGCCCAGCAACCGCTTCCAGATGGCGGCAAGCGCCTGCTCCACAGCTCCTTGCGGGCAGCGCCCTGCAACGGCATCTGCCCTGCCCAACGGAGACGGCAGCGCCCTTTTATCCACCTTGCGGTTGGGTGAAAGGGGCAGCTCCACCATTGGCACAATATAGTCCGGCACACAAAATTGCGGCAACTGCTGCTCAAGATAGCTGCGCAAAACGGCCGGATTCACAGCACCCACAACATAGGCGGCAAGGCTTTTATCGTTACCAGCCTGATAAAAATCCGCCACCACGGCCACCTGCCGCACACCGGGAAAGCTCCCCACGGCCTTTTCCACCTCGCCGATCTCGACCCGGTTGCCCCTGATCTTGACCTGCTGATCCTCCCGCCCACGGTAGTACACAAGACCGTTCTGGATAAAGCCATTGTCGCCAGTTCGGTAACAGCGCCGCCCGGCATATTCGGTAAAAGCATCGGCGCTCTCGCCATTCAGATAGCCGCGCGAAACGCCCGCACCCGCGATCCACAGTTCTCCGGTTACAGAGTCCGGCACCGGGCGCTGATGTTTATCCAGCACAAAAATACTCACGCCTTCAAGCGCCCTGCCAATGGGAAAGGCTGTAAAATCCGCATGATTGGCGCGGTCAATGCGAAAGGCGCTGCTGTCTACCGTGCATTCTGTAGGGCCGTACACATTGAACAGCACCACATCTTCATTGCCGGGTATGGCATAAAATTTCTGAATAACGTCTGGCCGCAGCACCTCGCCAGCCAACAGCACACGCTTGAGCGGCAGGGGCTGGCGGTGCTCCTGCAAATAATCCACCAGCACATTAAAAAAGGCCGGGGTCATGTCGCACAGGTCAATGCCCCGCTTGCGGACGCAGGCACAAAATGCAGCAGGATTTTTGCGCTCCTCGTCCGCCATGACATACAGGGGCTTGCCGCAAAACAGCGAAACCGCCAGTTGCTGGATGGACGCATCAAACGAGAGCGGCGCAACCAGCCCCACAGTGCCGCACCCTTCTGAAAACGCCCGCAGGGCATGGATTATGTGCAGGAGGTGGCGGTGCTCCACCACAACGCCCTTGGGTTGCCCTGTGGAGCCGCTGGTGTAGACAACATAGGCGGCAGCGTCCGGCCTGACAGCCGCAAGCGGGGCTATGGGGCAGGCCTCCAGATCCCTCAGGCCAAAGCTCTCGCGCATGGCATTTGTGCCGTGGATTCTGGTATCGCGGACGCTTCTGCAAATCTGCACATCATAGCGAAAGGCATCCGTCTGACCATTGGCAGAGGACGCAGAAGCCGCCGCGGGTGAAAATTTTACTTCAACCGGATATGGGCATTCTGCCGCCCAGGCACTAAAGAAACGCCGTGGCACAAACAGCTCTGCCGAACCTTCAAAACGCAGCAAAGCTGACTGATCGCCCGTGGCAAGAGCATGCCCCCTGATGGCCGCCCGCAGGTCGTCCTTGCGGTCCATATCCCGCACGGCACCCACAAAAATGCTGCCGTCTGCCGTGAGGCGCTCTGCGGCGTGGTCAAGCACCTTGCGCAGATAATTGTAACCGGGAAAGCAATCCACAACGCCGTTGAGCACCACAATGTCAAAGCGCTCGTCTTCAAAAAAGCAGATGTCTACGGCTTCCATGCGGTGAATGCTTACGGAAGCGCCGCAGGGCAAGGCCTGCACCCTGTCCAGTTCATTTTTGGCAATGTCTACCGCCGCGTACCGGCTGGCGGCAGAGGCCAGAGCCTGCGCCACCACGCCGGAGCCGCTGCCGACATCAAGCACGCTTTTGCCGTTGGGCTGTGCGCTTCCGGGGACGCTGCCAGGGGCACGGTTGGGGGCCAGACCCGTTTTTTGCAGCACGTTGTCAGCCATGCACTCAAGCTGCGCCAGTTCAAAGGGGCGGGCATCCACATCGTACAGCCAACCCCGGTCGCTGCCCGGCTCTGCAAGATGCTCCCAGTATTCCGTGCTGCTCAGGCCGCCGCTTTCCAGAGCATCCGTAAAATTTTGCGCATCCAGGCAGAGTATGTGGGCAATGTTGGGGTTACGGTAGCGGTGATATTCCGCCTCGGGCAGTGAAGCGCTGTCCGTCACCAGCAAGCGCACGGGCCTGAGCATGGCTTCCTGCCGGGCGCGCGGCAGTTCCCGCTCCACGGGCACGTACACGGCGCCGGCCCGCATGATGCCAATGGCGGCGGCAAGATACATGGCGCCGCGCTCGCACAGCCCCCCTACTGCCGCTTCCGGCCCGTAGTTTTGCGCCTGCACAAAGGCGGCTATGCGCGCGGAAAAATCCTTCAGCTCCCTGAAGCTCAGGCTTTTTCCGCCACCAGAAAGGGCGGGGTTATCCGGGTTCTCTTCCGCAACAGAGCAGAACAGAGCTTCAAAGCTGGCCCATCTGCCAGACAAGCCAGGCGAACTGGATGAACACGGCATAGCATTGCCAGCAGCGGAGAGGCCCGAAGGCACCATGGCTGGCTGGCCTGCGGCAGCAGCTCCCGCCGGATTCTGAGCCGCCTTGTTCCTGTGCATCCCAAAAGTGATATCGGCAATCTTCATTTTGCGTTTTCCTCAATACCTTCCAGAAAGCCTATCTGATACTTCAGCTAGTCCTGCGCCGTCGCAAAAGCCACTTTCGGGGGGAGATTGTGGTTAAAACGCAGCATGATTGCGCTATCATTGCATGCACAAAACAAAGCAATGCCACCCAGGGGATCCTGGGCGGCAACCGACTTTATTCCTTTCTTTTTCTAAGTCAGGAACAGTTATTTTTCAATGGGATACTTCGCGGAGGGGATAATCAGAAGCACATATAACGGGACTCAGTAAATGTGAACGCCATGTCAAATGACACAGATGGATCATGCAAACAGCCGCTAAAAATCCAGACCAAAACTGAAACCGCCGAAGCAGGAAGAACTCTGAGAACGAAACAACTCTGCTCCAAGCTCAACCTGCGCAAAAAATCCACTGATATGGTTCGCCCTCACACTGCTGTGAACCAGCATGGCGTCCCGCCCCGGCATATCTGACCGGCTTTCAAAACCTGGACCGTATCCCTTGAATCTGGCGCTGCTGCTGAATGTTCCGTCAAGCCAGTCATGCCGCCAGCCAGGGTGTCCCATGCGAGCGTTGTGCCATTATCCAGGGTGCGGGCAATATTTGCATGCGCGCCCAAGACTGACGAAAGATTGTTGTAGGTAGCGGCATCAAGCCTGAGCGCCGAGGCTCCGGATCCGTCCTCGGTAAATCCAGGCCTGGAACTCAGGCTATATTCCAGCCATGTCAGAGGGCCAGCTTCCACGCCGCCCCAAGTGGTTGTCCAGTTCCAGTCCTTGCCGCCGCCCGCAAGCGTATCTGCGGTAAGGCCCGTCCAGCTGCTGTTGTGATTGCGCGCAAAGCCATTAAAGTTGACGGCTCGCTGCATTTGCACATTCTCAAAGCCCACACGGGCCATACCCATTGCATAGGCCCCATCCCACCAGCTGGGCTTGAAACGTGCGTGGCCGCCAACAGATGCGGCCATAGTTTCCGCCTTTGCTTCGCCCGCATTATGGATTTCTGTGCGGCGGCCTGCGAGCGCCACATCAAATCCTGTAGTCAGTCCGCTCTCCCACTGGCGGTCAACACCAAGGGCCAACCCTGCACCAGACGCAGTGAAGCCCGCTGAGCCGCCATTGGCGTTCATATTGCTGTAGCTGCCAAAGGGCAACGCCCATGCCTGCCAGCCAGCAGCTTCATCACCGCTGGACACGCCAGTGCCGTTCACGTCTTGCGGGCCGCTGGTTCCCAAAAAGCGCCGCACCATGAGCAGATTGAGCTGCCGCTGTGCTTCAAGCCCGGCCCGCGCCACGGCATCGTAACTGTTGGGGCTCAACTGCTCCATTGCCGGAGCAATGCCGCTGCCGGATGCATCGCTCCAGTCCAGAGCCTGAAACAGGTTTTGCATGTCGCCTGTTGCCTGCCCTGCTATCTGGTAAAGAGCGCGGCCAACGCGGTTTGTAGTGGAGCTGCTGGCATAGCGGCTGTAAGCGTTGGATGCACGCTGCTGGCCCAATGATGCCGCCCCAAGGCCATTGCTTGACGCAACACTAAAATTCAATGTTGGCGAAGAAGAATTAACCCCAACGCTGTTAAATGCGCCTGTGGAGCTCGTTGCCTGCACACTGTTCATACTTATTGAATAATTCTCTGCATAAAATCCCGGCGAAGGAGAAAACCGCAAGGCTCCGTCAAGATTTGCAGAGTTTGCACTGAGCACCGAATATTGGGCTCCGGAATTGAAACCGATTTGCAGCGTACCCTGGCCTGTCTGGCTGTACTCATTTACTGTGAGCGTCAGGCCGCGATAGCCTGGAGCGACAGTACCGGAATTGACAACTTTCTTCTGTATTTCTCCATCACCCAGCAATACACCGCCCTGGCGCACGAGCACATCGCTGTTTTGCAGCACGCCGCCAGTGCCGTTTGCCTTTTTGCTCACGGCCAAGCCCCCGCCATCAACCACTGTTGCCCCGGAATAGCTATTGACGCCGCTGAGAACCAGCAGGCCGTCACCCGTTTTACGCAAGCCCACATCCTTGCCACGCAGGGCCGTGGCGTCCGCACCAGTCAGAAAACTGGCGTGATGGTAGGCATCAATCCACTGTCGTTGGCTGATATCATTGCTGAATTCGGCGAAGTAGCCCTTGGTGTCAAACGTTTCAAGCGCATAATTGCCAGAGCCCAATTCAGGCAACGTCATCACGTCCGAGGCTGACATTCGATTGGCGTCCAGCCGGGCGATGCCGCGCACAGCCTTGCCTGCGTCCAGCAGGCCCTGACCAAACACTTCTTCTCTGGTCAGATTGTTCACTGCGCTCTTGCCCTGCTCAACAAGCGCTTTCAAAGCATCTGCCGTTGCGCCCTGGTAAACTTGATCAATCCACTGTTTGATTGTCGTATTATCCAGGGGAAGAACACTGGGGTCTATAACAGTAATAATAACCTTATTAAGATTACCGCCATTATCAGATGTATATTGAACAAGATGCGTTGGCGCTATAAAAGTATTATCCGCTGTGGTCAATACAGCATCAGCCAGCTGTTTGCCGGTCATCCAGGGAAAAGCCTGCGCCACCAGGCCCACAGTGCCACTCACATAAGGCGCTGCCATGCTGGTGCCGCTGGCCAGCATATAGCCGTTGGCGGCGGCATTGAGCGAATTGATATAGCTGCCGGGAGCAGCAACAGTCCAAAGAGAGGCTTTGCTCCCAAGGTTGCTGAAATAACTGACCCCAGACGGACCGATGATGCGTGTTCCGTCCGGCGCTGTAGTGATCCCGGCAATATTAAGGGAAACTACGTTGATCCAGCCTTTCAGATCCGGCACATAACGCGGCATCATGCCCTCGACACTGGGAGCTATCATGGTGCTGTTGCCAGCGGCAAACACAACGACCTTGCCGTACTCCTCACTGAGCTTGCAAAGCGCTTTGATCGCATTATCCTGGGCAGATATGACATCTGCGGGAATATCTTTGGCAGGGTCAAGCGAGGGGTAAAAATCCGCGCCCCAACTGTTGTTGATGACGCGAATTTCCGGATACGCAGCAAAGAGGCTCAACAAATCAGGCGTCACAAGATTTTCGGTGCTCCCGGACGCTCCCCCAAGCATGCCTGCCGAAACAAGGTCGGCGTCAAAAGCCACGCCGTGCATGCCAACGCCATTTCGCATGGCTGCCATGATGCCCGCCACATGACTGCCATGCCTATCGTATGCCCAGTTTGGCACATATTCCTGCCCCGTGGTCTCATCAAGAGGCAAGGCCATCATTATGACTTTTCCAGCCAGCTCAGGGTGGTCGGCGCGTACGGAAGAGTCAATTATGCCCAACGCGGTGCCCGCCCCGGTATATCCCAGAGCGTATGCGACCGCAGCGTGAATAAAATCCAACCCTGTGCTGTTCCAGTATTCATTGGTTTTAAAGCTGTCAGCACTCGCCGCATTGCTATGAATTGGTGCAATTAATGTAAACAGAAAAAAAAGGAAAATCTGAAATATCGCGGGACAAAAGCGTGCCCAGTAACCGCACAAATGATGAACCATGAATACTCCGGCAGGGCCAAGTGGAACTTTTTGTCCTTTTAGGTGTTGCAGGACTTCACACCTTACTTCAGATTCATAATCGTAACTGATTGGTTTTCTGACGGGGCGGCAGAATACTTCCCCCACCGCCCACAATGCTTACTGTCAAAAATATTTTTTTATTTAAATAGATTATTGTCTATAAAATTTTTTCAGCTTCCGGTTTGAAACGAGACGACTTTTTGCGGCCGATCACTTAGCCCTGAGAGCTGCACTGTTCCATTCTTGCACTGCCTGCAAACTAGCCGAGGGGTTCCGGACCATTCCGCAACCCCTCTTTCATGTCCTGCAGCTCATACACAGGGACAGTATCAAGCTGGCAGGATCATCCCTCAAACACGCCATTAAGCGCGTCAGGGACGCACAAGTATCTTGATGTTTTCGTCCTTGTTGTTGATCAGCTCAAGAAAACCCTTTTCCATGATGTCCTTCAGCTCGATCTTGCCGGTAATAAGGTTTTCCGCCTTGATGACGCCCTTTGCCATGAGCGCGGCAAGGCCCTTGAAATCTTCAATGGTGTAGGCCAGCGTGCCCATGACCTTTTTGTCCGTGCCGCTGAGGCTGAAAAAGTTGAAGGAACTGGGTTCTTCAAAAATACCCACGATGATGGCAGTTCCTGTGTTGCGCAGCACATCTATGGCCAGCGGCCCTGTGTGCTTGTTGCCGATGCATTCAAAGGAAACATCTGCCCCGGAGCCGCCGGTCAGTTCTTTCACCTTTGCAACAGGGTCGCATTCCTTGGGGTTCACCACAATGTCCGCCCCGCACTCCATTGCCTTGGCAATGCGCGCACGGGACATTTCAAGCACAATGATCTTGCCCGCGCCAGCGGCTTTGGCAGCCATAATGGTGCCAAGACCAATGGTTCCGGCGCCAAGAACAACCACGTTAAGGCCCAGAATGCTGCCAGCCATACGCACGGCCTTAAAGCCCGTGGCAAGGGGTTCCATGACTGCTCCGGCCTCGGGCGAAACACCATCGGGCATGATAAAACACAAATCCGCAGGCACATTCACATAGGGGGCAAATGCGCCGTCATTGTGCAGGCCCGTAAAGGCAAGCTTTTCGCAAACATTGTAGCGCCCTTCCCGGCAAGGCTGACACTCGCCGCAGTGCTGGCAGGCATCGGGCGCAACCATGTCGCCTACCTTGACATTGGTAACGCCGCTGCCCACCGCCACAACCTTGCCGCTGAACTCGTGCCCAAGAATGACGCTCCCCTGCTTGCCCGTAAGCGGATGCGGGGCCTCGGTGGGAATGAATATGGGGCCAGCCAGGTATTCGTGCAGATCCGAGCCGCAGATGCCGCACCAATCAACCTTGATCTGAACCCAACCGGGAGCCGGAGCGGGGGGAACGGGTACAGTCTCGACGCGGATGTCTTTTTTGCCGTGCCAAACTGCCGCCTGCATGGTTTCCGCCATAACTGCCTCGCTTGTTAGATGTTGAATCCGAATACTCCCTCTTTGCACAGGCTATGCCGTAAAATCCGCGCCATCAGCGGATGAACTGACATACCCGGCAGGCCTTGCCCCGGCTCAATCGAGAAAAATTGCACATGCAGACAGGTATACCGGAGCCGCTGACACTGTTCTGAAGTTGAACAAGGCAAGGCAGGCATGGGCGGAAGTGGAACAGAGAGATAAACAGGCAGCGAGGCGGTAAAACAGCAAGCCTGAGCGAAGGGGATGCCATAAAAAAAGGCCTGCTCCAGACCACATGCGCCCATAAATGGGGCTTGGGTTCAGAGCAGGCCGGGTTGTGTAATCAGTAAAACTATTGTTGCGGAGAACTATCCCTGAGGAACAATCTTGCGCAGCTTGGCGTAGAGAGTATTACGTCCGATGCCCAGCGCCTTGGCGGCCTGAAGCATGTTGCCATTATAGTGCTTCAGCGCGCAGCGGATGACCATGGCCTCCTGATTGTCCAGATTAAAATCGGTCATTCCGGGCAGGGCCGCCACTGCTTGCCCATTCGCCTGCCCGCTGGCGGCATCGGTTCCGCCAGCACAGGACTGCAAATGCGCGGGCAGATGCACAGGCAAAATACAGCCGCCCTGCGCCATGTTGACGGCAAATTCCACGCTGTGCACAAGCTGACGCACATTGCCGGGCCAGTCGTAATCTTCCATCACGCGCAAAGCCTCGGCAGAAAATCCGCCAAAAGGATGCCCATAGGTACGGCACAGGCGCTTGCAATGGTATTCCGCAATGACGGCGATATCTTCCCTGCGTTCGCGCAAAGGGGGAATCTCCAGCGCGAGCACATGGATACGATAAAACAGGTCTTCACGAAACGCGCCCGAAGCCATCAGTTCATCAAGATTGCGGTTGGTGGCCGTCACCAGCCGAAAATCGACCATTCTGGTCTGCTTGCCGCCCACCCTTGTGACGCAGCGGTCTTCCAGAGGCCGCAGCAGGTTGACCTGCATTTCCAGCGGCATTTCAGAAATTTCATCCAGAAACAGGGTTCCCTTGTCGGCCAGTTCAAACTTGCCGGGACGCCCCTTTTCCACTGCTCCGGTAAAAGCCCCCCGTTCATAGCCAAAAAGCTCACTCTGGATAAGCTCACGCGGTAAAGCTCCGCAGTTTACCGCCACAAACGGCCCTTCGGAACATCGGCTGGCCTTGTGGATGGCCTTTGCAAACAGTTCCTTGCCCGTGCCCGTTTCGCCCAGCAGCAAAACCGCCGCAGGGCTTTTGGCCATGTGCCGCGCCTGCTCCACCGTGCGGGTCATTTTTTCACTGCGGTAAACAATATCGCCAAAGGGGTGCGTGCCTTCGCGGCGCGGAACATGCGGCACAGGGGCAACGGGCGCGGGGCGGGCCTCAACCCCGGCCTGCAGGGTCACAAGGGTGTAACGCGCTTCTGACCTGCCGGTCATGAAGGGCATGGCGCAGG
Organism: Pseudomonadota bacterium; assembly: GCA_023419375.1. Taxonomy (GTDB): domain Bacteria; phylum Desulfobacterota; class Desulfovibrionia; order Desulfovibrionales; family Desulfovibrionaceae; genus Desulfovibrio. The sequence continues at coordinate 75,273 of JAEZYD010000056.1, forward strand.
CTGTGATGGCGGGGTTGGTCAGGCAGCGCAGGGGAACCCCCTCGGGCTGTCTGCTCTTTTCCGTCTGCTGAAGCGCATACAGAGTGTAGTCAAAAAAAGCCTCGGCGCGTCCGCCGCGCACATCGCCGCTAAAGCCCAACAGGCGCTCTGCCTGGGCATTGGCATAGGTGATGATGCCGCCCTCATCCACCATCAGCACGCCAATGGGCATGGAACTGAAGAGCGTGCTGAGCAAGGTGCGGGATTTGTTCTCCATGCTGCTGAGCGAGGCATTGAGCAGCAGGCGTTCTATCTCGCGGGCCGCGCCAACGGCCAGCCACAATGCCTGGCGGTGGTCGGCGCTGGTTGGCCCGGAAATGTCAAAACAGCCCCACAACTGCCCAAAGGGCGTGAAAATGGGCGCGGCAGAACAGCCCCAAGCCTGATGGCTGCTGCAAAAATGCTCTTCGCCCATAACCTGCGCGGGCATGCCGTCAGAAAGAGCCAGACTTATGGCGTTGGTGCCCACGCTTTTTTCAGACCACACCGCTCCAGGGCCAAAGTAGAGCTGGTCTGCCTGGAGCAATACATCCTTGTTGCCGCAGGTGCGCAGCAATCGGCCATTGGCCTCGGATACCGTCATGAGCAGGCCTTTTTCCTTGATCTGCTCATACACCTGCCGCTCCACGCCAGCCGCCAGTTCCGCATATATTTCGGCCTGGGCGTTGATCTGGCTCATGGGCGTAAATTCCGCGCACTTGGGCAGCAGCGGATCCACCCCAAGATCGCGGCAGCGCATCCACGAAGCCGCGATGGGCCGGGGCAAGCTGTCGTCAACAATCTTGCCGGTTCTTATAAAGGATTCCCATGTTTCCCGTCGGTTCGCTCCTGGTACGCCGCTATAGCTGTTGAACAAAAAACCCGAGCGGTTGACGCCTTCCGCCATCAGGGGTTCCTGCCGCATTTCAAAGACATCGCCATTTCTTTGCAGAACATACATGACTTATCTCCCGGACGCGCACGCCCTTTCAACAAGCATGCCGGTTCGCTGGCCTCTCCACTCCGAAAAGGCCCTCTGCCCCCATTTCTGAATAATGCGACCCCGCAGCTTTGTTTCAAGCAATAGCACCGTCCGTGAAAAAATGGAATAGCTCTTTGCGCATGGCTACATTCATATTATGTCCTAAAAAACAACTCCATGAATTTTTTATATATTGCAGTGTATCATAACTGGTCTGACAGAACATTATCCTGTTCGATTTTGGAACACTATCAAATACACACATAAAGTATTTTTTAAATTATTCATTGATTATTGCCTGTTATAAAGTGGTATCAGAGTTGCAATCCAGTAGGCATAAACGCGTGCGCCACATCGGCGCAAGGAGGTAGCGGATGGCCTACGAAGTGCAGATGCCCAAATGGGGCCTCACCATGAAAACAGGCAAGATTGCGCGCTGGCTTGTGGCCGAAGGCGGTGCGGTGGCAGTGGGACAACCCCTGCTGGAAGTGGAAACAGACAAGATCACCAACGTGGTCGAGTCTCCGGCAGGCGGCGTGCTTTTGCAGATTGTCAGCCCGCAGGGCGAGGTTGTTCCCGTCATGCAGGTTATCGGCATTATCGGCGAATCGGGCGAGGCTGTGTCCGCCCCGGCCTCGCAAGGCGCTGATGCGGCGGCCAGCCCCGCCGCTCCTGCCGCTTCCGGGGCAAAAAGCCAGGGATCAGCCGCGCAGGCCGGTACGGCGCAAGGAGAAGTCCGCGCCATGCCCGCAGCCCGCAAGGCCGCCAAAGAGCTGGGCGTTGATCTGGCAACGGTAACGGGCACGGGGCGCGATGGCATTGTTACGGAAAAGGACGTGCGCGCCGCCCACGAAGCCGCGGCAAAAACTCCGGCTCCTGCCAGCGCCGCCCCGGCGCAAACCTGCGCAGCGCCCGCTGATGACGCGGATGAGGTCATCCCCATGGACGGCCTGCGCAAGCTCATAGCAGACAACATGCAGGCCAGCCTGCAAAACGCGGCGCAGCTGACCGTTTTTGTGGAAGCCGATGTTACCGAAATGGTCGCCCTGCGCGACACCATGCTGGCCCGCAACAAAAAAGATCCGGAATACCGCCTCTCGTTCAACGACATCATCGCCTTTGCCGTGTGCCGCGCACTCAGGCAGCACCCAGTCATGAACACCACCCTGCAGGCAGACGGCATCCACATGCACAGGCATGTGAACCTTGGCATCGCCGTTTCGCTCGATACGGGCCTCATTGTTCCCAACGTCAAGAATGCGGATACCTACAGCCTTGAAGAGCTCAAGGGCAAGGTGCGCGATGCGGCCAGCCGCGCCCGCAAGGGCGGCCTCTCCATGGACGAGATTTCCGGCGGCACCTTTACCATTTCCAATGTGAGCATGCTTGGCGTGGACGGCTTTACCCCCATCCTCAACCCGCCGGAAACAGGCATCCTCGGCGTGGGCCGCGTGGTGGAAAAACCGGGCGTTTTTGAGGGCCAGGTATGCGTGCGCAAGATGATGACCCTTTCCCTCACCTTCAACCACATGGTCACCGACGGCGGCCCGGCCATGAGCTTCCTGCGCACCCTTGCGGACATGCTCGAACAGCCCGTGCGCATGCTGGGCTAGTCAGCGGAGGAATCCAATGCTGCAACGTTACGTGGTTGAACTGGGCACCGGGGCCGACCTGCACGGCGCAAACATGACCAAGGCCGCCACCCGGGCAGTCAAGGACGCCGTTTCGCGCAGTTGTTTGTGCGGCCTGGTGGAGATACTCGGGCGCGGCTCTTTTCAGGGTGTGCATGTGCACGCGCGCATTGCCGTGCCAGAACCTGACCTCGTGGACAAGGAGGCGGTGCTTGCCGCCATCCCCATCGGGGAAAAGAGCATTGAGGTCGTTACTGGCGGCTTGCGCACTCCGGGTCTTGAAGTTGCCTGCTTCAGCCCCGGTTGCAGCGACATCGTGTTGGCCTGCGCGGCCCTGACCGTGTCGGTAGATATTGACTGAGTCGGCACCACAATCAGCAATCTGAGGAGAGTACCATGAAACATCCCGACAAAAAGGTTCTGCTGGAAATGTTCAGCACCATGACCAAGATCCGCCTTTTTGAAAGCGAGCTGCAAAAGTTTTTTGCAGCTGGCAAAATACCCGGATTCGTTCACCTCTACCTTGGTGAAGAAGCCGTTGCCACAGGCGCGTGCGCCGCGCTGAAGCAGACGGACATGATCACCAGCACCCACCGTGGCCACGGCCACTGCCTGGCCAAGGGCGGCGACCTCAAGCTCATGATGGCCGAAATCTATGGCCGCTCCACCGGGTACTGCAAGGGCAAGGGCGGTTCCATGCACATTGCCGACTTCAACATCGGCATTCTTGGCGCCAACGGCATTGTGGGCGGCGGCGGGCCTCTGGCCGTGGGCGCGGCCTTCAGCTGCCAATACAAGGACAACAAGGGCGTGTGCGCCTGCTTTTTCGGCGACGGCGCGTCCAACCAGGGCACCACGCAGGAATCGCTGAACATGGCCAGCGCCTGGAAACTCCCCGTCATCTTTATCAATGAAAACAACGGCTACGGCATTTCCTGCCCGCAGAGCAAATCCATGGCCATCACCGACATTGCCGACCGCGCCGCCGGATACGACATGCCCGGCGTTGTTATTGACGGCAACGATGTGCTCGCCGTGTACGAAGCCGTGACCATGGCCGTGGAACGCGCGCGCAAGGGCCAGGGCCCATCGCTTGTGGAATGCAAGACCTACCGCTGGCGCGGCCACTTCGAGGGTGATGCCTGCGTGTACCGCAGCGAGAAGGAACTGGAAGAATGGAAGGCCAAGGATCCCATTCCGCGTTTTGCCAAAAAGCTGGTGGAATCCGGCACCGCCACACAGGCTGAGCTGGATGCCATCACCGCGTCTGTGGCTGCCGAAATTGAAGCCGCCGTCAAGTTTGCGGAAGACAGCCCCTTCCCCAAGCCGGAAGACCTGCTGGAAGACGTGTACGCCTAAAGCGTTTGCCTGAAACTGCGGAAACCACCTTCAGATTTTTCAGAATGGAGAAAAATATGGCGATCAAAACCTACCTGCAGGCGCTCAACGATGCCATGCGCCAGGAGATGGAGCGGGACGAGAACGTGTTCATCATCGGTGAAGACGTGGGCAAGTTCGGCGGCTGCTTTGGCGTGACTCAGGGCCTTTTTGACAAATTCGGCGAACGCCGCGTGCGCGACACCCCCATCACGGAAAGCGCCATTGTGGGCGCTGCCGCCGGCGCCGCCGCTGCAGGCCTGCGCCCTGTGGCCGAGCTGATGTTTGTGGACTTTATCGGCGTTGCCTTTGACCAGCTCTTCAACCAGGCCGCCAAGATGCACTACATGTTCGGCGGCAAGGCCAAGGTACCCATGGTGCTGCGCATGCCCCAGGGCGCTGGCGTGGGCGCTGCGGCCCAGCATTCCCAGAGCCTTGAAGCATGGTTCATGCACATTCCCGGCATCAAGGTATGCATCCCCTCCACCCCGGCAGACGCCAAGGGCCTGCTTATCAGCGCCATCCGCGACGACAACCCCGTGGTCTTTCTCGAACACAAGATTCTGTACGGCGTTGAAGGCGAAGTTGGCGACGAGGCGACCCCCATTGAGCTTGGCAAGGGCGAAATCAAACGCGAAGGCACGGACGTAACCATTGTGGCCACCTCGCTCATGGTTCACTCCGCCCTTCAGGCTGCAGAAACCCTGGCAGCTCAGGGCATCAGCGCCGAAGTGGTGGACCCCCGCTGTCTGGTGCCGCTCGACAAGGACATCATCCTCAATTCCGTCAAGAAAACCCACGCTCTTGTAGTTGCGCACGAAGCCGTCAAAACCGCCGGTGCCGGTGCGGAAATCGCCGCCATGGTGGCCGAGGAAGCTCTGGACTATCTGGACGCCCCCATCGTGCGCGTGGGCGCTCCCTACTGCCCCGTTCCCTTCAGCCCGCCGCTGGAAAAGGCCTACATTCCCGGCGCGGATCAGATCGTCGCTGCGGTCAAGTCGCTGCGATAACACAGCCGCGTTCAAGGGGCAGGCACAGGCACAATGCCTGCCCCGTCGCGGCGGCACAGGGTTGCAGCACCTATTGCACGCAATGCAGCAGGCCACGCCTGCGCACTACATCCACCGGAGTCATCGTGAAAGCAGCCATTATCGCCAATCCGGCATCAGGCAAGGACATACGCCGCATCGTCGCGCACGGCAGTGTTTTTGACAATCAGGAGAAGGTGCGCATGGTGCGCCGCATCCTGGTTGGTCTGGCCGCCGCCGGGGTACGTGATGTTCTGTATATGCCCGAGGGCTACGGCATCGTGCCGCGCGCCCTGAGCGATCTGGAAGCTTTGGAAACGCCTGTGAACGTGGCTCCGGTGGATATTTACCAGCACAACACGCAGGAGGACACCATCAACGCCGCCGCCCTCATGCAGCAGGAGGGGGTTGCGGTCATCATCGTCATGGGGGGCGACGGCACAAGCCGCGCCGCCTGCAAGGGCGCGCGCAAAACGCCCATCCTGCCGCTCTCCACAGGCACCAACAACGTTTTTCCTGTCATGGCCGAAGCAACCGTGGCTGGCCTTGCCGCGGGCGTGCTGGCCTGCGGCGGCGTGACCATTGACGAAGGCTGCCGCGAGGTCAGCCTGCTTGAAGTGCATGTGGACGGCCAGTTCCGAGATATCGCTCTGGTGGATGTGGCGGTGTACGACGACCTTTTTCTTGGCTCCCGCGCCATCTGGGACATCACCAGAGTCAGCCAGATTGTTGTTTCCCGCTGTCGGCCAGACAGCATCGGCCTCTCGACCGTAGCCGGGCAGCTCATGAGCATATCACCCGAAGAGCCGCGCGGTCTGGCCCTTGATCTTGATCCCGATTTTGCCTGCCGCGTGCGCGCCGCCATCGGCCCCGGCCTGTTTGCCGACGTGGGCGTTTCCCGAGTGCGCCAGATGTTGCCCGGCGATGATGTGCCTGTGGCCCTCACGCCCTGCGTGCTGGCGCTGGACGGCGAGCGCGAGGTGGAGGTTCGGCGCGGGCAGAGCGCCAGCATACAATTGTCAGAAGACACCATGCGCGTGGTGGATGTGGCCCGCGTCATGGAATACGCCCGCCAGCGAGGGCTGTTTTTGCGTGGCGCGCAGGTCTGTTACGCCAACTAGGCCCAGACCGGCAACAAGCCTGATCACCCCAACACCAGGAGCTTGTTTATGAAACTCAAGGCCGCATTCATTTTTCTGAGCCCCCGTGGCGAAGGCAACGGCGTCAAGGCCGAGCACCGCAGCTGGACGCGCACCCCCGGCGTGGAACTGCTGACCATTGGCGTGACATCCTACAGGGAGGCCGTTGAAGCGGCGCAGAAGGCCGTGGATGAAGACGGCTGCGTGGCCATCGAGCTGTGCGGCGGCTTTGGCTACGAAGGCGCGGCCATGGTGGCCCGCGCGGTCAAGGTGCCTGTGGGCGTTGTGCGCTTCGACATTCATCCCGGCCTCGGCAATGCCAGCGGCGACGGTATTTTTTCCTGATGCAACAAGCAGTTTGCGGCCCGCAGGGTGCTGCCATCCACGACATGCCCGGTTTGCTCCCTATTTGAACCGGCATGCGGCAACACGGAGGATACGATCATGACTATTAACGGCAAAGTTGTTCTGGTTACCGGCTCCGCTCAGGGTATCGGGCGCGGCATCGCCCTGCGCCTGGCAAAGGACGGCGCGGATATCTGCCTTGTGGACATGAACGCGGACAAATTGGCCGCCACTGCGGATGAAGTGCGCGCCCTTGGCCGCAAGGCCACTACCTTTATTGCCGATGTAAGCGACCGCGCGCAGGTTTTTGCCGCTGTAGACCATGCGGAGAAGGAACTGGGCGGCTTTGACGTCATGATCAACAACGCGGGCATCGCTCAGGTCAAGGCCCTGCTGGACGTCACCCCCGAGGAGCTTGAGCGCATCTTCAGAATCAACGTCAACGGCGTGCTCTGGGGCATTCAGGCAGCGGCCACCAAATTCATGGCCCGCAAGCAGAAGGGCAAGATCATCAGCGCTTCTTCCATTGCCGGGCACGATGGTTTTGCCCTTATCGGCGCATACAGCGCCACCAAGTTTGCCGTGCGCGGCCTCACCCAGGCGGCGGCGCGGGAGCTTGCCTCCAAGGGCATCACCGTGAACGCCTACTGCCCCGGCGTGGTCGGCACCGACATGTGGGTAGCCATTGACGAAGGTTTTTCAAAAATCACAGGCGCCCCCAAGGGCGAAACCTACAAGAAATACTGCGAAGGCATAGCCCTTGGCCGCCCCGAAACACCGGAAGACGTGGCCGCCTTTGTTTCCTATCTGGCCGGGCCGGACTCCGACTACATGACCGGGCAGGCCGTGCTTATTGACGGCGGCATGGTTTACCGCTGACGGCATAGGCCCGGCTGACGGCAGAAAGGCAGCCTTCCGCCGCAACACACAACATCGCAGGAGAACAGCAGTGAGCATAGAACTTGCCATGCCGAAACTTGGTCTGACCATGAAGACCGGCAAGGTTTCCAAATGGTTTGTGGCCGAAGGCGCCGCAGTCAAGCAGGGCGATGATCTGTTTGAAGTGGAAACCGACAAGATCACCAACAAGGTGGAAAGCCCCGCCGACGGCGTGCTCTTCCAGATTATGGTGCAGCCCAAACAGGAAGTGGCCGTGGGCGCCGTGCTTGGCATTCTGGCCGAACCTGGTGAAACAATCGCCCGGGTTGAAGGCGCGTCAGACTCCCCCGCTTCCGCCACTGCGGAAGCGGGCGCGCCCAAGCCCGCAAAAACCAACGCGTCAGCCGCCGTGCAACCCTCTGGCACTGGCGGGATAGCGTCTCCCGCCGCGCGGCGGCTGGCGCGTGAACTTGGCATTGACCTTGCCTGCGTTGCAGGTTCCGGCCCCGGCGGCCGTATTGTTGAGCGCGACGTACAGGCCCGTCAGGAAGTTATCGGCAAGATCAAAATCACGCCCCTTGCCGCCGCCGTTGCCGCCAAGGCAGGGCTGGATATCTCCACCCTCACAGGCACGGGCGAAGGCGGCAAGATCGTGCGCGAAGATGTTGACCGCGTCCTGCACCCGGAAAAGTTCGCCGCAGCGGACCAAAACGCGGCTCCGTCAACCTGCGCCAGCGCTGTTTGCAGCAGCGAGCCAAGCTCCGTGCCCATGGAAGGCATGCGCAAGATCATTGCCGACAACATGATGGGCAGCCTGCAAAACTCCGCCCAGCTCACCCTTGTGAGCGAAGCGGATGTTACCCCCTGCGTGCACATCATCAACGACTTCAAGGCCCGCAACAAAAGGAACAAAGACTTCCGCCTTTCCATGAACGACATGCTTATTCTGGCCGTTTCCAAGGCTCTGAAAAAGCATCCGCGCATGAACGCCACCTTTGACGGGCAAACCATCACCCGTCACGGCGAGGTGCATATGGGCGTGGCCGTGGCCCTGCCCGAGGGCCTGATGGTGCCAGTGCTGCACCACGCGGACAAGCTGACCCTGCTTGAAATAGCCAGGGAAGCCCGCCTGCTGGCTGGCCGCGCCCGCAAGGGCGAACTGACGCCCGACGACATGAGCGGCGGCACCTTTACCATCACCAACATGGCCCATTCCGTGGTGGATTTCTTCACGCCCATTCTCAAGCCCGGCGAAACGGGAATCCTGGGTGTAGGCCGCGTGGTGGAAAAGCCCGTTATCCACGAGGGGGCCGTGGTGGCCCGCTCCATGATGGGCTTGAGCCTCACCTTTGACCACCGCGTTGAAGACGGCGCGCCCGCCGCAGAATTTTTGAAGACACTTGTGGAATATCTGGCGGAACCGGCCCTGCTGCTTTTTTAGGGCATTCCCGGCAGGGCTGCGGCAATGCCGCGCCCATACAGCAACCAGCACAGATCAGGAGAACACAATGTACGATGTAGTTGTCATAGGTGGCGGCCCCGGCGGCTATGCTGCGGCCATTCGCGCTTCGCAGCTCAAGGGCAAGGTGGCCTTGGTGGAAGGCGGCAACATGGGCGGCACCTGCGTTATGCGCGGCTGCATTCCCAGCAAGATATGGCTGCGCGCCGCCACCCTGCTGGAGCAGTCGCGCAAGGCTGGCGAATTCGGCCTGGAACTCACTGTGGGCAAGCTGGATTTTACCGCTGTTCTTGCCCGCAAACAGGGTGTTTCCAACGATATCCGCATGGGCATGGAAGCGCTGCTTGCCAACAACGGCGTGGACGTGATCCCCGGCATGGCCGTTGTGACCTCGCCCACCTCTGTGGATGTGGCGGGCAAAAAGGTTGAAGCTAAAAGCATCATCATCGCCACAGGCAGCACCCTTGCAAAACCGGAAGTTCCCGGCCTGGATCAGGCGGCCTTTACAACAGACCAGCTGCTGGACATGACGGAAGCCCCGGCCTCGGTGCTCATTACCGACCCCACCTATATCGGCGTTGAAATGGCCACCCTGCTGAGCATCCTTGGCAGCAAGGTCATCTTTGCCGTGCCCGGTCCGCGCATCCTGCCCGATGAAGATCAGGATTCCAGCCAGCGCATGTCCCAGTCCTTGCGCGAACGCGGCGTGCAGATCATTGCCCGTCACACCCTCGTCAAGGTTGCGGGCAAAACCTGCACCCTCAAAAGCGGCGACAAGGAACAGACCGTTGAGGCCGACAGGGTGCTGGTATCTGGCCGCAAGCCGGTTGCCGCCAATCTCGGGCTGGAAGCGCTTGGCGTTAAATTCAATGAAGACGGCGGCATAGCCGTTGACCAGCAGTGCCGCACAGCCTGCCCGAGCATTTTTGCCATTGGCGACTGCACAGGCGGCTGGATGCTCAGCCATGCGGCCTCTGCCATGGGCATCTGCGCGGCGGAAAACAGCATGGGCGTATCCGCAAAGTTCCCCTGCCACCTTGTTTCGCGCGCCATATGGGGCAGCCCGGAAATGGGCTCCGTGGGCCTTTCCGAAGAACAGGCCGAGCGCAAGGGCTACGAGGTTGAAGTGGGCGGTTTTCCATATTCCATCAACGGCTACGCCATGTTGCGCGGCGAAGTGGACGGCGCTGTAAAGATGGTTGCCGATGCCGACACGGGCGAAATCCTGGGCGTGCACATTGTGGGCAGCAACGCTTCCGAGCTGATAGGCGAGGCAGTGCTTGCCATGCAGCTTGAATGCACGGTGCGCGAATTCGCCAAGGGTTTCCGCGTGCATCCGGCCTTTTGCGAAACAGTCGTCGATGCCGCGCGCGATGCTGCCGGGTGGGCCTTGTACCTGCCCAAGCGGGGCTGACGCCATTGAAGGAACCGGCGGGGGCGCCGTTGGGCCCGGGGTACAGGCCTCCCCGGCCCCCCGCCGTAAACAAGCTTGAACTGATCTGCATCACAAGGAAGCAGCCATGTCCGCCTTACCCGTTTGCCAGCAAGATACCGATACCAGTTCCGCGCCCGGCCAACCTGTTCCGCTGGAGGTGCTGGATCTGGGGCGCATCGAATACGGCGAAGCCCTGAACTTTCAGAAACGCCGTGTGGATTCGCGCGTCAGCGACGTCGTGGACGACACTCTTCTGCTGCTTGAGCACGACCCCGTCATTACCATGGGGCGTGGGGGCACGGCGGCCCATCTGCATGTGGCCGAAGAACAGTTGCAGCGTCAGGGCGTGGGCCTCTACTGGGTGGAACGCGGCGGCATGGCGACCTTTCACGGCCCCGGCCAGCTTGTGGCCTATCCCGTTATCCGCCTGCGGCAAAAAGACCTGCACCTGTATATGGAAAAGCTGCTGGCAGCCATCGCCTCGGTGGTGCGCTCCTTCGGGCTTGAGCCGCAACTGGGCGTTCACGGCCCAGGAGTATGGGTAAACGGCGGCAAGGTCGCCAGCGTGGGCGTGGCAGTGCGCAAGTGGGTGACCTTTCACGGCATGGCCCTGAACGTGAATACCGATGTAAACTGGTTCCGCCTCATCACTCCCTGCGGCAATCCTACGGAACGCATTACCTCCATGGCAGCCGAGCTTGGAAGTCAGGTTGATTTTGCCGAAGTTTCACGCCGCTTTGTTCAGGCCTTTGCCCATGAATTTGGTTTTGCGCCCCGCACAGGCCTGGCTGCAAACCGCCCCGGCTGGCTGACCGTTACCCTGCGCCCCGATGCCGGGATACGCCCGGTGGAGAACATGCTGGCCGACCTCAACCTGCACACAGTGTGTCAGGAAGCCCAGTGCCCCAACAAGGGCGAATGCTATTCGCGCGGCACCTCGACGTTCATCATCATGGGCGACAGATGCACCCGAGGCTGCCGCTACTGCGCCGTTGCCAAGGGAGCGCCCGCGCCCCTCGATTCAAACGAACCGGACAACGTTGCGCAGGCCGTGCACAGGCTGGGCCTGCACCATGCGGTCATAACCTCCGTCACGCGGGACGACCTGCCGGACGGCGGCGCGGATCATTTTGTGCGCACCATCAGGGGCATACGCCGCACAAGCCCGCAGACCAGTATTGAAGTGCTGGTGCCGGATTTTCAGGGCGACCGCAACGCTCTTGAGGCGGTGTGTGCCGCCCGCCCCGACATGTTCAACCATAATCTTGAAACCGTGCGGCGGCTTTTTGCTCAGGTGCGCCCTGGGGCCAGCTATGAAACCTCGCTGGAAGTGCTGCGCTACGCAGCCAGTCAAAAACTGCGCGTAAAATCCGGCATCATGTTGGGCCTTGGCGAAACGTGGAGCGAAATTCGCCTTGCTCTGGCCGATCTGCTGGCGCACGGCTGCCGTTTTCTGACCCTTGGGCAATATCTTGCGCCCTCTGGCGCGCACGTGCCTGTGGCGCGTCATCTGGCCCCTGACGAATTTGACCACTGGAAGGCAACAGCCCTTGCCATGGGCTTTACGGGCGTGGCTTCCGCCCCGCTGGTGCGCAGTTCGTACCGCGCGGAGGCCATGCTGACCAGTCTGACAGACGCGGCCCCGCTGGCTGCCCATACTTGCGAAGCGTGCTGAGGAGAATGGTATGAAACCGAGGATGCGCAAATACGGCCCGACCATGGCCGCCCCGATGTTTCCGGCGGCCCGTACGCTGAAGGCCCATATTGTTGCGGCCTGCATGATAGCGGCCTGTGTCATGCTGTCAGCGGCTGCCTTGCCCGCCCATGCGGCTGACGGCCAGCAAAACACCGCCGTCAGACCGGACAGAACGTGGTTTATAGATGAAACAGGCTTCCACGCCTCTGCCCACGCCAACATGTCGTGCGCAGACTGCCACGCCGAACAGGCCGACCACCAGCACCCACGGGCAGACAAGCTCAACAAGCCCGCCAGCACGGCATTTGACAGGGAAACCTGCCTGCAATGCCACGGCGAAGTTGAAGACAATCTGGCAAAAGGGATGCACGGCGGCAAACCGGTAATGAAAACGCAGGACTACAATAACTGCGTTACCTGTCACAACCCGCACTATGTTCTCGCGCCCGAGGCCAGAGCCAAGGGCCTGCGCCCTGTGGGCGACATGAGCCAATCCTGCGGCGTGTGCCACAAGGCTCAGACAAATCTGCCCAAACCAGCGCCCGATGTGGCCGCCTGCCTTTCCTGCCACGGGCTCAAGACCGGCAAGGGCATGCTTCCCGTTGATGGGGCTGCTGGTGGCATAGCTGCTGGCGCGGCAATCTCAGCCGGCAAGACTCAGGGCCGTTCCACAGCCGCGCCTGTGGCCTTCAACAAAGGCAAGGAGCCGCAAGGGCCGGTGATGTGCCTCTCTTGTCACGGGCCGGAATCAAGTGCTGCCGCGCCAGCCGGGGCCATGCCCAGAATTTCCGCCGAAGGCATGAAATCCATGACCCACGGCGACATGAACTGCCTCACCTGCCACAAGGATGCGGCACGCTATCCTCACAACAGGCAGGAGCGCGTCAACTGCCTCACCTGCCACACACGGCATGACGAAAAGAAAATCCATGATGCCCACAGCAATGTGAGCTGCGGGGCGTGCCATCTTTCCGGCGTCACCCCTGTGCTCAAGAACGGCAAGGTTGATTATGTCATCAATCCGGGGCCGCTCAACGTGCACTCCATGACGCTTGCCAGCGGCACAGCCTCCTGCGTGCGCTGCCACAGCGCCGCCCCAGTCGCTACCGTGGCTGGGAGCGCAGATTCTGGCGGCTCCACAAGCGGCTTTGCGGGCAACGGCAAGGTTGGCGCGGCCAACGCCGTACTGCCGCCCAAGAGCGTGCTCTGCATGGGCTGCCACGCTGCCACGCTCAGTGTGCAGGACACCCCCAGCCAGATCGGTCTTGGTGTATTTGCGCTGGTATTTGCTGGCCTTGGGCTGTTCTGGCTCTCCAGCGCCAATCTGGGCAATGGTTCGCCGCAAAAGCCTCAGACTGCTGATGCCGCAACAGGCCAAAGCCACGGCTGCCCCGCGCCGCACCAGCATGCAAACGCAGAAAACCGCTGGGCGGCCCTGTGCTGCGACGTATTCCTGCAACGGCGGCTCTACCGCGAATCCCCCCTGCGTTGGGCCGTGCATGCGCTCATATTCTTCCCCTTCCTGTTCCGCTTTGTCTGGGGCCTGCTGGGCCTGACGGGTTCGCTCCTGTCGCCTGCGCAGGAATGGCCATGGCTGCTGCTGGATAAAAACTGGGGCCTCGGCGCATTCCTCTTTGACCTGAGCGGGCTTGCCCTGCTGCTGGGTCTGCTGCTGGCCGCCGTGCTGTGGCGGCGTGAAAAAAGCGCAGCTGTCAACGCGCCCCGCCACGACTGGCTTGCGCTGTATCTACTGCTGGGCATCACGCTGACAGGCTTTGTGCTTGAAGGCATGCGCATAGCCCTCACGGGCATGCCGGATGGCAGCGGCTATGCCTTTGCCGGGCATGCGCTGGCGCTGGGTCTTGCTCCTCTGGGGCAGGCAACGCTGGCGCGCGTCTACGGCTGGGGCTGGTACGTCCATGCGGTGCTCACCGCGCTGACAGTGGCCTACATACCCTTCAGCCAGTTGCGCCACATGTTCACGGCTCCCCTGTTCCTGCTTGTTCAGACCATTCGAGGCCGCCACTAAGGCCTAAACCATCACATTAAGGAGTAAATCATGGAAATTGCCGGATACAACATGCCCGAGGAACTGTACTACGACCAGTACCACTTCTGGACCCGCGTGGACGGCGATGAGCTGGTCATCGGCATGGACGACTTTGCCGAAAAGCTGGCGGGCCAGATCGTCTTTGTGCAGCTGCCCTTTGTGGGCAAGGCCGTCACCGCAGGCAAAAAGTTCGCCAAGGTGGAATCGGGCAAATGGCTTGGCACCGTCTACAGCCCCGCTGACGGCGAAATCACGGCAGTCAACGAAGAGCTGGAGGCCAACCCAACCCTCATCAACGGCGACTGCTACGGCAAGGGCTGGATGTACAGGATCAAACCCGCCGACATGAGCCAGATCAATACCCTCATTCACGGCGGTAAGGACGTTCTTGAAGCCTGGCTGCAAGAGGACATCAAGAAGTTCAAAAAGGATTAAATCATGCGTCACACAGCATTCAGCATACGACAGCGCATGGCGCTCGACGCCTGCACCGAATGCGGGCAGTGCCTGACCGTGTGTCCGGCGGTGGCGGCATCGGGCGATGCGGATCTTTCGGCTCAGGTGCGTATGGACAACCTGAAAAAGCTCCTGCGCGACCGCAATTTCTTCTGGCGGGCCTTGGGCGAAGTGCTGGGGCGCGAACCTCTGGCCACGCCGGAACGCCTCAAGGAGTACGGCACTTCTGTGTTTCGCTGCTCGCTCTGCGGCGATTGCGAGGAAGTATGCCCCGCTGGCCTGCCCCTCAAAAATCTGTGGCTCGCCCTGCGCGAAGAACTTTCGCGCACGGGCGACGCCCCGGAAAAAATCCGCATGATCCGCACCAACCTTGAAGACAGCCACAATGTCTTTGCCGAAGACAACGATGAGCGCGGCGACTGGGTGGACGACATGCGCAAGCCTCCCAAGGGCGGCGGACAGAAGGCCAGGGCTGAAGTGGTCTATTTTACGGGCTGCGTGGGTGCGTACTTTCCGCTGGCGCAAAAAATCCCCATGGCCTTTGTGGAAATTCTGGAAGCCGCAGGCGTGGATTTTACCATCATGGCCGGCGATGAATGGTGCTGCGGCTTCCCGCTTGTGGGTTCCGGCCAGAGCGCCGACCTGCCCGCCATCATCAAACATAATGTGGAGGCAGTGAAGGCTAAGGGGGCGCGCAAGGTCGTGTTTACCTGCCCCTCCTGCTACCAGATCTGGCGCGAATCTTACCCGCCGGAATTCGAGCTGGCGCATGCCTCTGAAATGGTCATGCAGCTTGTGCTTGAAAACAAATTGCCCCTTGGCGAGCTGCCCATGACAGTGACCTACCACGACCCCTGCGATCTGGGGCGCGGCGGGCGCGTGTTTGACGAACCGCGCGAGGTCATGGCGCGCATTCCCGGCCTGAAGCTTGTGGAAATGGAGCATAACAGGCGGCACTGCCTGTGCTGCGGCGGCGGCGGCAACCTGGAAATGATCGACCCCGATCTTTCGGCAGCCATGTCCAGGCGCAAGGTTGAAGAAGCCGTGCGCACCGGAGCGCAGGCAATTGTGACCAACTGCCAGCAGTGCGTGCGCACCATGACTACCTATGCCAAGCGCAACAAGGTGAACATAGAAGTATTGGACATGAGCCAGCTTGTGGCCCGCTCGCTCCAGGCGCACGCCAACGAGGCAAAAGCCAGAGCCGCCAGTGCGGCGGAATCGGCTCAAGCGGTAAACGCCCCGGCGTGACGGCAAGGGCAAACCATAATTCCCGGCGGGCAGACATGTACAGCATGAGCCACGGCCGCGAAAGAACGCAGCACAAACAGGGTGTAGACGCGGAATGGGCAAGCCGGACCGCAAGAGGCGCGTACACCCGATCAGGAGGCGCATATGCAATGGCGATTGCTTGATTTGCCGCCGCTTACGGCGGCGGAAAACATGGCCCTTGACGAGGTGCTGCTTGAAATTCGCGGCAGTGGCCGCTCACAGGATACGCTACGCTTTTTGCAGTTCAAACCGGCAACGGTGCTTGTGGGCTTTCACCAGTCCATTCAGGAAGAAATCCGCCTTTCCTACTGCCGCGAGCAGGGAATCGACATCAACCGCCGCATCACGGGCGGTGGCGGTCTGCTCTTTGATGAAAACCAGATCGGCTGGGAACTCATCTGCGACAAAGCCTTTTTTGGCGTGGGCATACCCAATGCCAATCTGTTCCGCCGCCTGTGCGAGCCTACCGTCACGGCCCTGCGCGGCATGGGCATTGACGCGGCTTTTCGCCCCCGCAACGACATAGAAGTAGCGGGCCGCAAGATATCCGGCACGGGCGGCACGGACTGCGACGCGGCCTTTCTGTTCCAGGGTACGCTGCTGGTGGATTTTGACGTGGAAACCATGCTCAAATGCCTGCGCGTGCCAGTGGAAAAGCTGAAAGCCAAGGAGATTGATTCCGTTAAAAAGCGTGTCACCTGTCTGGCGTGGGAGCTTGGCCGCGTACCCGCCAGCGCCGACATCAAGGCTGCCCTTGCCGATGCCTTTGAGCGGCACATGGGCATAAACCTCGTGCCCGGCGGCCTCACCGCCGAAGAGGAAGACCTGCTTGCCGAGCGCCTGCCCTATTTTCAGTCGCAGGAATGGATAGACATGGTGCGCCCCACCTATGAAAAAACAGAAGTGGTGCAGGGCGCGCGCAAATCGCCCTACGGCCTTGTGCGCGTGACCATGCAACTGAACATGCCGCGCCGTGTGCTCAAAAACGTTTTTATTACCGGAGACTTTCTGTCTTTCCCCGCACGCGCGCTCTTTGACCTTGAGGCTGCCCTGCGCGGCCAGCCCCTGAATACGGAGCACCTCTGCGGCATCATCCACGACTTTTTCAACGAGGGGCACATAGCCATACCAGACATGAATGCGGAGGACATCTGCATTCCCCTGCGCATGGCAATGGAAAAAGCCGCCATTGCCCGCCACGGCATCCCCATTGAACACTGCAACCGCATCTTCACCACCAACGGCAATTTTGATCAGGTGCTGGCCGCCGGGCCGCAAGCCCTGCTGCTGCCCTATTGCGCCAAACTCAAGGACTGCGACCTCCGCTTTACCAAGGCCTGCCGCGCCTGCGGCGAATGCTCCGTGGGCGAAGCCTGGGCTCTGGGGCATGAACGCAAACTGCGCACGGTCTGCATAACCAACTTTGAAGATCTCATGGAAGAACTGGGCAAGCTCAAGGGGCAAGGCGTTTCCGCCTTCATCGGCTGCTGCTGCCAGCCCTTCTACATAAAGCATGCGGAAGATTTTGACCGCATGGGCCTGCCCGGTATTCTCATAGATATAGAAAACACCACCTGCTACGAGCTGGATCAGAGCGAAGCCGCCCATCAGGGGCAGTTCCGCAGCCAGACGAGCCTTAACATGCCCCTGCTGCACTCCATTTTGCGTGTGGCGCAGCAGGCGCAAGGCCACGCCGGGAGGTAACCCCATGCGCGTACTCAACTGCGATGTTCTTGTGGTGGGCGGCGGCCCCGCCGGGTCAAGCGCCGCTCGGGCTGCGGCTCTGGCCGGGGCTTCCGTAATTGTTGCCGAAAGGCGGCGCATAGTGGGCAGGCCCGTACGTTGCGCGGAATACATCCCGGCCATGCTGGTTGGTCAGGCCAATGTGGGGAACGAATACATCGTGCAGCGCACAACGGGCATGCGCAGCTTTCTGCATGGCCGCTGCATACAGGATATGAGCGCTCCCGGCTGCGTGATCGACAGGGAAATGTTCGATCAGGCCCTTGCCCGCGCCGCCGTGAGCAGCGGCGCGAGGATTCTTCCCGGTCACGCCGCTGTTGGCCGCGAAGGCGGCGCGGGCGGCAAAGTGCTGCTGTCCGCGCCGAACAGCGCCACCGTGGGCGTGTCGGCCAAGGTTGTTATCGGGGCTGACGGCCCGGTTTCGCGCGTGGCGCGCTGGCTGGGCCTGCCCCGCCCGCACTGCCTGCCGTCCATACAGGTGCGTCTGCCCCTGCTGGAACAGCTGGAGCACACCCACATCTATTTTGATGAAAGCATCCGCGCGGGCTACGCCTGGGTTTTCCCCAAGGGCAATGTGGCAAACGTGGGCCTCGGCATGCTGGCAACCCCCGGCACACCGGGCCTGCGCTGGGCGTTGCGGCGCTTTGTGCGCGGCATGGCCGGGCTTGGCCTTGTGGCCGACAGGCCGCTGGGCCTCACAGGCGGCTGGATACCCGCAGGATCGCCCCGCTCCTGCGTGTATGGCGACACTGTGCTTGCAGGCGATGCCGCAGGGCACACCCATCCCATCACAGGGGCCGGTATTTTTCAGGCTGTGGTGGGGGGCGAAATGGCTGGCCGCTGGGCCGCCAAGGCTGTGCTGGAGGGCGATCTGAGCCTCCTGCTGGGCTACGAGGAAGAATGGGCCGATTTTTATGGCGACGCACTGTCGCACGCGCACCAGCGCCGCCTGCTCTGGGAGGCGCATACGGGCGCGCTCGACAAAGCCATCAACCGATTCTGGATAGGATTCAGGGAATACTATGCTGCAAGCTGAACAATCTGGCGGTGTTTCCGCCTCCGGCACTTACGGCGGCTACTATTCCTCGTGGCCGGCGGATATCCCCCCTGAACTGCGCTGGGATACTGCGCGGCTTGATGAAGCTCGTGAACTTTCGTGGAAAATCCACGGCAAAAAAATACTGTTCTATCTGCCCGGCATGTATGTACGTGACGGCGTGCAGGGGCAGTATCCGGCGCTTTCCATCACCGGGGCCAACTGCAGCCAGCAATGCGCCCACTGCGGCGGCAAGCTGCTGCTCAATATGCCTGACGTCAGCTCACCCCAACGGCTGTTGCAAAAATGCCGCGATCTGGTGGCGCAGGGCGCGCAGGGGGTGTTGCTTTCCGGCGGCTGCAACGGGCGCGGGCAAGTGCCGTGGCAGGATTTTACCGACACCATTGCGGCCATAAAGCAGGAAACCGGACTCTACATTTCCGTGCACTGCGGCATGGTGGACGACCGCGCGGCGCTGGCCCTGCGCCGGGCTGGCGTGGATCAGGCCCTGCTTGACGTTATCGGCAGCGAAAAGACCTATGCCAGCGTTTACCATCTGCCGGACGGCCCCCGCCTGCTGGAGCAAAGCCTTGAGGCTCTGGCCGCGGCAGAGCTGCCCGTGGTTCCGCACATTGTGGCGGGGCTGCATTTTGGACGGTTTGCGGGCGAGAACCACGCGCTGGAAATTCTGGCGCGCCACCCGCCCGAGCTGCTGGTGATCGTAGCCTATATGAACCTTGCAGGAACTGTGATGGAAAGTGTGCGCCAGCCAGACCCGCGCGGCGTGTGCGGCCTTGTGATCCGCGCGCGCGAGCTTATGCCGCAGAGCCAGATAAGCCTCGGCTGCGCCCGCCCGAGGCGGGACGCCAGCGCGCTGGAAGTTCTTTCGCTGCGGGCGGGCATCAACCGTATGGCCCTGCCCTCGCACGAGGCCGCCGCACTGGCTGCCCGCATGGGATTACAGGCGGAATTTCGCAAAACATGCTGCTCGGTGCTGCTGGGCGAGGGAACAGAGGGCTGGTAGCTCTCACCGCCAGGCCTGACTAAGTATTACTCGCACAAATCTTGCCGCAATAACTTTTGCTGGAGACAACATATGAGCCAAGCCACCCAACTTGAAAACCAATGCCCGGCCTGCTGGCAGCAAACCCAGCCCCAAAGCCCCGAGGTTGTGCGCATGAGCCTTGCCGCCGCCATGACGCTCGACTTCGCCCCCGGCTCCTTCTACCGCAACGCATGCCTTTCATGCATCAACCTGCTGCTGACCTATCGCTCTGGTTGCGCTGCAAAATGCGCCTACTGCGGCCTCTCTGGCGCAAAAGAAAAGAAGGAAAGTTCGAGCAAAAGCTTTATCCGCGTGACCTGGCCAGCATTTACCGTTGATGAAATCGTGGCGGGCATTGTGCGGCGTCAGGAGCGCGTCAAGCGCATCTGCATTTCCATGCTTACCAACAGCCGCGCCCCGCGTGATGCCGCAGAGATATGCCGCCGCTTGCGACAGGCCATCGATATACCCGTTTCCATGCTGGTTTCGCCCACCATTCTTACCCGCAGAAACCTTGAAGAACTGCGCGATGCCGGGGCGGACAAGATCGGCGTAGCCATTGACCTTGCCACGCCGGAACTGTTTGACCACTACCGAGGGTCGGGGGTCGGTGGGCCGCACTCGTGGAAGCGCTACTGGCAGTGCCTTGGCGAGAGCCTGGACATTTTTGGTCAGGGAATGGCCGGGGCGCACTTTATGGTGGGCATGGGCGAAACAGAGCAGGACATGTGCCGCGCCATGCAGCGAGTGCACGACATGGGCGGCAACACGCATCTGTTTTCGTTTTTCCCCGAAGGGGGTTCGCCTCTGGCGCACCGCCTGCCGCCGCCCATTGACCAGTACCGACGCATTCAGCTGGCGCGCTGGCTCATCGACAATGACCACGCCAATGAGCGGTTCTTCACCTATAACGACCGCCACGCCCTCACGGGATACGGCCTGCCCAAGGCTGATCTGGATGCAGTCATTGATGCGGGCGAACCGTTCCGCACCTGCGGCTGCACCGGGCGCGATGGCGAGGTGGCCTGCAACCGCCCCTACGCCAATTCACGCCCAGGGCCGGGAATCCGCAACTATCCTTTCAAACCTGAAGAGGCGGATGTGCGCCACATCCGCCTGCAAATGGGCTTGCCCGCCTGATGCGGGCGCAGGCGGCCCTTGCCCGTACGCCCCTGCTGGTGCGGGCCGCCTGTTGCAAATATTGCCCGATCATCCACAAGGGAATACGCTGCAAACATGATTATTGCTTGTCTGGGCGACAGCCTCACTTACGGCTACGGCATTCCGCGCCCCAAGGTATGGACAACCCTGCTGGCGCGGCGCACGGGCATTGACGTGCGCAACTGCGGCATCAACGGCGATACAACGGGCGGCATGCTGGCCCGCTTTCACCCTCATGTGGTGCAGGCGGACGCTGACGCGGTTCTGATCATGGGCGGGTTCAACGATCTTGCGTTGGGAACAGGGCTTGGAACAGTCAAGGCCAATATTTTTGCCCTGGTGCAGCACAGCTTCAGCGCACGGGTGCGCCCGGTGCTGGGGGTGCCCATTCCTGTGCATGCTCCCATTACATTTCCCCTGCTGGGCAGCGTTGACCTGCCGCGCGCCTGTGCGGACTACGCAGCCCTGCACCAGTGGATGCGCGTGCTCGCCGAGGATTTCTCTCTGCAATGCGTGGATTTTTCGCAGGCTTTTGCTGGCTTGCCCGGTCAGGCTGGCCCAACGGATGGCACCGCCCCTGACAGGCTCTCCGCACTCTATACAGACGGCCTGCACCCAAGCGAAGCGGGCCACGAGCTGATGGCGCAGCAGGCGGCCCGCATACTTGGCTGATTACAGATCGTCGACAGAATCGAAATGGAATTTGGGGGTGTGCACGACACTCCCGCGGCGGCTTACCTTGACCAGTACTTCTGTAACAAAGAGCGAATCGTTGTTGGTGGTCCAGAAGTCGGTAATGTAGCGCTCGTGCGAGCCATTGTCGCAAACATAGTTGTTTGAGGCGCACCAGCGCTGCAATTTGCGGTAGGTGCTGCCGATGGTTTCGTGCGAACCTATATGGTAGCAGCTTGCCGCCAAGTACCCGCCATAATCCGCCATTTTATCTTCCCCGCAGGGAAAAACAGTTTTCTGCATCAGTCTGACGGGCTGCTCCTCGTTTTGCACCCTGTTTTCTATGGAAGAAAAATTGATGATGACCGGCCCGGTGATATTATTGCCCACTTCTTCAACATAGTTGGTAAAATCCATGTTGATGATGGCAGACTTGATATCAGAAACAAAGGTCTGTTCCATAAAAAGCATGCGTTCCGGTGGAATATACTTCACCGACACACTCTGCTGGCAGTTTTCCAGCACAATTTCCGCTTCGTGCAGCAGTTCAAGCCAGTCGCGCACAGATGTAAGCCGCAGAAACAACAGCTTTTCATCCTGCTGCAACAATTCAATCTTGCTCATGAATATTTTTCGCAGCGCGGAAAGCGAGGTATTGCTGCCCACTTCAAAAGCGGCGCGGATCTCGCTGAGGTTGAACCCCATCTGCTTGTAGTATTTCAGCGGCGGGATGGCGAGCAGTTCATCCTGCGTATAGTAGCGGTAGTTGTTGCCCCCATGCCTTTTGGAAGAAATAAGGCCGAGGTCGTCATAAAAGCGCAGAGCCTTTTTGGAGATCTTGGAGATCTCGCTCATCTGGCTGATGGTGTACCCTTGTTTTGTCATGGCGTTGCCCGAATTTTTGAAAGGTGGGCAAAAAGGGATGATTATGCGCCTGCCCGAACCTCGCAATATCCTATCGAGCATTGCGCCACCAGCCAGACACAAAAACGAGGCCGGGCACATCCCTTGTGCCGGGGAGAGGCGCACCCCTCCCCGGCAGTGGATTCTTAGTTGGAAATGTAGCGGTTTATGGTCGCCGCGCCTTCGGCATGGGCACGGAAGAACATGCGCACCTGGCCTTCATCATCCAGATCATAGCGCGATTCTTCCAGCAGACCGTTGGCTTCTGCGGTCAGGAGGGCGTTGAGCACGTCAGCCTTGTTGAAAGCCCGAAACGAACTGTACCCGTCTTTAAGCGCGCACAGCACATCTTCTGTGCAGGCCTCGTTAACCGTTGTCATGTACTTGAGAATGGCGAAGTTAAGCGGCTTTTTCATGGTAAATTATCCCTTCTTTCTGAAAAAATCCAGCGGATTGACGGCAATGATAAAGATGCCGACGATCATAACGACTGCGGCCAGCCAGGCAATGGGGGCAAGGGCGTAGCCGTCGATGCCGAACCACAGACCGAGCACCAGCCAGCAGAAGAAGGGGCCCCAGAAAGAGAACGCGCCGTTGCACGACATGCCAAGCGCCGTGCCGCACATGGCGTTGCCCTTGTACCAGAGCATGAAGGCGAAATACGCGCCAAAACCAGCCACGATAAACCAGGGCATGGCGTCAACATCGGTAAAGACAGTGCGGATCATCCCAAAGGCCGAATCGCCGCCAATAAAGGCAAACAGAGGCACAAGAACCAGCAGGTTGGTCAGGGCCGAGGTGAGCTGGCGGATGGTGATGCCGATTTCAGGATCAATCATGGAAGTGGCGTAGCCGCCCACGCAGCCTTCAAGCCCCCAGCCAAAAGCGGCCAGAAAACCAAAGGCAATACCCACAAAGAGGTTCGGCGGCGCGTTGTCCGCAAGGCCTGTGCTGCCGATCATGGCGCTGGCCATAAAGCAAATGAAAATCCCCAGCATGGTGCGCGGGGTCAGAGGCTGCTTGAAGAGAATGCGGCTCAGAATGGAGCCGATTGCCGGGCAAAGCGCGCTGATGGGCACAATGATGGAACCGGCGCTCTGTAAGCCAAGCACGTAGCAAGTACTGGCAAGGGGGCCGCCGATAACCGCAGCGGCCATGAGGATGGCGCCGGGCTTGGAGGCCATGCTGCGAAAAACATCGCCAAACTTGCCCTTGCCAATGGCAATCAGCACAGCCCACACGGCGCTGCACGCGTCAGTTGTGGCCGCGCCAAGCGCGCCAAGCAAAAAGAGCTTGGAAAATTCAGAAAGCGGGGAATCGCCGCCGTACCATACTCCCCACACGCCCAAGGTCATGGCGAGCGTCATGAACGCGGTGTATGTTCCGTATGCTACCCCAGACATGGTGGCAGTAACCATGCCACGTCTTCTGAAACTTGTGGCAAGCTGCTTTTTGGCTGCCTGCGCCGAGGTTTCCATACCTGTTGACCCAAATTGTGCTGTTTGCTCCATGGCATTCTCCTTCCCTCGGGAATTGGTGTCGGCTGCGGGCTGACCCAGCCCTCAACGGGAGGCTCGGCCCACTTTGATTCACCGTAAGCATTCTCCGCACTGGAAGATCAAGGCCTTTTACAAAAAAATGCCCCTTGATGGGCATCTTTTTACATAAATTTTGTCCCGGATGTCGATAATTAAAAATAGTAATTATATTCATTAGATGTAATTACTACAACTATAATCATCTTAATAGTCTGTTTTAATTTGAAATTCATAATCAAACCAGCTGGTTCATTTTTTCACACAAAATAGCATTGGATAGTAAAAAAGTTTGCAAAAACCCTTGACCTTCCCCCTAGGGGTAAAGGTTGACTTAGCATCATGCCCGTACTGCCCTTTTGCAAAAAGGCCGTGCACTATCGGGTTATCACTGAGCTAACAGACTGGTATCTGTAGTAAAAACATCCACGCCCAAAAGGCGTGAAAATGGCTGCCCAAGCGCACGCAAGCGTGAACCGCTGACGATAAAAGAATACGCCGACGCCAAGATATCCTTTCTTTCTTTGCGCCGCCTGTGGAGGACGACGTGACCCAGTTTTACGGAAAAACAAAGATCTGCTACGGCCCTTACGCGCTGGAAACCCTTGAAACATTTCCAGCCAGCCATGCCTTTGTGGTGACAGACCCCTTTATGGTCAAAAGCGGATTTGCCGATCAGGCCGTGAGCCATCTGAAACGCAAGGGCATTGGACACACGCTCTTTTCCGGCGTGGAACCTGACCCGTCCCTTCAGGCCGTGGTTGAAGCCACGCGCCTTTTTTTGAGCAGCCAGGCAGACATGATTATCGCCATTGGCGGCGGCTCGGCCATTGACATGGCAAAGGCCATCTCCTACTTCGGGCACAAGGCAGACAGCAACAGAAAAACAACGCTTGTCGCCATCCCCACCACCAGCGGCACCGGTTCGGAAGTGACCTCCATTGCGGTTATCACCGATAAGGTCAATTCGGTGAAGATCCCGCTGAATGACGAAATGCTCATTCCTGACGCCGCCATTCTTGATGCCCGCTTTACACGCACCGTGCCCCCGCACGTGACCGCCGCAACCGGTATGGACGTGCTGACCCATGCGGTGGAAGCCTATACCTCGCGTTACAGCAACGTGTTTACCGCCATCTACGCGGAGCAGGCCATCCGCAATGTTTTTACCTACCTCAAGCGCGCCTATGACCATGGCGACGACATGACCGCGCGCGACAACATGCTCATTGGCTCCTGCATGGCTGGGCTGGCATTTACCAACAGCGGCCTTGGCGTTACCCACAGCATGGCCCACAGCCTTGGCGGCCTGTTCCACATTCCGCACGGCCTTGCCAACGCGGTGCTGCTGCCATTTGTCATAGGCTTCAACAGCTTTGACGCTGGCGTCAAATATACCGAAATTGCGGCCTTTATCGGCCTTGAAAGCACCACGGTGGAAGAAGGCACGCGCAATCTGATAAACGCCGTGCGCGACCTCAACACGTCCATGAAGATTCCTTCAAGGGTGCGCGAGCTTAAAGTGGACGAACAGGTTTACCGTCAAAGCCTGGATTCCATGGCCGCCAACGCGCTGGAAGACATCTGCACCAGCAGCAACCCGCGCATGCCCTCGCACGACGACATCGTCACCCTGCTCGAACAGGCCTGGTAGACAGGTTTGGTAGCACAGACCTCGTAACAGGTCGGCTGGATTTTCTGCAAACGCCCACAAAAAAAGGAGCTGCCCAAAAGGCGACTCCTTTTTTTGCATCGTGCGCGTGATGGCGGCGATAGCCTGTTTGCCGTCAATACAGGCCGATATTGGGCCTCTGCCCTGCCTGCAAAGGCCTGCCCGCATAGTCCGTATTGAATTCTGTCGGCACGCCAGCGCCAATCAGGGGTGAATCCTGCCCCGGCCTGAACGATGTTTCGCCGCCCACAGGGCCGGATTGCGAGGGGCAGCGGTATGTCCACGGCCCCGTTGATTCGCACTGCTCCTTAACGGTGGCGGCTATTTCCGCAAGCCCGGCTGTTTTGACCGAGCGGTTTTCGTCCAGCACTTCAAAGAGGTCTATCCACTGATTGGCCGTCCATTCGTTGGCTCCGTGGCTGTACAGCCCCATGATTGAACCGTGATACTTCAGATAATCCAGATACATGCGCAGCATTTCCTTGAGATTGGGCGTTGGCGATGAAGGCACAACATCTTTGAGGGAAATGCTCTGGATGGCGGAAAGGTCAACTATATCTTCAGCCGAGGGGAAATTGAGCACCATGTGGCTGCGTGAAATAATAAATCCTGTAGCCTGCATGGCCTGCCGGATGTTTGCATTGCTCTCGCTATAAGGGCAAACAAAGGCTATGCAGGATTTTTGCGCGGCATGATACTCCCGCAGGCCCTGCTCAATCTTGCGGCGCGATTCCGACAGCATATAGTGCATATAGGCCTTGGTATCCATGACCAGTTCCGCATTATGCTGGGCGAAAAAAATATCCTGCTCCTGCACCGGGGCCAGCAGATAGGCGGGAATTTTCTCGTGGCTCAGGCTTACGAGCTCAGCGCGCAGACCTTTCTCCTGCAACTGACGCACCAGCGCCCCCATAGAGAGATAGGGCTGCTGCACAAGATCAATTACGCACAGCTCCTTGCCGCCCACAACCACTCGCAGTTGCTCGGCCTGATCTATGGACAGGGAGGCAGACGTGCCCGCCGGATCAAACCAGCCCACGCGCATTACCTCTGCTGAAGTAATGCTGGAGTGCACCGCCCCGTGCGAAGCCACCTCAAACCCGGCATTCACTTCCGGGATGATCATCTTCCAGTATTGCGGCGAGAGCGCGTCCGTATTCAGCGCAAGGGTGATTTTGAGCCCCAGCTTTGCCGCAGCTGGCGTGAGAGAACGCCATACCGGGGCATTAACGGTGTCGTCCACGCAGAGGTTCAGCAGGGCATTTCGCCCGCCTTCAAACCGGGGCGAAGCCATAATGCTGTCGACAGCGGTTATTTCCGGCTGCTTTTCCAGCGGCCTTGCCTGCCAGATCATGAACGTGCCAGGCGCTGGCGCGTACAGGCAGTTGTTTATACGCACCTTGGGGGCTGAAGCTGACTGTAGAAACAGGCTTGGCTCGGCGTTGAGAAAAAACACGCTGTTGGTGGCAGAAACCTGCGCCCCTACCCCGCTTTGACGCATGGTTATGAACCGGCAGGCGGCAAAAAGGCAGTTTACAAAGCGCACATCCTGCTCGCCCCGCAGCAGCACGGCACCGCCGGGGGCATCGCGGAACAGGCAGTACGCCATGGTCACCCTGCTTGAACGCCCCGTCTGCCCATTAAGAGCCATCTGGGCCGCAGGCCCTGCACCGCCTGTAAAGGTGCAGCCCTGAAACACAGGATTGCCCCCGTACACTTCAATGCCCGGCACAGGGCTTTCCGATGTGAACCGGCAGTATTCAAACCGCCCGGTAAAAGCGCGCAGCGTCACTGCCCCGCTGCCCCTGAGACGGAAAGCTATGCCGCGCCATACGGTATCGGCGCTGTCAGTGAGCAGCTTTGTGGTCTTGCCCGCTGGCGAGTCTATGACTACCCGAGGCTCCCCATCGCCAGGCGCGCTGCCCAAAATAGTAATTCCCGCTGTGGAAACCGCGATGGATTCCCGGTATTCTCCAGGCGCAACAATGATGACGTCGCCTTTGCGGGCTTTTTGCAACGCGGCGTTGATGCTGCCAAGCGGCCTGTCAGCACTGAGGCCATCGCCGCCGCTGAATCCCCCTCCCACATAAAGACTCCGTGAGGGTTGGACCACAGCCGCAAAAATCGCGCTCGAACTGGCGCACAGCAGCAATATCGCCAGGCACGCAATGCTCCCAAAGGTTTGCAAACGCACTTGCATATCACTGCTTTGCGCCGTCATCACTTACTTTCCTGAAATTTTAGCCAGAGATTCTGGCGTATTGCCGCCAAGCCGCCACAGGCTCACATCTCCAAAACCAAGGCTGCGCCCCAATTCTGCCCAGCTGGCAAGGGTTTCACCATCGGCATACCAGATTTCGCAACTGCCGCCAGTGGTCCCTCCCTTGGCAAGCAGGGGGCTGCCGGGCGAGTTGTCCGCAGCCTTAAAGTACAGGGCATGGCTGGCTGGGTCGCGAATGGGCTGTACGCCCGCACCCTGCGCCCATGCGGCGGCCTTGCGTTCGGTAAGATCCACAACGCCCCGGGCAGTCCAGGCGTAACCGCCAGCAGAAAGCGCCAACCCCGGCTTTACAGGCCAGTGGGCGCACCACTGGGCCAACTTGCGCAAAAAGGCGTCGTCAGCCTTGGCCCCAGGCCCGTTGTGATTGCCGTGCAGGTTGTAGGCCATGACCACATACTGCGGGCCAGCAGGCAGGGAACCCTGAAGGTACTTTTGCTTGGGTTCCAGCACCACGCGAAGTTTCTTGCCTTGCGCCGCCAGCGTTACGGAAAGCTCCTGCGCGAATTGCAGCAGGCGTGGCCAGTCATCAATGTTCACCCGCTCATAATCAATCTCAAGTCCAGTAAAGGGATAGACCGAAAGCAGGGCCAGCAGATCTTTGCGGTGCGCAGCACGGCTGGCCTCCGTAGCCATGAGCCTGCTCACAATACCGGGGTCCTTCTGTATGGATTTGCCAGGTGCTTCCACCAGAAGGTCATTGACGACAGAAAGGTATACGCCCGGCCCCTTGTTGGGGCTTTGAGCCAGCGAGGCTGCAAGGCCGCCGCGCAGTGCTTTTTGCATGTCTTCGGTGAGGTATGGTCTGTCCTGCCTGTCAAAATACGCGGCAAACATAAAAATATTTTTAAAATTGCCCTGGCGCAACTCCGCCAGACCGTTGGGCATATCCCACTCCGCCACCCAGGCATCGGCCGCTACAGCGGGCACCGAGCAGCATAGCACCAGCAAACCAGCACTAATAGCAGAACGCAGACTCATCATGGCAACCTCCCGGTACATGGTGTGGAGTACACGTTAAAAGACGTATTGCAGGTTCAGCGAATATTCATCCATGTTGTAGTCAGGCAGTTCCATTCGCTTGTACCCCAGGGCAATACTCCAGTTGTCGGCGGGAACCCAGTTCAGGTCAAGGCTGTAGCGCAAAACCTGCTCCCAGGTTTTGTTCTTGGATATGGCAGTGCCATATCCGGCAAAACCGCGCACATGCATCTGGTCAAAAAGCGCCAGATCAAACGAGGCCACAGCCATGTGATTGACGTATTCCTGCGGGGCATAATAGTCGGCAGGATTTCTGTCGCTGTCTGCGGTGCTGAACAGGTATCCCAGCTGCAACTGCGGCTTGTCCCAGAGAATGTATCGGGGGCTTATCGTGGCGCCCAGAGTGCGGTTTCCATCTGTGCGCTGCTCACCAAAAATCTCGGCAAGCAACACGCCCCGATCAAGCACCCTCGCTTCGGTGCTCAGATCCAGACGATCCTCATAAACTCTTTTGCTGATGCTCTCGGCTGTTTCAAGCGACTGGCGGCTGTATGCGATTGTATACGGCCCGTTGATGCGCAAAAGGTCAGCGGAGTACACGCCGCGCCAGGCCGCGCGCGCCTCCATAAAGGAAGACCCGCTGTCGGGCTGCACATCGCGTGCAGACAATTCGAGCCAGTGCTGCTTGAAGGGGAAGTAGCGCAGCCCGATGCCCACAGCATGCCCGTGCTGGGATTCCTGATCGCTTTTCCACCACAAATCAGAAACAGAAGCCTGAACAGAAAGGTTCTCCTGTATAAATGTGGAGGCCTTGAGTTCATATTCCGCAAAACTGCGCCCGGCGTTGTCTGTCCAACCATGGGGGCTGAATGAGGCCCTGGGCCGCAACATGCGCTGCGCGCGATCCACCAGAATATCCGTGCGCGGATTATCCGGGTCCAACCGTTTTGCTTCGCGCGCAAGCTCATTGGCATAGGGGGCGTCGTCGTCAAAGAGGGCGTTGCTTGCACGGTAATAGGCATTGTCCGCAGGCGAAACGCCAAGCGAGGCCGCACGGGCAAAGAGCATTTCCGCACGCGGCAACTGACCGTGCCAGCTTGCCAGCAAGCCCTCTGTCTGCACCGCAAGGCGCGTGGGATGGTTTTGCGGCATGGAGGCGATGGCCTTGGCGTCCAGCTGCGCGTACACATTGCGCACGGGCACAAACATCGGGTCAAGACTGTTGGTGTGGTAGCCATTGGCCGTGGGTACAAAGGCCACGGCAAAGACCTCGCGGGCAGCCTCTGTATAGGCCTGCCGGATCTCCGCATCGCCGTTGAGGCTGATCTGCCCGTAATCGCCGCCGGGGTACATCCACGCCGTCACCGCAAAGCCCTGAGACTGGGCGAGCTGGCGCGCTTCGGCCATTGCTGCGGCCCAGCGCTGTTTCATTTCTTCCACGGTTTCAGGTCGCCCGTTAACCATGGCGCGCCGTGCCCAGAATCCGCCTCTGCGCCCCGTCACATCCTCAACGGTACGGCCAGAGGTATCCGTGAGGGCCAGTTCCCATCGGCCAGTTCCCACAAGCCTGCGCAAAAGCGCAGTATTGGGCAGGTCGTCCGGCGTGCCGGGAATGAAAGACTGTCTGCTCACCAGCAGCACCGCCCGGCCGCCACGCTGGGCCAGAGCAGCGTCTATGGCTTGCAGTTCTTCAGGCCGCGTCTGGCCTATGACGAGCAGCAGGGGTATTTTGCCAGGTGCGGCGGTTACGGCGTCTGTGGGTGCAGGCGCCAGAAATTCCGTCAGGGAAACAGGGCGATAGTTTGCGCCAAGCTGATCCAGATACCCGGCCACATCCTGCGGAGTATAGCTGTTGCCGTCCGACTGCGATGTGATGTTGGCAAAGCACAGGGCCATGCCCGCTCCGTTTGGCCCACGGGCCGAAAGGGACTGCACCACTGGCAGGGCGCGGTCAAAACGCGATACAGCGCCGGAATGTACGGCAGACTGCAACTGATAATGCATATCGTAAGGATATTCCTGCGCCATATGGCGAGAAATTTTGGCCGCTTCATCATAATTGTGCCGCTGCAGGGAGATATCCAGCACGCTTTCCAGCGCATCGCGCTGGATGTTGTTGCGGGCAAGCAGGCCTTCTGCATGCGTCTGTGCTTCGTCAAGCAGCGAGCTGTCTGGGGCCGTCACAGGCTGTCCCCCCGGGCTCAGTTCGCCAAGCCGCGCTCTTTCCTGCGGGTCAAGCCGAACCGAGCCGCGCGCAGGATCGAGTGCACCGCGGGCAATCCTTGTCTGCTCAAGCTTGAGCCTTTCAAGGCGGTCAGCCTGCATTCTGTACTCATCGCGCAGAGAACTGTTGTACAACGACTGCACATAGGCGGAATCCGGGTCATCAGCCAGATAGGCCTGCGCGTAGCCCCGTGCCGCAGGATAGCGTGCTTCTGCAAGCGCGTCTTCAGCCTGACGGCGCAGAGCCGTGAGCTTTTCCGGGTCTGGCTGGCCGCTTTGCTGCAAGATGGAAGCCGCCTCGGCCCAGCGGTTCTGGGCGCGCAAAGCCGCCACCAGCAGCGGGGCCACAGGCCTTGTGGTTGCCCCCTTGACCATGAGGGAACGGAAAATTGCCTCCGCGCGGCCGGCATCGCCAAGAGCAAGGGCGCACTGCCCTTCATACAGGCGGGCAGTAGGCCCTGCGGCATTTTTGAATTCGCCGTAAAGCGCGCGGGCGCGGGTGTAGTCCGCCACCGACATGAAAATATTGAAAACCGCGTACCGCGCGGCCAGATTGCCGGGTTCCGCGCGCAAAAAGCTGTCAAAATGCCGCATGGCATCCGCTGTCTGCCCTTCAAGCATCCGGATGCGGCCAAGGATGAATTCGTGCCGGGGCGCCCCTTGTACCGGGGCTGCGGTCAGATGCATCTCCGCAGCGGTCATGTTGCCCTGCATGGCGGCAGCAAGAGCCATCCCAAGGTGAGCCTCGGGCAAATTGGGGCTGAGCGTGAGCGCCCGCTGCCACAGAGGTACCGCCGCCTGGGCGCTGTCGCTGATGGCGAGGCTGAAGCCCGCCTCGCTCAACATTTTTGCGGCCTGTGGCGCAGGGATGCCCTGAAGCTGCCTGCTGGCCAGAAGTTCGGGGATCAGCGCCACATTCTGCTGATCCAGCAGTTTGCCCAGATATTCCGACAGCATGGACAGATATTGTGAACTGCTTAACTGAAGCTGCCCCACCCCAGACTCGGCAGCCGGAATACTGACCGTATAGCTTTCCTGCGGAGGGTTAAGGGCAAGCAAGGCCCTGGCGCTGGTCTCTACAGCGCG
Source organism: Pseudomonadota bacterium (assembly GCA_023419375.1). Lineage (GTDB taxonomy): Bacteria > Desulfobacterota > Desulfovibrionia > Desulfovibrionales > Desulfovibrionaceae > Desulfovibrio. The sequence continues at coordinate 107,375 of JAEZYD010000056.1, forward strand.
GGCATCGCCGCCTTCCAGCGCGCCAGCGGCAAGGGCCAGCGCATACCAGGGGGCATTGGCGCCCGAGGGGGCAGCCATAGACCGCAACAGCGGGTAAGCCGCAGACCACTGCTTGTCCTTTATCAGATACAAGGCAAGGGAAAACACGGGCATTTCAGGGTACTGCATGCGGAAAAGTTCCATGGCGTCAGCAGTCCTGCCCTGCTGCAAAAGCACCGCGCACATAGAGGGGCCAGCCTTCTGCCCGTGCTGCGGATCAAGAGCAATGGAATCGCGCCACGAAATATAGGCATCGTCTATCTTTCCGCTGTCCCACAGCTCCCAGCCATTGCTGCGCATGAGATTGGCTTGCTGCTCTTGCGGCGGCCTTGAACCGCTGAAACCCAGGCTGGCGACAATCAGGCGGATATCGTCCTGAGGGTGAACAGCGCTGACATCATCAACGTGTTCTTCCACGGCTTCCCGAGCTTTCTGCATTTCTTCCCGTTTTTTGTTCTGACGGGCAAGCAGGAATTTGCCGAAGTTTACGGCGATGTCATTGCCGCCAGCCTCAAGCTTCTGTTCAAGGGCTTTGAGTTCCGCGCTTTTTCCGGCCTGGGCGAGACGATAGTAGAGCTGGCCCTGCAAATACAGGTCGTGCGGGGCTATTTTTGCAGCCTTTTCAAGAATGTCAGAGGCTTCCTTAATACTGCCGGAAGCGGCGTAGGCATCGGCCGCGCGCACGGCCCAGACCTGGGGGCTTGAAGCCATGCGCCAGCCCTGCTCGTACACCGTGGCGGCCTTTTTCTGTTCATTGCGGCTCAGGTAGGCCTGCGCCTTGATGGCGTTCAAGGTTTCCTGACTAAAGCCCCGCGCGGCAGCCTGCTGATAAAAAACATCGGCATCGTCCGTTTTGCCAGCCAGTTGCAGCGCCCGGGCCGTCATGGCCTCAAATACGGCCCGCAGCGGCTCCGAGCCTTGCGGCCAGTCGTTCTGCCGGCGCAGCAGGGCGGCGGCCACGGTGCCATTGTTGGCAAGACAGGCCTTGAGAACGGCCTGCTCTTCGTCCGTCAGCTTGCCAACGGCCCCTGCGGCGCGCAGGGCGGGCAAAAAGACCGCATCGTTCTGCTCCTGCCGCTCGGCCAGCAGCTTGAGAAGAGCGGGCGTGACCTGCACTGAAAGATCAGTAAAAAATCTTGCCAGATCAGTGGAAAGAGCCGCGGGGTCATTTGCCCGGCTGCTCTGAATGTTTTCTGCCGCAAGGGCTGCAAGCCGCGCATCATCCGGTCTGGCTTCAAGCGCCAGCGAATAGAAACGCGCGGCATCCTCGTGCCGCGACAGACGCGAGAGCACAAGGGCCTTTTGCGTGATGAAGGGCAGAAAACCAGGATCCAGATCCATGCCGCTGTCGATTTCAGCCAGAGCTTCATCGTACATTTCGCGGCTGATGGCATAATTGGCACGGTTGTAATAGTAGGCGGCAGAGAGTTTTTCTGGCGCAGCGCCATTGGTCTTGCCCGCATCCGACGCAGACTCTGCCCGCCCGCCTTGTTCGGAGCGCCCCCGGCCGTCAGCTGAGGGCAACTCCTGCGCACGCACAACACCTGCGGCAAAGCCGCAGCACAGAATCAACAGCAGGCTGGCATAAAGGATACAGACTCGCATCAGTTGCCCCCTGCGGCGTACAGAACGCCCTTTTCTGCTGTGGCATAAAGGAATTTGTTCCGGTTATGCCGGTGGGCAAGCACAGTCCAAAGAGGCGCGGGGATTTCCGCACGTGTAAAATCAAAGAGGTAATGGTCTGCGGGCAGGGTCACGCCAGAGGCGGCGAGCGCTGTTGCCACATCACGCGTAATGCGCACCACGGGGCGATAGCCTGCGGCTGCAATGGCCTTGAGGGTTGCAACCACATCCTTCCACGAGCTTTGGGCAAGGGGCTGCACCATGATGCCGTCCCACAGCCTGCGGCTCTGCTCCATGGTAAAGGGGGCTATTCGCAACATACGGTCGTCCAGGTCCAGATTGCCGGGGGCAAGGGCCCCTATGGTCATGCTGCCAATGGCTCTGGCACGCAACACCTGGCGCGAAACCCTTTCGGCATCTGCACTGCCGGGACCGACCCCGGACGTCAGCGGCACTACAGAGGCGGTGATTTCCTGAGTTTTGGCCTGCATGGCATCAGGCTGGCCTGCATTTGCCCGCCCAATGCTGGAAGGCACCGCTTCCACTGTAGGCTCGATACGCCACAACGAAGGAATATGCACAATATTCAGCGCGCCAAAACGCCCTTCGTAGCCATCCACATTGTCCGTACCGAGCGCAACCGCTCCAAGGCGCAGTGTGGGCGAAACAGGCAGAAAGCCGGGGCCAAGCGCCTTGCCATCAAGCAAAACTTTAAGTCTGTTGCCCTTGAGCAAAATGTCAAAACGCCAGGGCGGCTGGCTGGAAATGGTTTCATCCGCAATAGTGTACAGCCCCTGACCGGGAACTCGTTCCTGCACCAGCAGGCGCGCGCCGAGCAGGGTCACGCGCAAAAAGGCGCTGGGCGTGGCATAGCGCAGGTAGACGTAGCGATCCACGTTCTCCTTCTGGGCAATGGTCATGGACAGCGAAACATTGTCCCACAGGTTGCTGCCGCGCAGAAGAACCGCATCCGTCCTGCCCTCCTGCGGCGTCAGCACAATATCCTGTCCTGCAGCTTCTACCTTTGTGTGAAATGATACCCAGCTTTCAGCTGTGTCGCCCTCGGCCAGTGAAAACCTCGTGCGCTTGGCGCTTTTGAGCGAGAGCACTTCCATGAGGTGCTGCTCCGTCCACTCAGGCTTGATTTGCACACGCGTGAGCGCAAACAGGTCGTCCACAGCAGAGTTGAACGACAGCCCTTCTCTGGTAAAAGCCATCTGAAAATACTGCTGCACCAGATCGCGGTTGGCCTCTTTGACAGCATGCGGCATGGAGCCGTTAAAGGAGTTGGCGGGCATCATCACAAAGGTCTTGGGCGGCTCGGGCATCAGCTTTGCCAGCGGCTCGAACGAATCTTTATAATACGCCGCCAGCCGGTCGCGCATTTGCTCATCTGTTTCCGCTGGCAGGCCAGTGGGATCACGCAAAAAATCCGTTAAAAAGTAGGCAGGCGTCACCTTTGGCATGTTCTCGTTGATGGGCAACAGCCCAAGCCCCTGGCTGCCCACATCCCAGAAAGGGCTCTTTGCCAGCGCCGCCACGTTGGACTTGGTGACAAAAAAGTTGTTCCAGCTTTTCAGGGTGCCGGTTGTTGTAACCAGCGTGGCATGGACCCCTGTTTTGCCCATGATCTCCTGCCCAAAGATGACGGAGTCCTTGCGGCCCCCTTCCATCATGAGGTACAGGGCTTTCTCTGGCAGCGGTTCGCCATCGCGATAAAAACTGATGACATCGTCAGTGGTTATCCACTGATAGCCAGCCTTTTCCAAAGCTGCCACATGCTCCGCGAACTGCTGGCGCGAGTTCAGCCCCGGTTTGTCGTCGCGTGTGAGCGAACCGTAGGAAATGGCCGTAAAGCCATCGCGTTGCGTCCACGATTCACGGTCAAACTGCGGCGGGATGCCCCGCTCCATAAACAACTGGACAATAAATGCGCACAGACCGATCAAAAATGCCCATTGCAGGCATGACCGCAGGATCTTCCATCTATCTTTGGAAAGCGCGCGCATGCCCTAGCCCTCACCGTGCTTGCCGTGATCGGCTGGCTGCCCTGCGCCTGCTGCAACGGAGCTTTCAGAGGGCATGACAAACATCTTCTGCTCGTAGCGCAGCTTTTCCTGCGCGGCCACGTCGGCAGAAGTATTGCGAGTGCCCCATTCCGACTTCCAGAACGTAAGCACTGCCACAGGAAGCTGCCACAGCAGCACCCCCAGGTAGAACACGCAAAAAACAATGCCGTAGGGCCACAAATTGCTGCGTTTGAACAGCAGATACGAGGCGCTCATGAGCATGCTGGTGACAAGAATGCCCACAAGATACTTGTAGGGGAACAGGCCAAGCTCAATTGGAATGACCACCATGGTGCGCACAACCACCAGCGGGGCCAGCACAGGCAGCAAAAAACCAATGTAGAACGAAAGCGCCATGAACGGCTCCTTTCTCCACATAAAGGAGCTGGCGCGCAGGGTTTCACGCAGCCACGAGCGCTTCCAGCGCATCTGCTGCCGGATAAAGGTTCGCATACTTGAGGGCACAATGGTGGAACACACCGCCGCATCCTGATAGCCGGTGCGATGGTGGGCGAGGATATAGTTTGTCAGGCTTCTGTCGTCGCCAAACGTGGCAGGATAACCAAAAAACTTCTGGTTGAGCCATTCATCGAGGTAGTGCAGCACAAGATCCTTGCGGTAACAGGCAAGGGGGCCGGAAAGACAGGTCACGCCGTCAAAAACGGATTCCGCCGCCTTGATGAACCGAAAGGCCACATAGTAGCGCACGGCCTGCATCTTGGTGAGGGCGTTTGTCCATTTGTTCTGCACTTCCGTTCTGCCAGAGACAGCCCCCATCTTGGGGTCGCGGAAGGGCTGCACCACTTCCCGCACGGCGTCCGGCTCCAGAAAACTGTCCGAATCCACAAAGACCAGCAACTCAAATTTGGCGTGTTGGGCCCCTGCCGCAAGCGCGTGGCGCTTGCCCATGTTGTAGGGCTGCTCAATGACCACAAAGCGGTCGCCGGTTATTTCCTTGCGAATCTGCTTTTCGATGCGCCGCACACGCTCCATGGATTTATCCGTGCTGCCGTCGTCCACAAGGATAACTTCAAGTTTTTCCTGAGGGTAATCCTGATTGATGGCGCACTGGATAGTTTTTTCAATCCATTCTTCTTCATTAAAGCATGGAATGACAATAGTGACCCCAGGCGTAAAGTCAGGATCAACTGGAATATTGCGGTAAAAAAAGGAAAAAACAAATCGGCTTACCAGAAAAACTGACGCAACAATCCCGTAGGTAAATACGGGCACGTCAAACATGAAGTAAAACAGGCTTTCCTGCCGCATGTAGGCAACGGCATATACAGAAATGGCAAGCAAAACTACAGAAGTAAGAATCAAACGCAGCCACTTTTTCCGGCGCAGATAACTATCCAGATCGCGCGAAAAATTGACGGCAAGCTTTTTTTCACCATCCTCTCCATCCACAATACGCACAACTTCTGCGGGGATACGCACGCGCGATTCATAGCCCTCCGGCAGGGTGCCAGGGGGCATGGTAAAGCGCAGCACAAGCTTTTGCCCCTCGGCAGGAAGCGGCGCATCCTCAGCCCAATGCAGCAGCATGCCCGATGAAGAGAGGTCTTCGCTCAGGCAGCGCACCGGGGCAGATGCTTCCGAAGCATCATATACCGACACTTGAAGCTCGGCTTCATACCGCTGGTGAACGCCACGCCTCGACCCTCCCCGCCCGGGAATGTTAGGGGCGAGACGGCGATCACTCTTGGCCTTGGGGTAAATTTCACCGTCCAAGGGCAACTGGGGAGTGAGCTTGGAAAAAAGTTTGGTGGACAGCAGCATCGGGGCAACTCGGTTCAAATATATGGTGGCAAAAATGGCAACACAAATAGTCAGATTTTTGATAATGAGTACTTAAAGCAAATTCCATACCTCGTCAAAAAAATGCTCTATCTGTCCGCATGCCCCCGCCAGCCTTGCCGCTATTGCCGCAGCTTGCAAATCTTCAACACTGCTGCATCCGCAGCATCATCTGCTGAAGGCTCAAAACTGACAATTTCTCCATTGCAGTATGAAACCTGAAACATTTTTTCCGGCGCAGAATCGTCAGATTCGTCCTTTTCCGTCAGCGCTATTGAATACAAAATGCCAAAGTCGCCTTCGGCATTTTTGTAGGGAATGGCTTTTTCTATCCGAATCCTGATGGAATCAGGATTTTTAAAGCCATACACCATGCTGTATGTTTCAAGATACCGCACAAGCACGTTGCGCAATATATCTTCATCCATGACCTGATACGTATCGCGCGGAATAAACTTTTCAGTCATGGATTCGTTATAGGTCAAAAATTTATCCGCATTTTCCCTTTCTGCATTGTCAATATACAGAAATTCCTTGCAATATGCGGTCAGCTTGTCTGGCTTGCTGGCGTTTTTCTCAATATTCTCCGCCAGTTTCAGCCTGTATAACACATAGTTGGGAGGTAAGGCCCTGTATTTGATATTAATGGCGTTTGCTTCATCAAGGCTTTGAAAAAGATCGTTCTCAAATTTGCCCTGTGCTTCTGCCATGTCGCGCCCCTGCATTTCAAGGTATGCCTTGGCAGCCTCGAATCCATAGGATCCACCCGCAACGGCATCCTCCTGCGCGGACGATGCGGCAAAAGCCCTCTGGCCAAGACAAAGGATCAGCAAGATGACGCACCAGTAAAGAAATCTTGCCGAAGGTATCATCCAGCGCCTCCCTTACTGTCCAAGCAACAATACTAAAAAGATAAGGAAAAAACAAAAATGTCACAACTTGATAATAAATATCTACCCTAGTCTCTTGCGCAGGGCAACAACATACACGGGTAGATACGTCAGCCGGACGCCTTGCCCTGTACTGTAGCGGGCAATGTAACCGTCAACAAATTCAAGATATCTGCGTTTGTTCCAGCCCACAGACCTGATGCCCGTCACGCCGGTATTCCTCAGGTGCAGCAGCACGTCATGGGGGCTGGCAAAATGCAGGGTGATTTCGCCCTGCTCCATTGCAACCAGCTCAAATTCCTGGTCAAGATAGTTTTGCAGGTCGGCAGCATCGGCATAGTCCAGCCCAACCCCCGTAAGCTCCGCAACTTCGTGCAGGTTGCCGGGCAAAAAACTGCTGAAGGCCAGCAGGCCGCCCTTGGGCAGATACCGGGCGCAACGGTGGAAAAAACCTTTGATATCCGCAAACCACTGCACGGTTGAGGCACTGCAAATGGCGTCATACGGGCCGCAGAAGTCCAGCGTTTCCGCGTTGCCCTCGCGCACTGAAAGCACGTCAGGCTCTTGCTGCGCCAGGGCCTGCACTTGGGGGCTGGTATAAAGATCGTTGACGGTGAGGCTTTTGGGCTGCGCGCTCAAGATATGCTGCGTCAGCAGGCCCGTACCCGCGCCTATTTCCAGTATGGCGGCAGCCGGGGCTATGTGCGGCGCTGCAAGCGCCCAGAGGCGCGAGGCAATCTGCCGCTGCGCCTGCGCCTCGGCATCATAACTTGCGGAAGCAGCGCTGAAGCGCCGCCTGACTGATGAAGCACTCATGGCAGTTCTACAGGCACAAAAGGAATATCCGGCATATAGTGCGGCTCGTCCATCTCCAGCACCGGGATTGCAGACCAGGCTTTACGCATGTTTGCAATGGGGAATATCCTGTCTTTTTTGCTCAAGACGGCCATGTTCCAGTCAGTAAACTGCGCCCTGTCCGTGCGGGCGGCGCATTCCCTGATATGCCTCAGTTCCGTCAACAGTGAATCCACCGTGCGTACAGGCCTGCGCGCTTCAAAAACGGCCCGGTGCGCGCCGCACATGCGCCTGTTGAACCGATCCACGCTTTCGGCGGAAAGGTTCTCAAGCGTGGCATCATAGACCGCCACCGGTATGCCAAGAATATCATCAACAGGCGTGAACGTTCCGTTAATGGCAATGGCTCGGCTCACAGCGCACTGCAAACCCGGCAAAACCACAGAGGCCGCGTACACGCCAAGCGACCATGCCCGCACCCGCACCTCGCGGTAAGAGCGCAGAGCATCCGCATCCAGCGTCATGTCAGCATAGTCATAACACACGGCAAAGTCGCAGTGCGCCGTATGCGGCGAATCCGCAGCCCAGACAAAGGGGCGGCTGTCCATGCCCCACCCGGCAAAAAATAGCTCCAGAGTCGGGCACTGGGCGCGCCGCAAAAAATCAATATTCATGGAGCAACCTGCCCAGCAGGGCGATGAGGGCTTCGACCTCCTCGCGTGCGGTTCCGGCTGTGAGCGAGATGCGCAGGCGCGAGCTGCCCGCGGGCACCGTGGGCGGGCGTATGCCCATAATGTAAAACCCCTCGCGCTGTAAATGCCCGGCAATGGCAAGGGTGCGCTGATTTTCGCCCGTAATGACGGGCACGATCTGCGATGTGCTGCACACCGACTGGCCAAGACCATCCGTAAAAGCATGCATCATGCCCGCCAGCCCGGCAAGATGCCCCCTGCGGGCCGCCACCTCTGCACTGGCAAACTTTGCAAGCACAAAGCGGCTCCAGGCGATGTTGACCGGGGGCAGGGCCGTGGTAAAAATAAATGGGCGCACGGTATTCACAAGGTATTCCCGCAGGGCTGACGAGCAGATCACGTACGCGCCCAGCGAGGCCCAGGCCTTGCCCATGGTGCCCACCAGAAAATCAATGTCCGCCGCGCAGCCCTGCTCCTCGCAGCAGCCTAGCCCCTTTGCACCGCGCACCCCCACGGCGTGAGCCTCATCCACATAGAGCTGCACAGTGGGATTGGCCTTTTTCAGCGCCACCAGCCGGGACAGATCGCAGGCGTCGCCGTCCATGCTGAAAATGGATTCGGTGACGATGATGATGTTTTCGTAGTCCGCAACGTGTTTTTGCACCAGCATTTCGAGCTGGGCGTAGTCATTGTGCCTGAAACGAATACACTTGCCCTCGCTCATGCGGATGCCGTCAATAAGGCTGGCATGCACCAGCTTGTCGGCCAGAATAAGCGTGCGGCTCGTGCATACGGCTGGCAGAATGCCCTGATTGGCGTGGTAGCCGCTGCCGAACACAAGTGCGGCCTCCGCGCCATAGGCTGCTGCCAGTTCCCGCTCAAAGGCCTCCTGCTGGTCGCAGGTGCCCGTGAGCAGGCGCGAGGAACACGCGCTCATGCGCAGGGCGGAAACATCCTGCTGCGACCAGAATTCCTGCCGCAGAGCGGCATCGTCGCCAAGCGAAAGATAATCGTTGGAGCTGAGGTTGATAAAGGGCGCTCCGGCCTGTTCCCTCTCGCGCTGCACTGCATCAATATTGCGCAGGGCGCGCAGGCTGCCGTTCTGCTTTTTTTCATCAAGCCACTGTGTGTATTGCATCATTTACTGTCCGTTAGGCATATCCCGGCTGGCAGCAAGGGGCCAGACGCGTATCAAGGCATGCAGAAATCATTGAAAGGAGCGGCGCAAGCGCCATCCAGTGCAACGTCGCTATAAACAAGGCAGCTGCTGCCCGAACTGAATATCGTTATCCCCAAAGGGCGGCAAGTCAATCGCACTGCCCCAGGGCGCGCTGTTTGACGCCATTGGTCTGGCACCTGTCGCCCTGCCGACTGCCACTTTGACCGCAGCTGAACTGTTTTTCTGTGAAATCAGGCAAAATTGCAAATGGCTGCCCGGGCCAAAACCGCAAGCAGCCATTATTGTTCACAAAGCCTGATGGCCTGCCCGTGGCAGGCATACAAAAATTCAGTCAGATCAGATGCGTCTCTGCTCCGCAACACCCTCCACATGGATGGCGGCAAAAGGCCGCGCCGGGCAAACATATTCGCATGCGCCGCAGCCAGTGCAGCGCTCCGCGTCCACAACCGGCTTTTTGGGGGCATCATCCGGCCCCACCAGATTGATGACCCGCGGCGGGCATATCTTGGCGCAGGCAGTGCAGGCGACCTTGTCCGTCACGGTTATGCAGCTCTCAAGGGCAATAACGGCCCGCCCGATCTGCATGGAGCTTTTTACTGCCGGGGTAATGGGACGTATGGCCCCTGCGGGGCAGACTTCCGAGCAGGTCACGCAGTTGACGCGGCAGTAGCCCCGCTCAAAAGAAAGCGTGGGTTGCAGCATGCCGCTGCCAAAATCCGATGCCCGCAACACCTGATTGGGACAGGCAGAAACGCAGAGCTGACACCCTGTGCAGCGCGCGCCAAGCACCTGCGCGGACTGCGCGCCCGGCGGCACAATGGCAGTTTGACGCTCAGGGCTTTGCCTGCGGGTAAGCGCCGGAATGGCCGAAGCGCTCCGGCCAAAGGCAAGCCCTGGTACGGCAATGCCAATCAGTGCCGCAAGTACGCTGCGCCGTGCGCCATTATGCTTGCCCTTTGCCGCTGTTTCCGCAGGGACGGGGGTAGCCTGTACTTTTGTGTGCCCTTCCGCATGCCCTGCCGACAGCCTTGGCGCATAGCTGACAGCCCCGTGACGGCACACTCCCACGCAATTGAAACAGGCCACGCAACGGCTTGCATCAACGCTTCCGGCATCTGCATCAATACAGGATGCCTTGCAGGCCTTTTCGCACAGACCGCATTTTTTACACGCGCCCTCGTTTATGCGGGGCTGGAACAGCGAAAACCGGCTCAAAAATCCCAAAACAGTTCCCACAGGGCAGACCGCATTGCACCACAGCCGTCCGGAGCGCCATGACAAGACCCCAACCACCGCAAGGGTGGCAGCGGCGGCAGCCAGCGCTGCCAAACCTTTTTGCCACACCAGCGTGGGAGCCACATCATAGTTCCCTGCCCGTTCCGAGGCCCAGGCAAGCGCGTTGCTGCCCGTTGCCCACAAGGGGGCCAGCAGATCAGCCGCCATGCGACCAAAGGCGCTGTAAGGTTCAAGCAGGGAAAAAACCAGCGGCACGCCCGCCAGCAGGGAAAACACAAAAATGGCAAGAAACGCCAGCCGCAGCGTGGTACGCGCGGAGGAATAGCGGAAGCGGTACTTGCCCGCCCTTGCGCCGATAATGTCCTGCACCACGCCAAGCGGGCACAAGGCGGAACAATAGACTCTGCCGAAAACCAGCGTCAGCAGGGCTATGCCCGCTACAACGCCAAGGCTGCCAGCCAGTACGGCAGGCACAAGCTGCGCCTTTGCCATAAAGGCAAGCGATGGCGCAAACAGCCCGCTCACATCCACAAACAGCAGGCAGATTGCAGCAAAACAGAGCGCGGCCAGCACGATGCGAACGATCCGTAACATGGGCTATCCCTGCCTTGTTCTCAGATTTTCAACAAACTTGCCCAGGCGAGCCATTTCATCCGGGATGGCGATCATCTGGGGGCAATGCGTGAGGCATTTGCCGCAGCCTGTGCAGCGTGCCGCCTGCCGCAATTCGGGAACAGATCGTTCATACTCCACAAGGTAGGCGCGCCGGGCCTTTTCATAATCAGGATCGCGCGTCCCCTTGGGGATCAGTTCATCGTCAAGGCAGCGGTTGAAATGGGCAAATACGGACGGAATATCAACGCCATAGGGGCACGGCATGCAATAGCCGCACGTGGTGCAACGGATGTTTGACTGGGTCAGAAAAACATTCAGCGCCGCTTTGAGAACTTCCATTTCGCGCCCGGAAAGCGGCTCGTAAGGGGCCAGCGCCCGCAGGTTGTCCTGAAGGTGCTCCATATAGGTCATGCCGCTCAGCATGGTGATCACGTTGGGCAAGCCCGCCACATACCTGAAGGCCCACGATGCGCCCGAGGCCTCGGGTCTTTCAGCCTGAAGGATGGCAAGCGCCTTTTTGTTCAGCCGGGCAAGCCGACCACCCAGCAGCGGCTCCATGACAATCAGCGGCAGGCCGCTTTGCTGCATTTTTTCAAACATCCACTGCGTGGGCGCTGGGTCTTTGGGAATGAATTTTGCCTGATTGGGCGCTATTTTGTATTCGTGCAGCATGTCGTGATAATTGAGCTGCACCATGGCAAAATCCCACGTGACATCGCGCGAGAGCAGATATTCGAGCGTTGGCGCATTGCCGTGGAACGACCAGCCAAGGTTGCGGATGCGGCCCTTCTTTTTTTCTTCAAGCAGATATTCGAGCACGCCGTTCTTTTCGTAAACGGTCTGATACGCCTCAACTGACTGTATTGCGTGCAGCAGATAGTAATCGAAGTATTCTACCTTGCATTTTTCAAGCTGCTTTTCAAAAATTTCCCTGGCCTGTTCCCTTGTGGGCATAAGGAAGGTGGGCATTTTGTCGGCCAGATAAAAGCTCTCGCGGGGGTAACGCTGCAAGGCCTTGCCGATGACGCTTTCTGAAACGCCGCGATGGTAGGGCCAGGCGGTATCAAAATAGTTCACCCCATGGGCAATGGCGTAGTCCACCAGGGCAAAGGCCCCCTGCTCGTTCACATCCGGCCCGGTGGGGCTATCTGCCCCCGGCAGCATGGGAAAACGCATGCAGCCAAAACCCAACAGTGATACCTTGTCGCCATTTTTGGGATTAACGCGGCAGGTCATCTTTTCCGCAGGCGGAACAGGCTTTGGCTGCTCAAAGCTGGGCAAAAGGCGCAGCTTGTCCAGCCCGTAGAGCACCGCTCCCCCTGCAACGCCTGCCCCTGCCGCCTGCAAAAGACGGCGGCGCGATACCCCGGAAGACGTATCATTCTTGTCCATAACAGCTCCGCAGTGGAAGTGTGTTCAGGATATCAGCAGGCTGGCTGCCCGCTCTGTGCAATCGCATGACTACCGTGCAGACGGCCCGGCATTATGCACACCAAGCCCTGCGCCTGTGCGGCATATTGCCGGAAACAAGGACGCATGGCCTGACAGTGCAGCGCACTCACGCTGACCGATTTTGTGGGGGGAATATAAAGGCAAGTGCCCGTTGCCGGACAGTTCAGGTTTTAGGTTTTGCTGTTGCCCTCGCAGGCATTGATAATGCGGCAGGCGGCGCAGGCGGCGCCGAAGCCGTTGTCGATATTGGTCACTGTAACGCCGCTGGCGCAGGAGGTGAGCATGCCAAGCAAGGCGGATAGCCCGGCAAACGAGGCTCCGTAGCCTACCGAGGTGGGAACCGCCACCACGGGCTGCGGCACCAGACCGCCGACCACGCTCGCCAGTGCGCCCTCCATGCCCGCAATCACAATGACCGCGCGGGCGGCAAGCACCTCCGGCAAATTGTTGATCAGGCGATGGATGCCCGCCACGCCCACATCTGCAAGGATTTTTGCGCGCACTCCAAGCATGCGGCAGGTCTCCCGGGCTTCTTCCGCCACGGGGAGGTCAGAGGTGCCCGCGGTGACAATGGCAACTTCGCCCTGCTTCCAGGCAATGGGTTTGACGACCAGCGTAAGGGTGCGCCCAAGGGGATTGTATTCAGCATTGGGGCATACGGACTGCACATGGGCCGCCATTTCTGCCGAAACCCTTGTGGCCAGCACATTGCTGCGGTCGCCCACGCGCAGGAATATCTCGCCCACCTGCTCGGGGGTTTTGCCCTCGCCGTAAATGACCTCAGGAAAGCCATTGCGCGCCGGGCGCTGCAAATCAAATTTGGTGTGCCCAAGATCAAGCACCGAACTCTCGCGCAGCAGATTCATGCCATCGGCGACAGAGAGGCTTCCGTCCCTGATTTCAGTGAGCAGTTTTTCCAGCGAACCACCTGACATACTTCTACTCCGACATGGTCGGGCTTCATTGCCCGCGATCTTTATTTGCCCCGTACAATCCATAGCGTCAAGATTGCACCAGAGCAGGCAGAATCATCTGGCTGCGCCAGCGCCCGCGGCTTCGTCCACTTCCGCCAGGTGCACCCGCAGCATATTGGGGCGCTCGGTCTGGCGATGCCCAATACCGTATCCCGTGCTCAGCGTGGTCATGGCCGGGGCTGCCTTGAAGGCATGGGCCAGAGCGGCAATGATGGCCGCCCCGGTTGGAGTTGTGGCCTCATGCTCCACCCCGCCGCGCGTGGTGGGGATGCCATGAAGTATCTCGACCGTCGCCGGGGCAGGAACAGGCATCAGGCCGTGCGCGCAACGCACAAATCCGCCGCCAAGCTCCAGGGGCGAAGACCACACGGCATCAACATCAAGAGCATGAAAACAGATGGCCGCGCCCACGATATCTACAATGGAATCCGTTGCGCCAACTTCGTGAAAATGCACGTCTTCCAGAGCCTTGCCATGCACCTTGGCTTCTGCCTCGGCAATGCGGCGGAATATGTTCAGGCTCGTCTGCTTGACCGGGTCTGCCAGCGCGCTCTGCATGATGATTGCCGCGATGTCGGCCAGATTTCTGTGCGGCAGGTGACTGCCCTGCGCGGCGCTGTGGTCATGCATGTGGGCAGGCGCACCGGCATGCATGTGCCCGTGCTCATGACCGTGCCCGTGGGTGTGTTCATGCCCCTGCTGTTGACCGTTCAAGTACACATGAACCTGCATCCCCTGAATGCCGTTACATTTTTCTGGCTGACACTGGAGCGCAAACTCATCATCAATGGCGAGCTTGGCCAGTTCGGCCTTCAGGTAATCGGGGCTGACCCCAAGATCAATCAGGGCGGCCAGATTCATATCGCCGCTGATTCCGGCAAAACAATCGTAATACAGTATCTTCATAAAGCCCCGGCAAGAGGTGTGCATCTGAAAAAAACAGGGGCAGGCTGCCGCCGCCCGTGCGCAATATAGGTATTTTGCCCGCAACTGGGAATAGACAATACAGCTTGATTCTTGCCTATTTCTGCATGAAAGCGGTGTTGTGGCACACCGCGGGGGCCGCCTCTACACGTTCTTGCCCAGCTCAAAGGCCTGCGCCATGCTGGGAGAGCCTTTTATATCGCCCCTATTCCACGCGCCAACGCCGTATACAACGCCCTTTTCGACTGATCCTTCAAGGCAATAGGCAAAGCCTCTGAAGCACTCGATGGTTCGCTCCATGTGGGACAAATCAGTATCCGCAGCGGCGATTATGTAATACATACTTTTGTTCTTGATTTCAGTGTAGCGAGCAACGGTTCTGTCCATGAGGGCTTTTATTTGCGCGCTCACAGAATAGAAATACACGGGCGAGGCCAGCACAAGAACATCAGCCTTGATCATTTTTTCCAGCATGGTTTCCATGCCGTCCTTTTGCACGCAGGCTCCCTCATGGCTCTGGCAGTACCCACAGCCAAGACACGGAGCAATTTTATGTTCCTGCACAAAAATCTTTTCCACCTTATGACCTGCCTCCTGTGCTCCATCCATGAACTGCTCGCAAAGCAGATCAGAATTGCCGCCCTTGCGCGGGCTGCCGCAAAAAATCAGGATGTTTTTCATCACTCGCTCCATATGCTGATGTGTGTGCATTTCATCCCTTGCCAATTGCAGACAAGACGCTGATTTTCAGCCATTCAAGCGCATTTTGGCAAACTTCAACCTGAATATTTAAACTATCACTTTAACTTTTATGGCAGGGATTTTACAGGGCAAAACGCCTTTGCGTCATGCGTGCAAACTTGCTCATATTGCTCTAACCGCCGCCTTATTCTTTTAAGAGCCCTAGCTAAAAGCGCATAGTCCGATTCTCTTAAATTATTGCCCGATTGTCCGATGATTCAAACAATTGTGTTGTTTTTGTCCGTCCTCTTCTGGTAAAAGCGAGGAAGGGAGAACGACCATGCCTCAGCAAGACAAAGATAAATGCGACATGCTGAATATTCAGCGGCAGGCTCTGGCCCGCAACATTGCCCGCCAGACCGAGCAAAACCACCGCCTGGAAACGGCAGTGCCAGGGCTTGTACTGGTGCGGTATGAAGCGCCGACACAGCCCGCAAGCTGCATGTACGAGCCAACTATCTGCCTTGTTGCTCAAGGCGCCAAGCGCGTTATGCTGGGGGATGAAGAATATCTGTACGATGCCAACCACTACCTGATTTCGTCTGTTGGCCTGCCGGTGGTGGCAAATGTGGTGGAGGCCAGCCCGGAAGTGCCGCTGCTGGGCATGGTGCTCAAGCTTGATATGCGCATGCTGGCTCAGATGATGGTGGACAGCAATCTGCCGGTCTCGCGCGCGGCAAAATCCGGGCGCGGCATGCGCGTCAGCGAAGTATGCATGCCCTTGCTCAACGCCTTTCAGCGGCTGCTTGATCTGCACGACAACCCGCAGGACATCGCCGTGCTCTCCCCCCTGATCCACAAAGAGATACTCTACCGCCTGCTGCTGGGCGAACAGGGGCATTATTTACGCCAGATTGTGGCCGCCGGCAGCCATGGCTTCCAGATTGCGCAGGCCATTGACTGGCTCAAGAAAAACTACGTCCAGCCCTTGAAGATCGACAACCTCGCCCGGCAGATCGGCATGAGCACCTCGACCTTCCATCTCCATTTTCGCGCCATGACCAGCATGAGCCCGCTGCAATACCAAAAGTGGATGCGCCTGCACGAGGCAAGACGCCTCATGTTCATGGAGCATCTGGACGCCACCAGCGCGGCCTTTCAGGTGGGGTACGAAAGCCCCTCGCAATTCAGCCGCGAATACCGCCGCCAGTTCGGTACGCCGCCCCTGCGCGACATCAAGGGGCTGATCAGCACCCAAAGCGACTGCGCTTCCGCCAGCCACAAGACAATGTGAAACACCCTGCACACTAAGGGCACGTTGAGTTTGCAATGCTGTGCGCTGGCAAGGCTCGCGCTGTTGCGGGCATTCCCTGCTCTTACCTCTTTTTCTTCGTGTTACTCTCCAGCATTTTTGATTGATATTGACTTTCAATTTCTTTTCCTACATCTTCCTGGTTCATCGTGTGCCTCAACCGCAAACAAATGCACGCTGCCCTCCTCCAATCACAGCTATTCCAGGAAGAAACATGACGCCTTCACAGGTTATTTCCGCTTTGCAGACCCTCACCAGCATTCATCAGCCCGTATTTCTGTGGGGCGCGCCGGGCGTAGGCAAAAGCCAGATAGTGTCCCAGGTGGCCGCCATGCGGGGCATGGCCCTGCGCGATATCCGGGCCGTGCTGCTTGACCCTGTCGACCTGCGCGGCTTGCCGCGCCTTACTGATGCGGGAACCGCCGTCTGGTGCCCGCCAGCCTTTCTGCCGGGGCCGGGCGATCCGCCCACTGGCATCCTGTTTCTTGACGAACTCAACGCCGCCCCGCCGCTGGTGCAGGCGGCCTGCTATCAGCTCATACTCGACAGAGCCATTGGCGAATACCGCCTGCCGGATGGCTGGTCCATCATAGCCGCTGGCAACCGGGAAAAGGACAAGGCCGTCTCGTACCGCATGCCTTCTGCCCTGGCTAACCGCATGGTGCATCTGGAATTTGACGCCAGCCTTGAGGACTGGCTCGCCTGGGCGCAGGGAGCGGGCATTCGCCGCGAGGTCTGCGCGTTTTTGCGCTTTCGTCCACGTTTATTGCATGATTTTGACCCGCAACGCATGGAAAAAGCCTTTGCTTCGCCCCGCTCGTGGGAATTTGTTTCGCGCATGCTGGAGGCCGCACCCGCCCGCGAGGTGGAATACGAGCTGTTTCAGGGCACTGTCGGCCCCGCAGCCGCAGCGGAGTTCATGGGTTTTCTCTCTGTATGGCGCGAGCTGCCCACGGTGGATTCCATCCTGGCGCAGCCCGAAGCCGCAACAGTGCCGCAGGAGCCAGCCGCCCTGTACGCCACCTGCGAAGCGCTGAGCCTGCGCGCGGCAGAAGACACCATGGATGCCCTCACAGCCTATGCCGAGCGCCTGCCCGCAGAATTCAGCGTGCTGCTGATGCGCGACGCTGTCTGCCAGAATACAGATGTTGTGAACACCCCGGCCTTCAACCGCTGGGCGGAAAAAAACGCGGAAGTTCTGCTCTAAGCCATGCACACTTTCGATAACCAGCAGCAGCCCTGCGCAGACAACGCGGCTTGCGCTTTACCTCAGTTGCAACAGCCGCCACAGCCGCAAGCCCCGCAAAAGCCTGCCGCAACCGCAACGGATGCCAGTGATGCAACCCAGGCGGCCCGGCACTGCATCACGCGCGCCCGCGCAGCTCTGGTCATGGAGCATCCCTTTTTCGGCTCTCTGGCCCTGCGCCTGCGCTTAAAAACGGACCCGACCTGCGCGGATATGTGGACAGACGGCAAAACCCTTGGCTACAACCCGGCATTCTCCACCGCCCTTACGCAAAAATCGCTGGTGGGGGCAATGGCGCACGAGGTTCTGCATCTGGCTTTCGGGCATCATCTGCGCCGCAAGGGGCGCGATGCAAAACTGTGGAACCGCGCCTGCGATCTGGCGATCAATCACATTCTGGTGGAGTCTGGCTTTACACTGCCTCAGGGCTTTGCGCACAATCCGGCCTATGCGGGCATGAATGCGGATGAAATTTTTGACGCATTGGCAAGCCTGCAAGACGCCCCCACCAACAAGGGCGCGCAGAACGCGCAGGTTGCGCAGGGCGCGGAACAGACTGAAGGTGCTGGCGCAGCGGCCTTTGATGGAGGCAAGCAGACCGGGCAACCGGAGCAGCCCACCCCGCAAGGCGCGCAAAACAGCAAGCAGCAAAAGGATGAAGACGCCGACCTGCAATCCGCCGCTGGCAACAAGGCCGCGGCTAAACGCGAAAAAGGCCGCCCGGAGCAATCAGAGGGCACAACCAGCTTCACAGGTGAGGTGCAGGATCACCCCGATGCGCAGGGCATGCAGAACGATCAGGCCCTCAAGGCCGCCGAGCAGGAGGCGGATATCGCCATGATGCAGGCCATGCAGCGCGCCCGCAACATGGGCAGCATGCCCGCAGGTCTGGCCCGGCAGCTTGACCGGGCGTGGCGGCCCAAGCTGGACTGGCGCACGCTTTTGCAGCGGTTTTTGGAGCAGTGCGCGCAAAACGACTATTCGTGGACAACGCCCAACCGCCGCTATCTGTACCAGAACATCTACCTGCCAGCCCGGCGGGAGGCCCGCCTGCCCCACGTGGCGCTGGCTGTGGACTGCTCCGGCTCGGTGGACGAGCAGGCGCTGGCCATGTTTTGCGCGGAGCTTGCAACCGTGCTTGAGGCCTACGACACCACGCTCACAGTACTGTTTCACGATACCAAGGTACAGAAAACCCTCACGCTTACGCGCATGGACATGCCCGCCAGTCTTGCGCCCGTGGGCGGCGGCGGTACGGATTACCGCCCTGTGTGCGCCCATATTGAAGACGAACGCCTTGCCCCCACCTGCTTGATCTGGTTTACCGATCTGGAGTGCGACCGCTACCCCGCCGAGCCGGAATATCCTGTGCTGTGGATTTGCAGCGCCCCACACGAGCAGCAACCGCCATTCGGGCAGGTGATATGCCTGACGGAACCCGCAGCCGCACTGGGCACGGTCTGACCCAACCGCAACGATCAGGCACAGTAACCGATTTTCTAACCGCCCCAGCAAACCACCAGACCAGCCTGCGGCTTGCTGCATGAGTCAGCCGGTCAGATGATGCCAGCCCCCAGCCAACACCCCAGCCCCACACGAGGTCGCCATGCAGATTGAATGGAAAATCACCAAAAAACGCGGCTATATGCGGCCCACCCTGCAATATTCCGTGCGGCTTGAAGAACACGAAAAAGCCCTAGCCCTACCCATAGTAAGCATAGTTTCAACCATTCCGCAGCCGGAAGAAGAACGGCAGGATTACTGCTATCCCGGCCTGTTCGAGCGGGCGCAGGGCTACACCCCCACCAGCTTTCACACACTTGAAGCACCATCGCACAAGGGGCATTCATGGACGCGCAGCCTCACCCTGCCCTGGCGCGAGAACAACGAATATCCGGAAGTGGAAGAATCCTTTCAGCGCCTGCGCGCCGCGCTGGAGGCAGAAATTGAAAGGGCAGACAACAGCCAGCCCATGAACGTGGGCGGCAGCGTGCAAACTTCTGCCGCCGCCAAGGTAATGCTTGCCCCCAACCTGCTGGCAGAACGCTTTTTGCGCCTTGCCGCAGGGGCACAGGGCGCAGGACAATAAATATAATGATGCGTAACAGCGCATGTAAGAAGCTGAACATGCTTTTAATTAGCAACCTAACAATAAAAAAATAATGATGACTTTAACACAAAAAAACAAACATGCATCTATCAGCATAATATGTATTATTTTTTAAATACTAAACTAAATTCATAACATATGAGTATTATTTTGACATAACCATTGTACACCTATATATTTATAAAAAATTTGATTCATACAGACAATAAAAGTTATCTTCAAAGCCATAACTTATTGTTAGTCTGTTTTCCTGCCTCATATTCCTGCATCATTAGATACAACGCACATTGCAAGACCACTGGCCTGAGACTGATAACGCGCCAAAGGCTTACTGAGAGGCTGCTATGCGCATCAAGTACAAGGTTTGGTGCCTTACCACTGCAATTATCGGCATAATCGTCTGTGCAGATATCTATTTTGGCTACCACGAAATTGAGTCTTCCATCCGCACAGAACTGGGGCGTGATGCAGAGGACTTCCGCGCCATCATCATGGCCACCCGCCGTGTTTATCAAAAACAGTTCATTGATAGCGGCCTGCCCGTAACCGATGCCACCATCGGCTTTTTGCCTGCGCATGCGCTCGCACGGATCTCGACAGAATTCCATAACTGGAACAACAGCGGGCTCAGGTTCAGCAATGTGTCTGAAAGGCCGCGCAACCCCGCCAACATGGCAAACTCGTTTGAGCTTGACGCCCTGGCGTGGTTCAAAGCCAACCCTGCCTTCAAAAGCCGGATGGTTGAAGTAACAGAAAACGGCCTTGCCTACTATCACTACACCAGCCCCATCTGGGTGGAAGAATACTGCCTGCGATGTCATGGCAAACGGGAAGACGCGCCGCAGTCCATTGCTGCGGCCTATGCTGACTCATACGACTACAATGTTGGCGACCTCCGTGGGATTTTGAGTATTTTCATGCCGTCGGAAGAACTGCGCCAGCAGTATTATTCTGAATGGATATTCCAGATTGTGATGCACATTCTGGGATATCTTGTACTTTTGCTTGCACTTGGCTGCCTGCTCAACAAGTACGTCATCGCCCGTCTGGCGCGGCTGGAAGAAAGCACCAAAAAGCTCGCCGCAGGCGATTACAGCGCGCGGACAGAATCAATGGGCAAGGATGAAATTGGCGATCTGGCCGACTCCATCAACAAGATGAGCAAAGAAATCCAGAAGCGCGAGCAAACCCTGCGCGAAAGTGAGGAGCGCTTCCGCCTGACCACAAACAGCATCAAGGACGCGCTGATTCTGCTGGGTTGCTCCGGGCGCATCATCTTTTGGAACAAGGCGGCAGAGACTATTTTTGGCTATACGGCAGACGAGGTTATGGGACGGATTTTACACGAATTTCTGGTTCCGCCCCGCTACCGCGATAAAATGGCAGATGGCCTGAAAAACTTTTGCTCCAGCGGTCAGGGAGTTTTTCTCGGTTCCGGCGTGGAGCTGACCGCCCTGCGAAAGGATGGGCAGGAATTTGCCATTGAGCTTGCGCTGTCTACCATGAACATGCAGGGCAAGTGGGTGGCCATCGGGCTGGTTAAGGACATTACGGAGCGCAAGCAGGTTGAGGCCGAGCTTGCGGCCCACCGTGAACGGCTGGAGGCGCTGGTGGAATCGCGCACCCAGGATCTGATTATTGCCAAAAACGCCGCAGAAGCGGGCAGTGTTGCCAAAAGCGCCTTCCTCGCCAACATGAGCCACGAGATCCGTACCCCCCTGAACGCCATCACGGGCATGATCCATATTTTGCGCAAATCGGGCCTTACTCCCAATCAGGTGGAAAAACTCACCAAGATCGAGATCGCCAGTAGTCACTTGCTGGAAATCATCAACAATGTTCTTGAATTATCAAAAATAGAAGCCGGAAAATTCATGCTGCAACACGTGCCGGTGCATATTCCTACCCTGCTTGAGAACATCACTTCCATTCTGGGCCAGAAAGCGCAGGAAAAAGGCCTTGAGTTGCTTATGGATGCCGCGCCAGAGACCTGCCCCGTCTATGGCGACGACAGCCGGTTGCAGCAGGCCCTGCTCAACCTCGCCACCAATGCGCTCAAGTTTACGGATCACGGCTATGTTAAGGTAGCAGTGCGCCCGGAATCACAGACTGACAGCACAGTAACATACCGCTTTGAGGTGGAAGACACAGGCATCGGCATCAGCCCGGAGATGCAGCCGCGCCTTTTCAGCGCCTTTGAACAGGCGGATAATTCCATGAGCCGCAAATACGGCGGCACAGGCCTTGGCCTTGCCATCACCAAAAAGCTTGCGGAACTCATGGGCGGCAAGGCGGGAATGACCAGCGTGGAGGGCAAGGGCAGCACGTTCTGGTTCACTGCCGTGCTGCGCAAGGACGCGCCCCCGATCAACGAACCGACCAGAGTCAGCGCTGAGGAAGCGGAACGCACAATCCGGCAAAAGCTTGGCAGCAAGCGCATTCTGCTGGTGGAAGATGAGCCTATCAACCGCGAGATTGCGCAGGCTCTGCTGGAAGACGTGGGCTTTATTGTTGATCTGGCGGAGGACGGCGGCAAGGCCATTGAGCGGGTGCAGGCCGCAACGTATGACCTGATTCTTATGGATATGCAGATGCCGCACATCAACGGCCTGGAGGCCACCCGGCAGATACGGCTGCTCCCCGAAGGGGCGACCATCCCCATTATCGCAATGACTGCCAACGCCTTTGCCGAAGACCGCGAACTGTGCATCGAGGCTGGCATGAACGACTTTATCGCCAAGCCCGTTTCAGTGTCGTTGCTCTACCAGAAGCTCTGCGCGTGGTTGCAGAAGGGGTGAGGGGGGTATACGTAAGTATCGTGCAAGCCGTACACGCATGCTATTCCAACACGAAATGACAAAAAACAAAGGCGGGATTAACCCGCCTCAAACATTAAAAAAAACTAGTTTATAGTTGGTGGTTCAATGTATGATGGAATGTTGGCCTTTCGCAATACATCTGCGATGTGGCTACCCAAACCAATATTTCCAACAACAACGATACCACGTCCATCTTGGGGAAAGTCATTCACCAATTGGCGAAGCACTTCTAACCCCTGAGAGACTTCAAATTTCACAAATTCAGAGGCCTCTCCGGGGACAATCGTCCGATTCGAGCTATTGACGGAACCAAGGTGTAGCTGCAACAACCAAGCTTTCAATCCATCATGCGCCCATTCAAATGACACAGGTTGTCTCAGTGCATCAAGGGAAGCACGGAGCTTTCTCAAGTCATTCTGCACAGTTTCTGGCAAAACCACGGGGGATGTATTACCAAGCATATAATCATCCCCTGAACCCGCAACTCCTTCCATAACAAGATTCCCATCTACAGTTGTTAGGACTGTTCCAGAAAACTTTGCAGGCACATTTTGTTGCGACAGACAAGATGCCAAAATCTGTCCTTCAGGGTCTTCTGCATCCATCACGCCAAAAGGATCAAGCTTGGCATGCTCGGTAAGATACCTCCCAGGGACGGGAACAGAAGGACAAGTACGCGTCCACACCGTTTCCCCCCCAGTGTCTGAACCAAAAGAAAAAGGTGCAATAAGCTTGTTACGTAGGTAAACGGTTGTTTTCGGTACCGGTGCGCCTAGAAGATGCCCAACTAGCAGCCCATACGCTTTATCACCAAGCAGCTTGCTAAAAGCATTCGGCCAAACAAAGAACGGTGGGAACGATTCCGGAGAGACGGTTTCTTCTTCCCAAATAATTGTATTGGTATTGTGCCAGCCGCGTTTTTCCGGATGAATGCTAAACTCAACTCTCTTATGACGATCACCGTCAAGATTAGGAATAAAGTTATAAACCGTAGTTAACAGGTTTATTGCAAAATCAAACGGCAGTGCAGGCACGGGGGTTTGCGAATTTTTTTCTATAAAACGGGGTACTACACCGGGTGCAAATTCAACAACTCCCCCCTGAAATACGCCAGACACGCCACCATCGTTCACGTCAATTGTTTCGTTCACAATTGTATAAAACGAGTTTGCGGCAAGGCGCTTTACATGCTCTACCGCAACGTCAACGTTTTTGATGCCGTAAATAAACTCATGCCCTTGCGGCTGCCCCGGCAGAAAACTACGGACATTAATTGAACGTTCTGGAGATGAATCCATCAAAGCTTGTAAAGCATCCCTAGCGGATGGAAACTGATGATTCTCCGAATATCCAAAAACTCTTGAATGTCGCTGCGTAGGATTAACTCCTGGCGCAAAGCTGACAAATTGAGCAACATTGACATTCTTTGCCAATGCATCAAGCACATCGTCTTTAAAAAGGGGGGTGTTCATAGCCCTCACTTCACATTTTGCGAAGTTTTTCTAGCGTTGATTCAATACTTGCCGTGTCCATATTGACTAACGACATTTTCTCAATTGCCACAGAAATTAATTCAATGGCACTCGGTACATCAATTTTTTGACCGTCAATTGTAAAACAAGGAATGCCAGCCTCAACAGCAGCATAATACTCATATGTACAACCGTTGCTGAATTCCCAACCTTCGTTCAGCCAGACTTCAGCGGCAAAGCGCTTTATTACATCAACCCAAAAGCTTAGATACATCTCTTGCGTCCAGCTTTCTTGATAAAAAGCAGCAGGATTGATTACGTTTTTATGTGTAGTCTCCCGAATATGCAACGCCGTTGAATAAGCAAAATCGGTATTTTCATTGATCACCGGTCGAGAAGGAGCACAGGGATCCCCCCCATCCTTAACCCAACGGTAAAACCTATCTCCTGTTGTGACAGGTGTGCTTAAGTAGACCGCACTAGAGGGGCTAAAAACGCAGTCGAAAACGTTTAAGCACATTTCTGCAACACGAGAGACGTTGAGGGCATTGTTCATAATAATTATACTTTTTTATTATGTCATGAGCTTTAGTACGAACAGCATCGCGCAGCTTCACACAGTTGCTAAAGTTATTATCGAAAACATATTCCATATATTTGGAATCACCAGCGGATATAAGACACATAAGAGCTAACTCTTCAATGACTGTCTGAGTTCTATGATGATCGAAATCTATAGACTCTAGATTTTGCCCATCACAACCTAAACGCTGTAGTGCCTTCTTAAAAGTTAGATTGGCAACAATGCAATTATCCATAGCATTTTTAAGAGACAGATCATTGTCACCTTTTGATAGAATTTCTGCAGACTGATCTGCCAATTGACCAATAAGTTTTTTTAACTCATTCCACGTGTATAGTGGGGTCTTATTCGCGATTTGAACACATAGGTCATCATTAAAACCAAATTCTGAGAGCCCCTCAAGTATCATTTCTCTACGTTTCTCCCAATTAGGGGGCATGAGAGGGACTTTAATGTCAATCCGCCCTAACCGTGTGATCGCAGGGTCAATACGTTCGGCATAATTTGTTGCAACAATAAAAATACATTTTTTATTATCACGAAGGTCTTGGAACTTAGGCAACATACCAGGGGTTAAAAGCTTAAAGACATCGGACTGCGAATTATAGCGCTCTGAATCTCTGTCCAAAACAAATTGATCTATTTCATCAAACAAAATAACAGCATTTTCCTGCTCCATTAAACAGGAAAAAATTCCTTTTGCCCTAACTTCTATTTCAGCAGAACCATCAGCCAAAAAGTCACTGGGCGTAACCGTTATGTGCTTCCACCCAAGACACCTTGCAACTTCTTTTGAAAAGAAAGACTTACCTGTTCCAGGGGGGCCATAAAGAAGTAGTGAAAATACTTCCTTTTCTCTGACATCAGTCTTTTTCAAACAAACACGAGTCGACTTCGGCGAACAAATATCTTTAGAACAACATTCAATATCATTGATGCAATTAAAATTACATACTTTACTTTTTCTACCAAGAATAAATTTTTCAAAAACAAATTTCGGGACATTGTATATAAATTTAGAATTTTTTATCTGTTTTGGAAATGGATTAGAATCAGAAAACACACAACCATCGCCTTTTGTGTAAGTCTCATTATGGATAACAGAAAGACCAGAAGACATTAAATACTGTCTTGCAATGTGCTTTTTAAGCAACCCACCATATGAAGCCAAATAATCAAGAATTAGCGCAGTTTGCCAAATGTGGATTACTCCTTCATTACCAACATGCTCAGACTCCCAACCTGAAACTTCTATTTTTTCAGCCCCTTTAACGAAATTGATCGTTTTTTCTTGTGCTTTGAGCCATTTAAAATAGCGCTGAAGCATAGGCAAATATTTTGCAAAATAGCTTTGCGGCTTACTCTCCCTATCAATTTCATAAAAGATATTCAGCAGAGACATCCCAACTTCAATACTTAATGGCAAGAATATCTGCCCTTGGGGCGTTGCATAAACAGGATTAACAGGGCGCCAGCACGGCGTTGTGTTCTGAGCTTCCCCTAATACACTAAAGACTCGGTGCAATATCTCTTCACTAACACTACTAGGCTTACTTAATAACATGCCTTCTAAACAAAAAACTAGTTCAGCAGGATCAAAACGACTATCTGGAATTGAATTAAATGAAAGGTGTTGATGCAAGCGAAGCTCAAAAAAATTATAATACTTCTCCGTTATGCCTTCATATACATTTGCATATATCGCACACCGATACGCATACAACGCAATAAAAGAGTGTTCCTGCTGATCAACTGTTTTATCCTCAAAATTTAACAGTGAGTTCAATTCACAAGGATATTTTTCTTTATAAAGTCTACCTTCAATCGCATTTGATACGCTAGCTAACAATAGTTTTTTTTCATCTTCCTTACAAAGTTTATATGCCCAATATAAATTTAGAGGATCATTTGAACCATAGCTGTTAGATTTATTTTTAAATTCAATTTTACCAAAGACATAGTCAAAATACTTTTTTTTCGCCGACTTAATATTTTCTTCAATTTCATTTTCTTCACAAGCAAACCCAATTTTTTCTTTTATGCTTGAGAGCATAACCATAATCATTGCATTTGTGCTAGCCGAATAATTTTCAGGAGCACATGGCTTTAATGGGGTCAAATGACTTGCAACATACGGCCAATATTCTTTTATAAATGCATGTCTATATAAAGGGAGAACTCTTTTTATTAGACAAAAAACCTCTTCTAGTTCCGCCTTCTCTGTGCGATATGCGCCCTGCTGATATTCTTTAAGACTCAATTTGATTTCCATGACAAACGTTCTCCAAGAAGTATCTTTAAACCAAAGTTTTAACCTTCAAACTTGCTACAACAGAAAAGGATTCTTTTTTTAAATAATCGAAAATTCCTCTGCGGACAAGCCTCTCTACACCTCCTGCCATAACCGATAGCTACCACATCCAGCAACCTAAAACCTTGTGTGCGGGGCAGGTGTGGGGCAAAAGAAAAAGGGCTTACGGTGTATTTCCGTAAGCCCTTGATTTCACTGGTGCGCCCGACAGGAATCGAACCTGTGGCCTACAACTTAGGAGGTTGTCGCTCTATCCAACTGAGCTACGAGCGCAATCCGGATTTTGTAGTAATTCTTTAGGCTCATGTCAAGCTGAGCATGGCGCAGCTGCTCTTACTGCCCACTCCCCCGCTAGTTGCCGCCCCAAATGAGCAGGGCCAGCGCGCCCAGCGTGCCCACAAGCACGGCATAGGCCTGCCGTGTGCGCAACGACAGCACTGCCCCAAGCAGGGCCGCCACATACAGGGCCGACCACGTCACCGCCCGCAGGGCCGGTATGGCATGGTGCGCAGAAAGCACCGCCAGCAGCAGATAAATCAACGCAAAGCACGCAATATACAGTGCTGCCTGCCACAAGGCACGGCACAGCCCGGCCCGCAGAATAACGCGGCCCGGTGATACTCCCCCGCTGCCGCTCCCCCACGCCACCACGGCATCCACCATCGGGTTGAGGCTGATGCGCTGGCGCTGTTCACACCAGCTCGCCGTGTAGGCCGCCATCATTGCAAGTATGAGCGGCAACAGCGCCATACCGGGCTGATCCAACCCAAACAGTCTGCACAGGGGAAACACCAGCAGAAAGCTCAGGCTGCCATACGGCGGCACCACGCTGCCAAGTTCCAGCGCGTCAAGCCAGAGCAGTTCGATGATTATGCCAAGGGGGAGTGCCAGCGACCAGTCGCCGGTAAAAAAGCCCGCGAAGAGGGCCAGACAGATGGGGCGGTCTACAAGGCCAACGATGCAGGTTGAACGCGCAGCGCCAGCCAGGGCAAAAAAAAAGCGTAGGGAGCCCCGGCAACGAATACATCAGAAAAGTTGATCATTGGGGCCTCGAACTGTCTCTGTGGGAACGCAGCGAAAATCAAGCTGCACAAGGTGATCCTGTATAACGTGCAGGTCTTCCCTGTCCTGTGCGGAAAGGGCCACATGGGGCAGCACCTGTAGCTTGTCCGGCGCATAGTGCAGGTTGCCCATGTTCAGCACCTGCATGAGGATGCCCGCGTCACAGGCGCGCCGTGCATCCTGACAGTTGGCAAACAGCACAAAACAGTCATCGCCGCAGGAATTGAGCGTGGCCGCCAGTTCCTTCACGTTGATGAAGTGTGTCATCACGCGCTGCGGCACTGCCAGTTCAATTATCTGCTGCCGCATTATGTCGTCCGCAAGTTCGTCGTTGGCTACCACCAGATGTCGCGCCCCTGTGTAGGGTAACCAGGCTTCGATGACCTGGCCGTGAACCAGGCGATTGTCCACGCGAAACCACATACTAGCTATCGGCTTTGTCACGGGCTTTGTTGCGCAGCATGCTGCCCGCAACCACAATACCTTTTGCGCCTGCCTCGCCAGCGATGCGGGCCACTTCTTCAAGCTCCTTGTCGCGCGAGGTAAACACCTTGAGCAGCATGGGCAGGTTCACGCCGGTAACCACCTCGACCTTGTGGGTTGCCAGCAGCGAAAGCGCAAGGTTGGTGGGCGTACCGCCAAACATATCCGTAAGAATAATGACGCCCGCGCCCTTGTCGAGCCGCTGGGTTGCGTCCGTAAGACGGCGAACGGTTTCGGAAACCTCGTGCGCCACGTCAACACTGATGGAGCTGCAATCGCTCTGCTGCCCGAGTATGAATTCGGCGGTGCGCAGCATGGCCGAACCATAGTCGGCATGCGAAACCAGAATGATTCCAACCTGAGTCTTCTTGTTTTCGTCCGTCATGACAACCTCACGCAACAGAACGTGCCAGCTTTTTTAGCCAAGTTCAAGATGCCGATGCTCCAGAAAAGCCGGATAATCAGCCTGCCGCAGCGCCTGTAAAATTTCTTCGGCCATTGCCACCGAGCGGTGGCGGCCGCCGGTACAGCCCACGGCCACGGTTATGCGGTAGCGGCCTTCGGCCTCCATGAGCGGCAGCATAAAAAACAGCAGATCAACCAGCTTGTCGCGGTATTCGCGGGCATGGGGCGAATTGAACACATAGTCGGCCACGGGTTTGTCCTTGCCGCTCATGGGCCGCAGCTCTTCCACAAAATAGGGGTTTGCCAGAAAGCGCAGGTCAAAAACCAGATCAGCCTCGCGTGGCACACCGTATTTGAAACCGAAAGAAATCACGTTGACCCTGATGGCCCGCAGCCTGCCCTTGTTGCCGCTCCAGCGCTTCTGGATGGCGCGCCGCAGGTCGTGGATGGAAAAACGCGAGGTGTCGATGACCAGATCAGCCATTTCGCGCAGAGGGCGCAGGCTGCTGCGCTCTGCCAGCAGCGCCGCCTCAAGGCCCATACCTTCGCGCTCCAGCGGATGCGGGCGGCGGGTCGAGGCATAGCGGCGAATGAGTTCCTGATTGTTGGCCTCAAGAAAAAGCAGCATGGGGCGGATATTTTTGCCCGCGAGCATGCTCAGGCAGTCGTTGATGTCTTCCACAAAATTGCTCTGGCGCAGATCCATGCCCAGGGCAATGCCCTTGAAGTGGCTCATGGAGGGGCGGGACATCATGTCCACCATTTCCATGACAAGGCTCACGGGCAGCCCATCGACCACAAAGTGGCCCATGTCTTCAAAAACCTTGAGCGCCGTGCTTTTGCCCGCGCCGGAAAGGCCCGTGACAATGCACACCTGCACATCCACGCCGGGAACGGGCGCGTCCGCATCAGGCTGTGCGGCAAGGGTGGAATCTGTGGGGGATATCTGCGCGGAATCCTTCATGACATTCGCCTCTTCGGGGTCAGATCGCCGTTTGCAGCCGGGGTTGTGCGCCACAGGCTTCTGACGGACGTTGCCAAATCCGCGCCGCGCTCAAGCCCGTGTGAGGGCCATTGCGCGGCAACCGGCAGGGGGTGCGCCTGAACGGGGGCGAGCCGTTGCCAGCCCGCCCCCTCATTATGAACGATTACAACACGGGGTCAATGAGGGCATAGCCGCTCACCTTGGTGCGGTATACCACGTTGATGCGGTTGTTTTCTGCATTAAAGAACACCAGAAACTCGCTGCCGATGGAATCAAGCTGCATGAGCGCTTCATCCAGATGCAGGGGCTTGGTGGCAAGGCGGTCGGTGCCGTCAACGGGCTGCTGCACGTCGGCTTCGGCATCGAGGTTGTAGGTAAACACGTCCACATCCGTATTGCGGGCGTGCCGCCGCTGGGCCTTTACGCGAGCCACCTGACGCTTGATCTGCGATTCGACCTTGTCTGTCACAAGGTCAATGGCTGCGTACATGTCCGAGGTCTGTTCCGTGGCGTTGATGTGCAGGCCTTCGCCCGTAACGGTCACTTCGCAGCGATGACGGAACTTGTCGACTGTCAGCACAACGGCAACTTCAAGGCCAGAGGCCTTGCCAAAAAACCGTCCCAGCTTTTCCATGCGGCGACGGGCATACTTCTTCAGATGTTCGGAGGCTTCAAAGTTCTTGAAAGCGAATGATATGTTCATAAGTTCCTCCTAAGTATTGAGCCACTCGACGGGGAATCAGAAATGCTCCTTGCGCCTTGACGAAGATGGAATATCAAGCGCCGTACGGTATTTTGCCACCGTGCGCCGCGCAATATTGACCTTGAGACGCTCCTTGAGCATTTCGCCGATACGCTCATCGCTGAGGGGGGATCGGGTATCTTCCTCAGAGATGAATTTCTTGATCAGAGCCTTGACGCTTTCTGAGCCTACCTGACTTCCGTCATCGAGTTCAAGGCCGCTGTTAAAGAAAAACTTCAATTCAAAGATGCCGTGGGGCGTTGCCACATACTTGTTGGTGGTAATGCGGCTCACCGTTGATTCGTGCATGCTGATGTCGTCAGCAATATCCTTGAGAATGAGCGGCGCGAGCTTGGTCACGCCGTCTTCAAAAAATGGCTGCTGATGGCGCACAATGCTTTCCATAACCTTGTAAAGCGTGCGCTGGCGCTGATACAGGCTCTTGATAAGCCATGAGGCGGAACGGATCTTTTCTGAGCAGTAGTCCTTTTCCTTCTCCGAGCCGCCAATGTTCATCTGGCTCATGGCCGAGAGCTGCAACTGGGGCAGGCCGTCATCGTTGAGCAAAATCACAAATTCGTCTCCCATCTTGTACACAAATACATCGGGGCTTACGTAGGTCGGCTCGCCGCCGCCAAAACTTGCGCCGGGCAATGGGTCAAGGCTCTGGATGATATCCAGATACTCCTTGAGCTCTTCCATATCGAGCTTGAACTTGCGCAGCAGGGGCTTGTAGCGCTTGGCCTCGAGGTCTTCGAGGTGCGATTCCACAAGCTCCACGAGGATGGGGTCGCGGGCGTAATTGAGGCTCTTGATCTGCACCATCAGGCATTCGCGCGCATCGCGCGCGGCAACGCCGATGGGGTCAAAAAGCTGCACCCTCTCAAGCACGGGCAACACGGCCTCAGGAGCAACCTGGGCCATTTCGGCCACTTCTTCAATGCTGGCTTGCAGATACCCGGCGGAGGAGAGATTGCCGATAATAACCTCGCCAATGGCTTTCTGCTCTTCCGTCAGCGACGAAAGGCGCAACTGCCAGAACAGATGCCCCTCAAGGGTGGGCTTGGCCGCATAGCGGGCTTCAAGAGGCGAAATTTCTTCGGCAAGTTCAAATTCGCGCGACTGCGAAAGGCGGGGGGTGCTGGCAAACTCGCCGAGGTAATCTTCCCAGTCGGCGTCCTTGGCCAGTTCCCTGTCGTACACTTCCTCCTTGGGCGCTTCGCGGCTTTCTTCGCGCTGCTCCTGGGAGGCATCGTCCGTAAGTGAAGATTCTTCGAGAAAGGGGTTTTCAAGCAGCTCCTGCTGCACAGTTTCCAGAAGTTCCACGCGTGAGAGTTGCAACAGCTTGATTGCCTGCTGCAATTGCGGGGTCATTACCAGTTGCTGTGACAGCTTAAGTTGCTGCCGTAGTTCCAGTGCCATGTGTACTCTTTTGCCTTAACTTGCCATAGGACTATAGAATTATCTGTTTACAAGTACTGTGCCACATCTGCAAAAATTATGCAATAGCTAACAGTTGCAAGATCAGGTTCACGGCATCCGCTGCCTGCGGCAAGGGCTGCCCGCGTCAAAAATCCAGATCTGGCGCAGTTTTTGCGCCGCAGGAAAAATCAGTGCAACAAAAAAGGGGAAGGCAATGCCCTCCCCTTTTTGCGCGATTTTGCGATACCCAAGCTTGATGAAAACCAATAAGCCTCGCTGCGTTAACGCCGCGAAATTACACCTTGGCGAACTTTTTCGCCGCTCCGATAAATTCGCGGAACAGCGGATGCGCGTTCATGGGCCGGGATTTGAATTCGGGGTGGAACTGGCAGCCAAGGAACCAGGGGTGGTTCTTCAGCTCAATGATTTCCACAAGCGAATCGTCAGGGGCGGTGCCGCTGAAAACCATGCCCTTTTCGCCCAGCATTTCCTTGAAGGCATTGTTGAATTCGTAGCGGTGGCGGTGACGTTCATCAACCATGCCCTTCTTGTAGGCCACAAAGGCCTTGGTATCGGGCTGCACCTTGCAGGGGTAGGAGCCAAGGCGCATGGTGCCGCCCTTGTCGCTGCCCGCGTCGCGTTTTTCAACGTTCTTGGTGCGGAAGTCGAACCACTCGGTCATAAGGTAGATAACCTTGTGATCAGAAAGCGGGTTGAATTCTTCAGAGTTGGCGTCATCAAGGTTTGCCACGTGGCGGGCAAATTCGATAACCGCGCACTGCATGCCAAGGCAGATGCCGAAGAAGGGAATGTTGTTTTCACGCGCATAGCGGATGGCGGCAATCTTGCCTTCCACGCCGCGATAGCCAAAGCCGCCGGGCACAAGAATGCCGTGACAGCCCTTGAAGGATTCCGCGCAATTGCTTTCGTCCACATTCTCGGAATTGACGTAGCGCAGTTCCACCTCAACGCGGTTGGCAACGCCGCCGTGAATGAGGGCTTCGTGCAGGCTCTTGTAAGCTTCCTTGAGGTCAACGTACTTGCCCACAATGGCAATGGTGACCTTGCCCTTGGGGTTGGCGCAGTCGCTCACGAGCTTTTCCCAGGCTTCAAGGTGGGCATTGCGCGCGGGCAGGCGCAGCATGATGGCCACCTTCTGGTCAAAGCCTTCTTCGTAGAACTTGAGCGGCACTTCATAAATATTGTTCACGTCCACCGAAGAGAACACGGCGTCCTGATCCACATTGCAGAACAGGGCGATCTTGCGGCGCAGTTCTTCGGGGATGCTCTGCTCGCAGCGGCACAGAATAATGTCGGGCTGAATGCCGATGGAGAGCAGTTCCTTGACGCTGTGCTGGGTGGGCTTGGTTTTGTGCTCGCCAGCGCTGCGCAGGTAGGGAACCAGAGTGAGATGAATGTTCAGGCAGTTGTCGCGTCCAAGGTCGGAGCGCAACTGGCGGATGGCCTCAAGAAAGGGCAGACCTTCGATGTCGCCCACGGTGCCGCCGATTTCGATAATGGCGACATCGGGCGCGTCCTCGCCTTCGGAAAGGGAGAGCACCACGTTCTTGATTTCATCAGTAATGTGCGGGATCACCTGCACCGTGGCGCCCAGGTAATCGCCGTGACGTTCCTTGGCGATAACATGGTTGTAAATGGCGCCGGAAGTGGTGTTGTTCTTCCGCGACATGGGCACGTTGAGGTAACGTTCGTAATGCCCGAGATCCAGATCCGTTTCCGCGCCGTCATCGGTAACAAATACCTCGCCGTGCTGGAACGGGTTCATGGTGCCGGGGTCAACATTGATGTAAGGATCAAGCTTCTGGATGGTTACCGTAAGCCCGCGCGTTTGCAGCAGCGCGCCCAAAGACGCAGCCGCGAGGCCCTTGCCTAACGACGACAGAACGCCGCCCGTCACAAAAATGTATTTAGTTTTCATGCACTTCCACCTGTACTTGGGTATGTTGAATAGTTCAACCAAACAGTCTTAACCCAAATTGAATTTTTTGGCTAGCATTGACTAAGTAAAACAAGCTAAGTAATGTGTTATTCCCTTTTCAGCGTGCGTGCCCACCACAAGCGGCCCGCGCGCCGGTCATCTGTTATCCCGGCGCGGGTCAGCCAAGGTTCCCAAGGCAAAAGCACGTCCGGCCCACACCGCAAGGCATGGCCGGAATTATCCGCGTTGCAAAGCCAAGGAGGCTTCCCCCGCATGGGTACGGTCAACACACTGGTCATCACCGGCTACGGTACAAATTCGCACATGGAAACAGCCCACACGGCCCGTCTGGCCGGTGCCGACAAGGCCGATGTGGTGCATTTTTCCGATCTGGTGGCGGCCAAGGTTCGCCTTGCCGACTATCACTTTTTGATTTTCCCCGGCGGGTTTCTGGATGGCGACGATCTCGGCGCGGCCCAGGCTGCGGCCATGCGCTGGCGTTACCTCAAGGACGACGCGGGCGCGGCCCTGTTGCAGAGCTTGCGCGAGTTTTTGGATGAGGGCAAGCTGATTTTGGGCATCTGCAACGGTTTTCAGCTGCTGGTCAAGCTGGGCGTGCTGCCTGCCCTTGGCGGTCAGCGCTTTGAACGCCAGGTTTCGCTGGGCAACAACGATTCCGCCCGGTTTGAAGACCGCTGGGTGCATCTGCTGCCCAATGCGGCAAGCCCCTGCGTGTTCACCAAAAACCTGCCCCTGCTCTCCATGCCCGTGCGCCATGGCGAAGGCAAGCTCGTTGCCCGCGATGCGGACTGCCTGCGCCGCCTGGAGGAAGAAAACCTCATCGCCCTGCAATATGCCGACCCCGCAACGGGCAAGCCTACGCAGGAATATCCGCTCAACCCCAACGGCTCCACCCTTGCCATTGCGGGCCTGACCGATCCCACTGGCCGGGTGCTCGGCCTTATGCCCCACCCCGAAGCCTTCCACCACGTGACCAACCACCCCGGCTGGACGCGCGGCGAGCTGGACGCCCCCGGCACGCTCATTTTTGTGAATGCCGTGCGCTACCTGCGCGGACAATAGAGAGACAGCTGAGCCTGATGCCGACTGACATTATATAATGCTCTGCGCAGTCCGGCTCACTCTGGCGTCATGATTATTCTCGCCATGATTACTCAGGGGAGGCTTTACGAAGCCTCCCCTTTCTGTATACATTTGGCGGTACGGCGCGGCCTTGCGGCAGGCAGCCCCCGCGCAATGTTTGTTGACAAAGCACAAAGCCTTCGATAGATTCACTGATTCCGGAGAGCTGAACCCCCTTTGGATTTTCCTGCGCGCACGCGTCAGACAAGGTGCGAAACAACATTGCCACAACACGTTGCACATTTTTTTACGCCGTATTCAACGAGGCGCTTTCTCTGCACAAGCAAGAAAGTGCCTTTTTTTATGGTGGGTGATATCTATGCAACCTATTGAAATTATTAAGGCGATAGAAGAAATTGCACCTCTGGCCGCTGCCGCTGGCTGGGACGTTTCGGGCCAACAGGTGGCGGCGCACAGGCAGGATGTTGCCAGGCTTGCCGTCTGCCTCGACCCAACGCCCGCATCCGTGCGCACAGCGCTGGAAAAGGGCGCGCAATTTGTGCTCAGCCATCATCCGCTGCTGCTCAAGGCCGTGCTGCCCAACAGGCTTGACGACTACCACGAGGTGCTGCGCCTGCTGTTTCAGGCCGATGTGCCGCTGTACGCGGCCCATACCTCGCTGGATGTCAACGCTTACGGCCCGGCGGGCTGGCTTGCCCGTGCGCTTGAGCTGCGCAACCTTGCAGTGCTGGAGCCTGTGGCTCCGGCAGTGGGCAATGATCTGCCGCTGGGTTTCGGCCTTGCGGGCGACCTGCCCAAGGCCATGACCGTGGCGCAGATTGCAGGCATCATTGCCCGCAACGCCCCCCTTGCCACAGCCACAGTGAGCGGGCCGGAGCCGCAAACAATTACCCGCGTGGCCTACTGCACGGGTTCGGGTTCATCGCTGCTCGGCGCGGCTCAAGCTGCCCATGCGCAGCTTTTCATAACCGGTGATGTCAAATACCACACGGCGCTTGCCGCGGAAATCTGCCTTCTGGATGTGGGCCACCACAGCCTTGAGGAAGAAATGATGCTGCGCATGAGCCGGTTGCTGCAACAGCGCCTGCCAGAGACGGAAGTATTTTTTGTGCCTTCCGCCTCGCCTTTCCGCCCTGTTGCCCTGTCATGATTTTATCAGGAGGACTCTCATGAGCAATGCCGTATATTTTGACCAGATCAAGCAGCTTGTTGAGCTGCAGAAGGTCGATGACGCCATCCACGCCGTCAAGCAGGACCTGAGCAGCGCCCCGAGCGAGCTTGATTCCCTTGAGCAGCGCTTTGCCGCCATCGAAACCCAGCGCAACTACATTCTGGACAAGCTTTCGCACCTTCAGGATCAGCAAAAGCGCCTCTCGCTCGAGATTGATGACGACTCCGCGCGCATCAAAAAGAGCAAGAACAAGCTCATGGCAGTTGGCAATCAGCGTGAATACCACGCCATGATGCGCGAAATGGACAGCATGGAAAAGGTCAACCGTTCCCGCGAAGAAGAAAAAATGACCCTTCTTGAGGAACTGCAGTACCAGAACGACGCTCTGGCCGAAATCGACCTGACATACACCGCCGTCAAGGCCGAGCTTGAAGTAAAGCGCGATGGCCTTGAAGAAAAGCTGCAAAAGGGCAATGCCGCCCTTGAAGGCCTGAACGGAAAGCGCGCTTCAGCCAGCAAAAATATTCCCCAGCCCGTGTTCATGCGCTACGAATTCATCCGCAGGCGTCTTGAGCATCCCGTCATCGTTGCCGTGAAAGAAGGCATCTGCTCCGGTTGCCACATTGCCGTGCCGCCGCAGTCTTTCATTGAATTGCAGCGCGGTCAGCAGATTCTGAGCTGCCCCAACTGCCAGCGCCTCATTTTCTGGTGCGAGCACTTCTCCATTGAAGAAGCCCCGCAGTGCGCCCAGAAGCCGGTGACCCTTACCGACTAAAAATCACTTCCGGCGCGGCCTGTTCCGCAAGCCGCGCCGGAAACAGGATCAACAAGTGGGAGTCGGACAGACCGTCGCTGCGGGCCGCAAGGCCCGGGGAGGAAAGTCCGGGCTCCACAGGGCAGAACGCTGGGTAACACCCAGGAGGGGCGACCCTCGGACAGCGCCACAGAAAGCAAACCGCCCCGCCTCGCGGCGGGGTAAGGGTGAAACGGTGGGGTAAGAGCCCACCAGATGCCGCGGTGACGCGGCATGCTCGGCATACCCCGTTTGGAGCAAGACCAAATAGGGAAGGTGGTCGGCCCGACCATTGCCTTCCGGGTAGGTTGCTTGAGGACGCAGGTAACTGCGCCCCTAGAGGAATGACGGTCTGGTGCGGGCAACCGCATGACAGAACCCGGCTTATCGTCCGACTCCCACTTGTTAACAAGGTATGTAATGTCAGAAAGTTCCGGCACATCATCTGTTGCGGCAAAACCCTGGGCGCTCATACTGGCTGCCGGGCAGGGCACGCGCATGGCCGATGCCGCTGGCGGCACGGCGAAACAGTTTTTGCCCTGGCAGGGCTCGCCGCTTTTCTGGCATGCCGCCCGCGCCATGAGCCGCAGCGCCTGTGTGGCCGGAATTGTCTTTGTTTTTCCTCCCAGCCAGCTTACCGAAGCCAGCGAACTTCTGGCCGAACTGCACAGGCGCGATGATCTTGGGCTGCCGTGGGTTACGGCCTGCGGCGGGCCTTTGCGCCAGGATTCCGTGCGCCTTGGCCTAGCCGCCCTGCCCCTGCGCCCCGCCAGCGTGCTGGTGCACGATGCCGCCCGTCCCTTTCTTTCCTCGGCGCTTGTGCGCCGCGTGTGTGAGGCGCTTGCTGAGGGCGCTGCCGGCGTTATCCCCGCCATATCAGTGACCGACACCATCAAGATGGTGGATAATGGCCGCGTGACGGCCACCCTCCTGCGCGACGGACTTGCGGCTGTGCAGACACCGCAGGGCTTTCAGCTTGAAGCGCTGCTCTCGGCCCACGCCCATGCGGTTGAGGCGGGGCTTGCCGTAACCGACGACGCATCGCTTCTGGAGGCGCTTGGCCTTGAAGTGCGCGTCATACAAGGCGAGGCTGCCAACGTGAAGATTACCCGTCCTGAAGATCTTGACCTGCTGCAAGACGAAAATCCCCTTCCTTCCATCCGCACGGGCATGGGCTACGATGTGCACCGCTACGGCGAGGGCCGCCCCATGCGCCTTGGCGGCGTGAGCATTCCCAACGCGCCCGAAGTACTGGCCCACTCTGACGGCGATGTACTCCTGCATGCCCTGTCCGATGCTCTGCTCGGCTGCGCCTGCCTTGGCGACATTGGTCAGCATTTTTCAGACAAGGATCCCCGTTTTGACGGCATATCATCCGCCATTCTGCTGCATCAGGTCTTGGACATGGTGCGCGAGGCGGGCTGTACGCCCTGTCACGTGGATATGACCATAGTGGCGCAGGTTCCCAAACTCGCGCCCTACCGGGAAGAAATCAGAAAGAACGTCGCTCGGCTCATGGGGTTGCCCGCATCATGCGTGAACCTCAAGGCTACCACAGAGGAACACCTGGGCTTTACCGGGCGTTCCGAAGGCATCAAGGCATATGCAGTTGTGACCGCGCGGGGGCGCTGATTAGCTCCGCCTCCCCTGCCATAACGTTTCGACACCACAAGGAAGGACATGAACACAGAACTCAGCAGGCCCTGGTTTGCCCACTACGACTCCTTCGTTCCGCGCACTTCCGAGGTGTGGAACAAGCCGCTCTATGCCTTGCTGGATGAGGCCGCAGACAAATATCCCAATCGACTGGCCGTCATTTTCCAGAATACGCGCATCACCTACAAGCAGTTGCGCGAGCAGGCGGAACGTTTTGCAGGGGGCTTGCGCCGCATCGGCGTGAAGACAGGGCACCGCGTTGCCCTGATGATGCCCAATATGCCGCAGACCGTGGTGGCCTTCTGGGGCATCATCAAGGCCGGGGGCGTGGTGGTCATGACCAACCCCCTGTATATGGAAAAGGAAATCATGGCCAACATGCAGGATTCGGGCGCAGAGCACATGGTGCTGCTCGATCTGCTCTGGCCCCGGGTTTCCGCCCTGCGCGACCGCCTGCCCCTGAAAAACTTCATCGTTACCGGCGCTGCGGACGCGCTTTCCTTCCCGCTCAACTGGCTCTACCGCCTCAAAAAGAGCCGCAACGTCAAGGAACCCGTGCCCTACGACGGCAAGAACGTTCATGAGTGGAAGCACTTCTGCAAGGGCGCGGAGCGTTATTCCGCCCCCATAGCCGACCCGCTGCGCGACCCCATCATGTTGCAGTATACCGGCGGCACAACGGGCCTGCCCAAGGGCGTTACCCTGACCCACAGCAACGTGGGCACCAACTGCCGTCAGGTGCTGGACATCATCCACGTCAAGGCGGAGGACAAGCATACCTTCATTTCCCTGCTGCCCTTCTTTCACGTATACGGCCTCACAACAGGCCTGATTATCCCTATCGCCCTGGCGGCCACCACCCTGCCCCTGCCGCGCTATGTGCCGCAGGATGTGCTGCGCCTTATTGCCAAGTACAAGCCCACGGTCTTTCCCGGTGCGCCCTCGGTCTATATTTCGCTGCTGCAGCAGAAGAATCTGGCTGAGTTTGACCTGCGCAGCATCAAAATCTGCGTTTCAGGCTCCGCGCCGCTGCCGCGCGAAATCTTCCGCAAATTTCAGGAAACCACCGGCGCCGCCATTCTGGAGGGCTACGGTCTTACGGAAGCCTCGCCCATCACCCATTGCAACCCGCTTGGGCAGGAAGGACAGCGCCCCAATTCCATCGGCATGCCCGTTCCCGGCACCGATGCCCGAATTGTGGACATGGAAGGCGGCTCCCTCACCCTGCCCCCCGGCAAAATGGGCGAACTGATCGTGCAGGGCCCCCAGGTCATGCACGGCTACTGGCGCAGACCTGACGAAAGCGCCAGCGCCCTGCGCAACGGCTGGCTGTATACGGGCGACCTTGCCACAATGGATGATGACGGTTATTTTTACATCGTTGACCGTAAAAAAGACATGGTCATTGTGGGCGGCTACAACGTGTACCCCCGCGAAGTGGACGAAGTGTTGCTGGAACACCCCAAGGTGCTTGAAGCCGTCACTGTCGGCATTACCGACGAGATGCGCGGCGAGATACTCAAGGCCTTTGTGGTGCGCCGCCCTGACGAAGAACTGACCAAGGCCGACGTTATCGCCTGGTGCCGCCAGAAACTGGCTGGCTACAAGGTGCCGCGCCTTGTGGAATTTCGCGATGAACTGCCCAAGACCATTGTGGGCAAGGTTCTGCGCCGTGCTCTGCGCGAAGAAGAAGAGCAAAAGATGGCCAACAGAAAAAATCGGCGCACCGCCGCCGCTGCCAGCGCTTCTGCCGCCAACGGCGAGGACGACCAAGTGGGCCATGCCTGATGCGGATTATTGCGCAACGAGTTAAAGAAGCTTCAGTAAGTGTTGATGGCCGTCTGGTGGCGGCCATCAACACTGGTATTATGGCCCTTGTTGCCTTTGGGCAGGAGGACGGGCCAGAATTTCGCTCCTCCCCGGCTTTTACGGGCATGGCCCGCAAGCTTGTGGGGTTGCGCATCTTTCCCGGCACCGGAGAGAATGCCCATAAGTTCCACCTTTCATTGGATGAAATCGGTGGTCAGATATTATTTGTGCCGCAGTTCACCCTGTACGCCGATTGCCACAAGGGCCGCAGGCCTTCCTTTACTGATGCAGGCGACCCCGCCTGGGCCAAAGACATGTTTACGGATTTCGTTCAAATGGTTGACGAAACTTGCGCCGTCAGCGTATCGTCAGGCATCTTCGGAGCGGACATGGATGTGCGCCTGTGCAACTGGGGCCCTGTGACCATATTTCTGGACTCTGCCAACCTGTTTTCCCGTTGAAGCGACCTGTTGCCTTACGGAGGAAATACAGCCATGTTTGAGCTGAAGGCGGAATCGCACACCAATGTCACGGTATTGCGTTTTTTTGGCAATCTTCTGCTGCCCGATGTGGCCGAGTTCAGCAAACAGCTTGAAGCGCATCTGCTGGCGCCTAATATTCGCCAGGTGGTGCTTGATCTGAGCCACGTTGAAAAAGTGGATACTTCCGGGCTGGGAGTGCTGGTAAGCGCCAGCACAAAGGGCCGGGGGCGGGGGCGCAGGCTTGTACTGCTGATGCCCGCGCCACATGTGGCCGAATTGCTGCGCAAAGCCGAGATCGAGGGATTTTTTTCCACATTCGAGAGCGAAGATGAACTGAAAGGCTATATTCCCGATACTGCTGAGTAACAATATCACGGGGTTTTGCCCTTCAGCCCGACGGATGGTGCATGGTGCAATACTATCTGAGGCATTACTTCAATCCCGATTTCGATTATCTCAATCTCAAGCCGGGTGGAGATAATGGAAAGTCCGACGTATACAGTCTGGGCTACGTCCAGAATGTCATCGCCGGACAGGTACTTGCTGAGCTTGTACCTCTGGACGCCGCCGGGGCCAAGGTTGACCAGCGCTTCATACTTGAAAATGACGCCTTCCCCATGGGTGGCAACACCCGCGTAGATCCGCGCTATCCCAACTATCTGCTTGCAGCCGCCAAGGGCTATGTTTTTTACCTTAACGGCAAAATTACCGTAAAGACCCTGCTCAACGTGCGTCAGGACGTGAGCTTTCAGACCGGCAACATCTTTTTTGTCGGCGACATGGCCGTGCACGGTTCCGTGCGCGCCGGATTTTCCGTCCAGGGCAACAACGTGCGCATCATGGGCATGGTTGAAGGCGGCGTTGTGCGAGCCCGCCGCGATCTCATGATTGATGGCGGGGTGCGGGGCGGCGCTGGCAAGCACAGCAAGGTCGATGCCGGCGACAAGCTCATGACCCCCTTTCTGGAGAGTGTTGACGCCCGCGCGCGCGGCAACATGGTTATTGAAAAAACCTGCCTGTACAGCACGGTATACGCTGGCAGCAACATGGTTGTGCGCGACAAGCTCTACGGCGGCACTATCAATGCCTACGGCAGCGTTTATGTGGGCGGCCAGCTTGGCAACAAGGCGGCTCTGAGCACCAAGGTTTATTTGGGGTACGACCCCTTGAGCATCCGCCAGCTTGAAAAAATCGACAAGATTATCGCGCAGTTGTCGCAAACAATTACCCACCTCAACGCCATCGCCGGGCATTTGCCGCCCGAAACCAACGATGCGTCCCGCAAGCTGCAAGCCCTGCGGCTACAGCGCAGGCAGCTCATCAACAGGCGCGACGAACTGTGGAGCAGACTGGCCCAGGACGAAAACTACATGCAGAACTGCCGTCTGCTCTGCCAGGGCACCGTATACCCCGGTGTGGAAATCTCCATCGGACGCGCGTTCATGGTTGTTGAACAGATATACCAGTGCACGCTGTTCCGCTTGGTGGACAACGAGATCATTGCGGAACCCATGCAGCCCTCGCAGATGAGTCCCAAATGACAACGCAGACCGAAACGCCGCATTTTACGGCGGTGTATTCCGAGCATTCCCCACATCAAGGCCACAACGCACAACAATCCGGGATACCAGACGATATTGAAGTCAGGCTGGGCGAACGCGTTTTTCATATGCTCCGCCCCGGCGGCGCTGAGCGTGAAGTCGCAGTTGTAACCGGGCAGATGCAGGAATTGCAGCGCGATTGTCTGCCTGTTCTGCTTGGCTGCGGCCTTGGGCATGCCTTGCGTCAGGTGTTGCAGTGCGTTGACGGGCCTGTGGCCGTGGTGGAAAAGGAAGCCGGGCTTCAGGCCATCACAGGTGTGCTGCAAAGCCTGCCAGCCAGCCTGCGTGAGCGCATTACGCTCATCACCAGCCCGCGCCCGCAGGATGCCCTTACAGAGCTGACCCACTGGCAGATGCTCCACGGCGGTCTGCGTCTGCTGCCTCTGGCCCTGCCCTTTTATCTGCGCCTTGACCGCGAGTATTACGGTTCCCTGCAAAAAGATCTGCTCGCCAGCGCCAGATTTGACTTCTGGAGCCGCGCCGCAGGCCCGCGCTTTGCCAATGCAAGCCCCCGCGTGCTGCTGCTGACCAGCAAATACTTCCTCATGGGTGAAATCGAGGGTGCATGCCGCAAGCTTGGCATTGAATACAAGCTGGTGGTTATCCGCGATGAAGCCGTGGCCCGCGCGGATTTTGTGCAGCAGTTGCTGGAAGCCGTGGTTGCTTTCAGGCCAGACTGCTGCATTACGCTCAACCATATGGGCGTGGACGTAGAGGGTGTGCTCATGGACCTGCTGGCCCGTTTGCAGTTGCCCCTGGCCTCATGGTTTGTGGATAATCCCCACCTCATCATCCATCTGTACTCCCGCTGCGTCAGCCCCTGGACCACCCTGTTCACCT
Source organism: Pseudomonadota bacterium (assembly GCA_023419375.1). Lineage (GTDB taxonomy): Bacteria > Desulfobacterota > Desulfovibrionia > Desulfovibrionales > Desulfovibrionaceae > Desulfovibrio. The sequence goes on from JAEZYD010000056.1 coordinate 150,692, forward strand.
GGGATTCCGACAATATTTCATCCCTGCGCACGGCGGGTTTTGAGCATGTGTTCTACCTGCCTCTGGGCACAGATCCGGATCGCTTTCACCCCTCCAAGGGAGCATCCGCACCAGCCGCATGGAAGGCAGACATCTCCTTTGTGGGCAATTCCATGGTCTACAAGGTTGGCGGCAGGCTGAAAAACGGGCATTTTCCCCGCCCGCTGCTCCTCTCCTTCTACGCTGTGGCCCAGGAATTCATGGACAGCCACCACCGCTCGGTGGCTGATTTTCTGCGCGACTGTCAGCCAGAGGCCTATGCGCACTATCTGGCCCTGCCGGACAACGAAGCCAAGCTGGCCTATGAAACAGCCGTCACCTGGCAGGCCACCCGTTTGTACCGCAATGGCTGCGTGCGGCGTTTGCTGCCCCTGCGCCCGCTCATTGTGGGCGATGCAGGCTGGCAGAAGGTGGAGTTTCGCCACGAGCCGCTGCAACCCCGCTATCTGGACGCCCTGAGCTATTACACGGAACTCCCCCTCTTTTACGGGCACTCCGCCATCAACTTCAACTGCACCAGCAAGCAGATGAAGGGCGCGGTCAACCAGAGGGTATTTGACGTGCCCGCCGCAGGCAGTTTTGTGCTTACCGACTGGCGCGAGCAGATGGAGCAGCTTTTTGAGCCGCACGAAATCGTCTGCTACCATGAGCCGGATGAAGCACCAGAACTGGCGCGCCACTACCTCGCCCACCCGGCAGAGCGCCGCCGCATTAGTCAGGCGGCCCGGCAGCGTGTGCTTGCCTGCCACACATGGCAACACAGGCTGCAAACCATGCTGGAGCGCATGCGCGAGGTTTACGGCACACCTGCGGCCCGTCAGGCCGTCCGGGGCTGATAATGGCTGCTGATCCGATTCTGGTGCTGCAACTGCACCGCATGGGTGACCTGATACTCACCTTTCCGCTGCTTATCCGCCTGCGCCAGCTTTGGCCCCACAATCCCCTGTGGGTTGTGGCAGAACCGGCTTTTTTTCAGCAACTCATGCCGCTGGCCCCGGATGCCGTGTTTTTTCCCCCTTCTCACTGCGAAACGCTTGCCCACTCAAGCTATGCCGCGGCCATAAATCTGAGCAGCAGCCCGGTGGCGGCCCAACTCATGGCCCGGCTTAAGTCTCCCCTAAAGCTTGGTCCGGTGGCCGACAGTGATGGATTACGCGTTCTGGGCTTCTGGCAATTGTACCGCGCGGCCCTGACGCAGAATAACCACGCCAATGCCTTTCACTGGGCCGACCTGCACCTGCTGGATCTTTCCCCCGTTCCCGATCTCGCCGTTGTGGGGCATTCGCGCCCCAAACCTGCGGGAACGCGCCGCATTGGTCTGGTGCTTGGGGCCAGCGAGGCAGCCAAAAGGCCGGATGCGGCCTTCTGGGCACGGCTTGCCATGCGCCTCGCGGCGGCAGATCTGGCCCCGGTTTTTCTGGGCGGCAAGGCCGAGCAGGAACTGGGCGATGAAGTGGCGCGGCGTTCCGGCCTTACGCAGGCAAACCTGTGCGGCAAGCTTGACCTGCGCGAAGTTGCGGCCCTCATGGGCACGCTTGACCTGTGCATAACGCCTGACACCGGCCCCATGCACCTTGCCGATTACCTTGGCGTGCCTGTGCTCAATCTCTCCATGGGGCCGGTACACGCCCGCGAAACTGGCCCGTCCGCACCCGGTCAATGGGTACTGCGCGCCGCCATGAGCTGCGTGGGCTGCTGGCAGTGCAGACGCAGCCGCCTTTTTTGCAAACAGGCCTTCATGCCCGCTTCTGTAGCCCAGCTTGCGCTGCAAATTCATCAGGAACTTGCCACTGACAGGCCCTGCTGCGGGGCCGCAGCCAATGGCCTTACCCTTTACCGAACCGGACGCGACGCTCTTGGCCTGCACACCTTGAAACCTTACCCTGCACCACACGGCAATTCCTGTCGCCCTCAACTCGAAGACGTATGGCAGGCGGCTCTTCTTTTTCTGTACGATTCGGGCCAGCAAACCCTGCTGCGCCAGCGGCTGACACGCCTCCACGCGGAACATCCCGCACTTGCCGGGCGCCTTGCCGCCCGCCTTGCCCACCTTTGCGCCCTGTGCAGCGATCACCTGAAACAGCGCACTCCCCTGCCCGATGATTTCTGGCGCGTCCAGCCCGGCATGATACGGTTGTTCACCGGGCATCTGCACATGTTTTTGCAAAACGAAGGTTTCAGCGAGCAGGGCTGGCGCACAGCAGTGCACAGACTTGCCGCCCTGGCTCCGCTTTTTGCCAATCCTTCCTCCTAGCGTGTTCCGGATTCGGCAAGTATTGCCCTTTTCCCGCAATTTACATCACGATAACATGCTGAATTAATTGTACCAACAATTTTGGAACACTCCTTGTATAGCTCAGCACGCAAGGAGTGAACCATGCAGATTATTCCCACAAGCGTAAGCACTAACGAAACGCTTTGGAACGTAGCCACCAACAACCGCCCCAATGACGAGCGGACGTCTTCCTTTATGGACGCCCTCAACTCCAGCTTGAAGGCCGTTGAAGAGGCTGACGCATCTGCCGATGTTTTTGAGGGCAAATCAGAATCCAAGCCCGGTACTCCTTTTACGCCCACCGCCAGAGCTGCCGCGCAGGTGCAAAGCCCTTATTCGCGCAACACCAGCAACGGCGTCACCTACACGCTGAACGAAGTCTGTTTTACCAAGCAGGAAGTGCAGGACATGCACAACAAGCTCATCAAGGCTGGCGCTACGCCAGAAAGCCTTGCCAAGCTTGCGGCCCTGGCAGAAATGCCTGACGGCGCAACCCTCGCGCAGATAACTGCCAGCGTTAAGGGCGGCGGCGACATCCCTGTTCTCAGTGATGAGGACAAGGCCAACATCACCTCGCTGCTTAAAAAGATCGACCCCACCGGCGTTCTGGATACCAATGTTCAGGCCATGATGTTGCAGGGCAACACGCAGCAGGCATTCAACACCATATCGACTTTTGTGAGCAAGCTTGACCCGGCTGGCACCCTTGAAGTGAGCCAGGGTGAGGCCATTTCTCTCGGGCGCGGTCTTGGGCTTGGCACTGCCAACCTGCAAACCCTCGCCAACAGCTTTGGCAACAGCGCCTCCGTCACCTGCCTGAACGAACAGTTCGGCACGCTCATGGCCCCGGTGACAGACTTTTTCACCACGCAGGCCGCTGCGCAAAAAACGCTTGATACTGCCCTCAAAACCACGTTGCAGCCCATCATCAGCAAGGCGCGGGCGCGCACGGAAAAAGAGAAGCAGGCCAGCTCGCTGCGCGACCGCACGGTGCAGCAGAGCAAGGTTCTCATAGACAAGACCGTTCAGAAAAAAAGCAGCAATATTCTTGGTGAAACCCTTGAAGCAGGCCAGAAGGCCGAACCGGGCGATATCAGGATCGCTGCGCAGAGCGAAGCCATTGGCAAGGATGCGACCGCCACAAAGCATGAGGGCGATCGCAGCGCATCCGAAAACAAGGGCACAGCGACCCAGAGCATGCCCGCAGGAAGAACTGCCGACAGCACATCCGCGCAGCAGTCCGGTTCGCAGGCTGTCTCTCGCGCAAGCGCGCAGGCAGAACCCCAGACGGGCACGCAAGCGTCCAAAAATACTGCGGGCAATCAGATTCATGCGCAGTCTGCCACGCAGCAGGCCGCCGCTCTGGACGATAAGGGCCAGAAGAATGCCGACAGCAATTCCGGCCAGAGCGAATCCGACAAGGATCAAAAGGGCAAGTCTGCCTGGGGCGACCTGTTGGGCAAGGTTGATACGCAATCAGCAGCTATTACTGGGCGCGGCTCCACTCCCGCCTACGCGGCAGCGCAGGCCATGCAGGCTGCCCAAGCGGTCCAGAATACGTCTGACGTGCAGGATCCCTCAGCCGTTGCCCCCATCGGGCGGCAGGTGGCGCAGCAGGTTGAACAGGGCATGCTTTCAACCGCCAAGGGCGGCGGCACCCGGCTTGACCTGCAACTTAACCCGCAGGAGCTGGGTTCCATCACTGTTTCCCTTTCGGTGCGCAATGGCGAAGTCAGCGCGGTGATCCGCTCTGAAAAGTCGGAAACCAACGACATTATCAGCCGTCAGGCCGATGCAATCCGCATGAACCTTGAGCAGCAGGGCCTCAAGGTAGACAAAATCGAAGTGCGGCAGGAAACGCCGCGGGAGCAGAACAGCGCATCCTGGCAGGATTTCAGCCAGCACAATTCCCGGCAGGAAGAAGATGCCCGCAGGGAAGAACTTGCCCGGCTGAAGAATCTTGCAACCGTTCGTAATTCCAGCTCAAATATTGATATTTCAACTTTGGAACAGCCTGTGCATTCTCTTGGCAACACGGCAAGATATACCACCAGCAACCTCAATGTGGTTGCCTGAACCGGGCCGTGAGGAGAATGAAGTATGGCCAGCAGCGTATCATCAGCAATCACCCAGGCTAACAACGAGTTCAATGCCGTTGTTGGCAAGCAGAAAGGTGGCGCGAACCTCGACAAGAACGCCTTTATGCTGCTTCTGGTGACGCAGTTCAAATATCAGGATCCGCTGAACCCTATGGACGACAAGGAATTTGTCTCCCAGATGGCGCAGTTCTCCAGCCTTGAACAGCTCATCAACCTGAATACCAGCATGGGTTCGCTGACTGACGCGTCCAACAACCAGCAGATGATCAACGCCACATCGTACATCGGCAAGGAAGTGACCGTTACCGGCAACAGTATCGGCAAGATTACGGACGCGACCGCAAAGACGACGTCCATCACCAAGTTCCGTTACGCGCCCAACGATGCCGTTGCCAGCGGCACCATCACGGTACGCGATGCCGACAACAACGTCGTCTACACTGAAACTGTGGACCCCAAGGCTGCCGGAACCACCTACGACTTCAACTGGAACGGCAAGAGCAGCGATGGAACCGTTGCCCCGGATGGCGTGTACACGGTCAATCTGGCCCTGCTCAATACCGCTGGCGAGGCTGTTATTGCCGATCAGGTGGTGGACGCAAAGGTTACGGGCGTGGTTACCAACAAGGGTGTTGTGTATCTGGGCCTTGACGGCGGTCAGTTGATGGAACTTTCAAAGGTGCGGCAGGTTACCGTGCCAACAACAACGCCATCAACGGCGGATTCTTCCGGGTCATCAGGTTCGTCCGGATCATCAAGTTCATCTGGCGGTTAAACAGAATAGTTAAATTGCGGGCAGGCAGCCCCAAACTGCACTACCCAAAAAAATATCCCCCTATCCCAAGACACGGAGGAAGATATGAGTCTCTCATCCAGCATGTGGGCAAGTGTTTCCGGCCTTATGGCGCACGGGAACAAAATGAACATCGTCGGCAACAACATCGCCAACGTCAGTACCCTGGCTTACAAGGGCCAGCGTGCGGACTTCAGCGACTATCTCTACACCGACGGCGGCAGCGTCAGCGGCACCACCCAGATTGGCCAGGGCGTCAGCACCTACGCTGTGCTCGGCGACTACTCGCAGGGTTCTTTTGAATCCACCAACTCGGTGACAGACCTTGCCATTGACGGCAACGGCTTTTTCCAGGTGCGCAAGCAAAACAGCGACCAGATGTACTACAGCCGCGCCGGCGACTTTTACTTCAATAACAACCGCGAACTGCAAAACCCCGAAGGCTATCTGCTGCAAGGCTGGAAGGTCGACAACAGCAAATCGCTGAGTTTTTACGGCGGCGCAACAAGCACAGGCTCCACGGCAACGACCAACTCTGCCTACAAGGGCACAGGCACGCCTGTGGACATCGTTCTGGACAGCTGGAACATTCCGCCCCAGCAGACGACCAACGTCAGCTTTACCATGGGCCTGACCAACAACGGCACGGGCGACAAAACCACCAGCAGCACCAGCCCCATGACCGCCCTCTTTGACCTGTGGGACGCCAGGAGCACGCCGCCCATGGCTGACACTGCCTATGCCACGCAGTCAAGCATCAAGGTGTATGACGAGGGCGGCTCCACCCACAACCTTACGGTCTACTATGACCAGGTTGACGCCTCCAAGACGGACACCAACGGCAAGACCGTCTACAGCATTGAAGGTCTGCCCGCTGGCTACACCATGTATGAATACATGGTGACCATTCCCCCGGCTGAAGACCAGCGCAGTTACGGCGGCCAGGGCTACAACGCCAACACCAACACCTGGGGAACAGAGCCTACCAAATTTTATAACGACCCTGTCATGGGCACCAACAAGCAGGCTGGTGTTCTCATGAGCGGCGTCATGATTTTTGACGCCAGCGGCAAAATGGTAAACCAGACCGCTTACTCCTACGGCGCTACGGAAACGCCCGCCGCCAACAATCAGGTGGCGGTTGACCCCTCGCTCAAGAGTTCCTGGCAGCCCACCAAGACCTCCAGCAACGGTCTGCCCGTCTTTTCGGCCAACTTCACCGGGCAACCGCTGGCCAACAGCGTCAGTGAAACCATGACGCAGGGCACCACCACTGTCAGTCAGGTTGAAAAGCAGATCACAGAACTGGACTTTGGCCTGAAAGATGTCGGCAACCCTGCCTGGATTAACCCCATTGTCACCACTGTTCAAAAGAACAGCGCCGGTCAGCCCATGGGTACCGTTGGGTGGCCAGTAGCCAATACTTCTGTTGCACTGGGAATGGATTCCTACGGCTACCACACTCTTACGACGCCTCCGCGATACGGCACCAAGGGCAGTAATGCCGTTTATGCAGACAGTAACGGCTACTACTGGACAAACTCCGCTGCTACAGGTGCTGCACCTGTTAATGTGTACGGTACCCTCACCACAGGGCTTGGCAACCTTAACGTGGGCAATAACAATGGTGTGTACTACGTTGGCGCGGGAACAGGTGCAAGTGCTGTTACTTACACCAACCTCACCAAGGATGAAACCACTAGCACTACCTACCCCAGCGGCTCGGACAGCTACGGCAACTATTATCAGGCCACAACATTTCCGCCAGCGAGTACAGATACCAAGTACTACGGCTATTTTCAGGACGGTGCCACGAAGCGCCGGGTGTACCATGACGGCACAAATTACGCCTATGATGATGCTGGCGGCGTCAAGCAAACACTCTCCGGCACCAATGCCTTTGTGGTCAACGTGGCCAAGTCCATCACGCCTACGACCTACACTCTGCCCGATGCAGGTACCCGGCCCGTTCCAACCATGGTAACCGGCAACAACACTCTGGCAAGCCTGACGACAGAATCCAAGCAGACCAGCGTGTCGCCCAGCACTGGCGTACCGATCTACAAAAACGTGATCAACTACGGCAACATGGTGCCCACCATGACCTCTGTTCAGCGCGAAGACTCGGCCAGCGTAAGCAATACCACAACCTATACGGTGCAGAACAGAACGCAGGACGGTTACTCCTCCGGTACACTGAGCAACGTAAAAATCGACAACAATGGTGTTGTTTACGGCGTGTATTCCAACAGCAAGACCCTGCCGCTGTACCAGATTGCATTGTATGACTTCAAATGCACGCAGGGTTTGTACCGCGAAGGCAGCAACCTTTATTCGCAGACAAATGAATCTGGCGAAGCCAACCTTGGCGTTGCGGGCGATAACGGCTTTGGCAGCACAAAGGCCTACAATATTGAACAGTCCAACGTGGACATGTCGCGCGAATTTGTGCAGATGATTGCTACGCAGCGCGGCTTCCAGGCTAACTCAAAGACCATCACTACGGTGGACAACATGCTGGAAACCGTTATCGGCATGAAGCGGTAACATAGAGATTGCAGTAGAAAGAGGGCCGGGGGGCCGCAATGCCCTCCCAGCGTTGGGGATAGCGCTGCAAACCTTTCTTTCCCGTGTCGGGCGTCGGCCATCTGGTCGGCGCCTTTTCACGTTGCAAACAAGGTTGCCGCGTCAGCTTGAAAATGAAAGCAGAAAGGAAGAGGGAGGGGATTTCACAAATAAGGAAAGGCTATCGGCCTCTGTCGCTCACGCCAAGCGGCTTGTTGCCGATGGTGCCGCGCAGCCAGTCGCAGTACTCGGGGAAGGTGGCCAGCAATATCTTGAGGGCATTTTCTTCTGCCAGAGCATACAGCCGGGCCGTTACCTTGCCTGTGCCTACCCAATGCCTGAGGTGGCGGGAAAGATCGGCATGCCGGGCAATCATGCCGCGCGCATGCACCCCCCGGAACCACTCCACCCCAATATCAAGGCAGACAGGCCCGCACTGCCTGTACGCCCCAGGCGACAATACCGGGCCATGCGGCACGCACAGTGGCCGTGTTCTTTCCAGATCAAGCAGGCAGGCCCATTCATTGACCCGGCATTCCGGCAGGGGCCAGGGCTGGGCATCAAAAATACCTGCAAAGCCACGGTCATACGGCCTTGCAAAAATTTCCCTCTGGTGGGCCAGGGCATAAAGCTTCTTCAACTGGTTGTAATCAGGCCGAAAATCCATATACCGCTCTGGCCCGCACGGTTCGCAGCCCATGGCCTCGCGCGTCAGTTCCTCCACATGGGCCGGGCAGTTCCAGCACTGGCCAAGATGGCCCACAGCCACGGCATCACCCATAAGGCCGCCCAGATAGCCAAGCACATCCTTGAGCACAAGCACGTCGTTGTGCATAAGGAACAGCCTGCGGCTCATGCTGTGCTCAAAAGCGTACTGGTAGCGGATGCCGTAGCGGTAGGCATCATCGGCAAAACGCGCCGGATCTGCGGCATTGAGATCAAGCCAGTAGTCGGGCTGAAAAACCCGGCACCTCTCCCCTATCAGGCTGCCCAGATACTGCACCAGTGCATAGGGGCTGACGATATCATACTGCGAGCCATACGGTTCAAACTGCAACCAGACGTTGCCCACATGGTTGCCGCTGTGCTTGAGCAGCGACAGGACAGAAAGCGCGGTCTGATACGGCTTGGCGAAAATATTCATCGCCACGTCTATCTTTTCAGAACCGCCCTGCCGCGGCGCAAACTGTTGAACAGCGACTGTCATATCATCCGGTTCCCCATTCGGCGGCGACAGAATTGGCAGATGCTTCGCCTGCGGACTATTCCTGTTCTTTCTGCCTGTCTTACCCTTCCATAGTGGCGGATTCTGCGCCAGAAGAAGATTTTTTGCTGGCCGCATCGGCTGTGGCAATGGCCTGCTGCAAATCTGCCGCGGCAACATTGGCAAGAGCGCTCACAATCTGGCTGTCAAAACCCTTGTCCTTCATGAGCAGGGCAACGGCTTCTTCGGGCTGCATGCCCGCGCGGTAGGAACGTGGGCTGACCATGGCGCAGAAGGCGTTGACCACGGCCAGAATGCGCGCATTGTGATTGATGGCCTCCCCGGACAGATGCTGGGGCAGACCCGTGCCGTCCATGCGCTCGCCCATCTGGAAGACAGCGTCCGGCACTGGCAGATTGAACTGCATGTCGCGCAGGATGCCATAGGCGTATTCCGGCGCGCGCATAACCTCCGCCTGTTCTTCGGGGGTGAGCTTGCCCTTCTTGGTGAGCAGATCGCGCGGCACAAATATCTTGCCAACCTGCGAAAGGCGGGCCGCCAGCCGCAGGGTTTCCCTGTCCTTGTCGGGCAGGCTCATGGCGCCGGAGAGCAGGTCTGCCACATGCTCCATCTTCATGGAATGCCCGATGAGGTTCACGTCCACACTTTCAATGGCCCGCACAAAGGCGGCAATGCTGTTGGCCTGACGTTCGCGCGCGGCCTCGGCGCGGCGGCGGAATTCCGTAATATCCTGAAAAATTCCCACGCAGCCGCCCTTGCCTTCTTCCCCTGAATTATCGTGATCTTCAAAGGGAAACAGGGTCACGCGGAAAAGGCGCACATCCCCTGGTTGGGGAACAGAAATCTCGATGCTGCCTTCCTTGCCGCTGGCGCTCACCTGGGCCATGCCCTCCATGAGCCTGAGGGCGGCATCTTCCGGCAGGGCCTCGCCCACGGGGGTTCCCTTGAGGGAACCCTCGTCCTTGCCCGCAATCTGGCAAAAGGCCGGGTTGCACATCTGCAGGCGACCGTTTTTGTCCATGAGCATAAGCCCGGCCTGCAACGAAGCATTGACGCTGTCGAGCATGATCTTCTGCTGGCGGATAAGCGTGTACAGATGCTTGAAATGCTGGGCAGTAGCCCTGTGAGAGCGGCTCACCAGCGAGGCCCAGATAAAGGCCAGCAAAAGCGCCGTGCCAAGGCTGCCAAGAATGCCCAGACCGTATATCTGCTTTGCCTGACTTTCCACCAGCGCATCAACCATATCTGCCGGGGCCTCGATGGTCACAAGCCAGCCCAGACTATTCAGGTAACTGCCGAGTGAATAGGCCTCGCCGCCCCCCACAAGCCCCTGCCGACGCTTGAAAGCAAGGCCGTCAGCCAGAGCCACGGGCTGCACCGGCTCAAGCGCAGGTTTGGCGTCGCGCAGCAGTACGGCCTCTGTGCCGCTGCCGCCAGCCTGCAAAATGCGCGGCAGCAGCCCGCCGTACTGATCCTGACGCTGGGCAAGAAATGCCGTGAGCGCCCTGTCCACAGGAATGGTGGCAAAAAGCACGGCAACGGGGGCGCTCTCGCCCCGGCCCAGCACTTCGTACATGGGATCAGCCAGATCAATGACCATTGCATCGCCAAGAACACGCACAGGGCCAAAAACAACAGTTTTCCTGTCCACGGCGCTGGTCACAAGGCCAACCTGGGCCTCGCCAAGGGGCGCGTCCCCTTTGCTCACCACAAAGGGATTGCCCTTGGGCGAAACAATCCGCGCAGAAACCCAGTTTTTACCGCGCGCAAAGTCGCGCAGCAGATCCTGCATATAGCCCATCTGCTCGGCAAGATTGCGCAGCGATTCATCGCCGTTTTCCATGGCATCCGGCGCGGTGAGGCGCGCCTCGCCATCGGGGCCAAGGTTGCGCACATCCACGGCGAACAGGCGGAACATCTCTGCGCTGCTCACCAGCCGCGCCTGCTCAACAACGGTTGCATGCCACGCGCGGATGGATTCCAGCGACTTATCCACCCACGATTGCTGCATTTCACGCTGGTTATTCAGAATATCCTGCGTGACGTTCTTGAGCTGCAAGGTGCAGAGGCCATAGGCCACAGCCGCCGCCACAGCAAAAAGCGACAGGCTGACAGCAGCCACTGCGGCTTTTTTCAGACGATAGCGACCAGCAACGGACTGCTCATTAAGTTCCTGCGTTTTCATAGGCTTATCCTATAGTACATTGCGCATTAACGTACCGTTTGCGGTGAAAACCCGCCCCCACAAGGGCATGGGCTGCGCGCTGCATGCCTGCGGCGGCTTTAGTCTATCTTGCGGCCCTTCATATGGGCCCACCGACCGAATTCATTGACCGAATACTGTGGGCTGTACTGCCGCACCTTGGTGTGCGAAAGCACTGAATTACTGAGATTATCCAGAATAAAGGCATCGTCGTTCAGGTATACGACCAGAACAGCATGGGCAAAATTTCTGATTGTATCGCGCACAACCACAACACGCATGCTTTCGGGCGGAATGCCCAATTCCTTAAGAGTAAAATACTTGATAATGGAATAGTCTTCGCAGTCGCCAGACTTTTTCAGAAACTCCGCCGGAATTTCCCAATAGTCTTCCTGCCGCCAGTTGACGATGTCTTCCACATAGGGCCACGTATTCCAGAAAGAATTTACGTAGCGCAGCAGTTCCATCTTGTTGTTCAGCGGGGCTTTGGACTTGAAGGTGTCCCAGGTAACGCCCTTTTTGAATACCTTGCCGGGTATGAATATGGGATCCATCTGGTTGCGCTTGAGCAGGTCAAGCCAGCCCGGCAGCGTGGATAAGGGGCGCTTGAACTCCACAGTGCCGAAAAGCTGCACCTTGGAATCGTGCGCGGGTGCTGCGGGCTGTGCTGCGGATTGCGCCGCGCTCTTTACGGGGACACTGGCGGCGGCGGAAGAATCTGACGTTCCCGTTGTTTGCGATGATTCCGGTGATCGGGGCTGATCTGCATTATCAGCGTCAGGCTGCGGCTGCGTGCTGGAATCAGCGCCTGCCTGCTGGATTGTCCGGGGGCCAGATTGCAGCCCCGACTGCTGGCCTGACCGCTGGTCAGCAATGGGCAAAGCAGCGTTTGCCCCAGTATTGCCGTTCTGTTCTGCCCCCGTGTTCGCCTGATCAGTGGCGACAACAGGCGGCGCTGCATTATTTTCCGCAGCGGCGGAAGACACGGCAGGCGGCTCGGAAACTTCGGCATTGCCAATGGCTGCGCGTGGTTGCAGATTGAGCGAACCAGCCAGGGCGGGGTTCCAGCCACAGGCCCAAAACAGCAGACACGCCAAAAGGGCCGCCATGCCCCCAGAGAGGGCCGCGACCAGAGCAAATTTGGGGTGTCGAAGTCTTGGCATAGGCTCACCGATTACAGGTGTGCATGTTGCGGCATACTATACTGCCGCCTATGGGGCGTCCAGTGGTCAGAGGGGTTTCGGCTTATTTTTCGGCAGGCTATGCCAAGAGCCACCTGGTACCGTGCCCATGCACCGTCCCTCAATAAAGCGCTACAGAATATTGCGGCGCACACCTACCAGAGGCAACTGTGCCCGCGCGAGAGCTGCAAGATTTCACAAACGCAGATATAAAAACAAATATGTGGGGGCGGATGCGCCTAACGGCGGGAGTCTGCAAGTGCTGTCACATCAAGCCAGTGCCGCACCTGCACATCCTTGCCCGCCGCAGCGGAAAGCTGCATGACGCAGCCGCTGCACCCGGTGACAATGTGCCGGATTTCAGGAGCAAAGCCTTCCAGGCATTTGCGCGCCATGTCTGCTGAAAGGTCGGGGTTGGACATTTTCAGTATGCCGCCCATGCCGCAGCACAGGCCAGTACCCTTTTTCAAGCCCGGCAGCCCCGCCGTGAGCAGAGGCAAATCAGGATCATCAGAGCCCCAGTGGCAGGGCTGGTGATAGCCCACCGCTGCCGGGGCCTTTCCTGTGGAGCTGATCTGCGGCCCCACAAGCAGGGAGGAAAGCCCAACGCACTTCTGCTTCCACTCCTTGCCCTCCTCCGCCGACATAACGGCGGTGTAGCCATCAAGGCTGTGCTTGCACGAGGCGCAAAAGCTCGCCATTACAGGCTTGCCAGCCTTGCGCCACAGCTCAAGGTTGCGCTCGCGCACTTCTGCCAGGGCTCCCAACTGCCCGGCATGGTGCAACGTGCCGCCGCAGCAGGCAAAACCCGCAATGTCCACAAGGTCGTATCCCCAGCCTGCCAGCAATTGCCGGGCATTGGATATCCAGCGGGGACGCGCATTTTTTGCCGTGCAGCCGCTGAACAGGGCCACCCTGATGCCGCTGACCTTCTGGCGGGGCCGCAAGGTCATCCACGGTTCGCAAGGCTCCAGATCAACCAGCGCTCGGGCGGTTTCCACCGATGACCGCAACACGCCGGGGATAACGGAATCCGGCGCAAGCATGGCGATTTTGCCCGCCATGGGCCACAGTGGGCCCGCGCGGCGAATCCACATATCCCAGAGCGATTGCGTCCAGTGGGGATTGCGTGCCCGCGCCTCGGCCAGCAGATCGCTGGTAGAAAGCTTGCGCGCGCAGGCCTGCTGGCACCGCTCACACCCGGCGCAGAGGCGCGCCAGTTCGCGGATATCCTCCCAAGGCAAGGGCGAATCAGGGCTGCCGCCGAACTCGGGATCAATCTGCTCCAGAAGCAGGCGCTTGCCCTTGGGCGCGTATTCCTCGCGCTTGAAGAGCGCGTACACAGGGCAGACATTCAAACATTCGCCGCATTGCGTACAGCCGCGTTTCATTTCAGTACCCCTTGCCGGGATTGAGAATGCCGTTGGGATCAAAGACACCGCGCAGACGCATCATGAGGGCGTGTTCCTTCTGCCCGAGCTGCTTGCCAACTTCTTTCAGGCATCCGCCGCCGTGCTCGCCAGAAAGGCTGCCGCCGTATTCAAGGGCTGCCGCATCCAGTTCGTGATGGGTTTTCAGTGTGCGGCGGGCATCGTCAGCGTCAGACGCATCATAATGCAGATTGGCGTGGATGTTGCCGTCGCCAGCATGCCCAAAGGCGATGAGGCGCTTGCCGTTACTGGCGGCAATTTCTTCAAATTTGCGCACGGCTTTGAGAATGGAGCCGCGCGGCACGGCCATGTCGCCGCCGATGCGGTCTGGGCCGAGCACATAGGAGGCTGCCGAAACCCTGCGTCTGTAGGCCCACAGTTTGTCTTCCTCTTGCTTGCCCACGCCTTCCATGCGCCACAGGGCGTCATCAAGCTGGTTGGCAAGGCGGATATTTTCCAGCGGCACAGTTTCCTTGCTGCCGTCCACCTGGAACAGCAGCAGCGATTTGACGCTGTCCGGCCACGGCACTTCACCGGTTCTGGCAAGGATTTCCAGCACGGTTTCATTCATGAATTCCAACGCGCAGGGCAGAATACCTGCGGCAAAAACCTTGCTCATGGAGGCCAGGGCCGCATCCAGCGAAGGATACCCCACTAGCACCGATGCCGAGGCCTCGGGCCGGGGCAAAAGCTTGAGGATAAGCTTGGTCACAATGCCAAGCGTGCCCTCGCTGCCCACAAAGAGCCGCCCAAGATCAAGGCCTATGACATCCTTGTGGGAGCGGCCCCCGAACTTCACCAGTTCGCCGCCGGGCAACACGGCCTCCAGGCCAAGCACGTAATCGCGGGTGACGCCGTATTTTACGGCGCGCAGGCCCCCGGCGCAGGTGATGACATTGCCGCCAACGCTGGTTGCCTTGCCGCTGGCCGGATCCGGCGGGTAAAACATGCCCAGTTTTTCGCACTCGGCCTGAAGCAGAGCCGTATTGACGCCCGGCTCCACCACAGCAACAAAATCTTCTTTATTGATCTCGATGATTTTATCCATGCCCAGCATGGAAACCACAATGCCGGGAACCGTGGGCACGCAACCGCCGGAAAGGCTGGTGCCGCGCCCGCGCGGATGCACGGCCACATGCTCCGCATCTGCCCAGCGCATAAATTCGCGCAGCTGCACGGCGCTCTCGGGCCGGACCATGGCCAGCACCGTACCCGTAAGCAGGCTGGCATCCGATGCGTAAACGCGCAGCACCTTGGGGTCAAAGGACACGCCGCCCTCAAACAGATCCACAAGAAACTTCTTGTGCTCAGGGGTGAGCGAGGTCAAAAACTCCCCTGTCATGGCATACTCCAGTGCGGTTATTGCTGCACGGCAACATTCATTCGGCGGGCCGCCGAAAGGTACACAAAAATTTTGCTCTGCATGCCCCCCTGCCTGCCGCGCAGGGCGCAATCTGCCTGCAGGGCCTCTGTAGCTGTTGCACCAATTGGCAGCAGAAAAGCCCCTGATTACAGGCCATTGGCGGGAAATTAGCTGACGCTGACCAGTGCGACAACATAGCGCAGGACGAAAATGATGTCACTCCCGCACGAAAAACGGCAACCGCAGAACGGCTGCCGTTGTCCTTTTCTGACGATTGAGAACTGCCAGCCTATGCCGACTGGTCTTTCAGCTCCTTGATAAGAGTGGAAAGCGACAGAGCCAGATCTTCCAGCCGCCGGATGGCCTGAAGCGAGGCTTCGGCGCGCTCGTCCGTCTGCCCGGCGATGGCCTTGATTTCATCAGAGGAGAACAGGAGCGGCAGCGTAACCGTGGACCGGGGATGCGGAGATAACTTGGAACGATTTCTTTTCAATAGAGATATCTGCCTGTAATGCCCCCGCAACCACTTCCTACATAATTCAATCTCCGTCCCAGTCTAATTACCGAGAAACGGCTGTCGCGTCACACAACCCCGCACCGAACCAGCGCTTGAAACTCATCAAGGGGCATTGGCCGCCCGAAAAGGAACCCTTGAAAGGCTTCGCAGCCCAAGCTGGCGAGGAAGCCCTTCTGCGCTTCGGTTTCCACGCCCTCGGCGATGACCGACAGGCCCATGGCCTGTCCCAGGGCGACAATGGTTCGGGCGATGGCCGCGTCATTGGCGTCCGTCAGCAGATCCTTGACGAACGATCTGTCGATCTTCACCTGATCCAAGGGCAGGCGTTTCAGGTAGGACAGCGACGAGTAGCCGGTCCCGAAATCGTCCAGCGAGAATGTCACGCCACGGGACCCCAGAGCCAGCATCTTGGCGATGACGTCTTCGACGTTGTCCACCAGCATGCTCTCCGTGAGCTCAAGCTTGAGGCGCCGAGGGTCGGCCCCAGTTCGCTCCAGCGTTGTAAGCGTCTGATTGATGAAGTTCGGCTGCCGGAACTGGAGGGCGCTGACATTGACCGCGAGCGTGAGATGGGCCATGTCCGGCTGGTCACGCCAAGCCGCAATCTGACGGCAGGCGGTTTGCAGCACCCACTGCCCCAAAGGCAGGATCAACCCGGTTTCCTCGGCCAGGGGAATGAAGTCTCCCGGCGCCACCACTCCCCGCTCCGGATGGTTCCAACGTATCAGCGCCTCGGCTCCGACAAGGCAGCCATGATCCCATTGCGGTTGGTAATGAAGAGAAAATTGTTCTCTTTCGATGGCCAGATGCAAATCATTTTCCGTCTCCACACGGGAATCAATGCTGTTCTGGAGCTCAGGCGAAAAAAAGCGTATCACATTGCGCCCTGCAGCCTTAGCCTGATACATCGCGATATCGGCCTGCATCAGAAGCTTGTCCGTATTCTCATGCTGCCCCCCGACCATGGCGATGCCGATGCTGGTCGTGCTTCTGTATTCTCTATCAGCAAGCTGATAAGGGTGATTGATGGCGGCAAGGATTTTCTCGCCGACTCCCTCGGCCTGTTTCGCCGCCTCTTCAATAGATTCACTCAACTGTTCGATGAGCACAATGAATTCGTCTCCGCCCAGTCGGGCCACGGTGTCTGCCTCGCGCACACTGGCGACAAGACGCGCGGCGACTTCTTGCAAGAGGAGGTCGCCGATGGCATGGCCACTGCTGTCGTTCAGGGTCTTGAAGTTATCGAGATCAACGAACAACAAGGCGCATTTGCACTTGTCCCTGGTGGAAAGGGCGAGAGCTTGCTGCAGGCGGTCCATCAGAAGCCGTCGGTTGGGCAGATGCGTCAACGGGTCGTAAAATGCGAGGGTCCTGATCTCCTCCTCGGCCATCTTGATGTCGGTAATATCCCGTGTGACGGAAAGAATGCAGCGTTCACCATCGAGTTCGATGACCGACGCAGACATCAAACCCCAAAATAGTTCCCCATTCTTTTTCCTGAATTGGGTCTCTATGTTCTGGCAGATTGAATCCCGCTTCAGTCGTTCGACCAGATACATGCGACTTTCGGGATCGCCCCAGATATCGATGTCGAAGGACGTGCGTCCCCGGACGTCATCCTGGCTAAAGCCCGTCATGTCGATAAATCCGTCGTTGATCTCGACATAAGCCCCATCGGCCAGACGGTTGATGGCGATGGCGTTCGGGCTGGTCTTGAAAACGAGACGATAGCGCACTTCGCTGGCGCGCAGCGCCTCCGCCGAATGCTGTCGCTCGGCCTCGCGGGCGAAATTGCCCAGCGCGAAACTGATATCCATCGCCATTTCGATCAAAAGCTTGCGGGCCTCCTCATCGAAGGCATTAACCGTGTCGGCGTAGATGACAAGACACCCGACCGCGGAACCTGCGCGGCGCAGCGGGAGGGAGGCCAGCCCGTGAAGGCCGGCACTCGCCGCGCGTTCATGCCAAGATTGCGAGGTGGGACCTATCTCTAAATCATGGGCGAAATCTTGATACCATATTGCCTGATCATCGCGGATAGAGGTGGTGGCAGGCGCCCTCGAAAGCGGGTTCCCCACATCCATTGGAATCAAGAGATCATCCAGATACCCCGTGTCGTCGCCATACGAGGCGACCGGTTCGACCAGCGAGCCCTCCTCGTTGACAAAGCCGATCCAGGCCATTTTTGCAAAGCCGTAATCGACCGCGCAGCGACAGATCTTCGGGAACAGTTCGACTTCGCTGGTGCAGTGTACGATTGCCTGATTGCACTGGCTCAATGCCGCGTAGAGGTTGGCCAGGCGCCGCGATCTGGCCTCGGCCGCCTTGCGCTGGCTGATGTCATGGACGATGGACGAGAGGATGGGCCTGCCGTCGAATTCCACCGGCGTGGAATAGACCTCGACATCGCGGACCTCGCCGGAAGCGAGCCGGTGACGGAAGTCGAAACAGTTGCGTTCTTCGCAAAGCGCCTGCTGGCAGTCGAGCGCAATCTCCTCGGAGGGCAGTATATTGATCTGATTGATGTTCATTCCCGTCAAGCGTTCCGGCGCATAGCCGTAATAGGCCGACGCGGCGCGATTCGCGGCGATGATCTCCCCGTTCGACGGATCGACCAGCAGTATGACCGAGCCATTATCCTCGAAGAACCTTCGGAATCGGGCTTCACTTTCGGCCAGCGCCTGCTCGGTTCTCTTGCGCTCGGTGATGTCGAATTGCGTGCCGATGTAATTGGTGACGTCTCCCTTTTCGTCCCTGACCACCGAGACGGTAAGCCAGGCGACATAAAGATCGCCATTCTTGCGGCGGTTCCAGATTTCTCCCTGCCAAGTGCCGGCATGGTCTATGGCGTCCCACATGGCCCGGTAAAACGCCGCATCGTTATGCCCGGATGAAAACAAGCGAGGTGTTCGGCCGATCACTTCTTCTGCTCGATAGCCGGTGATCTCCAGAAATGCTTGATTGGCGCGCAGGATCACTTTATCCGGGCCTGTCACAATCATGCCTTCCTGGGAGTTGAAGGCAGCGGCGGCAATGGCCAGTTCAGCATTCTGCGCGGCAATCCGGGCGTGGAGCATGGATAGCCGTCGATTCCAGATCAGAACGCCCGCGAACAAAACTGCGACCGCAAGTCCGATTTTCCACATCAGGGCGTAATCGAAGCCTTGCTCGTAGCGGACGGCGAGCCATCTATTGAGGATCTCCTGGCGTTGCTCATTGGGTAGGGCATTGATCGCAGCCTGAAAAATGCTGCCCAACAGCGGCTCGTCGTTACGTGTCGCCACCGACATCTCGAATTTTTCGTCCACTTGTCCGGCCACTTTGAGATCGAGAAGCCCGTGAGATTGGATCTGGTGGGCGACGATGGGCAACGCGCTGACAAAGCCAAACAATTTTCCCGTTCTGACTTGCTGCAACCCATCGATACTGCTATCGAATTCTGTTATGCGGGCCGTCGGATACTGCGCCTTGAAGGCCGCGACATAGGCCGTTTCCCTGATGCCGCCAAAGGATTCATTTAAAAATGGTTTTAAAGAGACAATGAAGGGTTGATCGTTCCGGGTCACGATGACAATGGGCATGGAAAGATAAGGGGTGGTGAAATCCAGAAACTCTTTCCGCTGTTCGGTCATCCCGGCATAGGAAAGGATATCGCATCGCCTGGCCTTGACGAATTCGATCGATTCGTTCCACGTCGTGGTCGGGACCAGAGTTACCTCCGTGCCGATGAGGTTCGCCAATTTCGAGATGATATCAGGGGCGATTCCTTGATGGACGCCGTCGCTGGTAATCTGGGCAAAGGGCGGGGTCGACGGCGCGGAACACATCCTGATCGGCCCCTTGAGGAGAAGGTAGTCCCGTTGTTCCTCGGTCAGGTCGATGCGTTTGACCTCGGGTGTCGCTTCGCTGGCGGCGCCGGAGCCGAACCACTTGGTTTGCAATTCCTGCAACTCGCCGGGTGTCACCGAGGCCAGTGCCTTGTCGAGCATGGAGACCAACTGCGGAGCGGTCTTATGCGCCATGAAGTAAAAAGATTGAGGCCTTCCCTTGTCGAATTCCTTGGCCCAGGCAGAAATCTTCAGGTCTGTAAATCCTCGTCTCCGCAGCCAGTACTCGACAACTCCATCCCCTTGAACCGCAGCATCGGCCTCTCCGTTCGACACGGCCTCCAGCATCTGCTCGATGCTGTCGCGGAAGAGACGTTTGATGCCGGGGTACTGTGCCGCCAAAAATTCCGAGTCCGCCCACGTCTTACCGGTCGCGACGGTCTTGCCGTTCAACTGTTGGAAATCGGAAATGTTCGGGTCACCCTTGCGCGTGACGAATACCTGCCTCATGCGAAAGTAGGGCTCGGAGAAGATGCCAATTTCTTTTCGTTGCGGTGTGCGATAAAGCGAATGCAACAGGTCCAGAGAGTCCTGCTTGAACAGTTCTAGAAGCTCTTCTCGGGTCGGCCGGGTTACGTATTCCACTTTGAACCCGATGCGCTGGGCAAGCAGGTTGATCAGATCGATGCTGTAGCCCTGCGGCCGGTCCCCGACGGCAAAATCGAACGGCGGCAAGCTGGTTTGATTCCCTACGCGGATAACGGGATGATCTTGTAGCCAAGCCCTTTCATCATCCGTCAGCCCAAGACTCTGAACCGGATCGACGGCTACGGCCGGTGCGCTGGCCGCCAGAAATATCGCGGCGGTCAGTACCGTAAACAGCCATTTGATACTGTTCATGAGAAACTCCTGGCTTTGTACGGCGAGCATTCCATAGCAACCGCCTCTTTTCTCTGCACCTGCAAGCTTCAATCCGCAGTCGGCGAGCAAAGTATGGGTAGATATATTTATGCCACAAGCAAAAATATTTGTGAACAAACACCCATTCTCAAATAAGACAAGAACTACTTAATATATTTTGATATTTTCACTATTTCTTTCCTAAAATATTTTCCTGCATGCAAAATTATTTCGGATTCCGAGTCGCAATCCTCTTCAAAGCAAAAAATGAGATAATAATGGGCGGTTGCAGTCTGCTTCATGGGACTGCATTTCTATCCTGGCAAAGAACACGGGGTGACAGCTGCCCCCACCCGATAGGGCGCAGTGCGGAACTGGGCATGTTGTGGATTGCCGTGGAGGAATACGATGAACGTAACATCCAGGTCGTCAGGTATGCGCCATGTATTCAGATTACGCCCCCCAACAAAGATGCGGCGTTTGAGTCTCATATTCACCGCAAAATGTGCGGAGATCATGCGCTCTATTCACAAGAGGCCAGACGGCCGACATTTCAGCGGGACATTGCAAATCTGGCAGAACATCTTGCCGCCATCTGCCATACGCATGGCCTGCTCTTGGGCCGGATGAATGCCCTTGGTTTCTCTATCAGCTTTGCGGAACAGCGTAATCACTCAGGATTAGGCTAAGTTGTGAGTCGTACGGATAAGGATAAAACCGCTACCTCAACGGAGAACTGGTCACGTGGAATGTTGCTGGGCTCCGCCATAGCTATGTGAATGTTGTGTTTGAATTCTAGCAGAGCAGCAATTGAAATTTACGAGGCGCTCCCCTTCCAGTGGTCAGTAATCATGTGTCGTCAAAAAATCCACCTCGCGAAACAACCCTGTTGTTTTGACATATATGCTGGATATTTTGTCTTTATCAAACTTAAATATTTAACTTATTTTATTTAACAAAAATAATTCAAAATTTATAATATCATTATAAACAAAATTTATGGCGACTAATAACTACATTATGCTTCTAATATTAATTATAATTATTGAGTTTTATAATTAAAATATATTATTTAATATTATCTTATAAAATTGCATGCAGCTCTTGTGCAATAAAAATCATCTTTTATATTACTGCGCTCATATGCAAATTTTTAATCGCAACTCAACAAACAAATCGAATACACGAATTATAATTTACGTTATACAAAATTATGTGTTTATAAATATCTATAAAGAGCTCAATCCCCTACCTCTAATAGTTGCATTGCAATCTGTATTTTTGTATTTAACATATACAGTAATCAGAAATATCGAGTAGTGCATTTATTATGATCCATGGGGTTAACCTATGAAAATCAAATCATTACCACGCTTGCCATTCGGAAACGCTATGGTTCAGCACAGCACGGACATCAAAAAGTTTCGTGACATGCTTGCGCGAGAACAATTAGGTGATTGGGAGATTGAGCCTGTAGGGAAAGAGCGTTTCGCCTTCAAATCCAGTAGCATCCAGGTAGGGACAACAAGTCTTTTTTCTGGGATTTCAACAGCGGTATTCGATCGTCTCGATGAACAGCCATTTGCATCACTGCTGCTTCCATTTTTTGGACACTTCAACATAAGGGTTGGCCGCGAGCAGTTTTCGCTGGATGCTGGCAGACATGGCATGCTGGTTTCTGGGGCTCCGTGGGAAGGAGGCACAGAGGATACGGCGGGCAGTGTCGCAATAGCTCTTGATGCATCGCGCTTGGCAACAGTAATGGCTGCCATGCAAGGAGGTGACCACTCGCAAAATGTTATGGCGCTGCTTCAACAGGACAGAAAGATTCCCCTGCAGGTTGGAACAATGTCATTCGCGGCAGTGTTGAACAACGTCTTCACTCTCGCCGACATTATGAACAATCAGCAGAACACCCTGTCACTACTGACTATCGATGATCTCCTTTATCGCTGCATGGCCATGATGTTGACCCCCAACATGTTTTTCGCATCACAGCCACTTACTGCTGCTCAAAAATCACACGGTCGATCACGACTGGATATTGTTTGTGAATATATTCAGTCACGCATTGACGAACCGATTACACTTACGGAACTTGAAAATTTCAGCGGTCTTTCGGCGCGTTCGTTACAATATGCATTTGCCAAGCAGTTTCAGTGCACGCCGCTGGAGTGGATACGCAACACACGCCTTCGTCTGGCTCGAGAAAGGCTTTCCATCGCCAAACCCGACCAGACGGTTCTTTCCGTCGCACTTTCTTGTGGGTTTTCTAATCCTGGCCGTTTCGCAAACCAATACCTCAAACTTTTTGGCGAACCTCCATTTGCAACCTTACTTCGCTCAATCTCCGCATAATGCGAGAACTGCCGCTGCACGACAAAATTTCGACAACCTGGCTGGGCAGTTGCATATACCAAACGAGAACAGTCTGAATGAGTGGCGTACTGCTTTCAAATCCGTAAAGGATTGTTTCCGTGAAAAAGTCAGCATGTAAAATGGTGCATCTGGATGGTTACGCCCCAGACTTGACGCGCAGTCCCAGCCTCTTTTCCTAAAAATTGCACTTAACGCTTCTGCCGGCCAGCAGATGCATGCCGAATGGAGGAGGTGCCGTATCAATGCCCCCCCTCCAGATACTGCAAACAAATCGCAGCACCCCTCGTCAACCTGCTGATGCCATGCGAGGCACTCCATCAAAAGGCTCATCGATGGGGCTGACTGTCGCAGCAGGACATCTGGTTGCGCTGACCTGCATGCACACCCACGCCTCAGGCAATTCATAGCCCACTCAAAACAGTCAGGCCATGCCCCCAGGCTACGAGCCCAGGGGTCTCCCGCGCTGGGGGCCTGCGCGCTCACCTGCCTACACTTCCGAATCGCACCCCGGAATTCGCACAGCAAAAAAATGCAGGTTAGCCCTTACCTGAATTTGTCGTAAAAAATGACAAAAAAACAGGGCATAACTTTAACTGCGCGACCTTACAACACTTCCCCTTACAGCAAAAATCAGGGATGCGGCTGATAAGGGGGCTTTGTTGCGCAGATCGTACAACCTGTTCGCTTTTGGGACAGACAAAAAAAAAACCA
The DNA here is from genome assembly GCA_023419375.1 of Pseudomonadota bacterium. Classification (GTDB taxonomy): domain Bacteria; phylum Desulfobacterota; class Desulfovibrionia; order Desulfovibrionales; family Desulfovibrionaceae; genus Desulfovibrio. The sequence goes on from JAEZYD010000056.1 coordinate 174,199, forward strand.
CGGGGCAACGTTGCCATGTAGGATTGCGCTCCAGCCGTACGAAGCCGGAGATAGCAGCCCCTGTCTGAATTCAATACCTTCATGCTCAAAAAGAGGTGTGCGCAGATCGGCAAGGATTTTTTTGAGGAATACACGCCCGAGAACGATTGTGACCTATGGGTCAATATATATCTGATATCATTGTTTCTGATCCTCGAAATCCCTGTAAAGGCCAACATGCGTAACTGCGATTAGATACGATGAAACGCTCTTGGTCAATTTGTGACTTTGCCATTCTGAGTGCACACTACAGCTTTATAGCACGTTAAAAAATCAATTGTTTGGAGAAAATTGATGTTTTATCTTGAATGGGACCCAATATACTTGACAAATTTTGATGATATAGATGTACAACACGCAGGATTGATGTCATTCATTAATAATTTTTACGATAACATTTGTTACGAAGGCAGCATTGATGACATTAAAAACGCACTTAGCGAACTTGGAAGACATGTTGCAGAGCATTTTTCCTACGAAGAAAAATTCATGCAGGCTTCTGGCATTGACATACGTCATCTCGAGTATCACCAGGCCTTGCACGAATCATTTCTGGCCGAGACAAAACTAAAAAAAGTAAGCACCACCGTGGACCGTGAGGAACTTCGCCTGTTCGTGCGGCACCTCGGTTACCGCACGATATATCACATGCTCGCAGCCGACAGCGTCATGGCTCAGCAAATCAAGCTCATTTTACAAGGAGAATCTTCAACTGCCGCGTACGAGAAAGTTGCTGTTTACTCCCATAACCTCACCTCCAAGTTATTTGCAGTTTTGGAATCCATGGAAGGGCAGATCGTAGAAAAAAACCAGCAACTCTTGCGAGAAAAGGAATTTCTAGAGCAGCAGGTTGAGGAACGAACTAGAATGTTGAATGAACTGGTTCTCGATCTTAAGAATAAAACAAATGAGTCAAAGCAGTTATGCATCGCCTTGCTGCGCGCAAACCGCAAACTGCGCTCCCAGGTAGGCACAGATGCCCTGACAGGATTGCCCAACCGCCGCCACGCAATAGATCAAACCAGGCGAATCTGGTCAGAATCTATACGGTGCAATTTTCCAATGGCGTGCATTTTCCTTGATGTTGATGGCTTCAAGCTGATCAATGACATTTATGGGCATAGCGCTGGGGACAAGGTGCTACGCCACATTGCCCTTAAGCTGCGCACAGCTATTCGCATTTCTGACTACGCATATCGTTACGCTGGCGATGAATTTGTAATTATTTGCCTACAAAATGCCGAGGGAGCAAAAATACTTGCGAATCATGTACAGCAGGTAATCAGTGAAGAGGGCATAGAGCTTAACGGACAGATAATTCATGCAAGCGTTAGCATTGGCGTCTATGAACGAAATCAGTCCATGAGCACGGTTGATGCCCTGATCGATGCAGCAGACGCACAGTTGTATCTCGCCAAAAACAGAAGGTGCGCGGGAAGAACCGTGCCCCAAACAGATAGTGAAGACGCATCAAGCTAGAGTGCTGCAAACTTGTGCCATGCATTCGCCATAAACGCATCACAACAAAAATAGAATTTGCTCGACGTATAAATGCGTTGAGTGCGTTCTTGGATTAAGACACAGAAAACAGTTTCGAAACATAGTATGTTGTCTTGGCTAAATGCAATCATGAAGCAGTGTCGCATGCAAAACACCCGTAAGCGATGCTTTTTGGGGGTTGGGTACGCATCCGGATAAATTTTTGTCAAAATTCAACACGCAAATTGCCTGGTACAGAGTAAATTTGCCTAAAAACATTTTCAACGCAGGTGTACAGCTCACAAGAAATGACTGACGTGAATGTAATGTTGAAATAGAAATCAACTACTCACAACAACGTCACATCTGAAAAAACTGCCATAATAAAAAACAACAGTGGTGAAACAAGGTTCGCTTTATATATATTGAAGCCAGCATGGTTAAATGAAAACATGAAAGAATCGCAAACTTTAGATCATAACAGCGATAGTTCCATTACGAATAAGCGCTCGGCACTTGTGTGGCATTCTCGGACGACAGTTACCGTATTTTTCGCAATCATTTTGATGGCCATGTGGGCAGCTACAGGATGGGGGATAGCGCGAGCTAAAAATAACGCACTGGTGGCAGCCGAAACCATGACGCAAAATCTGGCCAGGGTCTTCACCGAACACATGATTTCAAAGCTAAAGCGTATTGAAATGATTTTCAGCGACTTGGACAGAAACTGGACCCCCGATCACGCTCAATACATTACCGAATCAGACCTTCTACGCGCAGAAACCAATGACTTGGCATTTCAGATTTTTCTGGCGGAACCAAGTGGTTATATTTCCTATTCTTCCATCGCGTTGCCTGCTGCTCCAGTATGCATTGCTGACCGGGAGTACTTCACAGCGCTTCTTGAGAACCCCCGGCGGGCTATCTACATAAGCAAACCTATTCTGGGGCGGGTGTCAGGCAAGTGGTCAATCCAATTTTCCAAGGCGATCATGCGTCACAACAAGTTGGTTGGCGTTAGCGTCGTTTCGGTAGATCCTGATAATTTTCTACATATTTTTGAGAGCTTGGGCCTCGAGTCAAATGACCTCATCGAAATCGTTCGCGATGATGGGATTCTTCTTGCACGTACCATGCCCAACAAAAAACTGCATGACACAATCATCACAGATACTCCGTATCTGGGTGCAAACACACCTGTCAGCGGCAACTTTAGCCGCCCCTCGCAGATTGATGGTATCGAGCGAATTTTTGGTTTTTACAAGCTTCCTGAGTATGGGCTTATACTAATCGCCGCGCAATCAACCTATTCCGCTTTCACTGTATACAGGCAAACCCGCAATATTCTTATGCTCGTTACCGTTTCGACTTCATTTGTCATTTTGCTGCTGGCTGTGCTCATCAACAGCAATTTACGGCACCGAGAACAGGCGAATCAACAGTTGCAACTGGCAGCCAATGTCTTTGACAAGTCAGGGGAAGCGATCTGCATCACCGACATGAATATGCGCATCTTGAAGGTAAACAAAGCATTTTGCCGCATTTCAGGATACAATGAAGAAGACGTCATTGGTAAAACACCTGATAAATTTGTATCCAGGCGCCACGGCAAAGAATTTTACAAAAAGATGTGGGCAAGCATCACCACCCAAGGCTGGTGGCAGGGTGAAATATGGAATCGCAGCAAATCGGGTTTTGACTATCTAGAATGGTTAAGTATAAAAGCTAGTTATGACAGTAAAGGTGCCCCAGTTAACTACATGGGCATTTTCTCCGACATCAAGAAGATTTCTGGAACCCAACGGCGCATTGAATTTTTAGCCACGCATGACGAGCTGACATCACTGCCAAACAGGCATGTTTTCAATGAACAAATGCAGCATACCATCAAGCACTGCAGGATGTCGGACGGACGATTCGCAATCCTGTTTCTCGACATCGACAATTTCAAGATCGTCAACGATTCCCTTGGGCATTTTGTTGGTGACGATCTTCTCGGGGAATTGGCCCAACGACTGAAAAAAATAGTGCGCCCCAACGACATTGTCGCCCGATTCGGAGGGGACGAGTTCGCCATGCTGCTTTACGGAGCTGGCACGGATAAAGCTGACAAGACCGCACAAGAAATCATTGCATTACTGCAACACCCATTCAATGTTGGCGGTTACGAAATCTATGCTGCGGCCAGCATAGGAATTTGTCTTTATCCTGACCACGGTAGCGATGTGAACAATTTGCTCAAAAACGCAGACGCAGCAATGTACCAGGCAAAGGAACAGGGAAAGAACACCTACAGCTTTTTTACCGATCAGTTGCACCGCAATGTATCCAGACAATTGGATATAGAAATCGGATTACCTCGGGCCATCGAAAGGGATGAACTAATCCTCCATTATCAGCCGCAGGTTGATATGATGTCGCGTCAGGCTGTAGGGCTTGAGGCTCTGGTGCGCTGGAACCATCCTGTCGAAGGCCTGATTCCTCCCGACCAGTTCATTTCGCAGGCAGAAAAAGGCAAAATTATCGATAGTCTGGGAGAATGGGTTACCAATGCTGCTGTATCCCAGATCGCCGCATGGCAAAAGGCAGGGCTCAACCCGCCACCGGTATCTATCAACCTTTCGCCAAGCCAGTTCCGTCGGGGCGAGGCCCAACCCATGATTGAACGCGTTCTCAAACGCCATCAAATTCCACCGCATCTTCTGATGATCGAATTGACCGAGAGCGCCTTGATGGCTGATCACAAGAAGATTCAGCGTATTCTGATGACCTTTCGGGAAATGGGGCTGAAAATCGCAATCGACGACTTTGGCACAGGTTTTTCCTCCCTGTCATCGCTCCGCCACTACCCTATCAATGAGCTCAAGATTGATAAGACGTTTGTGCGGGAGGTGGCCCGCAATTCTGACGACCGGGCCATCACACAGACCATCATTGCGATGTCAAACTCGCTGGGCCTATCGGTGGTGGCTGAGGGAATCGAAACATTTGAGCAACATCAGACACTGGTAAGCCTTGGGTGCCACATCGGTCAGGGATACTATTTTGCGAAGCCACTTCCTCCGGACGAACTTGTGGCACTGGGCTTTTTACCAACAATGCAGAAAGAAAAAGCCGTCTGATTGTAACCACCAGCACAAACAAGCAGATCAGGTTGAGCGCCGTGACATGAGCGCTCAATAAAACGGCGGCTCGCGGCCTTGCTCAATGCGCCAAGCCGATACCTCGACCGGGCCAGAAATCCACCAGATCAACATGGCCCAAACTCCTCATCAGCAAAAGCTCACAGCTTTGGGCTGCACCTATTCGCCGGCAAAGCGCATGAGCCCCACACACCATTCGTTTTGTGTATCTCGACAATAGGTGTGACTGTTACTTGCCGTTCTACAGCCGCAGCACCGTCAGCATCACGCGCGTAGCGGCAACCAAGGCACGTAATTGCGCAGATCGTACAGGCTGTTCGCTTTTTGGACAGACGACCAAACCGTACCAAGCTATATTTTTGCTCAAGACTCTTTTTTTACAAAACAGCGACAATTCTAGATATGATTTTTAATGTCAAAAAAATTGATTGATATTTTATTTATGGAGACACCTGCAATTATGAAAAGTATCAGAACAACAATGATTCTTGCTCTTGGAGCTGCCATAGCCATCATGCAATTCATTCTCATATATTACGTAACAAATTCGAGTTATAATCTTTCGACTGAATTAAAGCAGGAGGAAATAAAATCCATTCTGCACTTCCTGGGAACATCAATCAATGATTTTGCTAATTATCAGTCTCAAAAGTTGAAGAGTCTGGCGGAAAGCCATGCCATCAAAGTGGCTTTGACCTCCGGAAACAAAGACGAAGCTGAGAGCCTTGTTATGGCAATTTCCCGTTCTTCACCGGAAGTTAACAACGCCTATCTATTTGATAGCACAGGCAAACAGACCATAAACTATGTCCAGGGGACACCAGTTCAAAAATTTTCAGATCTTTCCGACCGCGAGCACGTAAAAGCAGCTCTGGCTGGCAAGGAAGGCCTCAGCCACACGCCGGTCAAGAGCGCTACATCTGGTAAGCTGGTCATGAGTTTCACTGTTCCGGTCAAGGACGATACGGGCAAGATCGTGGGAGGCGTGGGGTTAACCAACACAATGGATGGTTTCATTTCCCACAACATCACCTCCGTAAAAATCGGCAAATCCGGCTATCCCTATATTCTGACCTCACAGGGAGTAATTGTAGCCCATCCCAACAATTCCATGCTGCTCTCTGATATCTCCAACCATGACTTTGTTAAGACTATCTTGTCCAAGCCGGAAGGCAGCCTGAACTACGAATGGGAGGGCATGCTCAAGCATGCGATCTGGAAGCGTATTCCCGAGTTGGGGTGGACCATGGTGGCGTATGCGTCCAAAGAGGACATGGCCGCCCCCGCACACAGCCAGCGCAATAGCCTTCTGTTGGCCGGAATCATCGCAACGGTGATTCTGCTGGCTGTGTGCCTCTACCTGATGGAACGCCTTATTGTCAGACCAGTCAGAACCCTTGAGGCATACGCCGCCGCCGTTGCCGGGGGAGATCTGAAAAAAAGCCTCAGCCTGAATTTGCGGAATGAAATCGGAAATCTCGCGGCCAGCCTGCGAACTATGGTTGAAAGTCTCAAAACCAAGATATCTGAGGCCATTGCCCAGTCTGAAGCTGCATTCAATGCGACCGAGGAAGCCCAAAAAGCCATGATGGAGGCCAAAGCAGCCCAGAAAGACGCTGTAGAGAAGCGCAATTCCATGCTGTCTGCTGCCGTCAGGTTGCAGCGCGTGGCCGAGGGCACTACTTCTGCCTCTGAAGAACTGTCTGCCCAGATCGAGCAATCTGCCAGAGGAGCGGAGCAACAGTCCATAAGGGTCAGTGAAACTGCCACTGCCATGGAAGAAATGAGTGCCACAGTGCTAGAAGTGGCCAATAATTCTTCCCATGCTGCCGAAGCCTCAAATGCCGCCAGGATAAAGGCATTGGAAGGGGAGAAGGTTGTAAGCGATGTAATACAGGGGATAGGCTTGGTTCAGCGCCAGGCTTTGGGACTCAAGGACGACATGTCAGCCCTCGGTACTCAGGCCGAGGACATCGGCAAAATCATGAACGTTATTTCCGACATAGCCGACCAGACCAACCTTTTGGCCTTGAATGCCGCCATTGAAGCGGCGCGGGCTGGCGATGCCGGCCGAGGGTTTGCCGTGGTGGCCGACGAAGTGAGGAAGCTGGCAGAGAAAACCATGGTCGCCACCAAGCAGGTGGGCGACTCCATCAGCGGAATCCAAGCTGGAACTCGCAAAAATATCGACAACGTAGACCACGCCGTAAAGACCATCGAAGAATCCACCTTTTTGGCACAGAAGTCAGGTGAATCTCTGGATGAAATTGTTTGCCTGGTCGAAAAAGCTGCTGACCAGGTAAGATCTATCGCCGCAGCGTCAGAACAACAGGCATCGGCAAGTGAGGAGATCAACAGATCTATTGAGGACGTAAGCTCGATTTCTTCCGAGACGGCCCAAGCCATGACACACGCCGCGCAGGCCGTTTCTGAACTGACCAACCAGACCATGGACCTGAAAAGGCTGATCGACGAAATGCAAAACGATGGAGATTCCGCCAGATCAGTCAGCAAGGCTGAACCACTAGCAGGACCGTAATTTTTTCGCTGCAGGTATATTGGCCACATTCGTGGAACAATACCTGCTGATGAAGCCAACGAAACCTTAACCTTTGTTTTTCGCAAGGCTCATGTGAGGCATTACGCCAATAGTACCCGCACAATGAACGCCAGCGATCTATCATCAAACGCCTGTTGTCCGGATTTGAGGGGAGCCTGACCAGAGAAAAATACGCCAACCTGGCAAAGTGTTCTTCGGATACCGCCTTGTATCCGAACATTCCATCAGCCTGGGCAGCGTATTGCTGCCAGCCGTAGTTGCTGGCGCGCAGGCCTTTGGTCATTTTATTGAACCTGTCATCGCCTATACAGTTGCCTTGTATCGGCACTTGCATGCCGTGCGGCTGATTCAGGCCCGCATGCGGCGGCTCCAGGGGCTTGCCGTGCTGGACTGGACGCGGGAGGCTCCTTCGCTGAGCACTCCCCTTGCCGAGCGTCGCCGCTTGCTGCGCGTGGGGCGCAACTGCGTAAGCGCCGAACTGCGCGAGGCCGGGTGCGCGGCAGCAGACCTGATGCTCTATCTGGGCGATTCCGGCAAGGATTGCACCGTGCAGGTAGGCATGGCCAAGGCCATCGGCACTCCCGTAATGGGCATAGCCGGGCCGCTGGAAGAAACCGGCCTCATGCTGCGCAACGGCGTGGCATTGTGGATGCCGGGGCCGTTTGAGACAATTTCGCGCATCCGGCGCATGCTCCGCTGCCGCAATCAGGCAGAAGTTGAGCATGACTGCCGCAAATGCCCCGCCGAGAGCGTTTGCACTCTGGCGCACTAGATTCTCTACACCCTCCCTCCCAACGGGGGCCGCGTATCCGTTGACCACACGCGGAAGGTTTGCAAGCAATGCACGCCCCGGACTCCATATTGACGCTGGCAGAAGTGACCTTACCCCACTGCTGACCTTACCCCACTGCGTATACCACTTGTAAGTTAGTGGTTCCCAACGGGTTGGAGGTTATATTCTTTTCACGGAACTCTTCAGGAGTCAGCCAGCCCAATGAGCTGTGCGGTCGCTGCTGGTTG
>JAEZYD010000017.1 GCA_023419375.1 Pseudomonadota bacterium
ACTGGTAAGGGCCGTAGTTGTTGGAGCAGTTTGTCACTACCGTTGGCAGGCCATATGTCCGGAACCATGCCCTGACAAGATGATCCGAACTTGCTTTGCTTGCGGAATACGGTGAACTTGGTGCGTATTGACTTTCTTCGGTGAACTGTCCCGGGCTGCCTCCCAGGTCCCCATACACTTCGTCGGTCGAGATATGGTGAAAGCGGAACTGGGCCTGTCTGTCCTGGGGTAACTTCTCCCAGTACTTTCTGGCTGCTTCGAGGAGGGTGTAGGTTCCAACAATATTGGTCTGGATAAACGCTGCGGGGCCATCGATAGAACGATCAACATGTGATTCTGCGGCAAGGTGCATGACAATATCCGGTTGATACTGCTCAAACACCCTTTCCAGTCCAGACGGATCGCAGATGTCTACCTGTTCAAAATGGTAACGTGGACTGCGATCCACCTCTTTGAGCGATTCCAGATTGCCCGCGTAGGTTAATCTGTCGAGATTAATTACTATGTGATCGGACTGCTTGATCAGGTAGCGGATGACGGCAGAGCCGATGAAGCCGGCTCCGCCGGTGACGAGGATCTTCTTCATCTATGGTCCTCATTGAGGTCGGTTCGCTGCATATTGACGGTCTCCCACGGGTTTCAGTAGTGTAAAATATTCCCCGGGCTGCACTTGAATGCTACGATCTTTCACGGAGGCATGATTGAGTAGTTTAATGAAAATTTGTATTTTTGATGCAATATCGGAGAAAATGGCCTCATTCGAGAGATTTTGAGAGGAACTGTCCAATGGTTAAGGCACTGCCCTGCTGGGCGCGCATCGTGGTAGATCTGTCTGGAGGCACAGGCGGTTCCCTGCCCCCGCTCAAAGCGTCCCGGTCACGTTCGCCTCGTTCGAGGCGAGCGGGTTCTTCACCGACCGGGGCACAGAGGGGATGGCCGCCTGGTGGAAGATGCCGGTGACGATGTAGCGCATGAAGAATCTATGATGGGGGGCGGTTTAGGGCTTTCTGAATGGGGCTGGCGGAGCGGGATCGGAGCCTCCCCCTCAATCATGTTTGCACCTTTGCACCCGGTTTGCACCTGAATTTCAGGAAAAGTGCAAACGAGGATGAGGGCCATGGGGGTGAGGATTGAGGTATTGGAGAGGTATGTACAGAGATATGTACTGATAAGAATAGTAGTTTGCACCGTTTGCACCGGAAACGGAGAGCCTCCCCGCGGGGGCAACCCGGGCCCGGGTGTGCCTGTGAAAACCGCGGTGGTGCAAACATCCCGGTGATACCCGAGGGTCGCCGGCAGATCAGGGAAAAGGACGCACTACGGGGTCATTTGTGGTGCAAACCAGGGTGCAAACGAGGTGCAAGGGGGTGCAAAGGTGTAAACCCGGTCAGCTCCGGTGGCCAGGAGCAACCCCGGTTGATGAGGCTGCTGCCAGACGATCTCCTTCACCCCCCGCCCAGCACCTTCACGATCACCGCCACCACCCCGCCGCCGACCCCGCCGGCCCCGGCGCTGATCGTCGAAACCCTCTTCTCTCGCACCTTACGGTGCTCGAACTCCTGCCCTTCGGCCAGTCGTTCCTCGCCGGCCTTCTCCGCGCGTCAGCCCTCCAGCGCCCGGAGCCGGCTCTCAAACTCTTCGTCCTGCGCCTCCATCCGCCGCAACATCCGGCAAATCCACTTCACGTCCCGGTTCGTCTCGTAAGACCGAGCTCCCGGGTGGTCTTCTCCTCGGTCATCTTGGTAACCTTCCCGGAGAGCAATAGGATGCCGGAGAGAAAAAGCCTGACCGTAAGAGTTATATTCCCGATTCCGAGCCTTCTCAGACCTTCCCGATAAAGTCAGGCTAATCCCCTCCCGGGTATACCCTATAATCGTCTGTCATATTCCCGGGAAGCCTGGCAGGCCACGGAAGATGCCCCGCATCTTCCTGCTAGGCACAGCCCCAGAGGGTTGTGCCGTGAAAAAGGAGAACAAACCCATGGCAGACTTCGTGCAGAAGACCGTGAACAAAACGGCGGTCCGGGACCTCGCCGTCCCGATCGCCACCGTAACGTCGTTTAACACCCTCATCGAGAGCATCATCGCCGACAACCCCTTCGGGTGCGTCGGGTATACGGGCTCTGATGGCGTCCCCGTGGCCGCGGTCATCCGGAACCGCGAGCACTACACCGCGAAGGTGAACTTCCTCGACGGCGAGGGCAAGCGGGTGGGCAACGTCTCCCTCCAGTCCCCGACGATCGCCGCGTTCGAGGCGAACGCCGCGGAGGTCCTCAACAACGCCGCCCTTGCGACCGCGATGGGCGGCGAGGCCGTCCGGAACGGCCCCGGCGAGACCTACTACGCTCAGCTCAAGTGCCACGACCCCTCGGGTGATGACTATTACGTCACCTTCACCCGGACGACCGTCCGGCTCTCGTCCTACCAGGACGACGCCATCCGGACCGCGGTCGAGACCTGGGCCGACGCCGTGCCCGCACTGGCGTGAGAGGGGAGACCCCCCCTTCACGTTCAACCCCCGCACGGCTCCTTGTTATCTACTACCTCTTCTCCAGTCTCTCCTATGACGCACTCGCCTCTCCTCCGCAGCGACCGGACTTTTTTCAGAGATCCTGACGTCTTCGAGCCCGCAGATCGTCTCTCCGACCACCTCCACCCCCGTAACGCCCGGAACTCCTCTGGTCCTCCCGGGACAGGGACTTGTGCTCCACACTCATTTAATACATTGAATGATCATTCAATGTATTGTATGCTCCGGGAGTTCGAGAAGTTCGTCGGGTTCCGGGTCCTCGCCTGGTTCCTCATCCACCCCACGGGCGAGATCCACATCAATAAA
>JAEZYD010000062.1 GCA_023419375.1 Pseudomonadota bacterium
TGGACCCGGCGGACTATCTGCGGTTCGGATACGCGGAGGATTCGTTCATCGTGTCCTACTTTGGCAACATGGGCATCTGCCAGGACATGGAGACGCTGATGGGTGCGGCGGAAAAACTCAAAGAGCATCCGAAAGTGCGGTTCCTGATCACCGGACATGGCAACAAGAAAGACAGCGTTCAGCAGCGAATCCGGGAAAAGGGGTTGCGAAATGTTCAGTTCCTCGACTACCTGACGGGAGAGGACTTTGAGCAGGCGGTGGCGGTGAGCTCCTGTTGTGTGGTGAGCCTGGAGAGGGGTTTGAAGGGTACCTGCGCCCCCAGCAAGTATTACAGCTACCTGCAGGGAGGGCAGCCGGTATTGGCCGTCGTTGAGAAGGGGTCGTACCTCGAGGAAGAGGTTATTAACAGGCGGATTGGCTATGCCGTCAGCCTTGGCGACAGTGACATGCTGGCTCATGTCATCGAGGATATGGCGGACCATCCGGAGGAGCGCGAGGCGATGCGGCGACGGGCGCACGATCTGTATGAGTGCGAATACGCGATGGAGATCGGCCTCGGAAAGTATGCGGACGTGCTCCGTGAAGTATTGAATTCGGTTGCGCCCAAACGGCCCCAAAGCTGCGTTCTGTGCCGCCCTTCGCGGCGCGCGTGACCGGTTTGCTGCTGCGATGGAGCCCCATGCGGCTCAGACGTTCAGATAGATTCCGCATATTCAACCGCTTGAAGCGCGATCATGGCTGCCGTCACGCGGACCTAAAGCGAGCGACTGCATCCGGAAAGGAATGAAAAAGCATGTCTACATTTTCCGGCGCAACCCTGATGATTACCGGAGGTACCGGTTCCTTTGGCAATACGGTTCTGAAGCACTTCCTGACGACGGACATCGGGGAAATCCGCATCTTCTCCCGCGACGAGAAGAAACAGGACGACATGCGCCACGACCTGCAGGCGCGTTACCACGAGCACGCAAAAAAGGTGAAGTTCTACATTGGCGATGTCCGAAACCTCCAGTCGCTCCGGGACGCGATGCCGGGCGTGGATTACATCTTCCACGCCGCGGCCCTCAAGCAGGTGCCGTCCTGCGAGTTTTTTCCGATGGAAGCGGTGCGCACCAACGTGGAGGGTACGGACAACATGTTGCACGCGGCCATCGAAGCGGGTGTCAAGCGGGTGGTTTGCCTGTCCACGGACAAGGCGGCGTACCCCATCAACGCCATGGGCACTTCCAAGGCCATGATGGAGCACGTCATCTACGCCAATGCCCGCGTGGCCACGGAGCGCGGGAAAACAATCATATGCTGCACGCGTTACGGCAACGTGATGTGCAGCCGCGGAAGCGTGATTCCCCTGTTCATTGACCAGATCAGGGCTGGCAATCCCATCACCGTCACCGACCCCAACATGACCCGCTTCCTCATGAATCTGGATGAAGCTGTGGATCTGGTGATGTTCGCCTTCCGGTATGCCAATCCCGGCGACCTCTTCATCCAGAAGGCGGAGGCCTCGACCATTGGGGATTTGGCGAAGGCTCTGCAGTATCTCTTTGGCGATACCGGAACGCATGTGATCGGCACCCGCCACGGGGAAAAGCTCTATGAAACGCTGATGACACGCGAGGAGCGCCTGCGCAGCGAGGATATGGGCCAATACTTCCGCGTGGCAGCCGACAGCCGAGACCTGAACTACGACAAGTTTGTAATCAACGGCCAGGTGCATACCATGGCAGATGATGCCTACACAAGCCATAACACGGTCCAACTCGACGTGGAGGGCACCGTTTCGAAGATTCTCACGGCCGAATACGTGCAGCTGGCGCTTAGGGAGTACAGGAAACAAAAGCAGTTCGTCCTGGACGGGAGGATCATCGCTTGAACATACTTATCACCGGTGCGAAGGGCTTTGTAGGCCGGAATCTGGCAATCAGTCTTAGGAACATCCAGGACGGAAAGGACCGCGTCCGGAACCTCGCCGTCGACGAGATCTACGAGTACGACGTAGATACAGGCCCGGATCTTCTGGACGAATACTGCCGGAAGGCCAGCTTTGTGTTCAACCTGGCCGGCGTGAACCGCCCCAAAGACCCCGGGGAGTTCACAGTCGGCAATTTCGGTTTTGCCGCGACGCTGCTGACTGCGCTTCAAAAGAACTGGAACGCCTGCCCGGTCATGCTTTCCAGCTCCATTCAGGCGGCGCGCGCCGGGCGGTACAGTGCATCGGATTACGGAAAATCCAAGTTGGAGGCGGAAGGACTGTTCTTCCAATACGCGCAGGAAACGGGCGCGCCCGTGCTGGTCTACCGCTTCCCCAACCTGTTTGGCAAGTGGTGCCGTCCCAACTACAATAGCGCCGTGGCGACTTTCTGCCATAACGTCGCCAATAACCTGCCCACTACCGTCAACGACCGGAGTATCGAGCTGGAGCTGGTGTACATCGACGACCTGGTAAACGAAATGCTCGACGCGCTGGATGGAAGGGCGCACCGCTGTGATTATGACGGACTGTATCCCGTTCCTTCGGAAGATGGACGTTACTGCTTTGTGCCCGTCAGCCACAAGGCCACGCTGGGCGAGATTCTGGGCCTGCTGGAGCGCTTCAAGCGCCAGCCCGAAACGCTGATCATACCGGAAATTCCGGAAAACTCCTTTACCGGGAAGCTCTATGCCACCTACCTCTCCTATCTGCCCAAAGGCGAGATCAGTTTCCCGTTAAAGACGTGCGCGGATGACCGGGGCAGCTTCACGGAGCTGATCAAACTGCCCAGCGGCGGACAGGTATCGGTCAACATATCCAAACCCGGCGTCACAAAGGGGCAACACTGGCACAGCAGCAAGTGGGAGCTCTTCATCGTGGTCAGCGGACTCGGGCGGATTCAGCAGCGGAAGATCGGCACCGGGGAAGTACTAAACTTTGAGGTGTCCGGCGACAGGCTCGAGGCCGTCCGCATGCTGCCGGGGTACGTCCACAACATCATCAATCTGAGTGATACACAAGACCTGGTGACCGTGATATGGGCCAGCGAACCCTTTGACCCGCATAAGCCCGACACATATTCTGAGAGGGTGGACGAATGAAGCATGGATAC
>JAEZYD010000005.1 GCA_023419375.1 Pseudomonadota bacterium
CTCCTTGGGCTGCAATGGGTTATGCAACTGTTTTGTAGCATAAACCTCGGAGATTTTGAACATATTTAACGCACCTTAGCCGGACAGCATTGGGGTAACCTTTATCATTTTTGAGGTTTATAGAAACATATAGTACTCACACTAATCATAAACGACCCAAGCTGCTGCGCACAGCGAGGTATTTAACATCAGCATACTGCACTTTGTATGTGCCTGATGCCTTTGTGCGTTGTTTTTGAGAAACAGACAGGTGTTTCTTGCTTGTGGCGTTTAATAACCGCTTTGTATTATTACGAGCGGTTTTTTATATGGCTCAGCATCGTAGCGGTGTGCCGGAAACTCCAAAAGGAGTTGTGGCATGTATAAGAGCAATAAAGACTGTCGGCTGGAAGATTTTGAAAAGTTGAGCCAAGAATTACTTGATATGCTTTTCCCTATATGTGAAGCGCATAGGCGTGAATACAAAGATGAGTATGCCAAGGCGCTCCCTCCTGCTGCAATGGCTGTACAGGAATCCATACGAACCTTTCTGGCGCTTCTTAAACGCAAATAGTCTATTGCCCAATCTTTAACCTTTGTGCCCACAAGTGTGGGCACGTTAATCGCCACCTTTGATAGCTACCGCTATCAAACAAATTTTTCCCTCTCGGCTATACTGTCTTAATATGACAGTAACGCGCCAAAATAATAAACTATTCGGGGAGGTCCTAAGAGCATACAGGCTTGAAAAACAACTGACCCAAGAGCAACTTAGCGAAAGAGTTGATGTAATCAGACCTTTCATCAGCGCCCTTGAAAATGGAACAAGGCAACCAAGCCTCGCCATGATTCTCCGCATTGCCAAGGCCCTGGACATAACCCCCGGAAAACTGCTTGATCCTGTAGCGGAGAAGATGGAGCAAAAGTAGCTAACGCTCCATGTTCTGCGGCTTCCTACTCCGGTCTTTTTCAATATTCCGTTCCTGCCACACAATCTTGTTTCCCTCTACATGCAGACTCTTTCCCCATTTTTTCTGTGCATACCGGACGGCCACATGCCGGGCTGCTTCATTATTTCCCGAAAAGAAAAGCTCCCGCCCACTATCCAGAATCCTCCCACCACCGGGCAGGGAAAAAATGACGGTTCCCTTGCGGTCTACCTTTGCGGAGAAACCGCGTATGTGTGCCGCTTCCTCTGCGGCAAGCCGCTCCATGCGTAGTACCGCCAAAAGCTGTTTTTTCCCCTGGCTGCTCACATTGTCATTCTCCAGGGCGGCAAGCTCCCTGGCCGCGTACACAGCCCGGATTTCCGCACGGTTCGTTGCAAACTGTTCTTTGCCGTGCTGTGACCAGTCTTTTGCCACGGCTGCTTGCGGCTCCCGATCTGGCTCCGCTGTTTCCAACTTGGAGCGCAAAATTGCTAAAGCCGTTTCATTGCCCTGATCCGCCTTATATTGCAGAAAGCCATTCCATGAAGTGAAAGGAATTTCTCCGCGTATGGCCTCACGGGGAGAGTGAAACGGCAGTTTCGCCCTGGCGGTTTCCTCGGCTTCATGCTTCCGGGCGAGTTGCAGCAAATTGCGGCGGTTCTTTTTGGCTATATTCAGTTTTTCCAGTTCCCGGCGCTTAGCCGCCCATTTTTCCTTGATTGCCACAAGCGCCGCATCTTCCCGCTCCTTGACCGTATCCAAACTGGTTTTGCGCTTCTCAATGCCTTGCTGATATTCCGCATATAAAGCGCCGCGCTCCGGTGATCGGTGTAACAGGGTGTGCTGATAGCGGCTTTGCTCCGTCACCTTTTCCAAGCTCCGCGCCGGAAGATACGGCCCCAATTTTTCTTCCAGCCTTTTCAGTGATAAATCCCTGCTTACCGAACTGGCCCTTACGGTATGCCGCTGGTTATGGCGATCAGCTATGACCAAGCCGCTGCCGTGGGGTTTTATCTCCATGCCATAGCGGGCAAGTTCCTCATGGAGCGTTTGCCAATCCGGTTCCGCTGGCAGAACGTGCAAAAGGGCATCCCTGTGGGCCTTGGCATACGATTCAAAGGATTGTTGGCCGGTATGGGCTTCAATAAGCGCGGCTTTTTCGCCCAATGACCGCTGTTTATCTTTGTGTCGGCCATTATCGACCACAAGGGCATATTCCTGCTCCAACTCCCGGCATACGGTGTCCCGCTTCCAGTAATCGCGGAACGGCTCATGCCGGGTATGCTTCTCCGGGTGGATCATGTTGTAGGCTATGTGCATATGGAGATTGGCGGTGTTTTTGTGAACGCCGCAATGCCGCTGGTGGTCGGTGTATCCCAAGGCGGCGGCAAAGCGTTCTTCGATGGCCCTGAACACCTCCGGCGTCAACTTTGCCTCGTCCTCCGGGCGGAAACTGATAACAAGGTGGTAGGTTTTGTTTTTCGTGGTGCGGGTGTTCATGGTTTGAACGTCCACGGCCTCGGCTATGCCGTTCTGGTAATCATCATCCCCAAGGCATCCGGCGCACCAGTGCATGAGGCTTTTTTCACCTTTATGTCCGGCATCTGCAATGTAGTCGGCAAGACGGGTGTAGTTGTCATTTTCCGGGCTGATCTTCTTTTTTTGGCTGATCATCGTATCACCGCTATAGCCTGCTGGAGTTCCCGTTGCCGGGCGTCCAGTTCGTGCAAAAGGCGGTGAACCGTCTGCTTATCCGCGCCGTTTGCCAATGCCTGTTTCACCAGCCCGCCAAGTCTGCCCAGGTCGCCTTTGAGTCGGCGCAACTCAATCCTTGCCTCCTGATGCTCCAGACTTGGGACGGAAAACCCAAGGCACACCTTTTTGCTGAACGTGGAAAGGGACAGACCCGCTTTGCTGGCCGATGTTCTGATTTGCGCGTGTTCCTCTGGTGTCAGGTATGTTCTGAGTATGAGTTTTTTGCTTGGCATGGAAAACCTCCACTTTGGGGGTAGAGGCTCTTTGGCCCGCATAGTGCCGATAAACGAGCCAGGCGTATTGTCTACCGCGTTCCGGGTCGGGGGAGTGATATTTACCTACGGCTTTCCAGTTCAGGCCGTGGCGGGCTATTTCTTCCGCCAGTATCCATTTTCCCCAACGCTCATTTGTGGCTGGATCGAGAAGTGAAAACGGATCGAGGGCAAGCCGTTCCATCCACCAGCTATTGATCTGGAATTTGCCCACGTCAAACGACTGGCCCGCCGCAATCGCCCTCCGTATAAGCAGCTCGGCTTCTTCCCGCGTGGCCGGGTAAAATGATTTCCCGCCGATATTGACCGCCAGCGGGTTCAGCCCGGATTCCTGCCGGGCTATGGCTTCCACCAGTGGCGGGGGTGGCCCTGGCTCCGTTGCGAGTGCGGACGTATGCAGACAAAACAGAACGGCCAGCGCGAATAGCTTTTTCATGGGGTAACTGCCTCTTGATTTGCGTTGAGCGGAACCGCGAATAAGCAGCCCCGCAGGGCAGGACAGGAATGGAGCCACCGAAGGTGGGTACACTTCCTCTGTCCTGTCCTCTAAATCAGAGACACAGTAGCACACGGGGGAATATTTTTGGAGAGGCTTGGAGAAGTTATACGAACATTTCCAAATGGTTCCGTTTGGATACGGCAATGTGCCTTTGTATATGAGTAGTTCCATTCACGATACAAACGTATCCGCTTGCAGCATGAACCTATTTAAACGTATACTACTGATTACAAAAATCTTTCCACAAAGATAGACGCACAGGGATTTCAACGAAAATAGGCAATCTCAAGAGGTTTTGATAAAACCATATGAGTGAAGGTAACAAGTAGGGAATAGCAAAGTGTGATCGATAACGCTTCTGCTAACCTCTCTCCGGGCGTAAGACGCCTTGACGGAGGATGTGATAGTCCCCCACACGTGGAGGGCGTGCAAAACTTGGTGGACTCAATTCAAAGAAATTAGGAGGGCATCCATGTCTGTGGTTGGGAAGAATAGAAACCCACTTAGCTATAAAAATAAAGATCGACGTCAATCTAATTTTATGTATAAAGATTTTTCAAAAAGTTCTTCAATAAATTCAAATTTTTCTGAATGTAATTTTAGGTTTATATCTTTTCGAGGAGCAAAATTTAAGTATTGTGAATTTGATAGAGCCTTATTTGATGGGAGTGAGTTTATAGGTACAAATTTACGAGGAAGCCATTTTTCAAATGCTATATTTAAAGATGTGATATTCAATGGAGCTGTTTTAGATAAATCAAATTTCACAGAAGCAAAATTTTCAAATACAATTTTTTATAATACATCTATAAATACAGCAAAAGGGATTTCAAAAAATACAGATGGAATAATAGTTTTTGAAAAAGCAATTAGTGAAGATCAATTCTCAAAAGAATTAATCACTATTATCCAAGACTTGCGGAAGAATGATTATATCCGCAGGTCTAGAACTTTGCACTTGAAGGAAGGCAAGGTCAACACTCTCTATCTGATGTTGCTCTTACACGACTTTGAAGAA
Organism: Pseudomonadota bacterium; assembly: GCA_023419375.1. GTDB lineage: Bacteria > Desulfobacterota > Desulfovibrionia > Desulfovibrionales > Desulfovibrionaceae > Desulfovibrio. The sequence goes on from JAEZYD010000005.1 coordinate 4,453, forward strand.
CAGCCTCTTATTGAAGGGCTCAGGATGCTGCCAAACCTTATATCCAAACCATTTTATACGCTAAGCTATATAAAAAATATCTTGCGAAAACTCGCTGACCAAAGTAAATAGGCAATCCCTGCGCCCACTACTGGGAAATCCAAAGCTAATTAAGTATGTCTACGGACGGAACGGGGGTTAAAAATACTTGTAAAATTAGTGGAGGTGTTGCCTATGGTAGCAGATTCTTTGTGTGTTCTCTCTTTCTGCGCGTTTGTGCTTTGTAAAGGGGCTCCAATCATTTCTCAGTGGGCAGTGGGCGTAGATTCATCCACGGGTTCTTATCGGTATTGTCCTTGATAAAGCAAAGGTAACTCGTTCTAAACTAGATGTCAGTTGCCGCATTAGAACTAAGTGTATTTACCTTGTTTACTATGTCAGTAAACAGTTCCGCAAAAAAATCCAAAACTTGACTGTCAATTCCAGATTCATTTCCTAGGGATACTGTGTAGTTATCCCCGTCTGCAAAATCTAAAATTCTATAAATACTATCGGCACTGATGACCCTTTCTTCTGGCTTTATAATATGCTTATCTTCATCGTTTACTGTAATTACTATTTCTCTAGCGTTAGTCATTGTTAGTTTAATAGTTTTGTCCATACACTTTTAACCTCTTTTCAATAGTTTCTTTTCCTCCATCCATATTATCTGCGATAAGTTTCAATATATTAATGTTATCATCCTCATACTCCAAGCATCCGTTGTTTACAGACAATTTTCCATTATCATTCTCAATAAATATCACATTGTCCACATCAAGATTGACAACCAACAAAGGATTATGAGTGACAAAGACAATTTGTTTTTCGTCTCTTATCGCATTAAAATAGCCCAATAGTTTCTTGCTAATATTATTATTTGAAATATTGTCTTCTGGCTGATCGACAATTAGAATATTCCATGCTTGCCCATCTTGAGTAAAAAACTTGTAATACGACAACGACATTTCACCAAGCGTATTTCCAATTTGCTGATCGCCACTGTCCATAATCCGATCATGGGTTTTTGTTGATTCATTGATGAATTTTTGAAAATTTTCTTTCCATTTCCTATCTATATCTTGAATTGATGTACATCCGTATAGCGCAGCTACAAAGTCTTCATATTTTGAAATTTCCGTCAACTTGTCTATGGAATCATAGGCAGTGACAAACATATTTGAAAAAAAGCTCTTAACCATTGAAACATCGTTATACACGGCCTCCCTGGTAAAATAAAACCCATGCTTTGGATTTTTGGAAGCTCCATGAACCACGCTTGGAATTTTAGGCCAAGGAATGTACCCGTTGGTGGCTTTTATTGCAGTAATTACAGCCTCAACAACCGACTGTCTTTTGTCGCTGTGTTCTTTTGCCTCTCTTGCTTGAGCGGATGAATTAGCCTTTACTTTCCTTAAATAGTCATCAATACAACCTCTTATGATATTTTTGATAGTTATTTCATTATTTAATTTTCGCCAATTGATATCTATTTCGTTGTGAATCAATTCAAAATCGCCGAGAATTGACTCGATTTTGCTCTTGTATGCTTCAAAATAGCTATCTTCGAGCAATGATTTGATTTCAATAATGAGTGAATTTAATTTATTCCGTGGTATTTCGTGAGGGTTTTTATCGCTATCGTCTTTTTTATTTCCCATTATATCGACATAATAATTTGCAGAAGACACCTTCTCCTGAAATTCAATTATATATTTTTCCAAATTGCTTAAATTATTTTGCTTACTAATAGATAAAAGAATACCGCTTTTGAGTTTGTCTGAAAACTCTGTATAGCTACTTACAAACTGAGTATGATCAACAGGTTTGAAATTGCTTTCATCTCCCTCTGTGAATAGGGTTCCAGAGTTAAATTTTTTAATTATTTGTCCTTGCTCTACATATCTCACACCATGAAGCAAAGAACTTGAATTAGTAACGCTTAATGCATTTTCTTGAACAATATTTTTTACATATTTTTCTGAAATCTTCCCGTTAAGCAACTTGAGTATTGTTGTTTTACCTGCTCCATTTTCTCCAATAATTGCATTAATTCCGTTTACAAGTGGTATAGTTTTGTTATTGACCATAAATCCAGAAACGAAATTGACATTTTTGTTGTCACAGCAATTAAATCTCGTCTCAGGAGAAGTCACAGCCATTAACAACCCTTTGAAAGTAGGAAGAATTTTTGCCCTAGAGTGATGAAATTCTTTGTTCTGATTCTTTTTGTCATGATAAGGGTAACAAGACCAATCATGACAGTCGCTTCCAGAGAATAGCGGTACGGGAAGTGAAATCTCTTTCAGATTGTTTAACAATATCCCTTCAACTTTTGGCTTCTGAAACTCTAATGCATCAATATATCCCAATCTGATTATCTGTTCTACATCGTCAGTAGAGTCACTTAATGAATTATGCTTTCCATTATGATTATGTATGCTTTTTCGCTGAGACGCGATCAATATAGTGCTTAGGCCGATATTTTTTAAAATTTTTTCAAAAACATCTTTCGAATACACGTCATCAGGCTTTTCTAGTAGATCGTCTTTTATTGCTTTTTCAATCTTAAGAAATTTTTCATATTCATTATTCGCATCAAATATTGCAATTATATGACATTTATCCATTTGTTCATCAATCTTAACGTCGAACTCAATTCCTGCCAAAATTGATTTTACATTTGAATATGCATTATTTGGAGTGTTTAAAGTTCTACAGATTTCAATATATAAATCGGAGTCAAATCTATTGTGGTCTGTTATTGAGAATAATGCGACATTATTCTGATGAAGATTAGACAGTAGGATGCCAATATTTTCTTTCGTTGAATTATCTACAATCCCAGCGCTTTCTTTATATTCACTTGCTTTTGAGTGAATATGGAGATCAATTTTTATTATTGAGTTTAATACATCACTCATTCTGTAACCACTCCAATAAAATCAAAGCTCTATTTGTTTCTATCAAACGCTAATCTGGCCACGGGTGTGATACCGGTTGAGGCGATTAGGATTCTCCTTCACTCCAATCACGCAGTTTTTGCTGTAACTCTTCTTTTGAAGGCAAATATAGTTGATACTGTGAGGCATAAATATTGGCATCTTCTGGCAATGTTAGTTCCACCAAGGCGTCATTTTTGAGCTTGCAAAGAAGAATCCCCACAGTCGGGTTTTCCTCTGGTAATTTCACATGGCGGTCAAAGTAGTTCACATACATTTGCATCTGGCCCAAATCCTGATGGGTCAGCTTCCCGATCTTCAAGTCTATCAGCACATAACAGCGTAATAGTCGGTTGAAAAAGACTAGATCGACATAAAAGTGGTCTGCGCCGAAGGAAAAGCGTTTTTGCCGGGCTTCAAACAGGAAGCCCTTGCCAAGCTCCAGCAAAAAGGCTTCAAGCCGATCAATGATGGCGCTTTCCAGGTCGTGTTCAGAGTAGTGAGCTTTTTCCTCTAGGCCAAGGAACTCCAGCACCAGCGGGTCTTTGATCAACTGGCGCGGGGCCTGCGGCAAATCGCCTTCGCTTGCTAAACGCTCTACACCTTCCTTGTCCCGGCTAAGAGCAAGCCTCTCATACAGGCAGGAGTCCACCTGACGTTTCAGGGTGCGCAAATTCCAGCTATGGCGGGCAGCTTCGATTTCATAGAACATCCGCTCTTCCTGGTTGGCAATCCCCATAAGAAAAACGTAATGTGACCAGCTAATTAGGGGTAGTCCTGGCAATTGTGCAGACGCTGTCTGCACAATCTTCTCGCTCTTTTCCTGAGTGAATTGTGCAGACAGCGTCTGCGCAATTTGCGGGAATGACACGAGTTCGGCTGGCAGGGCCTTCACCCGTGGAGAATACATGAGGTAAAATTGGCGCATCAATGCCAAGTTTCTCTTGGAAAATCCACGTCCAAATTCAGAAGTCATTGACTGAGCCAAATGCTCCATTGTCTGCTTACCGTAGGCAGCCCGCTTATCGCCTCCCTGCTCATGCTCGACAATACGTTGCCCGATAGTAAAATTCATGGCGACTTGAATAGTGTCAACGCTTTGGGTGGCAAGGGTGCGGGCAGCAATTACGATTTCCCGTACTTGCTGAACAAGATTGGTTGTCTCTGAGGTCGTTATGATAGATTGTTTTGGCATTGTGGAAATATACGCTATTCCAGTTGGGTTGCAAAGTTGCCCGTAGGGAAAAATCGTGTTTCATTCACTGGCCGCGCCGGAGGCGCGTGTCTTTCCTCTTTTCGGTCATGGGACTCATGGCGGCCAAAGCGAAAAATAATCCGTATAAATTGGCTTCCATCCTTTTCCTTTCTTAATTTTTTTGTCTCTTGGGTTTTATGAGCGACAACTAACGCCCAACTACGCGACACCTATCTTTCTTCGGTAGCAGGGACTTTGCGTACATATGCAAATCCAGGTCACAAAATTCGATTTTTCAGGGATGGAAGAAGCCGGAACAGGCTCAACACTTAGGAAAATCCCATGAGGCCAGACGCGCAAATTTTGCTATGCGTGTCTGCCGGGGCTGTAGTCGGCTGGCAAACCGAGTTCCGCGTTTGTTCGCCTTCGGCACTCGTCTGGCGTGAGATCAGCAATCATGTACTTCGCACACGTCATGTTCCAGCGCCGTGTCTCTTCTTCGCGTTTTTCTTGGTTTGCGCGTGAGCGTTGCGGCTTGAATGTGAATGAATTGCGAAGCCCTTTTGTCATTCGGCGCATGAGGTCTGACAGCTTGCGTTGGGCTTTCATGGCTCTGCGCTGCAATTTGGCGGTAGCTCTGGCTCTTTCTCGCTGGAGCATCGGCCCAAGGCCAAGAAATTCAAAAAAGAGGTTGGTGACAACGCGGATCGCCCGTAGGCCAACATAGTCGCCCTGATCGTTGATTGCGCGGGGTTGCTGCACCTTCATAAAGCCCGCTTCTTTGAGCAAAGCAATAGCCCGTTCACAACGGCGTTGGCCGATACCGGAATCACGGACTATGGTTCGCATATCAATGTCTATAAATCCGGCATCAAGAGTGGGTGTACCAAGGCAGAGAGAGGCAAGGTCAAGGTGAGATAGAATTGTCTCAATGACAATCTGGCAAGCCTCCCGCCGCTCGGAACGGGTTTTCCTGTGTGGGTGTGATTGCAAAGGCTTGCACTTTCCAGGGTGGAAGTACCAAGCCTTTGCCCGCTCTGCGGCAAGGGAGAGGATGCGCGGCAAGCCGCCCTTGCCTTTACGGATAGGGCGGGCTGGCGTCAGTGTGGGGCAACGTGGATCATGCCCGCAACGATTTCCCGGCATGTGCTACTCGCCGGGGAAAAATTGAAAACAACGGCTCAAAAAGCCGCCAACAAAAATCCAGATAAGAATGGGGAGCGGTTCAAATCCCGATTGGGGAGTTGAATCAGCGACCAGACGGTTTTGTGGTCGTATTTGCCGCACCCCGCAAATGGCAAAACAAATGAGAAATTCCCGCTCGGTTACGGCGATCAGAAAGAGGCAAAATAGCCCGTTTGATAGGGGAAGGAAAACGAGGGCTGTGTACCTAAACTGTGTACCACGCTGTGTACCGCTGTGTATTTCTTGTACCGTTATGCATGTGTAACCCCTTGAAATTGTACGGTGACGTGGGGTTGTGTAACGGCTTTCACGCCGTCGACAGGGGTTCAAATCCCCTTGGGGACGCCACTTGAGAATAAAGGGTTACATTGAAAAATGTAACCCTTTTTTCGTGCCCTTTCTACAGCCCCAAGGGCGCATCCCCCGCAGCATCCATTCTCTTTTGCTTTCGCACCTTCTTGCGTGAGTGCGTGCTGGCGAGGTCTGCCCATTAATAAGCGCGCGGCGCGGTTGGCACTGATTTGCGCGCGCGTTGGCACACAGGGCCAAATAAAAAAGCGGGGTTTTAGCCCCGCTTTTGCGTCATTTCTGACACTCTGTCTCTGGCTTGGGATAGGGCAAAACAGGCATGCGCAAGCGGCGTTGCCAATCCGTTTTTAAGAACCGCACATAGCGGAACTGCCGCAGGTTGTGTTTGGTCGCCCGGTGGAAGTTATTGCGAAGATGTTCGCCGCGTTGCCCGGCTTTGAGGTGGGCTGTTAGCAGCATCTTATGGTACGTTTGGCCGTCAAGCTCATAAAACTCTGTAAATGACTGCACCCAAGCCACGCTTGGGCAGGCTCGTTTGATGTACTTGAGGGCATAGCTTATGGCGCGGCTCTCGCTGTTGCGCGGTGCATCGTCTGAAAGCCACATGCGGTTAAGCTCCATATACTGCCCCTGCACTGTCCCCTCCACTACCTTGCCAGCACGGGCGGGGCAAAGGGCATAGCCCCATTGTAACACGCCCTCTAGCGCACCCTCACGGAATACGCCCAGATGCAGATAGCTGTTGTTGACCACCCGATGACTATAGTGGTGGGCAATGATGATGGCCCGCGCCTCCCGGCACGGTATCTGCGCCACATAGAAAGCCTCGCAGCCAAAGCCCTGGGGGCCTGTGGCCCCCATAATGTAGCCCGGCTCTGGGCTGTCTGGTGGTAGGTAAGCACTTATGAGCGGTGGGTGGTAAGGTCTGCGTTGGGTTGCCATAAAGTCTCCGCTTGGGAGGCTCTATGGCCTGCAATGTTGGGGCGCATGGCCCGCACGGTGAGGTAGCGCCCGCATCGCGGGCATTTAAATTCCATACATAGAGCTTGACCACGGGCAAGAAGCCGCCCGCAGTTGGGACAGCGAATGTCCACGTCACAATTGGTCTTTTCCATTTTTGTAAAGGTGTTGCGCCCCTTGTAATATCCGTCTACTTTGGCTCGGTCTCGCCAGAGACACAAAATGGGCGGATACTCCTCACGGCGTTGGTGCGCCGCGCGGGGCCGTGGTGCGACACTCCCGGCGTCGCATCGGTGGGGGCGTTACCGCGCCCCCGCCATATCTCAACAATCCCTATGCAATTTTCAAAAAGAGCGAGCTAAACCGCGTAGCTAACGGCGATGGCCTGAACAGCTTCCGGCGTGGTTGCCGCGCCCACTGCGGACAGAAGCGCATCGCGGCGGGCGGAATGGATAGCCAACAGGCTTGCGTAGCCTTCCGGGTCATCCGTGCGCCAATCGTACAAGGCAGAGGCCACTTCAAACGATGAGGGCGGCGTGCCTACGCTTGGCATTGTAAGGCTTGCAGACATTGCAGCATTGAATGCCGAGGAGATTTCCGCCTGTTTTGCTGCCTTGGCATCAGCTAACGAAGGCGGTGGCGGCGTGTCGCTCCAGCCGTCCGGCAGCGGGCCATACACATTGATTGTGTGAGGCTGACCGTTGACATAGCCGCTCTCGCCCTTGTGGTCTTCGACCTGTCCCCATTTTTTTCCATCCCAACAAGGGATGAATCCTTTTTTAAGCGTTGGGGCCGTGCGCGTGGCATTGTTGGGCAGGATTCCGTAATCATCTACCTCCCCTGCGTAATAGCCATCAGCGGTATATTGGTAGGCTTTAACCATTGATTACTCCTTAAAATTTATTGTCACCTCTCGGCGTGGGAGGGACGCACCCTGATATGATCCGCAACATCACGGGGTGGCTAGTTGGTGATGGTGGGAGTGCTGGTGTCCCATATTCCGGTGCGTTTTTTTCGGACTATGAGGCCGTTGGGTATCTGCATCTTTCCCGCCTTTTGTCTCACGCTTGCCGCATCCTACCTGTTGCAGACCCGGCAGGCCGAAGAAAACGCCCGCCATATGCTTTCCAGCAATCTGGACGATGGGGAAAAATATCTGCGCATGGTCATCACCAACGCCGCCTACATCCGCGAAATTTCGGATGCTGGCGCGCTGACCAAGGCGCGGGCCTTTGCGGCCATAATCACGCAAAATCCAAACATCCTTAACGTTCCAACCATCCTGCACTTTTTGCGCAAACTGCTGGACGTGGAAGAACTGAACGTTGCGGACGACCGGGGCGTGATCATCGCCTCCACGGGCCCTTTTGCGGGCTACGACATGGCGTCCTCGCCGCAGTCTGCGGCTTTTTTGCCAGCCCTGCGCGATCTGGATTTTGCCCTTGTCCAGGATATTGAAGAGCGCGGCGCAGACCATGTGCCCTTTCAGTATGCCGGGGTAGCCCGCCGCGACTGCACGGGCATTGTGCAGATCGGCTATTCCCCCAAGCGCCTGACAGCCGCCCTGCGCTCCGCCGCGGTGGATCAGATCGCCCCGCGCTACCATATCGGCTCCAACGGGTTCATGGCCATCTCTATTTACGGAGCCGTCATCAGCACGGGCAACGAGGCCGCTGTTCCCCTTGGGTCGAATGTGGATGCCCTCGGCCTCGTACAGCCAGACGGCAAAGGGCTGGTTTCCATTCTCGGCAAGCAGTACATCTGCCAGAGCCTTGAGGTGGAGGGCTACACCCTCTTTGCCCTGCTGCCCCGCAACGAGGTGTTTTTCTCGCGCGACAGCATGCTTCTGTACATTGCGGCCTGCAATCTGGCGTTGTTTGCCGTGATTTTCTGGATGGTGTCGCATCTTGTCAAACGGCTGGTCATCAACGATGTATACCGCGTCAACGAAGACCTGCAAAAAATCACGTCCGGCAATCTGGATGTGGTGCTCAACGAGCGCACAACGCCGGAATTCGGGCTGCTCTCGGACGGCATCAACAAGACCGTGCAGAGCCTCAAGGCGGCCATCAGCGCCGCAGCGGGCCGCATAGACGCGGAGCTGGAATTTGCCCGCGCCATTCAGTGCTCCTCGCTGCCAAGTGTTTTCCCCGCCTATCCCGAGCGGGAAGACTTTGACATTTTTGCCGTCATGCGCGCCGCCAAGGTGGTGGGCGGCGATTTTTACGACTTCTATTTGCGGGATAAAAATCAGCTTGTGATTGTGGTGGCCGATGTGGCGGACAAGGGCATCGGCGCGGCCCTGTTTATGATGACGGCCAAGACCCTCATCAAGAGCCTTGCGGAATCGGGCCTTTCCCCGGCAGAGATATTCACGCAGGCCAACAAGCGCATCACGGCGCACAATGATCAGGATATCTTTCTCACTGCCTTTCTGGCCGTGCTTGACCTCACCACCGGGCGGATGATCTGCGCCAACGCCGGGCATGAGCATCCTCTGATATTCAGACGCGCCGAGGGCCGCCACGCATGGCTTGAGGCAGGCCACGGCCTGCCGCTGGGGGCCATGCCCAATTCCCGCTACAGGGAGCAGACCTTTCAGATTGCCCCCGGCGACCGCCTGCTGCTCTATACTGATGGCGTCAGCGAGGCGGAGAACAGCCGGGGCGAACGCTTTGGCCTCAGCGGCATAGAAAACGCCGTGCTGGGCACAGAGCGTATGGATGCGGAGCAGACCGTGCAGGCCCTGCTGCGCCGGGTGGACGACTTTGCCTCTGGCGTTGAGCAGGCCGACGACATTACCATTCTGGCGTTGGAGTTTACTGGTCTGGCCTGGGATGAACTGCTCATAACCGCGGATGACGCCCATCTGGAAACTCTGTTGGCCTTTCTGGAAGAAAAGCTCAAGGTCGCCCAATGCCCTGCCGCCACCCTGCCCATGCTGCTGGTTACGGCGGAAGAAGTCTTTGCCAACATCGCCCACTATGCCTACGCCCCGGATCAGGGAACAGTGCTGGTGCGCTGCCGGATGCGCTCCGGGCCTTTTCAGGCCGTGATGCAGTTTCAGGATACAGGCCGCCCCTTCAACCCCCTGCACCAGCCGGATCCGGATACAAGCCTGCCCGCCGAACAGCGCCGTGAGGGTGGGCTGGGCATTGCCATGATGCGCAAGATCATGAGCAGGATGGAATATGCCCGCACTGCGGACGGCAAGAACATTTTAACCCTCTGGAAGCAGGAAGACGCCTGAGCGCCGGGGCCGGGCACGGCCCGTCTGATTCAGCCCGCGCCAGCCTCCCGCATCAGGTGCGGCGTCCTCGCCGTTTTGTTGCCGGTTCTGCCAATGCCCACAGGGAGTAGCATCATGGAAGTAAAAAAAGCCATCATCGAGGCAGTGGCAGAATACCTTGCCCCTCTCTTCGGCCCCGCCACCGAAATTCTGGACGATGACTACACCAGAGAAAATTTTGAAGACCTCGCCGAAATGAACGGCAGGCGCTTTATGCTGCGGGTTGCCCTTACCGGTCAGCCGGAGGATGAAGTGTACCTGTTCCGCGCCATTCCTTTTACGGAAACGGAGCAGGCCATTGCACGGAATATCCTTGATGAATGGGAAAAAATCTTCACCACGCCCCATATAGATGATTACGCCGCCGTATGCATACGGCAGGCACAGATCATCGGCATTGCCAAAATACTCTCTCCAGCTCGCCACACAACGGTGCTGCGCATGCTGAATCTGCTGTCGTTCTGGTCGAGCGAAACGCATGAAGGCGACAAGATATCCTTCTGCGTGGGCATTGACGAAGACGATCCCCAGCCGGGCAGCGTGAATTTTTTTGATGCCAGCAAGGAGGACTACGCCAAGGTGCTCACCTCCGGCTGCGACACCCTGCTTGTGTGCAATGCAGAGGGGGGCATAACCGCCTATTGCGAGGCGGATTTGCCCGCAGAGGCCGAGGCGGCCCATGTATACGCGCCTCTGGCCTTTCTGCCCGTGGCCTATTGGACGTCACAAAACAGGTGCGCCTTTTGCCTCAGCAGAAATGGCGACATACTCATCTTCAAAAACAGGCAGTTATTTTTTGCCAAAAGGCGCGGCAAGTGGCTGCATTTTTCGCATCAGGCCTACCTTGCCGAGCTTGGCTATCAGGGGCAAGGCGGCAGCAGGGGCACCATTGAGGCGCTGTACCTGAGCCTGCTCGATGTTTCATTCAGGCGCAAGGGCGCGTGTATCGGCTTTTTCCGCACCAACGCCGTTACCCCTTGGATGATAAACGAGCGCCGTAACCAGCGCATTGGGCAAAACATTTCTCAGGATGAACTGGTGCGCATTTCGCAAGACAGGCTGCACGGCTACCTGAACGAAATAGTCAGCCAGGGCGACATGCTGGCGCACGATGCCAGCAGCAAAACCGCGCTGTTGCGCTCGGCCCTGCCAAGCCTGAATTTTGCGCAGATTCCGCGCAAGCTGCGGGCAGAACTTCTTTCCATTGATGGCGCAACCCTGATCTTTGACGATGGCAGCGTTTTTGCTGTGGGGGCTATCCTCAAGATTCCCGGCGGCAGCAGCAGCGGCGGGCGCAAGGCGGCAGCCATGACCCTGGCTGAGCACGGTATTGGCATCAAGGTTTCCAACGATGGGCATATCACGGCCTGGAGCCGGAGAGCCGAGGAGGGGCAGGCTCTGTTTGAAATAGCCTGAGTCATGGCAAATTTTGTGAAAGCAGAAAAAAACGTTCTTTTGTGCGCCCGCCAGCACGATTTGTGTGCTCAAACGAGAATAACCGCTCCACCCGGCATTTTTTTTGTCTTGTCATGAAGTTCCCACTGAGGTAAATTAATGAACAGAGGCTTTTTTATTTTTCTCTCCCGCTTTTTTTGCTTGCCAAGGACTCTGATTCCTAGTATGCATCCTCTTTCAACGATTGGTGCGGGAGGCTCCTTTCTGTTTTTCAATAACTTACTGACCAAGCATATATATTAAAGGTAAAGCCCTGACCCCAGCCCTGTTTACCCAGACAGGGATGGGTTTTTTACGCCTTGCCCGCAGTAAGTTCTTTTTAGCCTTCCCACCAGATTACGCTTTCAGGGTGCAGTGACAGCAAGTTTTTTGCCCGCCGGCTTAGGCATGCTGATTTGTCTCGCGCAGCCGGGGCGCAACCGCTACCTATCTTGAGGTACCCATGGGCCAGCTCACCAAACAGTTCGGCAAGATCAAGGTTTCCCTCCCTATCCCACATCTGCTGAATCTGCAGATAGATTCTTACCAGAAATTCCTTCAGGAAGGCGTTTCAGATGCCGACCGCAGCCCAGAGGAAGGGCTGGAAGGTGTGTTCCACACCGTCTTCCCCATTGAGGATTTCAATAAGACCGCCAGTCTTGAGTTCGTCAGCTATGAAATCGGCGAACCCAAGTACGACCAGGCCGAGTGCATTTCCAAGGGGCTGACCTACGAGGCACCCATGCGCATCAAGGTGCGCCTGGTTGTCTATGACACCGATGAAGCTTCGGGCAACCGCACCATCCGCGACATCAAAGAGCAGGATATCTATTTTGGCACCCTGCCCCTGATGACGGAAAAGGGCACGTTTATCATCAACGGCACCGAGCGCGTCATCGTTAACCAGTTGCAGCGCTCGCCGGGCATCATCTTTGAGCACGACGGCGGCAAGACTCACACCAGCCGCAAGGTGCTCTATTCCTGCCGCATCATCCCCATGCGCGGCTCGTGGCTCGACTTTGACTTCGACCACAAGGATATTCTGTACGTCCGCATCGACCGCCGCCGCAAGATGCCTGCCACCATCCTGTTCAAGGCCATGGGCATGAGCAAGGAGCAGATTCTTGAATACTTCTACTCGCAGGAGCACTACCGCATTGAGTCGGCCAGCAGCCTGTTCTGGGAAGTGCGCAAGGACCTGTACCGCAAGGACAACGCCTACGCCGACATCATCGACGCGCAGGGCAATGTCATTGTCAAGGCTGGCAAGCCCATCACCAAGCGCAGCTGGCGTCTGATCTGCGAAGCGGGCATTGAAGCTATCGAAGTTCGCCCCGACACGCTGGACGCCATGTTCCTGGCTTTGGACGTGGCCGATCCCAAGACCGGCGAAGTGCTGGCCGAAGCTGCGGACGAAATCACCGCAGGTCTGCTCGACCGCTTCCGCGAAGCGGGCATCACGCGCATTGCCGTGCTGCACACCAAGGGCACGGATACGTCTTCGTCCATCCGCGATACCCTGGTTCAGGATCGCATTCCCGACCAGCAGAAAGCGCAGGAAGAAATCTACCGTCGTCTGCGTCCGTCTTCTCCGCCTACCCCGGAAATTGCGGCCAGCTTCTTTGACAACCTGTTCCGCAACGGCGACTACTACGACCTTTCGCCCGTGGGCCGTTACAAACTCAACCAGCGCCTGAGCCTGGATGAAGCTGACGACCTGCGCACGCTGACCGACCACGACATCCTCACCGCCATCAAGGTGCTGGTGCAGTTGAAGGACAGCCACGGCCCCGCCGATGACATCGACCACCTCGGCAACCGCCGTGTGCGTCTGGTGGGCGAACTGGTGGAAAACCAGTACCGCATCGGCCTTGTGCGCATGGAACGCGCTATCAAGGAGCGCATGAGCCTTCAGGAAATTTCCACGCTCATGCCCCACGACCTTATCAATCCCAAGCCTGTGGCGGCTGTGCTGAAAGAATTCTTCGGCACCTCGCAGCTTTCGCAGTTCATGGATCAGACCAACTCGCTCTCCGAAGTGACGCACAAGCGCCGCCTTTCGGCCCTGGGCCCCGGTGGTCTTACCCGTGAACGCGCGGGCTTTGAAGTGCGCGACGTGCACACCTCGCACTATGGCCGCATCTGCCCAATTGAAACGCCTGAAGGCCCGAACATCGGTCTGATCGTTTCGTTGACCACCTTTGCCAAGGTGAACGACTACGGCTTTATCGAAACGCCTTACCGCGTTGTGCGCGATGCCCGCGTGACCGATGAAGTCGTGCACCTCGACGCCTCGCGCGAAGGTGGCCAGGTTGTGGCCCAGGCCAACGCCCGCACCGATGCCGACGGCAACCTGCTTGACGAATACGTTACCGTGCGCGTCAAGGGCGAAGTGGAAATGAACCCGCGTGAAGAAGTGACCCTGATGGACATTTCGCCCAGCCAGATGGTCTCCATCTCTGCCGCGCTCATTCCCTTCCTGGAACACGACGACGCCAACCGCGCGCTCATGGGTTCAAACATGCAGCGTCAGGCCGTGCCGCTTCTGCGCGCCGAAAAGCCCCTTGTGGGCACCGGCATGGAAGTGGACGTGGCCCGCGACTCCGGCGCGTGCATCGTGGCTCCCGCTCCGGGCAAGGTGGAATATGTGGACGCCGACCGCCTCATCGTTTCGTACGAAGGCGATGTGTTCCCCAAGCAGGGCGGCGTGCGCGCCTATGACCTGCTGAAGTTCCACAAGTCCAACCAGAACTCCTGCTTTGGACAAAAGCCCACCTGCTACCCCGGCATGCCCGTGAAAAAGGGCCAGATTCTGGCTGACGGCCCCGGTATTGACGAAGGCGAACTGGCCCTCGGCAAGAACCTGGTGGTCGCCTTCATGCCCTGGTGCGGTTACAACTACGAAGACTCCATCCTCATTTCCGAGCGCACCGTTCGCGAGGATACCTTTACCTCCATTCATATTGAAGAATTCGAGGTAGTGGCCCGCGACACCAAGCTTGGACCGGAGGAAATCACTCGCGATATTCCCAACGTCAGCGAAGAAATGCTGCGCAACCTGGACGAGAGCGGCATCATCCGCATCGGCGCAGCGGTCAAGCCCGACGATATCCTTGTGGGCAAGATCACGCCCAAGGGCGAAACCCAGCTTACCCCTGAAGAAAAGCTGCTTCGCGCCATCTTCGGCGAGAAGGCCAGGGATGTGAAAAACACCTCCCTCAAGGTTCCCCCGGGAGTGGAAGGCACCATCATTGACGTGAAGGTCTTCAACCGCCGCTCCGGCGAGAAGGACGACCGCACGCTGGCCATTGAAAGCCACGACACGTCCGTGCTGGACCAGAAGGAATCTGATCACCTTCGCGCTTTGTCCGACCGCACCCGCGTTCAGATTGCCCCGCATGTGCTGGGCAAGCAGATCGCCGCCGCCGTGCCGGGCAAAAAGAAGGGCGAAGTGCTGGCCGAAGTGGGCGCAGCCCTGACCGAAGACGTGCTTGAGCAGATCCCCGTGAAGAAGCTCGCGGGCCTGTTCAAGAGCAAGGAAGTCAACGACGCCGTGGCCGACGTGCTCAAGTCTTACGACCAGCAGGTTGAATACCTGAAGGCCATTTACGACTCCAAGCGCGAAAAGGTTACGGAAGGCGATGATCTGCCCCCTGGCGTCATCAAGATGGTCAAGGTGCACATCGCCATCAAGCGTAAGCTCTCTGTGGGCGATAAAATGGCTGGCCGCCACGGTAACAAGGGTGTTGTTTCCTGCATTCTGCCGGAAGAAGACATGCCCTTCTTTGCCGACGGTCGCCCCGTGGACATCGTGTTGAACCCCCTGGGCGTGCCTTCACGTATGAACATCGGGCAGATCATGGAAACCCACCTCGGGTGGGGCGCCAAGGAACTGGGGCGGCAGCTGGCCGAACTGGTTGACTCCGGCGCGGCCATGCAGGTTGTGCGCGAGGAACTGAAGGGCGTTTACAATTCGCCTGAAATCAGCGCCCTGGTGGACAGCATGAGCGATGAGGAATTCAAGGCCTCCGCCCTCAAGCTGCGCAACGGTATTGTCACCAAGACCCCGGTGTTCGACGGCGCGACCGAAGAAGAAATCTGGGGCTGGATGGACAAGGCTGGTCTTGCCAACGACGGCAAAACCACCCTGTACGATGGCCGCACGGGTGTTCCCTTCAAGAACCGCGTGACCACGGGCGTCATGTACATGCTTAAACTGCACCACCTGGTTGACGAAAAAATCCATGCCCGTTCCACTGGCCCCTACTCGCTGGTGACGCAGCAGCCCCTCGGCGGTAAAGCCCAGTTCGGTGGTCAGCGTCTTGGTGAAATGGAAGTGTGGGCTCTGGAAGCTTACGGCGCGGCCTATTTGCTGCAGGAATTCCTTACGGTCAAGTCGGACGACGTGACCGGGCGCGTGAAGATGTACGAGAAGATCGTCAAGGGAGACAACTTCCTTGAAGCCGGTCTGCCCGAATCCTTCAACGTGTTGGTGAAGGAACTCATGAGCCTTGGCCTCAACGTGACCCTGCACCAGGAAGAAGGCAAGAAAAAGCCCAAACGCGTGGGCTATATGAAAGAACGCGAGGAAGAGGCGTAACAGCCCCTTTCTGCGGCCCCGGAAACGCGTTGCGTTGGCCGTGAGCGGTTATGCCTCTCACGGCCAACGACAGCATGGCTAACGATTTCAACGAGCTTTTTACAAAGCAAGGTATACTATGAGCCTGGACGATCTTTTCACCGCACGCGGCGCGTCGACCAACGTGACGAACATCCGCAACCTGAAAGCCATCCAGATTTCCATCGCATCGCCCGAAGCCATTCGTGAATGGTCTTACGGCGAAGTGAAAAAGCCGGAAACCATCAATTATCGTACCTTCAAGCCGGAGCGCGACGGCCTGTTCTGCGCCAAGATCTTCGGCCCCGTGAAGGACTATGAATGCAACTGCGGCAAATACAAGCGCATGAAGCACCGCGGCATCGTCTGCGAAAAGTGCGGCGTTGAAGTTATTGCCTCCAAGGTGCGCCGCGAGCGCATGGGGCACATTGAGCTGGCCGCGCCCGTTGCCCACATCTGGTTTTTGAAGACCCTGCCTTCCAAGATCGGCACCCTGCTCGACATGACCATGGCCGATCTGGAAAAGGTGCTGTACTTCGACTCCTACATCGTTCTTGATCCCGGTCAGACCAATCTGCAGAAGCGTCAGGTCATCTCTGAAGACCAGTACCTCCAGATTCTTGACCACTACGGCACGGACGAAGTCCTCACCGTGGGCATGGGCGCCGAAGCCGTGCGCAGCCTGCTGGAAGAGCTGGAGCTGGAAAAGCTGCGCGCCGAACTGCGCGAGGAAGGCGAATCCACCAAGAGCCAGACCAAGAAGAAAAAGATCACCAAGCGCCTCAAGATTGTTGAAGCCTTCCTTGAGTCGGACAACAAGCCCGAATGGATGATTATGGAAGTCATTCCCGTCATCCCGCCGGAACTGCGTCCTCTGGTGCCGCTGGACGGTGGCCGCTTTGCCACCTCTGACCTCAACGACCTTTACCGTCGTGTGATCAACCGCAACAACCGTCTGAAACGGCTGATGGAACTGGGCGCGCCCGAAATCATCATCCGCAACGAAAAGCGCATGCTGCAGGAAGCTGTGGACGCGCTCTTCGACAACGGTCGTCGTGGCCGCGCCATTGCTGGCACCAACGGTCGCCCGCTCAAGTCGCTTTCCGACATGATCAAGGGCAAGCAGGGCCGCTTCCGTCAGAACCTGCTCGGCAAGCGCGTTGACTACTCCGGCCGTTCGGTTATTACCGTTGGCCCTTACCTCAAGCTGCACCAGTGCGGTTTGCCCAAAAAGATGGCGCTTGAGCTGTTCAAGCCCTTCATCTATGCCGAACTTGAAAAAAGAGGCCACGCCTCCACAATCAAGAGCGCCAAAAAGATGGTGGAGCGTGAAGAGCTGGTAGTGTGGGATATCCTTTCGGAAGTGGTGCGCGAATACCCCATTCTGCTCAACCGCGCCCCTACCCTGCACCGTCTGGGCATCCAGGCCTTTGAACCCCTGCTGGTCGAAGGCAAGGCCATCCGTCTGCACCCGCTCGTCTGCTCGGCCTACAACGCCGACTTTGACGGTGACCAGATGGCCGTGCACATTCCCCTTTCGGTGGAAGCGCAGATTGAATGCCGCGTGCTCATGATGAGCACCAACAACATTCTCTCGCCCGCCAACGGTGGTCCTGTCATCGTGCCTTCTCAGGATATCGTGCTTGGTCTGTACTACATGACCGCCGAGCGCAGCTTTGAGCAGGGCGAAGGCATGAGCTTCTGCGCCCCCTGGGAAGTGGAAGCCGCCTATGACGGCGGACAGGTTTCGCTGCATGCCCGCGTCAAGGTGCGCATGCCCGATGGCCACGTGTACGACACGACCCCCGGCCGTGTGCTCGTGAGCGACATCCTGCCCGAAAAGCTGGGCTTCGAAAACGTCAACTGCGTGCTCACCAAGAAGAACATTGCACGCCTCGTGGGCGCGGCCTACCGCCACTGCGGCATCAAGGCCACGGTCATTCTGTGCGACCGCCTCAAGGACATGGGTTACGAATTCGCCACCAGGGCGGGCGTGACCATCGGCGTGAAAGACCTCACCATTCCTGAAAGCAAGAAGCACATTCTGGCTGCCTCGCAGGCGGAAGTGGACGACATTGAACATCAGTACCGCGACGGTATCATCACCCGTACTGAAAAGTACAACAAGGTGGTTGACGTGTGGACCAAGGCCACACAGGACGTTTCGGCAGAGATGATCAAGGATATCTCCTACGATATCCTCACCGATCCCAAGACCGGCAAGCAGGAAAAGAACCAGAGCTTCAACCCGATCTTCATGATGTCCAATTCGGGCGCTCGTGGTAACCAGGATCAGATGCGTCAGCTCGCTGGCATGCGCGGTCTTATGGCCAAGCCTTCTGGTGAAATCATTGAAACGCCTATCACATCTTCGTTCCGCGAAGGTCTGTCGGTGTTGCAGTACTTCACCTCCACCCACGGTGCTCGTAAGGGTCTCGCCGATACCGCCCTTAAGACGGCCAACTCCGGTTACCTTACCCGCCGTCTGGTTGACGTTGTGCAGGACGTTATTGTCTGCGAACACGACTGCGGCACGGTGGACGGCATTGAACTGACCCACCTCAAGGACGGCGGCGACATCAAAACCCCGCTGGCCGAGCGCGTCATTGGCCGTGTGCTGCTCTACCCCGTGTTTGATCCCGATGATCCAAACACCGTGCTGATGCCCGAAAACACGCTTATCGAGGAAAAGGAAGCCCAGCTTATCAGCGACAAGGGCATTTCCTCCATCACCGTGCGCTCGCCCCTTACCTGCCAGGCCGAACGCGGCATCTGCGCCCTCTGCTACGGGCGTGACCTTGCCCGCGGGCACCTGGTCAACACGGGCGAAACCGTGGGTATCATCGCAGCCCAGTCCATCGGTGAACCTGGCACGCAGCTTACCATGCGTACCTTCCACATCGGTGGTACGGCTTCGAGCACCATTGAAAAGAACAAGTTTGAAGCCCAGAACGCAGGCCGAGTTATTCTTAACCGCGTGCGTTCCGTTACCAACCGTGACGGCGTTGAACTGGTGCTCGGCAAGAGCGGCCAGCTCACCATTGTGGACGCGCAGGGCCGCGAACGCGAAAAATACATTCTGCCCAACGGCGCACGCCTGCTCGTCCATGACGGCCAGGAAGTGACCAAGGGCTATGTGATGGCCGAATGGGATCCGTTCAACGAACCCTTTGTCTGCGAAGAAGAAGGCGTTATCCGTTTTACGGACATCATCGACGGCAAGACCGTGCAGGAAAAGGTGGACGATATTACCCGTCAGGCATCCCTGACCATTATGGAATACCGCACCACCAACTTCCGCCCGTCCATCTCCATCTGCGATGAACACGGCAGCGTCAAAAAACGCAGCCACGCTGGCACGGCGGCGGTTTACACCCTGCCTGTCGGCTCCATCATCATGATCAAGGACGGCGCAGACATTCAGGCCGGCGACATCATCGCCCGTAAGCCTCGCGAAACGTCAAAGACCAAGGACATCGTCGGTGGTTTGCCGCGCGTGGCCGAGCTCTTTGAAGTTCGCAAGCCCAAGGACATGGCCGTGGTTTCCGAAATCGCGGGCACTGTCACCTACGCTGGCGAATCCAAGGGCAAGCGCAAGCTGGTGGTTACGCCTGAAATCGGCGAGGCCAAGGAATACCTGGTGCCAAAGGGCAAGCACATTACCGCTGCTGACGGCGACTTTGTGGAAGCGGGCGATCCGCTGACCGAAGGCTACCCCGAACTGCACGATATTCTGCGTACCCGTGGCGAAAAGTTCCTTGCCCGCTACCTCGTGGACGAAATCCAGGAAGTGTACCGCTTCCAGGGCGTGGGTATCGACGACAAGCACATCGAAGTTATTGTGCGTCAGATGCTCAAGAAGGTTACGGTTCTCGATTGCGGCGGCACCAGCTTCCTCGTGGGCGAGCAGGTGGACAAGGCCGAATTCAAGGCCGAAAACCAGAAGGTCATTGCCGAAGGCCGTGTGCCAGCTACAGCGGAACCGCTGGTGCTGGGTATCACCCAGGCTTCGTTGACCACCTCCTCGTTCATCTCGGCGGCCTCCTTCCAGGAAACCACCAAGGTGCTCACCGAGGCTTCGCTCAAGGGCAAGATGGACTACCTGCGCGGCCTCAAGGAAAACGTCATTGTGGGTCGCCTCATTCCTGCCGGTACCGGCTACCGCGAATACGTCAACGGCGATATCGTGGTTCCCGACCAGAAGGAACGTCCCGACAAGTTCCTTGAAGACCTTGAAGAAAACCCCGTGCTGGTTGATCTGAACAACTAGGCGGATAGAATAAACCGGGCCACGGCCTGGAGACTGAAAGCCCCCTTCGGAAGTTCGCTTCCGAAGGGGGCTTTACGTTTGCGCATGAGAGCCTGCGGGGCATCACCTTCCGCGCCCTGGCCTTTCCACTGTCTGGTCGCGACCCGCTCGCGGCCTGCTCCCTCCACGGTGGCAGCCCCACACGGCATGACCTCTTGTTGCAACATGCTTCAGCACCATTGGCTGCAAGATCGTGCGCAAGCACCCATGGTATGCCGCTGTTGTCGCAGTAAGTTCCGCTCTTTCCAAAACCCTGCTGCCACATATTGCCTGCCGCATCATGTGCTACCCGCTTCAACGCCAACGCATCAGCCAGTGCCTCCTCACGCCCCACACTGGCCCCAGGAAGAGCCCAATCCGCTTCACACGAAGCATAATCCACCTTTCCCGCAAATACGCCGCTCCCCTTTATACAGCCACAAACTCCCTACAAGTATGCGTTGTACTGCTTATCAAGATGCTAACCGGGCATCTGCGCTGCGAATTTATGAGGATTGTGTACACAAACACCATTACTTATAAAAACAATAAGCAATCTTTTGACTACGTTTATATGCAAATCATATGCACCTTTTCCTGAAAATATTTTTTAAAACATTAATTGTATTGTTTTACTATGCAATGACAGTGTTTATTACAATATCAATACATTAGCTTTTATGCCGTTTGTGCAATTTTTCTCATACAAGATAGATTGTCAATCCTTTCAATGCTTGAGCTTAACTTGCATTTTTTTGCATAAAAAAATCCATACCTCGTTGACACAGTATATTTAATATGAGAATAGTTTTGTACGGATTAATTACATCAAGTTTTTTATTAATTAATTGCTCTTTTTAACCGCCTCATATAAACTGGGGCGCGACTGCGGAAGACGCAGGGGGTTGTTATGTCAGCTTTGTCAGAACGCGATTATCTGGCCGATGAAATTTGCGAACTGTTCACCAAGCTCACAGGCGATGCGTATGCCGAAGACATGGCACGTGCGCGCAAGCTGGCCGAAGGGGGAAACCCTCACGATCACTGGCTGCACACCACCAGGCTTGACTACGAATCGCGCCTCTTCATGTACATGGCGGCGGCTTTTGCCATGCGCTGCATGAAGGGCGAACCCTACAAGTGCGCCGTCTTCATGCGCAGCGCGGCCGAGGCCCTTAGCCAGCCCCAGGACTAGGCGAATGTCGACAACGGGAAATCCCGACGCATGTGCGCGGGATTTCCCCAATTGTGCCCGGCACAATTCAGGCCGGGAAAACACCATCTGGATTTTGTCAGGAAGCAAGGATCCATCATGCGGGAAAAACTTATCAGATTCAGAACCACTCTCCCCTGCCTGTTATTATTGATCTGCGGCCTGGCGGCATTGCCCGGCGCGGCGCTTGGCAACGAGCTTGTGCCCGTTACAACGCCCGCCGTGAGCAAGCCAGAGATGCCCAAGGTCTTTTTTCCCCATGACAAGCATGTGGAGGCAGTGGAGGCCATGAACGGCGACTGTTCAACCTGCCACAACATGACAGATGCAGGCATGTCTGAAACCCTTAAGGACGTAACATCGGTTCCGGCGCAAAAGCAGGTTACCTACATGCACACCGCCTGTACCGATTGCCACGTCAAAGCTGGCAAAGGCCCGCGTCTTGTGGACTGCCGAGTCTGCCACAGCGAACGCACCGCATCTGAGTTTGCCGGCAAGAAGAAATAGCCAGTAGGCTCAAGGTACACCGAAGAATACGTTAGGAGGCAGATCAGATGCTGGATTTCATTACCGGACCACTTTTCATTATTTCAATTGCCGTATTTGTTGTCGGCCTGCTTGTACGCGCAGTTTTGTACGTGCGCGGCCTGGATGCACGCCTTGAGCGCGTGGCATACAGCTATCATACCGAGCGTTCCATCCCCGGCGCGCTTGCTTCCATTTTCAAATGGCTTATCCCTGGCGGCACCAGCGGCTGGCGCGCCCAGCCGGTGGCCACCGTTCTTTTCTTTCTTTTGCATTTCGGCGCTGTGCTTATACCGCTGTTTCTTCTTGGGCACACGGTTCTGCTTGAAACCTATGTGGGCATAAGCCTGCCGTCGCTTCCGGGCGGCGTTGCCGATGTGCTTGCCATCATGGCTCTCTCCGGCATTGTTCTGCTTGCCTTGCGGCGTCTTTCCTCACCGGCGCTCAGGCAGCTCAATAGCGGCCAGGATTGGCTTATTTTGCTTTTGACCTTTCTGCCCTTTGCCACGGGTCTTATGGCGCGCCTTGACGGCGGCGCCTACCAGACGTGGATGATAGCCCATGTGCTCAGCGGCGAACTGTTTCTTCTGCTGGCCCCCTTCACCAAGCTTTCGCACATTGTCCTCTTCTTTATGTCCCGTGCGCAGATCGGCATGGACTTTGCCATCAAAAGAGGCGGCGCAACGCGCGGCGGCGCTTTCCCCTGGTAATCGGGGCAAACGAATTATCTTTTCGCCTGAAAGGAGCGAACCATGTCCGAATTGCTGTGCACCCCAACCCCCGTCACCACCAAGGAAGGCATCCTTGATCTGCTGAAGGACAAGGGCGGGGCGCAATACTATGCCCAGATGAAGGAACTGAAGGTCGATCAGGAAGCCCTGGCACGCGACCTCGAGCAAACCTGCAAATCGCGCACCCGCACATGGCTCAGCGTCTGTGCGCACTGCGCCATGTGCGCGGACAGCTGCTTTTTCTACCGCACCAACAACAACGATCCCACGCAGATTCCCTCGTACAAGATTCAGGCTACGCTGGGCGAACTCCTGCGCCGCAAGGGCAAGGTCGACGCCGAGTTCATGATCAAATGCATGGACGCTGCCTGGGGCAAGTGCACCTGCTGCAACCGCTGCGCCGTGTACTGCCCGCACGGCATTGATACGGGCGTTATGTTCAGCTATCTGCGCGGCATCCTCTTCAAGCACGGCTTCATCCCGTGGGAAATGAAGATCGGCTCCGGCATGCACCGCGTTTACGGGGCGCAGATGGACGTGACCGAAGAAGACTGGGTTGAAACCTGCGAATGGATGGTCGAAGAACAACAGGATGAATGGCCCGACCTGGAAATTCCTGTTGAAAAAGAAAACGCGGACGTCATGTACATTCTTAACGCCCGCGAAGTAAAGCACTATCCTGAAGACATCGCTCAGGCCGCCATTCTCTTTCACGTCACAGACACCAACTGGACTGTGCCGCGCGAAGGCTGGGAGAACACATCCCTCACCATGTTCGCTGGCGACTGGGAAGGCTGCGCGCAGAACGTCAAACGCATCTACGCCGCCATTGAGCGTATCAAGCCCAAGGTGGTTGTGGGCACGGAATGCGGGCACGCCCACCGCGCCACAGTTGTTGAAGGCCCCTACTGGGCCGGACGCGAAAGCGGTGATCCGCCGGTGCGTTTCATGCACTATGTGGAATGGATCGCAGAGATGCTGCGCACAGGCAAGATCAAGATTGATCCTGCCAAAAAGCTCAAGATGCCCTGCACCCTTCAGGATTCGTGCAACTATGTGCGCAGCCACGGGCTTGGCAAGGCCACCCGCGAAATCATGAGCTATATTGCGGAAGATTTCCGCGAAATGGACCCCAAGGGCGACCACAACTTCTGCTGTGGTGGCGGCGGCGGCCTCAACGGCATTGGGCTGTACCGCAAAGAGCGCAACGTGGGCCTGAAAAACAAGCTGGACCAGATCAAGGCAACCGGCGCGGAACTGGTCATAAGCCCCTGCCATAACTGCTGGGACGCCATCCGCGACATGATGGAAGTCTACGAGGAACACAACATCAAGTGGTCGTTCCTCAAGCCGCTGCTGGTTGATATGATGGTCATTCCGGATCATATCAATCACAACGAAGTATAAAAGATGGGCCGTCTGTGCGGCAGACGGCCCAACAAAACAAGGGTTCCTCAAAAGAACCTGAAAAAACTCGCCGTCTGCCGCGCCAGCATTTGTCCTTTTGCCTGACGCGTATAACGGAGCGAACCACAGCCCTGACGGTCGGGTACTATCCCAGCCCGACCGTCAGGCGAGTATCAAATCAGGATCGTTATGCCATTGCAGCACTAACGGTAGAAAGCAGCGCTTCGCTCGAACAGCTTTTTGAAAGAACGGGAATCCCCGTTCCAAAGCTCACAGGCCGGGGCCCAACAGATGTGCACACCACCGCCGGAAGCGACCTGGTGCTCGCATTGCGACGCAAACGACTGTACATGATGGTGCCGGACGTTCCCTCCAGCTCCACATCAAAAACAACGCAGTCGGGCCTGTCGCTGGCAATCATGGCCAGGCTTTCAGCACAGGTGCTGGCGGTGCTTACCCGGTAATCACACTGCTGAAGGGTTTGGGACAGTCTGCTTTGGCTTTCGGCATCGCTGTCTACCAAGAGAATATGCTTTTGCATTGGTGCCTCCGAAGTCAGTCTCCGGCAGAAGCGGAGAAGAGGGTTGCGCCACCCTGCGGCGGGTGGCTTGCCGCGGCGCTGAAGCACTACTCTGTCGAACGGAACTGAGAGTCACAGCTTCGAGCGAACTGTTCATGGAACGGGCGACCATATCCCAGGCGTCCAGCGCAGTTTTGCCCCTGGGGGCAACATTGCTGACGCCGGGCAGGGAAATGCCGCCTTCAACTGCGATAATTATGTCGGCCAGCGTTATCTCATCAGGAGTGCGCGCCAGCATGTGGCCTCCGGCAATGCCACGAACGCTTTTGACAATGCCCTCAGACTGAAGCAGCCGCATGATTTTTTGAACAAACTTTTCAGATATGCCGGTGCAGACCGAAAGTTCGGACGCAGAGGCAGGGATGTCGTCATCTTGTTCAGAAAGGCACAATAACAAGTGCAAAGCATGGCAGGCCATTGTCGAAATACGCATAGTCATTCCTTATTTTGCAGGAGACAATAACTATCTCTAAACCGTATCTGTCTAATTTAGACTGTTCTACTCAACTTTTTAGCGCACCATAATAACGGCGTCAAGCGGGTGCCAGCCTGCCAAAATGAACGTCACCGCCCAATTTTCGTTATGCTTTCAATGATGTGAATAGTTTCGCAACCTTTTGGCGAAGAAAAAAAAATACTGCCCATAGCAAATATAATGTGTTAGATTTGTGCGTCATTAGTCATAGCTAGCCGCATCATCGGCGCAGAGACGCCGGCAGTCATGGCAGATGGAAATTATTCAGTCTGCACACAAGAGGGACCCGCAATGAAGCTTTCTGCAAAAACCCGGTATGCCGCCAGAATCCTGCTTTTTCTGGCAAAAAACGGTCTTGAGAAACCGGTCTCTTCAAGCCAGTTGGCTGCACAAACTGGCATAAGCTCGCAATTCAGCGAGCAGATTTTACGCCAGCTGCGCCTGGCTGGCATAACGGGCAGCATCCGTGGGGCCAAGGGCGGGCATGTGCTTTTGCGCAAGCCCGAAGAACTCACATTTGGCTGCATTGTCAAACTGATGGAAGGCGGCATTGAACTGACAAACTGCATGGAAAAGCCCGGAGAATGCGCGCGCTTTGATGAATGCGAAGTCCGCAAAGCCTGGGAGAACCTGCAGGCGACGCTTGATGGCGTTTTTGAGTCAATTACCCTGCGCGATCTTATGCACGACCCGCACATTCTCCTGTAGGCAGCACGATTTCAATCGCAGAATCCGTTTATACAAGCATACCATTTGACACACAAAGGTCGGCCCGTGCCGACCTTTTTTATTATCTCAATATTACTGATAATTTTTATCATACTAAAAAAGTATATAATTTTTCATCCCAAGCTTGTTAAAAAAAATTTTTAGTTTGCTTGAAAAAAATTTTTTATAGGAGTAATCTACTTGATTTAGTTAAATAAAATTAGGTTAATCCTGATTAAGTTTACTGTATTGTTTCCATCTGACATCTTTGCATTTTTTATAATTTTGAGTATCAGGGGGGTCACCGTACACCTTGACTATGTCGGCTATTGTGATCAATTCCTGATTACAACGGTCAGATTTGACTCAGGCGTCGGCCCATTAAAAGGAGAGGTTGCAGGCAGGCAGACGCATGCCGGGCTTGAAAGCGTGTCGGCTGTGCCGGCCGCAACTAACCCACGATCTAGCGGCATCTTGACCCCACGGGAGTAAACGCATGACCACACTTTTTTACATTCTTGGCTATCTGGCGGTAGCCGGCTTTTTCTGCATGGCCTACCTCAAGATCAAATCGTATCTTGCAGCCAGCCCCCTGCACGTACGCTGGGAACTGTACCCCGTGCCTCACGAAGGCTCCAAGACGGTGTACGGCGGCAGCTTTATGGAAGAAAAAGACTGGTGGACAAAGCCTCGTCACATCGCTCACATGGGCGACGTCAAGGCCCTGCTGACCGAAGTGCTTTTCTTGCATGCCACCTTTGAACACAACCTCAAGCTCTGGGTGCGCACCTACCCCTTCCATGTGGGTATGTACATGCTCATGGGCGGCACCATCGTGGTGTTGTTTGCCGCCATCGCGCAGGTTCTGGGCCTCAATCCCCAGGGCGGCCTGATGATTTTTGTCGGCAATGTCATCAGCGCCTGTGCCCTGGCTGGCACGCTGTGCATCATTGTGGGCGGCGTCAGCCTTGTTTTGCGCCGTCGCGCCGATGAAGGCCTGCGCCGCTACAGCACCCCCGAGCATTACTTCAACCTGCTTGTCTTCGTGCTCTTCGGCGTGCTGGGCCTGGCTGCCTGGGCTTCCGCTCCTTCCTACTTCGAGCTGGCCCGCACCTTCATGTACAACCTGATCACGTTCCACTTTGCCCCGCAGACCAACGTGCTCTTCAGCCTGCACCTGCTGGTGGGCTTCTTCCTGCTGATCTGGATCCCCATGACCCACATGGGCCACGTCTTCATGAAGTACTTCACCTACCACGACATCCGCTGGGGTGACGAACCCACCAACTACAGCCCCAAGAACCAGCAGAAGATCATGGACGCCCTGAAGTTCAACGTCACGTGGTCTGCCGATCATATCAATGGCGATGGCCAGCCCAAGACCTGGGTTGACGTGGCCACCACCAATCCCGCAGCCCCCAAGAAGGAAGACTAGGGAGTTCCATCATGAAAGATAATCTGCAATTGAAAGATGTTTCCACTGCCGAAGGGCAGATGGTCAGCATTGACCTCAAGGATATTCCTGAGCTTCCCCTGGACGTGCACACCATGCCCTGGAAGCCCTTCACCGAAGAGCAGAAGCAGAACACCGCCTGCATCCTTGACGATGTGTGCGTGCTGAACATTCCTGTGCCCAAGAACAAGGAAGAAGAAGAGGAGCTGGTCAACAAGTTCCTCAACGGCATGCGCAAGCTGTTCACCAAGGAAAACAACTGGACCTTCCTGCCCATGCTCGAAACCAGCATGGACTACTGCGCCCAGTGCAACTCCTGTTCTGACGCCTGCCATCTCTACGAGATGTCCGGCAAGAACGAGATGTACCGCCCCAACTTCCGGTCTGAAATCTTTCGCCGCATCTACAAGCAGTATGTGAAGAAAGAACCCCTGGCCAAATGGCGCTACGGCGACATGGGCCTGAACTGGAAGACCGTGGCCCGCCTGGGCGAACTGGCCTACCGCTGCAACCTTTGCCGTCGCTGCGCGCAGACCTGCCCCATCGGTGTGGACAACGGCCTGCTGGCCCGCGAAATCCGCAAGCTTTTCAGCCAGGAACTGGGCATCTACGCCCGCGAACTGCACGAAAAGGGCACCATGAACCAGATGAAGTGCGGGTCTTCCACCGGCATGACGCCTGAAGTGGTGAAAGAAAACGTGGAGTTCATCGACGAGGACTACACCGAAATCACCGGCGTGGGCATCCACACTCCCTTCGACGTGCAGGGCGCAGACATCATGCTGCTGCACAACGCTGGCGAAGTGATGGCCTGGCCTGAAAACATCGCCGCCTTCTCGCTGATCTTCCAGGAAGCCGGTCTTTCCTGGACGCTCTCGAGCAAGGCCCTGGCATACGACGGCGTGAACTACGGCGTGTTCTACGACGACGCCCAGACCGCCCGTATTGCCCTCCAGCACATGATGGCCGCCAAGGAACTTGGCGTGAAGAAGATCGTCATCGGTGAATGCGGCCACGCCCACAAGGCCCTGACCGTTATCGCCGACCGCGTTATCCCCTTCGAATATCAGGTGCCGCGCGAAAGCTGCTACGTGACCCTGCACGACATCGTCATGTCGGGCCGCCTGAAGCTTGATCCTTCGCGCAACAACTTCCCCGTGACCCTGCACGACCCCTGCAACATCGTGCGCCTCATGGGCATTGTTGAACCCCAGCGCGAAATCGTGCGCAAAATTGCGCCCATGTTCCGCGAAATGCCCTGCCACGGTGTGGACAACTACTGCTGCGGCGGCGGCTCCGGCTTTGCCATCATGACCCGCAACAACATCGAGCAATGGCGCGGCAACATCTCTGGCCGCAAAAAGATGTGGCAGATCGCCGAAGCCTTCAAGGATTGCCTTGGACCGGAAACCCGCAAGTACATCTGCGCTCCCTGCTCCAACTGCAAGGGCCAGATCCGCGAAATGCTGGAACACAACGATCTGTACACCAAGAACAACTTCGCTTACGGCGGCCTGGTGGAACTTATCGTCAACGCCATGGTCAACGTGAACCCCGGGTTCATCAAGTTTGAAGGCGAAGAAGAATAGTTTCCCGACCGTGGGACAAATAGAAAAGGGGGCGCAAGCCCCCTTTTCTATTTATGAGCGTTGCCAACGGCAATGCGATCAGAAATCAGGAGCAGGCTGCGGCTTGCCCGCGCCGTAAAGCGACTGATTTCTGTGTTTTCTGCCCGGCGGTCTGCCGCCGCTGGCAGCGCAAAACCCGTGCAACGGGGTTTGTCATCTGAATGGCAAAGGGGGCGCAAGCCCCCTTTTGTATTTATGAGCGTTGCCATCAGCAATGCGATCAGAAATCAGAAGCAGGTCACGGCTTATCCGCGCCGTACTTTCCATGCGGAGCATTGGTTGCAGCGCACGAAAGCCATATGCCCACCGTCACGCAGGCCAGACCCGCAAAATGAGTCCACAGAATCTGCTCACCAAGTACCAGCCACGAAAGCGCCACGCCGCTCAGAGGCACCAGGCCCGTAAAGGCAGCGGCTGCGCTGGCCTGCACCTGGGCAATTCCCCGAAACCACAGCACATATGACAGGTAGGAAACCGCTGCGCCATAATAGGCAAGCCCCCAGATGGCTGAGGCAGACAAGGAGGTGAAGTCAAAATTTCGAGCCTCAAACAGAGCCATAGGCAGCAGCATGATGAAGGCGTAGAATGATACGATTGTCGTGCGCCGCAAGGGCGACATGGGGCAGCAGCGTGCCTTGCTGAGCACGGAAAATGCCGCCTCGCACAATACGGCCGCCAGCACAAGGCCGTTGCCCAGCAATGTGCGCCAGGCCTCGCCTCCGCTTGCCTGCGCGGCGTCCGCACCAGCGGCTCCCTGCGCTGTCAGAAAGGGCGTAAGATTAATGGCAAGCAGCCCCAGACTCACGCAGGCTATGCCCGCAATGCGCCGCAGCGGGGGCCTCTCCCGCAGCATGCCCCATGCCAGCAAGCCGATGACCGCTGGCGCGGCGCTGCTCATCAAACCCGCAGAAGCCGCACTGGTGAAACGAAGCCCCTCAAAGGTACAAATCCGGTACAGCGCAATGCCGCACAAGGCCTGAAGGGCAAGTGTTGCATGAGTGCGCCCATCAAGCGCCCCTTTTTCGCGCCGCAGCCACAACTGCGGCAGCATCACCAGCAACCCTGCTCCAAGGCCCAGCCCCGCCGCAAGAAACACAGGCATGCTGCCCACCAGAAGTTTCCCCGCCACCACGGCGCTGCCAGCGATACTCATGGCAAGGGTCAGGCATATCCAGGCTCCCCAGGGGTGCGTTTGCTCCGCTTGCGCCGTCTGCTGCACTTCCGCGGCAGCTTTCTCAGCCACGGCACCTTGCGCGCCATTTTCGCACACTCTCATTATTTCCTCTCCTTTTGATGCCCGCACACCGCTTCGGCATGCTGAGCGCCTTCCGGCACGTATTGCCATCTGACGTCTGAGAGGCTAGCGTAGCTAAAGTGGTTTTGATAAGCGCCACTTTTTTGCATTTTTCACCATACCAATTATAGGTGCGCCATGTGGATCAGCCTTGATGCAGACAGCCCGCTTTCGCTGAACCGCCAGATCAGCGCGCAGATCAGGGAGCTG
Source organism: Pseudomonadota bacterium (assembly GCA_023419375.1). GTDB lineage: Bacteria > Desulfobacterota > Desulfovibrionia > Desulfovibrionales > Desulfovibrionaceae > Desulfovibrio. The sequence continues at coordinate 34,915 of JAEZYD010000005.1, forward strand.
ATTTTGCGCGGGCATCTGGCTGCGGGCGACCGCCTGCCCTCCACCCGGCAACTTTGCAAAGATCTGCATGTGGCTCGCAGCACAGTTATTGAAGCCTATGACCAGTTGCTGGCCGAAGGGTATCTTGAATCCCGGCGCGGCTCGGGAACGCATGTGGCCCAGGGTATCCGGCCTCAACCGCAAATGTGCGGCCCAAAAACTGGCGCAGGCGATCACGTTGCCGCTGTCGTCCACACCGTCCCACCGGGGCTTGTGAACTTTCAGTCCGGCATTCCGGCTCTGGAGCATTTTCCTGCGGCGGAATGGGGCCGACTGTACCGGCAGGTGTGCGATACGTTACCAGCCTCGGCTCTGCGCTATTGCAGACCGCAAGGCGTTGCCGAACTACAGGAGGCCATTGCCGGATGGCTGCTGCGCATGCGGGGCCTGCGCGCAGAGCCGGAGCAGATCATGATTACCACTGGCGCGACACAGGGGCTCAGGCTTGTGGCGCGCCTGCTCCATCGCCCGGACGCTCTGGCTATTGTGGAAGACCCCGTGCACCGGGGGCTGGTGGAAGTGATAGCGCGCACCGGGTATGCCATTGAAGGCATTGCCGCAGACGCACAGGGCATGGACGTCAGCCGCCTGCAAAGCCTCCCTGAGCAGACCGCCCGCCGCTGCGCCTTTGTCTATGTGACCCCTTCGCACCAGTATCCCACCGGGGGCATTCTTTCCGCGCAGCGGCGACAGGCGCTGGTGGATTTTGCCCGGCAGCGCGACTGCATGGTGGTAGAGGATGACTACGACGGCGAATTCCGCTTTGAGGGAACGCCCGTCAGCGCCCTGCGCGAGCTAGCGCCCGAAAGTGTCATATATATTGGTTCGTTCAGCAAAATTCTGGCCCCTGCCCTGCGCATGGGCTTTGCCCTTGTGCCGCAGGCGCTGGTGCGCCGCTGGGCCGGGGAAAAGCAGTACACGGATGTGCACACCGATGCGCTTTCACAACGCACGCTGGCCGCCTTTATCGCAAACGGGGGGCTTGAGCGGCATATCTGGAAAATGTGCAAGCTGTACAAACGCAAGAGGCTCTACCTCCTGGAATGTCTGCGGCGGCACTTTGGCGACAGATTCACTGTGGGCGGGCAGGCTGCGGGGCTGCATCTGGTGGCGGGATTCCCCGGCATACACTTTTCGGACGAAGTGCTCGCGGCCATGCGCATGCAGGGCGTTCAGGCCGTACCAGTGGAACACCATTCGCTGTGCCGCGACGGCGCGCACGCGCACGAACTGATACTGGGCTATGCGCACCTATCCGAGCAGTCCATGGAGCGTGGAGTGCATGCCCTGCGCGAGGCCCTTGCTCCGTGAGCTGACAGTTTTAATGGAATATCTTTTTTTGCAAGGCATTCGGCGGTTTGCCGCCCTGCGGGCTTTCAATCGCCGCGCCATACGCGCATTGACAGGATGCCCGCAATGAGGCAATAGAAAAGCCTTCATCCACAAGCGGCGCATCATTTGTGCGCACATCTTTTCTCGCGGAGGGCGGAGATGAAAAAAGGTATGACATGGCTTGCTGCAATGGCATTCTGCGTGGCAATTGCCGCGCCCGCAATGGCTGCGGATCCCATTAAAATCGGCGTTGCCGGCGCGCACTCCGGCGACCTGGCCTCCTACGGCGTTCCCAGCCTGAACGCCGCCAAGGTTGTGATTGCCGAAGTCAACGCCAACGGCGGCGTGCTTGGGCGTCAGATTGAACTGGTCGCCCAGGATGACCAGTGCAAGCCTGAACTGGCCACCAACGCGGCCACCAAGCTTATTTCCGAAAAGGTGAACGTGGTCATGGGCCACATCTGCTCCGGCGCTACCAAGGCGACCCTGCCTTTGTACACCGAAGCCAAGATCGTCTCCATGTCGCCTTCTGCCACGACCCCCAGCCTTACCGAAAGCGGCACCAACCCCTATTTCTTCCGCACCATCGCCAACGACAAGGCCCAGGCCAAGTTGACCAGCGACTTTATCCTGAACGGCCTCAAGGCCAAGAAGGTCGCCTACCTGCATGACAATGGCGACTACGGCAAGGGCTTTGTGGACAACAACCGTGAAGCCCTTGAAAAGGCTGGCGTGGAAACCGTTCTGTACGAAGCCGTTACGCCTGACGCTGTGGACTTCTCCGCTGTTGTGCGCAAACTGCGCCGCGCCCAGCCCGACATCCTCGTGTTCGGCGGCTACCAGCCCACCGCTTCCAAGCTGTTGCAGCAGATGCGCCGCGACCGCGTGACCACCGCCATGATCGGCCCCGACGGCCTCAAGGACGACGCCTTCATCAAGATGGCTGGCAAGGACGCCGAAGGCGTGTACGCCTCCTATCCCAAGGACACCAGTAACCTGCCCGCATACAAGCATGCCCACGAAGGCCATGTGAAGATGTTCGGCAGCGATCCCGGTTCCTTCTACTACAACGGCTACGCCGCCACCCAGGCTCTGGTGAACGCCATTGCCAAGGCTGGCTCCACCGACGCCGCCAAGGTTGTGGAAGCCCTGCGCACCAACCCCGTGGAAACCCCGCTGGGCAAGCTGACCTTCAGCAAGACCGGCGATGCCGCCGGTATGGGCCTTTCCATCTACCAGATCAAAGATGGCAAGTTCGTAGAGCTTAATCACAGCATTACCCTGGACTAAACGTCTACCGGGGCGCGGCCATGGCCGCGCCCCGGCTTTTCACGCATCGCCGGACGCTGACGGCATTAACGGGACAGGCGGAACGAACAGGGACACCCCCCGTACCGCGCGCGAGTTTGCATGGACATTCAATTTTTTATAGAGCTCTTTTTCGGCGGTTTGACCCGAGGCAGCATTTATGCGCTGATTGCTCTCGGCTACACGCTGGTTTACGGCATTATCGGGCTCATCAATTTTGCCCATGGCGAAGTGTATATGCTGGGCTCATTCACGGCCCTGCTGATAGCTGGCGCGCTAGGCGTCTACGGCTTCCCTGCTGGTGGCATCCTTATTGTGGCGGCTCTTGCGGCCATAGTCTGGTGTTCCGCCTACGGCTACACGCTGGAAAAGGTCGCCTACAAGCCCCTGCGTGGCGCGCCGCGCCTGTCGCCGCTTATCTCTGCCATCGGTATGTCCATCTTTTTGCAAAACTATGTGCTGCTTGCGCAGACATCCGACTTTGTGCCCTTCCCCAACCTGCTGCCGGAAATGAATTTTCTTGAGCACATCGACTATGTCATGGGCGCCAGCGACTTTCTCATTCTGATGGTCAGCACCTTTGCCATGGTTTCGCTCTCGCTTTTCATCCGTTACACCCGCATGGGCAAAGCCATGCGCGCCACAGCCCAAAACCGCAAGATGGCCCTTTTGCTCGGCATCAATGCCGACCGCATCATCTCCCTCACGTTCATCATCGGTTCCGCCCTGGCGGCCCTTGGCGGCGTGCTTATTGCCTCGCACATGGGACAGGTCAACTTTGGCATCGGTTTTCTGGCTGGGCTTAAGGCCTTTACCGCCGCAGTACTCGGCGGCATCGGCTCCATCCCCGGCGCAATGGTGGGCGGGCTTGTGCTCGGCCTGGCCGAAAGTTTCACCACTGGCTATTTTTCCGGCAACTACGAAGACATGCTGGCCTTCGGCATTCTTATCCTCATTCTCATTTTCAGGCCCGACGGTATTTTGGGCAAAGCCACAGTGCAAAAGGTGTAGCCATGCAGCGCATACTTAAAGCCGCCATCGCCGCCCTGTGGTTCATGCTCCTCACCCTCCCGGTGCTGGGCATCAAGCTGAACACAGTGGCAAAAACCGTAGTTTGGCGTTTTGACCGCATATTCGCTCTGGGCGCAGGCATATTTGTGCTTGCCCTTATCTGGGACTGGTGCTTCAGCCGCAAAGCTGCGGGCGTCAAGATCGTCACCCTGCCCAAGTGCCTCAATCTGGCAGAGATCATTGAATCATTCAGGAACCGCGCAGGCCTCCGCCTTGGCGGACTTGCCGTGCTGGCCGTTGTGCTCATCGGCATGCCGCTGGTCAGCTCCTTCTACCAGACCAACATCATGATCTCCGCCCTGCTGTACGTCATGCTCGCGCTGGGCCTGAACATCGTCGTGGGTCTGGCGGGCCAGCTCGTGCTTGGCTATGTGGCTTTTTACGCCATTGGCGCATACACGTACGGCCTTCTGCACCAGTATTTCGGCCTGGGTTTCTGGACCTGCCTGCCCATCGGCGGCTTCCTTACAGTCCTTTTCGGCCTTGGGCTGGGCTTTCCCGTGCTGCGGCTGCGTGGCGACTACCTCGCCATCGTGACCCTGGGCTTTGGCGAGATCGTGCGCCTCACGCTGCAAAACTGGAACACCGTCACCGGCGGCCCCCGTGGCGTCAGCGATATTCCCCGCCCTGCCTTTTTTGGCATGAACATGGACATCACCCAGTCCACCACCTACATCTACTATCTGGTGCTGGCCGCAGTGGTGGTTACCATTGTTGTTATCACCCGGCTCAAAAATTCGCGCGTGGGGCTGGCCCTGCAAGCCCTGCGGGAAGACGAAATAGCCTGCGAGGCCATGGGCGTGGACATCACGCGGGTGAAGCTTTCGGCATTTGCTCTCGGCTCCTGCTGGGCTGGCTTTGCCGGGGTAATCTTTGCCGCCAAGACCACCTATATCAATCCCTCCAGCTTTACCTTCATGGAATCGGCCATGATTCTTTCCATGGTGGTGCTGGGCGGGATGGGCTCCATTGCGGGCGTGGTCATTGCAGCGCTGATTCTCATTCTTGCCCCGGAATATCTGCGGGCTTTCTCTGACTACCGCATGCTGCTTTTCGGAGCGATCATGGTGATTATGATGCTCTTCCGGCCACAGGGCCTCATCAGCGGAGAACGACGCCGCTACCGCATCAGCAACCTGCACGGTGCTGAAGGAGGCCGCTGATGAAACCGGTGCTGGAAGTAAAGGATCTTTCTCAGGATTTTGGCGGCCTCCGCGCGCTTAACGAGCTTTCGCTCACGGTGAACAGCGGCGAGATCGTTGCCCTTATCGGCCCCAACGGCGCAGGCAAGACCACGTTTTTCAACTGCGTGACCGGCATCTACACCCCCACAGAGGGGCAGATGTTTCTGCACGACGCATCGGGCGACAAGAAGCTGCTCAACGGCAAAAAGCCCCACCTCATCACGGCTATGGGCATGGCCCGCACGTTCCAGAACATTCGCCTTTTCAGCGAAATGACCGTGCTTGAAAACGTGATGATCGGCCGCCACTGCCGCACCAGGGCGGGCATTTTTGGCGCCATCGTGCGCGATGGCCGGACCCGCCGTGAAGAACAGGACTGCATCGACCGCAGCTACGAACTCCTGGAACTGGTGAAACTTCAGGATTTCTGGAATGAAACGGCCAACAACCTGCCCTACGGCGCGCAGCGGCGGCTTGAAATCGCCCGCGCCATGGCTACGGAGCCGCGCATGCTGCTGCTGGATGAACCCGCAGCGGGCATGAACCCCCAGGAAACCAACGAGCTCAAGGAGCTGGTCTGCTCCATCCGCGACAACCAGCAGCTCTCCATCCTGCTTATCGAGCACGATATGGGCATGGTCATGTCGCTTTCCGACCGCATCTACGTCATGGAATACGGCTCCTGCATCGCCACAGGCACCCCCGCTGAAATCCGCACCAACCCCCGCGTCATCAAGGCCTATCTGGGAGAAAGCGATGCTTGAGCTGCGTAACGTAGACACCTATTACGGCAACATTCAGGCCCTGCGCGATATTTCGCTGAATATTGAAGAAGGCGAAATTGTCACCCTGATCGGGGCCAACGGAGCGGGCAAGTCCACCACTCTCATGACTATCTGCGGCATCAACCGCCCCAGAAAGGGCGAGATTCTCTGGTATGGCAAGCCCATACACCAGTTGCCCCCGCACGAAATCGTGACCTTGGGCATTTCGCAGGTGCCGGAAGGCCGCCTGATTTTCCCTGATTTGAGCGTTAGCGAAAATCTCGATCTCGGCGCATTTTTGCGGCGCGATCCGGCAGGCGTGAAGGACGACCTGGACTATGTGTTCAGCCTCTTTCCCATTTTGTCCGAGCGCCGCAAGCAGGCGGGCGGCACGCTTTCCGGCGGTGAACAGCAGATGCTTGCCATCAGCCGCGCCCTCATGGGCCGCCCCAAGCTGCTGCTGCTGGACGAGCCATCCCTTGGCCTCGCCCCCATTATCATTCAGCAGATCTTTTCCATCATCCAGAAGGTCAATTCCAACGGCACCACGGTCTTTCTGGTGGAGCAGAACGCCAACCAGGCCCTGCGCATCGCCAACCACGGCTACGTTATGGAAAATGGCCGTATAGTCATGCACGACACTGCCGCCAACCTGCTCACCAGCGAGGAAGTGCGCACTGCCTATCTGGGCATGTAGACCGCACTCCCCCTAGCGGCACAAAACCTGTGCCCTTGCTGCAACTGATAGTAAAGCGGCGCGTTTGTCTGACAAACGCGCCGCTTTTTATGTGCTGTGCAAATTTAAAGAGGAAGGCCTTGCTGCGTATATTCTCGAGCCGCAGTTCAGGGCGCGCCCTCCCCCGCCAGCACATCTTTACCACAAAAACAAAGCCGCCGCCGACAGGCAGTCGGCAGCGGCTTTGGAGCAGTATCGAAGCTATGTGCGGATGAGGATTACCCCTCAAGCTCCACAACAATCTGAAAGTTATCTGTAGTTTTGCCCTAGACTTCACTGATGATGGGCACGACCACGGGGTCGCGCTCCAGCACGCGGCGGAAGAAACGCCGAAGAGAAGAACGGATGCCTTCCTGCAAGCGCCCAAGCTGACCGGGGCGGGCCGCTTCAATCTCGTCCAGCACCAGACACTTGGCGTCTTCCAGCAAATGGCTGTAGTGCTGTTCGAACACAAAGCCCTTGGAGATCATCTCCGGCCCATGAAGCACGCTGCCGGTTTCGGAATCCACCACCAGCACCACAATGACCATGCCTTCATCACCCAGAATACGGCGCTCCTTGAGCACAGCATACCCCACATCGCCCACGCCCTTGCCGTCCACGAGCGTACACTCCACCGGAACGCGCTGTTCCAGACGGAAGGAATCTTTGACCAGGGTAAGGGGCAGGCCGTCTTCCAGCAAGATCACGTTGTCCTGCTCCACGCCGCATTCAACAGCAAGGCGACCATGTTTGACCAGATGCTGGTACTCGCCGTGCACGGGCACAAACAGCGTGGGGCGCACGGCTTCAAGCATGTCGCGCAATTCTTCGCGCTGGCCGTGGCCCGAGGCATGGATGGCGTGCACGCTTTCGTACAGCACTTCCGCGCCGATGCGGTACATTTCGTTGATCAGCCGGGAGATGGCCTTGGCGTTACCGGGGATCATGCGCGAACTCATGACCACGGTATCGCCCTTGCGGATCTCCAGCTGCCTGTGGCCGCCAAGCACCATGCGCGACAAGGCGGAGAGCGGTTCGCCCTGCGCCCCTGTCACCACCAGCACGATCTGGTCGTCCGGCAGGTCGGGTACGCCGTTGTGCGCGTTGAAAAACGAAGGCGGCAGCTTGGCAATGCCAAGATCGCGCGCCATTTCGATATTGTTCGCCAGCGACTTGCCGCTGATAACCACAGTGCGCCCATGCTCGCGCGCAAGGTCGAAAACTTCCTGAATACGCTGAATATGGCTGGAAAAGAGCGTGATGACGATGCGCCCTTCGGCCTTGGCGAATATTTTATCCAGCGAATCCTTGACCTCGCGCTCCGTGAGGGAACGCCCCTCGCGCACGATGTTGGTGGAATCCGAAAGCAACAGCCGTGCGCCTTCCGGCCCGGCGAAGTTGCGGAAAAGATTCAGGTCGGTGCCTGTGGTGTCGAGGGGATGCGGGTCAATCTTGAAATCGCCGCTGTGCACCACGCGGCCCACGGGCGTTTCTACGCCCAGACCAAAGCCTTCGGGAATGGAGTGACAGACGGGGAAGAAATGGAAGGTCAGGTCGCCCAGGGGCAGCACGGTATTGATATCAACAGGGCACAGCTCCACCCAATCCAGGATCTCCCGCTCCCGGAGCTTGTGTTCCACAAGCGCCAGGGTAAAGCGCGAGCCATAGATGCGGGTTCCCTTGATTTCAGGCACAATCCAGGGCAGGGCGCCAATGTGATCCTCATGCCCGTGCGTCAGCACAATGCCGAGCAGCTTGTCCTTGATGCCGCTGACAGCGCCAAAGTGCGGAATGACAACGTCCACGCCAAGGTGGGCGTCGTCAGGAAACATGAGGCCGCAATCGACCATCACCACGCCGCCGGAGGTTTCCCACAGCTGGCAGTTGAGGCCGATCTCTCCCAGTCCCCCGAGGGGGGTAATGTTCAAATAAGGTTCATTCATTCGTAATCGCTTTTGGGCGGCGCGGCTAAGGTCGTGCCGTCGCTCAACGCCGCATAAGATCAGGGTGAAATTCGCCCATGGCCACATATAATTGCGCCAGAGCGGTCAGATAATCGGCTTTTGCTCCTGTTAACGTCGCCTGAGCGGTGGTGAGCTTGGACGAAGCGTCCAGCACGTCAAAGTTGGTGCCCACCTGCTCCTGATAACGGGCCAATGCCACATTGTATGCCTCAGTAGACTGCTCCACGCCCTTTTCCGCCACGGTTATCCGTTTGGCGGCTTCCTGCACGGCAAGCAGTTTCGACTTGATGTCGTAGCCAACGCTGAGTTTCAGGTCTTCTTCGGCATAGCGCATCTTTGTGACCAGCCAGCCTGCCTCTTTGTCGGCATAATACGTGGTTCCCCACTGAAAAACGTCCCAGGTGGCGCGGGCGCCCACTTCCCAGACGGAGCTGCGTGAACCCCGGTCGCCCTTTTCCTGCAGATCAAGCGAATTGCCGTTCTGCGAAACATTGTAATAGGCTTCCACCTGCGGATAATAGGCGCTCTGCACGGCCTGCTGCGATTTGCCCGCGATTTCTACCGAGCGCGCCGCAATATAGAGGTCGGGCCGCTGGCGGTAGGCCGCTTCAAGGCACTGTTCCAGCGAACGGGTAAAGGGCACATGGGCAAGAGCGCCGGTAAACTTGATCTTGGCCGTGGCGGGCAGCCCCAGCAGGGTATTCAGCTTGGCAAGGCTGGTGTCGCGGCTGTTTTCGACCTGAATCAGGGTATTCTCGGCCTGGCGCACGTCCACTTCTGCCTGGAGCACATCCAGCCGGGGGCGAAGCCCCACGTTAAAAAAGGCAGTGGTGATGCGCAGCTGATCCTGCAAACGGGCCAGAGCATCGCGCTGGCTGCGCACGCTTTCTTCGTAGCGCAGATAGTTCAGAAACTGGGTCTGAACATTTTCTGTCATGGAAAGTTCGGCATTGCGCACAGAGGCTTTATCGCTGTCAGCCTGAAGGGCTGCCTTCTGATAATTGGCCAGAAGCTGAAAACCCTGAAACACGGGCTGAGAAATTTCCACGGCCCAGGTATAAGTGCCGTTTTCCGCCGGTCTGCTACTGCTGGGCAAGGCGGGCGATGTTTTTCTTTCCTGCTTGGCGGCGGAATACGTTGTGCCAAGCTTGGGGCCAAAAGCCCCGCGCGCAGATTTGCGCGCCTCTTCAGAAGACTGCCCCTGCGCCTCTTGCGAACCCAGGCTGGGATTATGTCGCAAAGCGCGGTCCACCGCATCGGGCATGGTAACTGCCCCGGAAGGCAAAGCATTGTCCTTGCCCGAAGGCAGGGCTCTTCCGCTAAAAACGGGCACGGCGGCGCTGCCAGAGGGGCGCGCGGCAACAGAAGAATCGGCAAACGCTGCGTTGCCGCCCACAGGCCCGGCAAGCGCACCAACAACAAGAAACACGAGGCCCAGTTCAGGAATGCGTTTCATATATTTACAGACGGAATGGTTCCGCTACCTTTAAAAATTACTTCGACCCGGATTACATACACCGCAGAAGACGGCATTGGCAACACTTCATGGAAAAAGATAATTTTACGCAAAACGACAGAATCGACATTCTTTCAAAGACATTTTTATTCAGTACACGCTGAATAATAACTATTTGCACATGTACTGTTTGTCGAATAAAGAACCAAAAAACGTAACTCTTGTACCCAAATATACATAAAATATGGCCAGATTCAACAATAAACAGACTTGCGACTAAACCTGAAGTTTTCATAACTTGCCGCATCTGTTCCAAACCCCGCAAAACAAGCTTGCAGTGAAACCCGTAATTCCCTGTCTGCGAGGAGCCGCAAGGGGATTCTAAAAAATTTCTTGAAAGTTTACCTCAGTCGTAGCATGCTGCGCAGCAGAGTCCTTGCGGGATTCCGCAGCTCCGCCGTGACGGTTGGCGCATCTTTGCGTCTGCCGTGCTGGCATTTTTTGCGGCGCACTGAAACAGACCACAGTTGTTGCGCAGATATGGAGAACCTCATGGAATTCAGTTTTTTTTCGATGATCGCCCAGGCAAGCCTGGTGGCCAAGGCGGTGCTGGCGTTTCTGGTCATGATGTCCATTGGGAGCTGGGGGCTGATGATCCAGAAATTCATCGGCCTGAGCGCAGCTAACAAAAAGGCTCTCAGCGGCACGGAAAGGTTCGAGAAGGCGGCCAATCTGCGCGAAGCCGTGCAGTCCCTGGGCTCCGACCCTACTTCCCCGCTGTACTACATCGCCCATCAGGGCGTTCTTGAATTCAACCGTTCCAAAGAACTTGGCAACAGCAGTGAAGTGGTGGTCGACAACGTCCGCCGCGCGCTGCGTCAGGGTGTGGGCACGGAACTGGCCCGGCTGCAAAGCTCGCTGTCCATTCTGGCCACCTGCGCCAACACGGCCCCCTTTATCGGCCTGTTTGGCACGGTCTGGGGCATCATGAGCTCCTTCCACTCCATCGGCATGCTCAAGTCGGCCTCCCTGGCCACCGTTGCCCCCGGTATTTCGGAAGCTCTGGTTGCCACGGCCATCGGCCTGGCAGTGGCCGTACCGGCCACCATTGGCTTCAATATCTTCATGGGCAAGCTTTCGCAGGTTGATACGCTGCTGGTGAACTTTGCCGGCGTGTTCCTCAACCGCGTCCAGCGCGAAATCAACGCCCACCGCCCCGTGCAGCGCACGGGCGCAACGGAGATGTAGCATGGGCGCTAGTGTTGGCGGCGGCAACAAGTTTGTTTCGGACATCAACGTCACGCCCTTTGTGGACGTCATGTTGGTGCTGCTGATCATCTTCATGGTGGCTACCCCCATGATGAGTCAGGGGCTGGACGTGGATCTGCCGCAGACCAAGCAGGTGGAAGTGCTTTCTACCGAGGCCGACCACATGGTGTTGACCGTGCGTAATGACGGCAAGATGTACCTTGACGAGTACCCCGTGGACACCATGGAAGACCTTGAGGGGTACTTGCAGCGTCTGGTCAAGGAAAAGAACAAGACGCTCTTTCTGCAGGCCGACAAGGCAGTGCCTTACGGCACAGTTGTGGAAGTCATGGGTCACATCAAGGCCGTGGGCATTGAAAAGCTCGGCGTTATCGCCGAACAGCCCGATGATGCCTCGCCCAAGGGCGGCAAGCCCGCACGCGCCCGAAAATAGGATTGCTCTATGCGCCTGGCCTCATACGTTCTTTCATTCTGCCTGCACGCAGCCATATTTTTGCTGATATGGTTCTGGCCCAGCAGCCCGCCCATCAAGCTGGACACGCCTCCGGTCATGATCAGTCTGGTTGAGGGCGCCACAGGCGGCAACCGTACCCCCTCGCCCATTCTCGGGCATATGGGGCAGCCCGGCGATGGCCCCCTTGCGCCTACGCCGCCCGCCCCCAAGGCGGAAGTGGCCGCGCCCGAGCGCGTTGAAGTCAAAGAGCCCAAACCTGTTCCGCCGCAGCCCAAGCAGGATGCAGCGGCTGTGAAAAAGCCCGAGCCCAAGCCCGAGCCGAAACCGCAGCCCAAGCCGGAACCCAAGGAAGAAGCTAAACCCATCGCGCAGAAAAAAGAAGACAAGCCGAAGCCCAAGGAAGAACCGCAGAAGGAAGCTCCCAAGGATCAGAAAAAGCCGGAGCCTCCCAAGGCGGACGCCAAGAAAGACGCCAAGGAATCCAAGGACGCCAAGTCCAACGTTGATCCTGTGGCAGCGGCCTTGCAACAGGCGCGCAAAGCCACATCCAGGGCAGATTCCGGCGACAGGGGCAATGCCGTGGAGCAGGCTCTCGCCCAGGCCCAGCGCCGCGCAGGCGGTAACAGGGGCGGCGGTGGCGGCGAAGGTGCCGGCCCCGGCGGCGGCGGCCTTGGCGATGTGTACATGGGGCAGGTCATGCTGGCAGTACGGCCCAACTGGGGCTTTACCTCGGCCAGCCGCCTGAATCTTCGCTGCATCATCAACGTCAAGGTAGACGCCCAGGGAAAGCTGTTGCAGAATCCTGTAGTAACACACAGCTCGGGCAACGCGCAGTTTGACGCATCCGCGGCGAGCGCCATTGTGCGCACTGCCAATAGCGGTCAGTTCCCGCCCCCGCCTTCAGCGGACTATGGCGACCTTGATCTGGTGTTTACGCTTGATGAACTCATGGGCCGCTAAGGCGGCCACCTAAACGCGCAATTGGTAACGCGCGCATTCAGGAGGATATATGCCTTCCCAACCGCGCACGAACCTCAGCAGTCTTTGCATATGCTCAAGCCTCATCGCCGTGACGTTCTTTTACGTCACGGCGGTCGGGGCTTTTGCCGCTTCTGCCGCCAGTGCGGATCAAAGCGCCTATGCCGGAAACATGCTGGACAAGATTATTGAAATATGGGCCCCGCCCCCGGCGCTTAAAAGCGATTTCAGGGTGCGCCTCAAGGTCACGGTTAACGGGCGTGGGCAGGTTGAAGACTGCAAGCCCGTCAAATCATCGGGTCTGGAAGCTTTTGACAGTTCGGTATGCGGCGCAGTGCGGCAAATTGGTTCTTTTGGGACACCGCCTTACGGCGCGCCCATGGACGTGCACCTGACATTCTGGAACGGCACCCCCAAGGGCAAGCCCAAGGCGGAAACCCTCAGCTCGGAAGAAGCGTTGCGGGCCGAGGTCAAGGCCAGAAACAAGGCCGAGGCCGCGCTTGGCGACACAAGAGCTGAAGCAGCAGAAGACCGCGCCCGTGAAAGGGCCGAAGCCATCGCCAGGGCCAACGGCAAGGACGCGCCGGAAGTAAGGCCCGCGCCGGTGGCTCCTGCGCCAGCCCCCAAGGCCAGTGCCGAGAGCAAAAAAAGGGGCGCAAAGGCTCCGGCCTCGGCTCAGGCTGACAACGCACCGGCCACGCAGCTTATTGGCAGGAGCAGCCCCACCGCAGCAGAACAGGCCGCCCCTGCGGCAAAAGAAAAGCCAGCCAGACAGGTGGACAATCTGCCCACCTACGGCGACCCGGACATGGCGGCCACATCATCTGCCGCGCCAGCTCAGGCCCAGGCAAAAACAGATGCAGCCCCCGCTCCCTCGGGTCGCGCTGCGGTAGCCGCGCCGGGGCCAACTGCATCTGGCGCAACGGCATCTGGCGCATCTGGCGTTGATCGTGTAAAATATCGGCGTGACGCGACACGGCAGATTCGCGATGTCATCCTGATCCCTGCCGAAACAGAGCCGGGCGAATACCAGACACGCCTGAGGCTTACGATTTCCCCTCAGGGAGAAATCACAGATTTCAAGGTAATATCGCCCACGGGCGACAAGCTTCTTGACAAATATGTGCAGCGAGGCATACGCCGAGCAGGCAGCTTGCCCCCTCCGCCCGCCGAACTTGGGGGAACGCTGGACATCACCCTTACACTGGTGCGCCGCTGAGGCGTGCTGCTTGAACAAGGAATACTGACGCCATGAAAAAACAGCTTCTTCTCCTGACCCTGGGGTTCTGGCTGGCTCTCGGAAGCGGGGCGCAGGCCGCCATGCGCGTGGACATTTACGGTCCGGGGCAAAACATTGTTAACCTTGCCCTGGCGGCCCCCATCAAGGGCCCCTCTGCTGAAGCGAACAGCATGGGCACCGACCTGCAAAAAATCGTGCAGGAAAACCTGAGCTTTTTGCCCTTTATGCGCCTTACCGATCCCAGAGCAGTGCTTGGCGGCGTTGTTCTGCCCGGGTATGAGCCGCCGTCCCTCGATTTCAAGCGCTTCCAGCTTGCCGGGTCGGACATTGTGGTAACGACCTACTGGCCCGAGGGCGACAGCGGCACCCGGCCCGTGCAGATCCGCGCTTTTGAAACCAACACTGGCGGACGGCTTTTCGGCAAGGAGTACCCCAAGGTTACTTCCAAAGACCTGCCCGAAGTGGCTGACCGTTTCTGCGCCGACCTGCTTGAAGCCCTTACGGGCAATGGCGCCTTCTTCCGCTCCACGCTTGCCTTTGTAAAAAAGACGGGCAAGATGAGCGCCAACGTGTGGCTGGTCAAGCCCACCGGGCGCGACCTGCGGCAGATCACCAACATGCCCGGCGAATCCATGTCGCCCGCATGGTCGCCTGATGGCCGCTTTGTGGTCTTTACCCACATTGACGAAAAATCCCATGCCCTCGGCGTGTGGGACCGCTCCAGCGGCAAAGTGCAGCGTATCCGCTTTCCCGGCAACGTGGTTATCGGCCCTGCCTTCATGCCTGACAACAAGGTTGCCGTGGCGCTTTCCAACGGCAAGTACCCTGTTATCTTCCAGCTGAACCACGTTTTCCAGAAAGAACGCGTGCTTGAGCAAAACGACTCCATCAACGTTTCGCCCACATTTGACAGCACGGGCACCAAGATGGCATTTACCTCTTCGCGCCTTGGCGGCCCGCAGATTTTCCTTAAGGATCTGAGCAGCGGATCGGTCACGCGCGTGAGCAAAAACGGCACGTATAACACTGAGGCCAATCTGTCGCCTGACGGAACCCTGGTGGTATACAGCCGCATGACCGATTATGGTCACCGTATTTTTGTGCAAGATATGCTTACCGGCATGGAACGTCAGGTTACTTTCGGCCCCGGCAGCGATGAACAGCCCGCTTTCTGCGCCGACAGTTACTTTATTGCGTTCTCGTCCACGCGCAACGGTCACGGCATCTACCTGACCACCCGCCACGGCGGTGATGCGAAGCAGGTACCCACCGGCGGTGGTTCCGTGTACTTCCCGCGCTGGGGCATGCCCGGTCAGCAAAAATAGCTAGAAATTAACAGATAGGCCTCTTACCCGCATTTTTACTCGATTTTACGACCCTCACGGGACAAAATGGGTAAAAAATATTTTACGAAAGTGCGTCGAAACCCCCTTCCACGCCTTGACAAAAATTGCGGGCCAGATACCATCTGTTATGCGAGGACGAAACGGCCTCGCGTGTGCAGAAAGGAAAGGTATCAATTTTTTTGGAGAATGAGCTGTTCAGGAGGACACACAATGAAACGCTATGCTCTTATTCTCGCTCTGGTTATGGCCCTTGCCGCCGGCTTCGGTTGCGCAAAGAAAACCACCAGCGAACCCGGCTATGACGATGGCCTGACCCCCGAAATGCGTGCAGCCATCCAGCAGATCACTGACGCCCGCGTCTACTTCGCTTTCGACAAATTCGACATCAAGCCCGAATACAAAGAAATGCTGAAGACCAAGGCCGACCTGCTGAAGAAGTACTCCTCTATCCGCGTGCGCATCGAAGGCAACTGCGACGAACGCGGCACCCAGGAATACAACCTCGCCCTCGGCGAACGCCGCGCCCGCGCTTCCTACGAATACCTGGTTACGCTTGGCGTGAATCCCAGCCAGCTGGAAATGATCAGCTACGGCAAGGAAAACCCCGCCGTGCAGGGTAACAACGAAGCTTCGTGGTCCAAGAACCGCCGCGACGACTTCCGCGTGATCGCCCACTAGTCTTTTTAAGATTAGTACTGAAAGAGCCGCCCCTCGGGGTGGCTCTTTTTTTTTGCCTTTGTACGGCCCGCGAGGGTTTTTACCCCACACAACCTTGCGCGCACCATCTGCACCATCACGTGGCGGGGTAACGGCCTGCGTAGCCTTCGCTCTCGTGTTTCACACTGCACAGGAGTACTGCGTACAAGCAGTGCCGCACTTTCATTCGCTACCAGCGAAATTTACTGCCGCAACGACCTGTCAGCGTAGCGAGAAATATACTCAACTACCATGGATATATGACTTTGCGCCTGGAACTTGCGGGCAACGGCATCACAGGATACAGTGCATGCAACAGAGGTTACCTGCATGAAAATAGCCATTCTTGACGGTGGTGTGCTCAATCCCGGCGATGTGGATTGGGGCCCGATCACATCCCTTGGCGATGTGTCCATTTATGAAGCCACTCCCACCGAAGCGGTTGCAGAGCGCACCCAGGGGGCAGACGTGGTGCTTGTCAACAAAACCCCGTTGACTGGCGCAAATCTTGAGCAACTGGACAGCAATGTCCGCATGGTTGGCGTTCTTGCCACCGGCTATAATATTGTAGACGTTGATGCGCTGGCTGCCCGCAATGTTCCTGTGTGCAACGTTGTTGCTTACGGAGTGAGCGATGTGGCCCAGCATGCAATGGCGCTCTTGCTTGAGCTGTGCCGCCATACCAGCCTGCATTCCGAAAGCGTCAAAAACGGCGACTGGCTCAAATCCAAAAGCTGGTGCTATTGGAAGATCCCGCCCCTGTGTCTTGAAGGCCTGACAATGGGCCTCATTGGTTTTGGCTCCATAGGCCGCCGCATGGGTGAACTGGCCCATGCCTTTGGCATGAGCGTGCTTGCCTACTGCCGCACCCCCAAGGATCCGCCGTCCTACGGCCCCTTTGCCTTTGCCACGCTTGAGCACCTGCTTTGCGCATCGGACGTGGTTTCCCTGCACTGCCCGCTGACCAAGGAAACACGCAATATCATCAATGCCAAAACGCTTTCGTCCATGCGCAAGGGGGCTATTCTGCTGAATACCTCGCGTGGGCCGCTGGTGGATGAAGCCGCTGCTGCCGAAGCCCTGAAATCCGGGCATCTGCGCGGCCTTGGCACTGACGTGCTCGCGCAGGAACCTCCGCAGGACGACAACCCCCTGTTTTCAGCGCCCAATACGCTGATTACGCCGCACATTGCCTGGGCCACCACACGTGCGCGGCAAAACATCATTGACCTCATGGCGGAGAACATCCGGCGCTGGCAGGCAGGAACCCCCGTCAATGTGGTGAATGGGGTAAAATAAGCGCCAATCATGTACATCGACATACACACCCACGCCTTTCATCCCAAGATCGCGCACAAGGCAGTGGATCATCTGAATGATTTTTATAGCGTCAACTGCGCGGGCGATGGCACCATCGCCCACCTGCTGGAGCGCGAGCGCAAGGCCGAGATGGAAAAGTGCGTAGTTTTATGCGCAGCCACAGCACCGGCCCAGGTTATTCCGGCAAACAACTACGCCATCACCTTGCAAAAGGAGCATGCGGACAGGGTCATCGCCTTTGGTACGGTGCATCCGGGCTATGAAAACTGGGAGGCGGAGCTTAAGCGCATCAAGGCCGCCGGTATCCGCGGCATCAAGCTGCACCCGGATTTTCAGAGCTTCTGGCTGGACGACCCTCGCCTCCTGCCCATTTTTGAAGCGGCGCAAAAAGACTTTGTGTTTGAAATCCACATAGGCGACAGAACAACGCCCGCCCAAAACCCCTCCTGCCCTTACAAACTGGCGGCCATTCTGCGTCAGTTCCCCGGCATGAGGGTGATTGCGGCCCATTTTGGCGGCTACCGCATGTGGGCGCATGCGCTTGATGCACTTGCGGGCAACAGGTTTGAAAACCTTTGGTTTGACACCTCAAGCACAACGCCCTTTGCTACCCCGCTGCTTGCCAAAAAGCTTCTTGGGGCTTTCCCGCGAGAGCGTATTCTCTTTGGCACAGATTGGCCGCTGTACGACCCTGTGGAAGAGCGCCAACGCCTGCAACGCCTTGCCAGCCTCAAGGATGCGGAGATGGAAACCATCATGAGCAACGCCACGTCCCTGCTGTGCGACAGCGCTCCACAGCCTAAAAGCCAGCACAACCATTGACAGCCGACCCTCTTTGCGGGTAAGTGTCTTGCCAAGCCGGACGGCGGCAGCACTGCCAACCCCGTCAGGTCCGAAAGGAAGCAGCGGCAACAGACGTTGCCGGGTGTCCGGCCCACAAAAAACCGCAACGGTACCCCGTTGCGGTTTTTTGCGTCCTTGCAAGCTTGCGCCAGCCACCGGCCCCGCAAAAAAGAATTGCCGCCGCCCCCAGAGGACACAGCGGCAATCCCGGCTCTGCTATAATTATGTGGACAGAATCCGCGCTAATTCTGATCTTTCGACGGCTCGTCCTCATCAACCATAACATCCACCTGGTAAATGCCGCGCATTTCGTCCAGGTGAGCACGCATGGCCTTTTCCGCCAGATCTGGATCACGCTTTTTGAGCGCTTCGTATACGCCAACGTGGGCGCGGTATGAACGTTCGCTCTGCTTGCGTACCTGCAAGGAGGCGTACAGAGGCGTGATCAGCCAACCGGCAAAGCCCTCGGCCAACAGCCCGAGAAAATTGTTGCCCATGCACTCCACAAGATAGCGGTGGAAATCAATATCCGCTTCGGCAAAAGCGCGTATTTCCGATGCGTCCAGCAATCTGCGCTGGTTCTGCAGCTGCTCGTCCAGGTGGGTCAGCTGCTCATCGGTTATTTCAAGGGCCATGCGCCGCACCACTGCGGTTTCAAAAAAAAGTCGCAGATCGTGCACCTGACGCCAGCCGTCAGGCGAGCTGGAGTAAATCTCCAGTGTAGCTCGCATCTCGCGCAGCAAGGGCTTGAGCGTCAGGCGGCACACGCGGGCGCGCATGCCGGGCGAAACCTCGATCAGGCCCATGCGCGCCAGCCCGGAGAGCGCCTCGCGCACCGCAGGGCGGCCCACGCCGAACTCGTCCATCAGCTCGCGCTCGGAAGGCAGCTTTTGCCCTACCTGATAAACGCCGCTCTGAATGTCATCCAGCAGGCAGCTCAGCACTTCAGTGTGCACTCTGGGCCGCTGGATGTTACGCTTTCTTCCTGCCTGTGCCTCGGCATCCATATTTTTCGAATTTTCGGTATTCATGGCGAAATTCGTTTCTCCTTGAGGTCAGCGGTACGTCGCATCTTTTTGAAAAAACAAGAATTTGTATGCGTCAAAAAAAGCAGTAATCCCATAAACCTTTACAAAATTTTCATAAGATATTTCCTTACCCCATGAATTTCTGTATAGTTATACAAGAAGGCCGACACAAAATGCTGCGGCTGACCGGTTACTCCCGGCGATTGCCCGCAATGCCACATTGTTGCTGGCCCAAAAACTTTTTTGCGAGCATGTTCAACTGAGGCTGCCCCGCGCTGGCGGCGCATTCTTTACACTGTCACGGCAGACAAACAGATGAAGGAGCAAGTGATGTCACGTATCAAGAACCTGCGGGAAGAAGCCCTGGCCATGCACAAGGAATATCAGGGGAAAATTGAGGTTCGGGTCAAAGCCCCTGTGCGCGATAACGACGACCTCACCCTGGCCTACTCGCCCGGCGTTGCCGAGCCTTGCATGGAAATCCATAAAGATCCCGCAATGCTTGATGTTTATACAAACCACTCCAACTTTGTCTGCGTTGTTTCCAACGGCACTGCCGTGCTTGGCCTTGGGAGCATCGGCGCTGCCGCAGCCATGCCCGTTATGGAAGGCAAATCCCTGCTGTTCAAAACCTTCGGTGATGTGGATGCCTTCCCCATCTGCGTGGACACCAAGGACACCGGCAAGATCGTGGAGCTGGTTGAACTCATGGCCCCGACCTTTGGCGGCGTGAACCTTGAAGACATCAAGGCCCCTGAATGCTTTGTCATTGAAGACACCCTGAAAAAGAACGGCATCTTCAAAGGCCCCATTTTCCATGACGACCAGCACGGCACCGCCGTTGTTACCCTGGCCGGTCTTATCAACGCCCTGAAAATCGTTGGCAAAAAACTTGATGAAGTGACCGTTGTCACCAGCGGCGCTGGCGCTGCGGGTATTGCCATCATCAAGCTGCTCATGGCTGTGGGCCTCAAAAACGTCATCATGTGCGATTCCAAGGGCGCTATCTGGCAGGGCCGCCCCGAAGGCATGAATCCCTACAAGGATGAAATCGCCAAGCACACCAATCCCAACAAGATCAAGGGCGGCCTGGCCGAGGCCATCAAGGGCGCTGATGTCTTTATTGGCGTTTCCGCGCCCAATTCCCTGAACGAAGACATGATCCGCAGCATGGCCAAAGATCCCATTGTCTTTGCCCAGGCTAACCCCATCCCCGAAATCTGGCCCTTGCAGCGCGCTTTTGACGGCGGCGCAAAAGTGGTGGCAACGGGCCGCTCCGACTGTCCCAACCAGATCAACAACGTGCTGGCCTTCCCCGGCATCTTCCGGGGCGCCATTGACGTGCGCGCCACTGACATCAACGATGCCATGAAGATCGCCGCCGCCAAAGCCCTTGCCGAACTCGTCAAACCTGAAGAGCTCAGCCCCAGCATGATCATTCCTTCGACCCTGAACCCGGACGTGGCTCCTCTTGTGGCGGCTGCCACAGCCAAGGCCGCCATGGAAAGCGGCATTGCCCGCGTCCACATGAATCCTGACGATGTGGCGGAAAATCTCAGAAAGCGTCTCGCCAAGCGCCGGGGCTAAAACTCTGGTCACTGGCTGATTATTACCGTTCAAAGGGTCGCGCATGCAGCGCGGCCCTTTTTTTGCCAGATGTCTACGGGGCCAAAATCCAGCGCAGTGCAAAACCTGGCACGAGCCAGGTTTAACCCGCGACAGAAAAACATTCAGGAAAAATACGTCCCTGTTTGATCACTCGTTCTGTCGATAATACAGCATTTTAAGAAGTGATACCACGCAATATACCTGTGGGCAATTACCTGCTGTGGGCCCTTGCATTTCAAAGCCTTCAGCCTATTGACTGGTTGCTCAACCTATAAAAAAATATCGTTTCTGTAAAGACCTCTGACGCAAATTTGCAACTGGTCTGGCTTGTTCCACCCAATTCGGCCAACATACCATTGTGGTATTTAACTAGTTTTTTACTCCTCAAGAAGCAAAAAAAAATAATAAAGGCGCCATCAGCCGAAGCCAGGGCGCCTTATTTTATAGTTCTATGGGGGGCAGAAACACAGGCTGCATTTCTGCGCAATGTCTTGGCAGTAACTCCAACAGGCGCAGAAGGGCTTTGCCTCTCCGGCCTTGCTTCAAGCCTGCTTAATGGCCGGTGATGCCATATTTCTTGAGCTTGTATTGCAGCAGACTTTTTGAAATTCCAAGATACTCTGCCGCCTTGACCTGCACCAGTTCCGCCCGCACCAAGGCACGGCGGATAAGCGCTGCCTCAATCTTTTCAAGCGTATCAGCCAGATCAAGCTGTACGGGCAGCAAGTCCACCGCGCTTTTGAACTGCGATTCTTCATCTCGGATCTCGGCGGGCAGGTTATCCACGTCAATGACATTGCCCGGCACCAGCACGAGGCAGCTTTCCACCACGTTTTCAAGCTGACGGATGTTGCCCGGCCACTCGTAGCCCGTGAGGTAGTTCAGCGCTTCTGTGCTGAAGGTTTTGGGCGGCATGGAATTGTCTGTGCAGACCTTTTCCACAAAATGCGCCACAAGCAGGGGGATGTCTTCCCTGCGCTCGCGCAGGGGCGGCAGGGGAACCTGCACAACGTTAAGGCGGTAGTAGAGGTCATCGCGGAATGCCCCCTTCTCCACCAGCGCGGCAAGATCCTTGTTGGTGGCCGCCACCACGCGAATATCCACCTCAATTTCCTCGCCGCCGCCCACGCGTTCAAAACGCCGCTCCTGCAAAACGCGCAGCAGCTTGACCTGAAGGTCAGGCGTGAGTTCTGCAATTTCATCCAGAAACAGAGTGCCGCTGTCCGCCTGCTCAAAGCGCCCGCGGCGCATGGCGACAGCACCGGTAAACGATCCCTTTTCATGCCCGAACAGCTCGCTCTCAAGCACGCCGGGATTCAGGGCCATGCAGTTCACCGACACAAAGGGTTTGTCCTTACGGGGGCTGGTGTAGTGGATGGCCCGGGCCACCAGCTCCTTGCCCGTGCCGGATTCACCAGTGATGAGCACAGTGGAGCGGCTGGGCGCAGCGCGCTCAACCATGAGCAAAACGTCCCGTATGGCCCTGCTGCGGCCCACAATTTTGTGGACGCCGTAGCGGTCTTCCATGACTTCCTGCAACAAGCGGTACTGGCGGTGCGCCCGCGAAAGTTCCACGGCATTGTGGATGGAAAGCAGCAGTTCGTCATTGGAAAAGGGCTTGGTGATGTAGTCAAATGCGCCGTAGCGCATGACCTCAACGGCGCTTTCAATGGAGCCGAAGGCCGTCATGATAAGCACCGGAATATACGGCCAGTTCTTTTTAACCCGTTCAAGCACTTCGCGCCCTGTGACCTTGGGCATTTTCATGTCGGTCACAATAACGTCCACTTCGCTCTCGTCCAGAAATGCCAGTGCGGTTTCAGGGTCGCTGATGGCCGTGACGGCATAGCCCTCGTCTTCAAGCAGGGTTTGCAAGACCAGCAGATAGTTTTTTTCGTCGTCAATGATGAGAAGATGCGCTTTTTCGCTCATTATGTATCCTATACGCCAGTTTGGGCTCTGGGCAGCAGAACCCTTACCAGCGCCCCGCCCTCGGGGCCGTTTTCAAGCTTGATGACACCGCCGTGGCTTGAGATGATCGACTGCACAATGGGCAAACCAAGCCCTGTGCCGCCGTCCTTGGTAGTAAAAAAGGGATCCAGCAGGTTGGGTAGCGTAGCGGGGTCAAAACCGGGGCCAGAATCAAGAAATTCAATGCAAACGTGGCCGTTGTCGTCAATGCGCCCATTTATGCGCACAACGCCCGGCCCATCCATCGCCTGCTGGCCGTTCACAAGGATATTGTAAAAAGCCCGGTACAGCAAATCCTTGTCGCCGGGTGTAAAAAGCCCACTCTCGCACTGCCGCTCAAGCGCCACGCCGCAGCGCCCCATCTCGCCTTCAAGAAAGGCCAGAACCTGATCCAGCACCACGTTCACGTCCACAACATCTTGCTTGGGCTGGCGGGGACGGGCGTAGTCCAGAAAGTCGTTGACCGTCTGCGAAAGGCGAACAGCCTCGTCATAAATCGCCCCAAGAATGCGGCGTGTGCTGGCGTCGGCCTTATCGGTACGGCGTTGCAGCAGCTCGGCGCTGGAACGGATGATGCCCAGGGGATTGCGGATTTCGTGCGCGATACTGGCCACCACCCTGCCCATGCTCACCAGCCGTTCATTGCTGTGCAACTGGTTTTCAAGAACCCGGTTCTTGTACATGCGCGCTGCCAGCACCCGCTCCGACCGATGGATCAGCATGAGCAGCAGGCCAAACATGATCACAGACGAAAGCAGGCACATGACAACAATGATGCCCTGAAACGTCAGCACCTGCTCATAGTCGCCCGTAATATCCTGCGTAAGCTCCAGCGCGCCCATGATGGGCGCTTCCTCCCCCGGGTGCAACGGCTCGCCGCGCAGGGGGTAGAGAATGCGCAGCACAAACGAGCCTTCCTGCAACGGCACACGGAAGGGAGCCTGCCAGCCCGGCATGGTCGAGATAATTTCCGACCTCGGGGCTCCGCCTTCCAGAATGTCGTCCAGATATGGCGGGGATAAGCCAGCGCGGCCCAGATCTTCCTTCTTGGTGGAATATGCCACCAGACGCGAAAAATCATAAATACGCAGCCGCTCCACCGGCAAGCCGTGAATGACGGACTTCACCACCTGATCCAGCCTGTCATACTGTTCTGGCTGTCGCAGGGCGATACGCCCGTAGCCCAGCAAGGTGGGCAAGGCGAACCGGCGGAATATCTGGCTGTTGAGATTTTCCACAAGCTGCTGGGCAAAGTTCTCCTGCCGTGTGAGCAGGGTTTCGCGCGCAGAGTTGGAAATAAAGAAAGAAAGCCCCAGGCTGGTCAGCAAAATGACCACCAGCGAGAGCCAGGATAATGTGCGGGCGTAACTTGGCAACGCGCTATCCGTGTCAACGGTCTGGGCGCAGGCATCCTCGCACTGGCGGATGCAGGCTTCGTTACGCTGCTTTTTTCTGAACATGACAATGCCTTTGCGCGCGCGGCGGCTCCGGGCGGCGCGGCACTTCTGCCAGCACCGCCGGGGCGCAGGGAAAACGACCGCTACGCCCCGCCGCAAAGCCGCCGCTACGCGACAGGTTATAAAAACCCCAGGCATATCCGAAAGCCGCCAACTGACGGCCACCGCCATTCCTGAAGCACATTTCGGCACACAGGCAAAGGGTTGCAACCAGCGCGGGATACCGTTTTTTTGCCCTTGGCAACGGGCCCGCGCCGATCACGTGCTTAAAACTTCTGTTCCATCCTGGGTACGGCAAGGTATTCCGCCAGATCGGCTTCTTCCTGCGCATAGCCGCCAGCCCCAAGCCGCGCGTTGGCAAGGCGTTTGCCCAGCTCCACTGCGGGTTGATCCAGCGGATTGATGCCCATGAGCCAGCCCGTAAACAGGGTGGCCGCCTCAAGCAGCAGCATGAGCGAACCTGCGGCGCGGGGGCCTTTGTTGTGCATTTCCACATGCAGCAGGGGCACGCCGCTCTGGCACAGGGCCATGCGGGTTCCCAGGGCCTCGGCTTCAAGCAGGCTGCCAAAGGGTTTGGCCCGCAGCCAGGCCCACTGATCCGGCACATCCATGCCGAAATTGGGCCCCTGCGCCTGATCGCGGCTGGTCAGGAAAATGCACCCCTTGTTACGCGGGCCGCTCAAAAACATCTGGTTGATGGAATGCTGATCCGTCACACCCGTTGCTGGCACAGGCTGGCTGCCCTGCCCGTCCTTGCCCAGGCTTTCGGCCCAAAGCTGGGCAAACCAGTCGCCATAGGCGGCCCACTGCGGGATGTAGCTGAAAAATATCAACTGGCTGTAGCCCTTGTCTTCCAGAGCTTTTGCCCAGCAGGCCAGAGCAAACGAAGGATGCTCGGCCACCTGCTCCGGATTTTGCAGCAGGGGGCGGGCAACATCGGCTGCGCCGTCCAGCAGGGCCTGCCAGTCTATGCCCAGAAAGGCCGCAGGCAAAAGCCCCACAGCAGAGAGGGCCGAATAGCGGCCACCAAGATAATCCGGTACTTCAAGGGCGGTCAGCCCATAGCGGTTGGCTTCTTCGCGCAGGTAGCCCTTGCGTTCATCGGTGACAACGATCATCTGATCCTGCCAGCCCTCGCCCACGCTGGCCTTGAGCCAGTCGCGCACAAGAAAATACTGCGAGATGGTCTCAATGGTGCCGCCAGACTTGCTGATGCACACCACCACTGTTTCCGTGGGATTGAGCTTGCCGAGCAGGGCTTCAAAGCGTTCTGCACAAACGTTGTCCGCAATCCACAAGCACGGGCCGCGATGCCCAGGGCCGTCCTGCCCCGGCGCAAAGGCCTGCTGCATGGCCCGCGCCCCAAGGGCAGAACCGCCGATGCCCAGCACCAGCATATGCTTGTAGGCCTTGATGCGGGGAATCAGCGGGGCCATTTCCACTTCCAGCTTGGCGCGGAAGGGCATGGAAATAAAGGGCAGCTCGCCGGATGCCAGCTCGCGCTGAAGCCTCTGGGCCACCTCTGGCGCGCGCGCCTTCAGGGCCGCAGCAGAATCAGCGTCAAGGCGATGCGTATACGCTCTCGACCATTCGAGCAAATGAGGCATGGATACCTCCTGTGGTGTTGCGCCGCGTTCCTGACGGCGCATTACAAAAGTCGCAAGGGTTTGGGAGCAAAAAAACGCCGCCGCACGGCCTTGTAGGTCTGCGGACGCACGCCAAAGCGGCAATGCCACAGGGCGCAGGCATCACGCGCCGCACAGGCGCGCACCTCCACCCTGTCGCCAGCACAGCCCATGCACTGCCTGCGGATGGCCCGCAAAGCCTGACGCGCAGCTTCTTCCGCCGGGGCGGGGCATTCCTCGCCCGCCAGCGTGGCAAGCCGCCAGGCCCAAAGGGGGCATTCTTCATCCGCACAGGCGCGAACCGCCTTGGCAGACGCACCCTGGCACTCCAGACAAAACTGCCGGATGGCTGTCAGAGAACCATTCTTGCCCCTGCCGGAATTTTTTGCGCGTTCTGCGTCCGTGGTCATCAGGATTTGGCAGCCCCGCAGCATTTCTTGTATTTTTTGCCGCTGCCGCAGGGGCAGGGATCATTGCGCCCCACCTTGGGTTCCTGCCTGCGGTAGGCATCAGGCCGCAGGGCCACGCCGTCCACATAATAAATTTTGTCGTCCTTGCGCAAAAAAAAGCTGCGCTCGCCCAACTGACGGGGGATCCCCTCCAGTTCATAATAGGCATAGAATTCAACAACATCAAAGAGTTCGCCGTGTTCTCCGGCGGGAACATCATTTTCGGTCGCGGCAATATCAAGGCGCAGCCAGGTTATATCCCTGGTCTGCTCGGCAAGCTTGTCGGCGTCCACATTTTCCCGGTAGTCAGGATGCGTGGTTTCCACAAGCCATTGATGACGGCCAAGCACGTAGGCCGAATACCGTGAACGCATGAGGCTTTCTGCGTTCTGGGGCCAGGACGCGCCTTCAATATGGGGGCCGCAGCATTGGTCCAGAGACTGGCCGCTGCCACAGGGGCAAAGTTGAGACATGAAAATTCCGCCTTGGTTTAAGCCCTCAGGGGGCATATGCAACACAATAAGCATAGCTTATGGCAAAGCAGGCGGCAAGAGCGGCAAGGCGGGATGAATGCGGCGGGCAAAAAAAAAGCGGCATGCACAGGTGACGCGCCAAGTGCATGCCGCAGGAGACCGAACGACCTTATCTGTCTGTGACCGGAGGAGAGAGCGGCCTTGGGGGCCGCAATTGGACAAGACAGCCAGGACGAACGGCGGTATTGGTCGCACCGGCTTCTGCCGCCGGGCTTGAGATTGAGTCGAAATTCAGTTCAAGCGTACCGTTCTTTGCTTCTTCGGCGCGGGCAGTGCCAAGGGGCATGCCCTGCGCATCATAGACAGCGCACGGCGTTCCCTTTGCGGGCGCGCGCAGGCCGTACAGCAGGCACCAGATGTGGCCGGATTGCGCTTGCGCGGTAGTGTCAGCAGCAGGTTCCACGCGCACGATTTCTCCGCAGCCGAGGGTTGTCAGCTGGCGTATGTACTTGCTGCCAAGCCTGAACACCACAACTCCGCCCAACAGGGCCAGACCGCAGCACCCCGCGGCCAGCACAAAGGGGTTATAGCCGGTAACGCGCCGCAAGTACGAGGTGGACGCGGCCCGCATGGCTGTTTCATCGGCATGCACAACAACAGTATAGTGCTGCGTGGTGCTGGCAGCCGCCCCCCTGAAAGAAACCTTCAGGCCGTAGCTGCCGGGTTCCGCCACGGCATCGGCGCGCACACTGCCTCGCCACATGCCGTTGCCAAACCAGTAGCCCGCAAAGAATCCTTCCAGATCATAAAAAAGGGCCGGATTTTCCGGGGCAAATTGCGCTTTAAGATCGCTGTTGACGGGATTTTTGATGGTCAGCGGCCCGGATATGGACACGCTTCCGCCGGGCAGCAATTCGATCACATCAGCGCCAGACCTTGCAAGGCCTTGCAGGCCGTCGAGTATTCCCAGCAGGGCAAAACCCAGCAACAGGGCGCACAGAGCGCCCCAATAACGCTGCCGGGCACGGGTCTGGAGGCAATCCTGCCAACCCTGGTTCTTGATGAATTCCCCCATAGGTTCCTTCCTGCCCGCCTGTGGTATGGTCATGACACACGACATGCTGCTGCTCCCGTTTATCGGCGATCAATGACGGGGCACATGGACGTTTCGGCCACGTGCCAGCTTACGAGCCGCTGCCCGAGGCGCGGCAGTTCCACAAGGCTCTGAAACTCGGCGGGATATACCTGACGCACCTTTTTGGTGAGCCAGAAGGCCCCTGCCCACGTAGGCACCGTGATGCCAAAAAACCATGCGCAGAACACCAGTTCCGAGGCCCCAGAGCTGTGGGCCGACTGATACATGCCCACAAAGATCGCGCCAACCATGACTGCGTTGGCCGCAACCCGGATTATGCTGGAATAGAGGGTCTGACGGTAACTGTTCATTGATGCTCTCCTGAGTGTGTTTGTCCACCCGAGGGGCGGGGGGGGGGGGGGGGCGCCGCCGGCGCGCCCGGGGGGGGGGGGGGG
>JAEZYD010000016.1 GCA_023419375.1 Pseudomonadota bacterium
GTGCGTTTGTTGTCCGCTCTGTAAACGGCGGCGGCCGCGGGGGGGGAACCGGCGGCCGAGAAGGGAGGGAGGGTGTTGATGGTTATAAGGTTCTGTTCAAAGGAGGAGGTTCTTGGAGGCTCCGTAATGCCCCCCTTGGGGGTAGGGGGCAGGACGGAAATTTGTTCTCTGTGGTCCTGTATATGTCAACCGCCTTGGGCGGACGAGTTGGGAGCGGCAATTTCGGTTAGGTTTGTGGTTACTGGGCCGCGCCGTGCTGATGCTTCGCCGCAGCGGGGGCGTCCTTTTTGGGCATGGGGGCAGCGGCAGGCTTGCCCACTTCCTTTTCAAGACGCTGGGTCATGGTTTCATGCATCTGGCCGAGCTGCTTTCTGAGTTGCAGCAATTCGGTGGCAGTGGCGCGCACAGCCGCAATATCGGGGTTGGAGGCATTTTGCAGGGCGCGCAGCTCTTGCCGCTTGATGAACATCTGGTCCTTTACGGGTTCCATCTGTTTGACGAATTCGGCCACAATGGCATCATACTTCTGCTGCTGTTCAGGGGTGTAAGCTCCACGGCCCATCATGCCGTGTCCCTGCATGCCAGGGCAGGGCATTTCACCCATGCAGCCGCCCATTTCCCGCATGCCTTCGGGCATGTCGCCTGCGGGGCCAGGCTGGCTGTAGGCCGTTATAGCGCCACCCATCAGGGTTGCTGCAAGTATGGCTGCGATGGCGATGTTTTTGGATTTCATGGAAGGCTACCTCGTAGTCTTTTTACTCGTATATGGTTTCGTTGTTCCTGCAACGTTTGATTGTTGTATAGCAATGCGTGTGCCAACTAAATTTTATTCAATAAAATTAGTATGTTGATCTGTTATTACCCGCAACCGTTGCGCCAGCGGGCAGAGAAGCGTATGTTTTTTATACATTCGGGCATTGTCTCTGTATAAAATTTGTACATCTGCATAATTTTCTTACAGGGGCTGTCGGGCGCAATTGAATAAAAAACGCGCCCGCCTTGAGGGCGGACGCGTGTTGCTGCGAGCAGATTGTCGCGGTTACTTGCTGGCGGAAGTGGACAGACCGGGATATTCCATGCTGCACCCACGGGTTTGCGGGCTGCCAAGCGGAACGCCTACCTCAGTGCCCATGCGCTGGTCTGCTCGTTGCAGAAGGGCGCGCAGTTCATCTCGCAATTGCTGTAATTCATGCCCCAGACGGGGCAGCGTTTCCGGCGAGGTGGTCTGGTTGTAGCTCAGGTGGGCAAGCTCGTTTTTTTTCAGCATGATGCTTTTGCGCAGTTCGTTCACCTTGGGGGAGTATTCGTCAATGACGGCCTGGGCTTTGGCCCGTTGCGCGGGCGAAAGCTGTTGCAGCCATGTCCGCATATCTGCGGCGTGGTTGGCTGCGGGGCTTCCCGGCGAAGGTGTATATTCCGCATAGTCGGTCTGATCCGCCGCCGTTGGCTGGGGGAGGCACAGACTGGCCAGAACACAAAGGGAAAGAAGGGGTTTCATCATAAAAGACCTTCTGAAGAATAAACTCGTCCCGCTCTCATACCAATCACTGAGCGGGGTGGCAAGATTCCCGGCTTTGTGGGCACGAGGAATGATTATTTTATTGCAAAAAGCGTGCAATTTTTTTTACTCGTGGTGCGCCTCTGGCGGCGCCGCGCGCAATGCAGAGTGTGCCGCATGAATATGGAAAACAGCACGGCTGAAAAAAACGGGCAGGAAGCAGCGCAGCAGGGCGCAGCCGCAGCCAGCCCGACAGATAAGTCAAGGACAGCGCAGGCCGCCGCTGTTGGCGCGCATACGCCGCTCGGCCTGCTGCTGGGCGGGGCCGCCGTTGTGCTGGCCCTCATGGTGACGCTGCTGACCCTTATTTCCATTGACCGCAGCGAGGCCGCCATGGCCCGCCTGCTGGCGGAAAAGGGTTCATCGCTGATCATCGCCTTTGAGAGCATCCTGCGCTCGGGCATGCGCAGCGAGGCTGGCGTCCGCCTGCAGGTGCTGCTGGAAGAAATGGGTGAAAGCCCAGGCATTGTTTTTGTGGCCGTGACCATGCCTGACGGCACCATTGTGGCGCACAGCAACCCGGCCCGCCTTGGCGAAATTTTGCAAGTGGGCTCGCACGAAGCCGATGAGGCCACCATGCGCGATCTTGCCCCCGACATGCTGCCCCACTGGGGTATCATGCGCATGGAGGGGCGGCGCGTGTTTGCCGTATACAGGCAATTTTCGCCGGGTATACGCGATCTGCCAAGGGGCTTTCCCCTGCCGGTGATTTTTCTCGGCCTTGATCTTTCTCCCTTTGAAATAACGCGCAGCCAGAACCGGGACTACGTTGCCATGCTGGCCGCCGTGACCCTGCTGGTGGGGCTGGCCTGTCTGGTGGCCCTGTACTATGCCGAGCGGGCGCGGGAGTCGCGTCAGCGGCAGCGCATGGCCGAGGGCAAGGTGCGCAGGCTTGAAGAAGAAGTGCGCCGCAAGGAAAAGCTGGCCGCTGTGGGCAATCTTGCCGCAGGCGTTGCGCACGAAATCCGCAATCCTCTCAGCTCCATCAAGGGCTACGCCACCTACTTCGGCCAGCGCTTTCCCGAGGGCAGCGAAGACCGCGAAGCAGCCAATGTCATGGTGCACGAGGTTGACCGACTCAATCGCGTAATTATGGATCTCATAGGTCTCTCGCGTCCCAGCGATGTGAGCCCGCACCCGGCGGATCTCAAACTTGTGGTGGATCACGTGACGCGCCTCATCCATCAGGATGCGGACAAGCGCAAGGTCAAGATTGTCTGCCGCTCGCCCCGGCGGGTGCCGCTGGCTCTTGCCGACCCCGAGCGCATGGGGCAGGCCCTGTTGAACCTCTGCCTCAATGCTCTGGACGCCATGCCCGATGGCGGGCAGCTCACGCTTGCCATTGTGGAGCGCAAGGGGCGCGTGTGCCTTATGGTGCGTGATAACGGCACTGGTATTGAGGCCAGCCAGTTGCCGCATATTTTTGACCCCTACTATACCACCAAGGGGCAGGGCACCGGGCTGGGGCTTGCCATGGTGCACAAGATTGTGGAAGCACACGACGGCGAAATCAGCGTTACCTCGCGCCCCGCGCAGACTGCGCGCCGAGGTGAAACCACGTTCCGCATCTGGCTGCCCCGCGCGGCGGAAGGCGCGGTGGCGCAGGACAGCCGCAAAAAATAACCTGCGCGGCTGCGGAACGGCTCAGATTTCAGGTTTTGCCAAGCATAAAGTGAGGATACGGTGAGCAACTGCATACTGGTTGTAGACGATGACGATGCCCACCGCGGCATGCTGCGCACCATGCTGCGTTCCTGGGGCTATGCTGTGGAAGAAGCCACGGACGGCGACGAGGCTGTTCCGCTGGTGCGTGAAAAATCCTTTGACGCCGTGCTGACTGACGTGCGCATGGCGCGCATGGACGGCATCCACGCGCTCAAGAATATTCTTGAATATAATCCCGCCCTGCCCGTGGTGCTCATGACGGCCTACTCCTCAGTGGAAACTGCCGTGGAGGCCCTGCGCCTCGGCGCATACGACTATCTGGTCAAGCCGCTGGATTTTGAGGCTCTCAGACATACGCTTGAAAAAGCCATCGAGCATTCGCGCCTCAGCGTGGAAAACCGCGAGCTGCGCCGTCAGCTCAGCGATGCCGCCGCGCGCCCCGGCATCCTTGGCCGTAGCACCTCTATCCGCGCCATGCAGGAAATTATCGCCACCGTTGCCCCCACCGAGGCCACCGTGCTCATTTCCGGCGAATCCGGCACAGGCAAGGAACTGGTGGCCCGCGCCCTGCACTGCGCCAGCGCCAGAGCGGATAAACCGTTGGTAACGGTGAACTGCGCGGCCCTGGCCGAAAATCTGCTGGAATCCGAACTGTTCGGGCACGAAAAGGGCTCGTTCACCGGCGCGGATCGCCGTCGCGAGGGGCGCTTTGCCCAGGCCAACGGCGGTACGCTTTTTCTGGACGAAATCGGCGAGATGCCCCTTACCCTTCAGTCAAAGTTTTTGCGCGCCTTGCAGCAGGGCGAGGTGCAGCGAGTGGGGGCCGATGCCGCCATAACCGTGGATGTGCGCATACTGGCGGCCACCAACCGCGACCTGCGCGAAGAGGTGGCCCAAAAGCGCTTTCGCGAGGATCTGTATTTCCGCCTCAACGTCATCTGTATTGAAGTGCCGCCCCTGCGTGACCGCGTCGAGGATATTCCCGTGCTCGCCGCGCACTTTCTGGAACGCTTTGCCAGCCGCAACCGAAAAAGCGTGCGCGGATTTTCGCCGCAGGCTCTGGCCTGCATGCTGCGCTACGGCTGGCCCGGCAATGTGCGCGAACTGGAAAACGCCGTGGAACGCGCCGTGATTCTCTGTAACGGCGACCTCATCACCGAGCGCGAGCTGCCCTCTGTGGTCACAGGCCCCGTCCTGCCCGATGAGCGCCAGCCCGAGGTGGACGCCTCCCTGGCAGGCCTGCCCCTGGATGCCGTGGAGCGCCGCGCCATTGAGGAAACCCTGCGCCAGACAGGCGACAACAAGAGCGAGGCCGCGCGGCAATTGGGAATTACGCGGGCTACTCTGCATAACAAGCTCCGCAAGTACGGCCTGGAGTGATCGGGTTCTTTTGCGCGCTGGCAGCGTTCCGCTGCGGAGGCAACATCGGTCATGGACCGAATGTCCACTCCCTCAGTCGCCCCTTGCGGGCCTTGCCAGCCCACAAAATTCCTCCGATCACCAGGCGAATGTGGTTCTGAATTCTTTTGCGCGCTGGCTGCGTTCCGCTGCGGAGGTGATATCGGTCATGGACCGAATGTCCATTCACTCTGTCGCCCCGGGCCCTGCCAGCCCACAAAATTCCATCGCCCCGCAAGTCCTCAAAAGAATGTTCTGACCAATAAGAACCTGAAAATTGGTTTTTGAGATTTTAAGAAGATGTTTGCCCCAGCCCAAGCTGCAATGGGATTCTTAAGGGCGCAGCCCTTGAGCCACCGGAGGCGCTTTTTATCCGTCCCTCCATCTACGCCGCGCATCCTTGCCACAGACCGCCGGGATCGGTATTGAACAGGCATGAGTGAATCCAAGAGCAACAACGGTGATTTCCCGGCTATGGACGTGAGCGCGGATCGGCTTGACCGGATTGCGGATTTTTTTAACGAAGTCGGCATGCTGCGGCACACGCCCCGCACGGGATACGCCTTTTTGGGCACCGGGCAGGAGAACGTGGCCGAGCATTCCTACCGGGTGAGCGTCATGGGCTATGTGCTGGCCCGCATGTGCGGTATGGATCCGGCGCGGGTGACCTATCTTTGCCTGTTCCATGATTTGCACGAGGCGCGCACGGGCGATCTGAACTACGTGAACCACCGCTATGCGCAGTGTCAGGCCCGCAAGGCGCTGGAAGACTGCGTGGACGGAACAGGGCTTGAGGATGACGTGCTGCCCCTCTGGGACGAGCTGGAGGAAGAAGCCAGCCGAGAGGCCATTCTGGCGCACGATGCCGACCAGCTTGATCTTATCTGCAACCTCAAGGCTGAACTGGACAAGGGCAATGCCTTTGCCGCCCAGTGGCTGGAAAGCGCGGTCAAACGTCTGCGCAGCCCTGCGGCGCAGCAGGTGGCCGAGGCCGTGCTGCGCGCGGATCACAACCGCTGGTGGTATGGGCAGGTTGAGCGGGAATGGTGGGTACGGCGAGGTCGCTGAAAACAGATTTTCAGAAGTACAAAAGGCCCGAAACCGGGCGGCGCATTGCTGCGTCATCCGGTCTCGGGCCTTTTTTGATATTTTGTCGGGGAGGAGCAGAGAGGCCTTTTAACTGTGTAGAGTGTCAACACGTTGTTCACCCTCCCAGCTTTGAAGCTGGAGGTTTTCTGCCAAGAGCCGAGTGTGGTCGCAAAAAATTATAACGATGCGTCCATATCGGCAGATACGCTGTTCTTTTCCA
>JAEZYD010000060.1 GCA_023419375.1 Pseudomonadota bacterium
TGTACGGTGGCGTGTGGGTTGCACCAGGACGCCTACGGTTCTTTGAAAATCGCATAAGGGAAATACTGGATGCCAACACGATACCCAACAAAGGCGGGTGTGCAATGGCGGGCGGTGGTAAAGATCGGCGGAAAAGTCGTAGCCACAAAACTGTTCCCCAACGGATTGGAAGGGAAGCGGGACGCCGCCAAGTGGGAAAGGGAAACAAGAGAACAAATGCTGGCGGAACAGACGATAGTGACCCCTACGGTTACGCCGACTGTTACGGAATGGGCGAATAGATACAGCGCCTACACCGAGCAGCAGTTTACCAAGCAGACTTTCAAGGAGAAAGTGCGCGTGTTCAAAATGTTCATCTCCCACACCAAAGTCACCCAACTGGAGGCAATTACGCCGGATATGGTTATGAGGTACTTGCAGAAGCAGAACGACACCCGTTCCGGCTTTTCCGCCAATAAGGATCGGAAGAATCTTGCGGCTGCATGGGAATGGGGAAGGCGCTATATGGACGGCTTTCCGACAACGCCGAATCCTTTCCTTTCGATTCCACGCTTCAAGGAACAGCGGAAACCCCGCTACGTTCCGAGCGAGGAAGACTTTTGGAAGGTGGTGGCCGTTGCGGAAGCCCAGGATAAAGCCATGTTGCTGGCTTTCTTCTACCTGGGAGCAAGGCGAAGCGAAATCTTCCGCCTGGAGTGGGAAGATATTGACTTCAAACGGAACCGGGTACGTCTTGGAACGTGCAAAACCAGCGACAGGTCAATGCGCCACGATTGGGTGCCGCTTGCGGCTCCCTTGCGGGAAGCGTTGTTGTACTGGCTGGAAGTGCGGCCCTACAAGACGGCTTGGGTGTTCACATGCCTTGATGATTCGCCAAGCCCCTGGCACAACCCCGGAGAACCTTACCGAGCCAGAGGGCATTTCATGGACACGATATGCAAACGCGCCAAGGTGAAACCGTTCGGCTTTCACGCCATTCGACACCTTCACGCCAGCATATTGTTCAACGAAGGCACGGAACTCAGCGTAGTGCAGCGCCAGCTCAGACATACGAATCCGAACACCACGGCCCGCTATCTGCGGAGCCTTGGCTACGAAGCGGAGCATGAGCAAAAGGTGCTGGCGGTAATGGAAGGAAGAGGCCCCGCGAAGGTGCTCAACTTTGCGGACAAGAAAAAAGGCTCTCCCGATGTGATGATCAGGAGAGCCGGTACACAGTCTCGGTACACAGAACCGAGTAATTTAAAGGCTACTGGAGCGTAACCTATGGGAATCATTTGGCGTCCCCAAGGGGATTTGAACCCCTGTCGACGGCGTGAAAGGCCGTTGTCCTGGGCCGGCTAGACGATGGGGACGCGCTGTGAAGGGTGTATCTACGGCAATAGGGGGCGGGTGTCAAGCGACTTTTTAAAATTGGCATAAAATTCAGTGGTCAGGGGCTTCGCGATGGTCAGGTTAAGAGATCTGCGTTCCCTAATCCTGCTGCGCTCTTGACCAGTCAGACGGCTACCCCGCGTACCAGAGCATTTGCCGGTATCGTAGCCTGTTGGGCCGCCAGATCAGTTAGGCCGCTATAGGGCCTGCTCCCCTTCCCCCACAAAGTCCGTCCTCCCACTCCCCCACTATATCAAAGTTTGACCCAGCTCGTCCGCGCAAGTGCCATCACTCCGGCAGCTCTTTCTTGCGGCCCGTAACCCGCTGACGGATTGCATGTTTGCCCCGGCCTGAGGTATAAGCACGGCATGCAAAAATCCAGCAATACATCTCCACGTCCCGGCACCGTGTCGCGCTCTCCCGCCAATGCAGACAGCCACCGCGAAGAGCAGCTGCGCCTTTTGTTGGATCTTTCCAATGTGGTCAACTCCGCCACGGATGTAGGGGTTGCCTTGAACAAGGCGCTCCAGCTCATGGCAGAGCATCTGCACATGATGCGCGGCGCGATCACGCTTATTTCGCCCAACAGCGGCGAAATCCGCATTGAGGCTGCCTACGGCCTCAAACCTGCCGAGGCCCGCCGGGGCCGCTACGTGCGCGGCGAGGGCATCACCGGGCGCGTTATTGAAACCGGGCGCTCCATGTACATATCTAATGTATCAGAAGAGCCGCTGTTTCTGAACCGCACCCGCTCGCGCGATCTGGGCAAGGAGGGCATTTCCTTCATCTGCGTGCCTATCCGCCTTAACGACCAGGTTGTGGGCGCGTTGTCGGTTGACCATCTGCTGGTGGACGATGCCACGCTCGAAGATGAAATGCGCCTTCTTACCATTATATCAACCTTGCTTGGGCACGCCGCCCTTGAATCGCAGGGCCGCATGGATGAAGAAGCCACCTCGCCCCTGAGGCCGCGCGGCTTTGTGGGCAACTCTGAAGTGATGCAAAAGGTCTACGCGCAGATTGCGCAGGTGGCCCCGTCCAGCACCACAGTTTTTCTACAGGGCGAATCCGGCACGGGCAAAGAACTGGCAGCGCGCTCCATCCACTCGGGCAGCACCCGTGCCAACAAGCCCTTCATCTCGCTCAACTGCGCCGCCCTGCCAGAAAACCTCATTGAAAGCGAACTGTTCGGCCATGAGCGCGGGGCCTTCACCGGCGCAAACGCCACACGCAAAGGGCGCTTTGAGCTTGCCAACGGCGGAACGCTGTTTTTGGACGAAGTGGGCGAGCTTTCGCTCATGACCCAGGCAAAACTGCTGCGAGTATTGCAGGAAAGGGCCTTCGAGCGCCTTGGCGGCATGGAAACGCATTATGTTGATGTACGTTTCATCACCGCCACCAACCGCGATCTGGAAAAAATGGTAGAGGAAGAAACCTTCCGCCGCGATCTGTTCTACCGCCTCAATGTCTTCCCCATTTTCTTGCCGCCCCTGAGTTTCCGGCCAGAGGACATTCTGCCGCTGGCAAACCACTTTATCAAAAAATACGCACTGGCCAACGGGCGCAACAACGTGCGCCTCTCCCTTTCTGTTATGGATATGCTGCAACGCTATACCTGGCCGGGCAACATCCGCGAGCTTGAAAACGTCATGGAGCGCGCAGTGCTGCTGCTGGGCCGCGAGGGCCTTGTATTGCCCCAGCACTTGCCCCCTGCCTTGCACGGCAGCCGCGTTGCAGCCAGCTCAGGCCTCACGCCCGGGCTGATCCGCCAGGGGCTTTCCGGCAGTTTGCAGGAGCAGCTGGACGAACTGGAACGCGCATCAATCACCGAAGCGCTTGAGTTCAGCCAGGGCCAGATGGGCAAAGCCGCCGCAAGCCTTGGCTTGACGGAAAGAATCATGGCTCTGCGCATGAAAAAGTACGGCATAACCTACAAGGCATTTCGCCCTGTGTACCGTAAGGACGAAACCGAGTAGAAATACAGTTTCTACAAAACGGTATTTCGCAAAAAGCCCGGAATTTGCCCAAAAACGAATTTTTTGTAATTTATTTTAGTAAGTTATCTAATGATTATCCACTCGTTACAAAGATGTACCAATAATTTCTACATTTTTGCAATTTTTTGATTTTTTTATATAACATACTAAAATAACACAATCATTAGAGCCCACCTCCAAGCGCCACGAAACGGCGCTCCGGAGGGGGGCTTTTTTTCTACATCAACGTAGAAATATCCCATAGGCGCCAACCTCCTGCAATTCTTCCCGTCTGCTCTCAAAAATAAAAATATTCATAAAATCAGTTTGTTACAGCATTAAGCTCCGTAGCGAAACACATTTGGCACACTTCATGCCTAAGCAGGGTATTGCTGCGGCATCGTGCCGCAGTGTGGGCTTGGCGCCAGCCCACGAGGATGAGGTTCTATTAAACGCGGAACGGAACGACGGAAACCAGCCTGCTGCGCTGTGCAGCACCCTGCCTCCCTCGCCGGTCCGAACTACGCTGAAGGATGTCCGTATGAACGCCTCGGATACTGCATTTATTCTGATCTGCGCCTCTATGGTCATGCTGATGACCCCGGCGCTGGCCCTCTTCTACGGTGGCCTGGTTCGCTCCCGCAATATCCTGTCCACCCACATGCATAGCTACGGCGCGCTGGCTCTCATCTCCGTATTATGGGCCGTTGTGGGTTACACCCTGGCCTTTGGCGAAGATGTGGGCGGCATAATCGGCGATCTTTCTTACCTCTTCCTCAAAGGCGTGGGCGGCGAATCGGCTCCTGCCGCCACCCAGCTGCCCCACACGGTTTTTATGGGGTATCAGTGCATGTTTGCTGCTCTTACCGTGGCCCTTATTTCCGGTGCCTACGCTGAGCGCATCCGCTTCTCCGCCATGCTTGTATTCTCCGGCTTGTGGTTGCTCTTCGTCTACTCGCCCATGGCCCACTGGGTCTGGGGCGGCGGCTGGATGAGCAAGATGGGCGCTCTGGACTTTGCTGGCGGCGCAGTTGTGCACATGTCTTCCGGCGCGGCGGCTCTTGCCTGTGCCCAGGCTCTTGGACCGCGGCTTTCCACTGGCAGCTCGCATGCAACGCCCAACAACCTGCCCCTTACCCTGCTTGGCGGCGGCCTGTTGTGGTTCGGCTGGTTCGGCTTCAATGCTGGCAGCGCCCTGGTTTCCGGTCCTCTTGCTGGTCAGGCCCTTGTTACAACCCACATGGCTTCCGCCTGCGGTATTCTTGGCTGGATGCTCGTTGAATGGATTCGCACCGGCAAGCCCACAAGCCTTGGCGCTATCTCCGGCGCACTGGCGGGCCTCGTGGCCATCACCCCCGGCGCGGGCTTTGTTGAAGTGCTGCCCGCCATGCTGATCGGTTTTGTTGGCGGCATCATCTGCTACGGCGGCGTGCTCCTGAAGAACAAGTTCGGTTATGACGACGCTCTTGACGTGGTCGGCATTCACGGCGTTGGCGGCACCTGGGGTGCGCTTGCCACCGGCCTGTTCGCCTGCGCTGCCATCAACAACTCGGACGGTCTGTTCTACGGCAATCCTGAGCAGGCCTGGATCCAGATCGTGTCCATTGTGGCTACCTGGGGTTATTGCTACATAGTTTCCCGGATAATCCTCTATGTGGTTGACGCGGTTGTCGGCCTGCGGGTTACGCCTGAAGAGGAATTCACCGGTCTCGATTTGAGCGAGCACAACGAACGCGGCTACTCCTTGTAGTCCAACGGGAAACAGCAAAGGAACGACCTATGAAAAAGCTTGAAATCATCATCCGGCCCAGCATGTTTGACAAGGTTAAGGACACGCTTACCGATATGGGCATCCACGGCTTGAACTATGTTGAAATCAAGGGCTTTGGTCGCCAGCGTGGGCACACTGAAGTGTATCGCGGCACCACCATGCAGGTGGACTGCCTGCCCAAGATCAAGCTCGAGGTCGTGCTGCACGACGACATGCTGGAAACTGTTCTGAATGCTGTGGTGTCCATCTCTCGCACAGGACAGGTCGGCGACGGAAAGATTTTCATCAGTGATGTGATGGATGCCATCCGCATCCGCACTGGTGAGCGCGGCGATGAGGCCCTTTAGTCGGGCTGTGCCTGATACTAGCAACAACTTGAGAAAGGAGACGAGGGTATGAGTTCCCCCCGTAAAAAGGCTTTGTTCAAAGCAGTGAACACTGCACCGGTCATCCCCACCAGCGCTGATGAAGTAGGCCGCAGCGCGGAAGACATCTTTGGCCGCTACGTGTTTGGCCTGGCCACCATGCGCAAGCGTCTTCCCAAGGATGTGTTCAAGAAGCTGGCCAAGACCATCCGCGACGGTGAACGCCTGAACCCCGAAATCGCTGATGTTGTCGCCAATGCCATGAAGGACTGGGCCATCGAAAACGGCGCCACGCACTACACGCACTGGTTCCATCCCATGACTGGCCTCACTGCCGAAAAGCATGACGCCTTTCTGTCGCCCACCATTGATGGTCAGGTTATCAGCGAATTCTCTGGCAAGATGCTGATCAGCGGTGAGCCGGACGCCTCCTCCTTCCCTTCCGGCGGCATCCGCTCCACGTTTGAAGCCCGCGGCTATACCGCGTGGGATCCCTCCGTGCCGGTGTTCATCATCCCCGCTCCTTACGGGGCCACCCTGCACATTCCGACGTACTTTTACTCATACTCGGGCGAAGCTCTTGACCGCAAGATCCCGCTCATTCGCTCCATATCGGCCCTGTCGCGTCAGGCCATGCGTATTCTCAAGCTCTTCGGCAACACCACGGCCAGCTATGTGCGCGCCAACGTTGGCCCCGAGCAGGAATACTTCCTGGTGGACAAAAACCTGGCCGCCCTGCGCCCTGACCTTCTGATGGCTGGCCGCACCCTGATCGGCGCCACCTCGCCCAAGGGTCAGGAAATGGAAGACCACTACTTCGGCTCCATTCCTCCCCGCGTGATGAGCTTCATGCAGGATCTGGAAAACGAGCTGCGTTCGCTGGGCATTCCGGCCAAGACCCGCCACAACGAAGTGGCCCCCGGTCAGTTTGAAATCGCCCCTGTGTACGAAGAAGCCAATATCGCCTGCGACCACAACATGCTCTGCATGAACATGATGCGTCACATGGCTGGCAAGCACGGTTTTGTGTGTCTGGTGCACGAAAAGCCCTTTGCGGGCGTGAACGGCAGCGGCAAGCACAACAACTGGTCCATCAGCGATTCTGATGGCTCCAACCTGCTCAACCCCGGCTCCACGCCGGTGGACAATGCCCAGTTCCTGGTGTTTCTGGCCGCCGTGCTGCGCGCCGTGCACATGCACAGCGCGGCCCTGCGCCTCGGCACCGTGGGCGCTGGCAACGACCATCGCCTTGGCGCCAACGAAGCCCCGCCGGCCATCCTGTCCGTCTACCTTGGCGAACAGCTTACCGACGTGCTTGACACCATCATCAACGGCAAGGGTTCCAAGAACAAAAAGAGCGCGGTCATGGAAGTGGGCGTTTCCACCCTGCCTCCGCTGCCCGTGGATCTTTCCGACCGTAACCGCACAAGCCCCTTTGCCTTCACCGGCAACAAGTTCGAATTCCGCGCCGTGGGCTCCTCGCAGTCCGTGGCTCCGGTCAATATCGCCCTGAACGCGGCTGTTGCCAGCGCCCTGGACGACATTGCCACCGAACTTGAAGCTTCGGTTTCTGCTGGCACCGATCTGAACACGGCCCTGCAGTCTCTGCTGCCCCGCCTGTTCAAGGAACACATGCCCATCGTCTTTAACGGCAATGGTTACGCTGAATCCTGGGCTGAAGAAGCCGCCCGCCGCGGCCTGCCCAACTACAACAACACCGTTACCGCTCTTGAACACTACAGTGATCCCGATGTCATGAACGTCTTCCTGCGTCACGGCATCCTGACCGAGCGTGAAATTCTCTCCCGTCAGGACATCCTGCTGGAAAACTACAGCAAGACCGTGTGCATCGAAGGCAACCTGCTGGCCGACATGATCCGCTCTTCCGTGCTGCCGCCCAGCATGGAAGCCCAGACCAGGGCCGCCGATGCGGTTATCAAAACCCGCGCCGTGCTTGGCGACAAGGGCGCTGCAAGCGAAGAGGAATACTTTAACGAACTGCGCGGCCACATTGTTGCACTCCAGAAGGGTGTGACGGTGCTGGAAAAGGCCGTGGAAAAAGCCCAGTGCACCGAAGGCGCTCTGGAACAGGCCAAGGCCGCTCGTGACGGCATCTTGCCCGCCATGAACGAATGCCGCACCCATGCAGACGCTCTTGAGCGCCTGGTTGAGGACAGCCTGTGGGTTCTGCCCAAGTACGCGGAACTGCTCTGGGCTCACTAGGTCGTTAAGAAATAGTTGGGGGCAGGGGGTCTCATCCCGGGGGGGAAGATGGTCCCCTTGCCTCCGGCCCCTGCGGTTCTGCCGCAGGGAGCCACAGGCCTCGCCGTTCGCCGCAACGGACGGCGAAGGCCAGTGGTCATCAAGCGGAGAGTCTGGCGGCTCTCCGCTTTTTTTGCGCCCTGAACCGCCGCCGCACGTTGGATTCACGGCAGGTGCGCCGCACTGTGTTTACTTTTGCCTTGAATCAGAATAAATACTTATTTGTGATACTGCCAAGATAATTATGGGCAGCCTGTTTCGGCCCCCCGTATGATAAGGAGTATATATGGCTGCAACACTGCGCTTTACAAAAATGCAGGGCATCGGCAACGATTATGTCTATGTGAACGGTTTTGAAGAACGTGTCGAGAACCCCAACGACCTTGCCCGACAGATCAGCGATCGGCACTTTGGTGTCGGATCTGACGGCCTTGTACTGATTCTGCCTTCCGGCACTTCAGACGTGCGCATGCGCATGTTCAATTCTGATGGTTCCGAGGCTGAAATGTGCGGCAATGCCATCCGCTGCGTGGGCAAATATGTTCACGACCACGGCATTCTTTCCAAGGATGTTATCCGCGTTGAAACCCGCGCCGGTGAAAAAATCGTCCGTCTGTTGTTTGAAGGCGGCGAGGTCTGCGGCGCTACGGTTGATATGGGCGAACCCGTGCTGACCCCGGCCAACATTCCCGTGCTGGTCGAGGGCGACACAAGCGCCCAGCGTTTTGTGGCCCGCCTGGTCGAGGTTGACGGCGCTGGCTACGATATTACCGCTGTTTCCATGGGCAACCCGCATGCGGTTGTGTTCATGAAAGGCATAGACGACCTTGATCTGCCCAAGATCGGCCCCAGCTTTGAGCACCACAGGCTGTTTCCGCAGCGCACCAACACCGAATTTGTGGAAGTGATCTCTTCCACCAAGGTGAGAATGCGCGTGTGGGAACGCGGCGCGGGCGAAACCCTTGCCTGCGGCACCGGCGCATGCGCCGTTGCGGTTGCCTGCGTGCTCAACAACCTTACCGGGCGCGAGCTTGACGTGGAACTCAAAGGCGGAACCCTGCACATCCATTGGGACGAAATTTCCAACCATGTCTACATGACCGGCGGAGCCGTCACCGTCTTCACCGGCACGTACCACATCTGATTCAGAGGAATGTGATGACCAGCGTAAACAGCAATTTTCTCAAGCTGCAAAGCAACTATCTTTTTGCGGAAATAGCCCGCAAGGTCGCCTCCTTCAAGGAAGCCAACCCCGAAAAGCGCGTCATCAGTCTGGGCATCGGCGATGTGACCCGTCCCCTTGCCCCTGCCGTTGTTGCGGCGCTGCACAAGGCTGCGGACGACATGGGCGATGCCGCCACGTTTCACGGTTACGGACCGGAACAGGGCTACGCCTTTTTGCGCGAAATCATCGCGGAACACGACTATAAGGCGCGCGGCGTTGACCTGAGCGCCGATGAAGTGTTCGTCAGCGACGGCGCCAAGTCCGACGTGGGCAATTTTCAGGAGCTTTTTGCCGCTGACAGCATTGTGGCAGTGACAGACCCCGTCTACCCCGTATATGTGGATTCCAACGCCATGGCTGGCCGATCCGGCGAATTTGACGGCAAGCAGTGGGACAGGCTCGTGTACCTGCCCTGCCTCAAGGAAAACGACTTTGTGCCGGACTTTCCCAAAACCCGGCCCGACATCATCTATCTGTGCTACCCCAACAACCCCACAGGCACCGTGCTTTCACGTCAGGCCCTGCAGGGTTGGGTAGACTACGCCCGCCGCGAAGGCTGCGTCATTCTGTATGACTCCGCTTACGAGGCCTACATCACCGACAGCTCTGTTCCCCACAGCATCTACGAGCTTGAAGGCGCGCAGGAAGTGGCCGTGGAATTCCGCAGCTTCTCCAAAACCGCTGGCTTCACCGGCCTGCGTTGCGCCTACACGGTTGTGCCCAAGGCGCTCCAGGTCAGCGATGGCAAGGGCGGCAAGGTTGCGCTCAACGGACTCTGGAACCGCCGCCAGTGCACTAAGTACAACGGCTGCCCCTACATTGTGCAGCGGGCCGCTGCCGCCACCTACAGCCCGGAAGGGCGGGCGCAGGTCATGGATGTTATCCACGGCTACCAGCGCAATGCAGAAAGCCTGCGCAAGGCAGTCACCGCCATGGGCCTTTCCGTCTACGGCGGCGTCAATGCTCCTTACATCTGGGTGAGCGTGCCGGCCGGCATGACCTCCTGGGGCTTCTTTGACCACGTGCTGAACAACACGGCCCTCGTGTGCACGCCCGGCGCTGGCTTTGGCGCTTCCGGCGAAGGCTACGTGCGCCTGACGGCCTTCGGTTCCCCTGCCGATACGGAAGAAGCCATCAAACGCCTTGCCTCGCTGAGCTAGGTCACTGGCGCGCACAGCGCGCCTTCAGAGCA
Source organism: Pseudomonadota bacterium (assembly GCA_023419375.1). Classification (GTDB taxonomy): domain Bacteria; phylum Desulfobacterota; class Desulfovibrionia; order Desulfovibrionales; family Desulfovibrionaceae; genus Desulfovibrio. Next base: position 10,166 of record JAEZYD010000060.1, read on the forward strand.
GCGAAATCAAGCACCGCGGGTTCTCCTCGGCTGCCGCAATTATAGCAGAAAGCCCGTTTCTGAGGGATGTGATGAGCATCCCTTTTGAAACGGGCTTTTTTGCCGTTAAGAATATACAAAATTCACGCAAAATTATTTTTACGGAACATCATGGCGACATAAAAAAGTACACTCGGCCATGCATGTATCCCGCTTCCGGCTTGCCGCCGTCTTCAAGGGAACACCCTCTTTATCCCTAAAAGAGAAGATCGTCTGAAGTAAAAACAAAAAAAGGGCTTACGGTGGTTACCGTAAACCCTTGATTTTGCTGGTCGGGATGGCGCGATTTGAACGCGCGGCCTCAGCGTCCCGAACGCTGCGCTCTAGCCAAGCTGAGCCACATCCCGTTGAGAGAGGGAACATAAGCGAGACTGAGTAGTTTGGCAAGTAATTTTTTATTTGTAAAAAAATAATGCCTGACGTAGCATACAAACACTAGATAGAGAGAGACTTTTTTGGAGCGAGCTTATCCTATGATCAGTGTCCTCGTGGTTGATGATTCAACCTTTATGCGCAACACCATTACTTCACTTCTGGAGCAGGATTCTGAAATCAAGGTTGTGGGCACAGCCCGCAACGGTCAGGAGGCCCTGGAAAAAGCCGAAGAACTCGATCCGGACGTAATGACGCTTGATGTTGACCTTCCAAGGCTTGATGGTCTTGGAGTTTTGCAGCAGTTGATGAAAAAGACTCCGATTCCCGTGCTGATGGTCAGCTCTCTCACACAGAGCGGCGCGGAAAGCACATTAAAGGCATTAGAGTACGGCGCTCTTGATTTCATTCCAAAAACCATGAGCAGCGACCGGGAGTATTTTGGGGCGGAACTCCAGCGTAAGGTGAGGGCCATTGCCCGGCGTAAAACAATCATCAAACTCAAGTACAGACGCATCAACCAGATTCAGGTTCCAGTTGCACGCCCTCAACCCTCGCAGCCTGCGGATTATGTGCAGACGCCCTGCACCGGGCCGCGCGATCTGGTTGTGATCGGCGTATCCACCGGCGGGCCGCCAGTGGTGCAAAAGATTCTTTCGGCGCTGCCTGCGGATCTTCCGGCCTGCATACTTATTGCGCAGCATATGCCGGCAGCTTTTACAAATCCTTTTGCCAAGCGCCTCGACAGTGTTTGCAAGATCGGCGTTAGCGAAGCACAGGACGGTGACAAATTTAAAACCGGGCATGCGTATGTCTGCCCTGGCGGCAAACACCTGGGCATTCGCATGCGCGGCCCCTTGCCAGAAATTTTTGTTGCAGAAGAACCGCGCGATGCCCTTTACAAACCTTCGGCAAACGTGCTTTTTGAAACTGCGGGCAAAGCAATGGGAAGACGCACGCTTGGCGCCATTCTTACCGGAATGGGTTCAGACGGTTGCGAAGGGGCCAAGGTTCTTAAAGAGAAGGGCGGCTGCCTTATAGCGCAAAATGAGGCATCCTGTGTCGTTTACGGTATGCCCAAGGCGATTGTAGACAACAAGCTCGCCAACCTCATTCTTGATGTGGACGATATTGCCAACGCCATCATAACAACGGTCAGAGGCTGACCCCACCGTAGCAGGACATGACTATGAACATGGAAAATCCACAGCACAAAGCAATTCTTGAAGCCCTGAAGTCGGGCGAAAATGACGCGATTCGTGACGCGGCATTCAGCGCTGGCGATCAGGGCCTCCAGGATGCCGTTCCCATGCTCTGCGAACATATTAAAAGCCCAAGTGTGGGCGTACAGGAAGCAGCGGAATACGCCCTGCGCAAAATTCGCGGGCCGCAGGTGGTTGTAGCTCTGCTGCCGCTCCTGAGCAGCGACGAAGCCCCCGTGCGCAACGTGGCCATGGACATTCTGCGCGAAATCGGCTCGGACAGCATTGAGAGCATTCAGCCCTACCTGCAGCACGACGATGCGGACCTGCGGATATTTATCACAGATATTCTGGGATACTGCCGCACGCATCAGTCATGTCTGCTGCTCTGCCGCGCCCTGCTTAAAGATCCGGAAGTGAACGTGCGTTATCAGGCTGCTGTGAGCCTTGGCACACTGGCTTTTCCCGAAGCCGTCAACTCCCTGTGTCAGGCCATGCACGATGAAGAATGGGTGCAGTTTGCCGTGGTGGAAGCCCTTGCGAAAATCAAGGACTACTCCGCAGCCAGCGCCCTTGTGAAACTGCTTTCCCAGGCCTCGTCCCTCGTGAGTTCGGCCATTGTGGACGCCCTTGGCGATATGGGCGACGTAAAGTCCATTCCCCTGCTCTTCAGTTCGCTTGAAAATGTTCGCGAAGCCCTGCGCCACAAGATCGTCAAAGCCATTGTGCAGATCCTCAACGGGCGGGGCTTGTCGCTGCTGGCTGGCAAATCGCAGGAAAGGCTGCGTTCCTACCTGCTCGACGCCCTTACAGACAACGATGAAGACATCTTGCTGGCCTCTCTGCAAGGTCTGAGCGCCATCGGCTCGGATGCCTGCACCGAAGATATCATCAACATGGCCGCCACCCTCGACAGGGAACGCCAGGATGAGCTCTATGAGGCCGCCATCAAGGCCATAGCCGCCATTGGCTACAACGACTCGGTGCGCGATGCCCTCAACAGTGTCGATGAACCGCGCAAGCTATTGGCAATGGAGGCCTGTCATCTCATGGCAGACCGCCGTTGCGTGCCTGATCTCAAGAATATTTTCTGGGATGCCAGCCCGGAACTGCAGCGCATGGCGGCAGCGGAACTGGCCCAGCTTGGCGACTGCGCCGACTCTCCGTTCTTTATAACTATCATGAATGATTCAGAAGACGCAGAAGTTCTTAAGAGCGCACTGATCTTCTTTGGCAACCAGCCCACCTGCCCTGACGTGGAAGACCTTGTCTTCGCCCAGCTGGATCACCGCTACGTGGACGTTAAGGAAATGGCGCTGGAAGCCAGCATCAACCTGCACAGCGCCAAGCTGAACGAACGTTTCAAGGAACGCGCCAAGAGCGAAGACCCCATGCAGCGCATGATGGCCGTGTACGCACTCGGACGTTACGGCATTGTGGAAAATCTGCCTGAAATAACGGCGGCGCTTGAAGATGAATCACCCCGCACACGCCAGGTAGCGGTGGAATCCTTCCTGAGTCTTGGCGAACAGGCCGAGGCATACCTGCCACTGCTGCTGCCCCGCCTTACAGATGAAGACAAGGATGTTCGCCTTGCAGTAATTGACCTGCTTGGGCAGATCGCTTCCCCAACTGTGCTGCCCTATATTCTCAACGGGCTTGATGACGAAAATGAATGGGTTCGCATACGTGCCATTGACGCGCTGGGCATGCACAAGGTTGCCAATGCCGTTCCGCAACTGGCGCAAATGCTTGAAAGTTCAAGCCCCATGGTGGCCCTCAAAATTATTGAGGCTCTTGGTAAGATCGGCGGCAATGTGGCCTTTAGCGTGCTGCTGGGTTTGATGAATCATGAAGACCCAGATATCCAGCATGCAGCAGAAGAAGCGGTTGCAACGATCCAGGCCGAACAGGAGTAGGTATGTCTCAGCCCCCTACATTATTTCCAAAAAGCCCGCTCGGCTCTGCCCAGAATAGCGGCAACGGCTCATCTGCTGGCGGCGCGGCTACTCCCGCAGAGCAACGTCCACGGTTTGGCGTCACGCCAACGCCAGGGGCAGCGCCAGCCGCTCCGGCTGCCAAGCCCGTTGCGCCCGCCCCGGCCTCGCCATTCAGAACAACTGCTCCTGCCCCTGCCCCCGCAAGCCCGGCGCAAGGCGCAGGCCTGGCAGGTTCTGCTTTCCGCACCCCTGCGGGTGCTGGTGCTGGCACAGGTTTGGGAGGCTCATCGCCTGCAGGCGGTTCCACCACCGGTACGCCTGCGGCAGTACGCCCGCCTTTGGGACAGACCAGGCCGGGACAATCCGGCCTTGGGCAGACCGCAACTGGCCTGTCTGGCACGACGACTCGGCCGCCTCTCGGGCAAACGGGTCTGGGGCAATCCGGCTTAGGCCAGTCTGGCCTGGGGCAAACTGCACGGCCTCCGCTGGGGTCTGGCCTGCCCCCGCGCACAGCAAGCCCCGCGCCTGCTGCGGGCGGGCTTGGAGCCACACGGCCCGCGCAAACCGCACCCGCAACCAGCGCCATGCGCCCCCCGCTCACCCCTGCTGCGGCTTTTCGCTCGCCCACGCAAGCGGCAGACAACGCCCGCGCGGCATCGCCCTTCCGCAAGGATTTGCAGATATCTGACGAGGAATTTCTGCAACTGCGCGATTTCATTTATCAGCAGTGCGGTATTTTCATCGCTGAAAACAGAAAGTACCTTGTTGAAAACCGGCTTTCAAACCGCATCAAGGAACTGAACCTCAAAAGTTACAGCGACTACTACAACTTTCTGCGCTTTGACGGCAGCCGCCGCACAGAGCTCACCAAGCTTTTTGAAGTGGTAACAACCAACGAAACAAGCTTTTTCCGCAATCCGCCTCAGCTTGAAGTTTTTCAAAAAAGTGTGCTGCCCGACATCCTTGACCAGTGCCGCAAGGCTGGGCGCAAAAAGCTGCGCATCTGGTCTGCTGGCTGTTCCTCGGGCGAAGAACCCTACACGCTTGCCATCATATTGTGTGAGGTTCTGAAAAGCGAACTTTCCAGCTGGGATATCAAGATCACAGCCAATGACCTTTCCGAGGCCGTGCTGGCGGCTGCCCGCCGGGGTGTTTACAACGACTATGCCCTGCGCACGACCCCCAAGGAAATTGTGGACGCCTACTTTATCAAGGAAGACACGCAGTACAGGGTCAAGCCGGAACTGAAGTCGCTCATTTCCTTTGGGCCCATTAACCTCAATGACAGAGAACAGCTCAAACGCATTGAAAAATCGCAGATTGTTTTCTGCCGCAACGTTATCATCTACTTTGACGATGAAATGAAGCGCAAGGTCATCAACGCATTTTACGACAACCTTGAAATCAACGGCGCGCTGCTTATCGGTCATTCCGAATCCCTGCACAACATCAGCCGCGCGTTCCAGCTCGAACACCACAAGGGAACCATTGTTTACAGAAAAATGAGCTGATGCTGATATCATGTGTGCAAAAGTTCTGGCTATTGCCAATCAAAAAGGGGGCGTCGGCAAAACCACGACATCCATTTCGCTGAGCAGCGCGCTTGCCCGCATGGGGAAAAAAGTTCTTGTTCTTGATCTTGATCCCCACGCCTGCGCCACGCTGCATGCGAGAATATACCCCGAAGGCATCACTTGCAGCCTGCACGACCTTTTTCTCGCGCAGGAAGATGCCTGGCCCGTGATCTGGCCCGATCTTATCCATGTGCAGGCGCTGCCGGGGATGGACGTGGCGCCTGGCAGCATACGGCTTTCAGAGCTTGAAGTTGACTTTCGCGAGCGTCAGGCCAAGGGAAGTGTGCTCCTCCGCAGCCTCACGCATGTGCGCGATGAATATGATTACATAATTCTGGATTGTCCGCCCCATGTGGGCATTCTGCTGGTCAATGCGCTGGTAGCCGCAGACCTGCTGATAATTCCGATCCAGACAGACTTTCTTGCCTTGCACGGGCTCAAGCTGCTGTTCGACACGCTGCACACGTTGAACAAGGCTCTGGGCAGGCCCGTACGCTACCGGGCAGTGCCCACAATGTATGACAGGAGAGCAAAAGCCTGCACACGGGTACTAGAACTGATGCGCCGCAAAATGGGGCAATCCATGTTTTCAGCGGTCATTGGGGTGGACACGCACTTTCGCGAGGCCAGCGCCCAGGGGTGCACCATTTATGATATCGACGCCCGCTCAAAGGGTGCGCTCGGGTATAATTCGCTTGCAGAAGAAGTGGTAAAGCTATGGTAAAAACGCCCGAAGAGTACTTTGCAGACCAGTGCCTGGCCGTGCCTCAGGCGGCAGACGCAACGCTGAGCGATGCGGAACAGGCCTTTGTGCAAAAATATCTGGGCAGCGATGCGTTGCAGACCATGCCGGTGCTTGAGCCGGAACAGGTGATGGCTGGCGCAGCAGGAGAAGTAAAAGACCATACGCGCCCTGCCCGTCATGGCGGACATGCAGAGGCAGAAACTGCCCGGCCTTCCTTGCGCGCAAGGCTTGCTGCAGAAGAACAGGTACAGATGGTTTCGTTTTATGTGCGCGAACAGGTTTTTCTGCTGCCAGTGCCGGTAATTGTTGAGGTGCTGCGCTACATGCCGCTGACCCGGCTGCCCATGGCGCCGCCTTTTATTGCCGGTGTTGTCAATTTGCGCGGCAAGGTTACGCCACTGCTGCATCTGGATTCATTGCTGACCACAGACCAGACAAAGCGCTATACCGAAAAGAGCTTTATTATTGTTTGTGGCACAGAAGATATGCAGCTTGGCCTTATTATCGACAAAATACATACCATGTACATGGTTTCAAAAGACAGCATCAGCTGGAACATCGAGGCGCAACTTGGCGAGGGGGCAGATTTTCTGTGCGGTCTCGCCAATATCAAGGAGCGCCTCCACGGCATTATCGACCCGGAACTGATTGTCGAAAAACTTATTGAAGTCTGATCGCCTACCTAGTTTGAAAAGCATACGGTCTGACTTGCCAATAGTCTGAATAATCTCTAGAGTTCGGTGAAATTTTGTACGGCAGCCAACAACAGACGGACAGGATCACCTATGAAAAAACATATTATGGTCGTAGACGACTCCAAGACTATCCGGAACCTGGTAGCCTTTGTTCTCAAGGGCGAAGGCTTCAAGGTCAGCACCGCCGAGGACGGCCTTGACGCTATTGAAAAGCTCTACAGCCTTGAGCCGGTCGACCTGATTGTTTCGGACGTGAACATGCCCCGCATGGACGGTTTCACGTTTATCAAGACCATCCGCGCTCAGGATGCATACAAAGATATTCCTATCATTGTCCTTTCAACCGAAGGGCAGGAAAAGGACATCCAGACCGGCATGAGCCTCGGCGCCAACCTTTATATGGTAAAACCGGCACAGCCTGAAAAAATGGTTCGTAATATAAAGATGCTTCTGGGATAGCCGATAAGAAAGACAGTATGTGTCCAATTCGGGCAATAGTGTGCTTTCAGCCATATAAAGGTACAGGTTATGAGCCAGGAATTTTTTGATCCGGAACTTTTCGCCGATTTTATCGCGGAAGCCAAAGAACATCTCGAAACCATCGAGCCTAACCTTCTTGAGCTTGAGAAGGCGCCGGACAATCTTGCTCTTCTGAATGATATCTTTCGGCCCATGCACTCCCTCAAGGGCGCATCGGGTTTTCTGGGGCTGAACCGCATCAATCAGCTTGCGCACAAGTCTGAGAATATTCTGGACGAACTGCGCAAGGGCACCATGGTTGTCACCTCGGAGATCATGGATGTCATCCTGGCATCCACCGATGCCCTGCGCCAGATGATCGACAATCTCGAATCCACCAACGCCGAAGGCGATGTGGAGATTGGGCACATCATGGCTCAGATTGACGCCATCATGGCTGGCGAAACAGCGCCGCAGCCTGTGGCGGCTGAGCCTGAAGCCGCGACGCAACCAGAAGAGATTGTAGAACCTGCCTCTGTTGTTGAAGAGCCTGCCATCAGTGATGAACAGCCTACGGCGGATGAAGCTGCGGAGACGTACAGCGAAAACAGCGACGATGACGCAACCGACACCCCTGCAGCTACCGCTGGCACCGACGAAGAGTTTACGGCCATGTCTGGCAAGGATTGGGTGCAGACCCTGCCCGATCTGCCTATGTATACCCTCACCGCCTTTGGTGAAGGGCACCTGAAAGATTTTATCGATGAGTCCAACGACACCATCGAAAACCTCACAAGCTCCCTGCTGGATCTGGAAGAAAATCCCGTTGGCCGTGATGAACTGGTCAACGATATCTTCCGTTTCTTCCACAACATGAAGGGCAACAGCGGCATTATCGGCTACAGCGAACTGAATTCGCTCACGCACGAAGCAGAAACCCTGCTCAACAATGTCCGTCAGGGCAAGATCACGCCTACCCACGAGCTGATAGACCTTCTGCTTCTTGTGGTTGACGTGCTTGAAGCCCTGGTGCAACGCATCAATATTGAAGCGGGTTCCGCCACTCCTTTCAACATTTCTCCTGTGGTCAAGCAGCTCCAGGAAGCCCAGACAGGCGGCCCCATTTCCCTGCCGCAGGAACTTCTTGATGCCCAGGCCAACCAGAACGGCAACGGCGAGCATCACGAAGCTGCCGGGAGCCAGGAAGACGCAGAGCAGGAGCCCAGCGAGCAGAAAACTCCCGCCGCAGAACCCCACGCTCCGGTTGAAGTGGTCACACCGACATTTTTTGCCGTTGGCGCTGAAAACGATGATACCGAGGCCTTTCGCGTCACGGTGCGCCAGCAGTTTGAAATTATTCATGCCGCGCTCGAAACTCTCAAGAAAGACGGCAGCCACAAAGATTCCATTGATGCCCTGTACCGCTGCCTGATTGCGGTCAAGAACGCCTGCGCCTTCATGGAATTTGAAGACATCAAGGTTTACGCCGAGCGCACGGCTGGCATAGTGGATCAGGGGCGCATCAGCGGTATTGATTTTGAATTGATGGTTGACCTGCTGGATCAGGAAGTTTCCATCATCAAGGACATGGTTCAGCTTGCGTTGGACGGCCCGGCTCAAGCAGATGCTGCACCTGCCGCGGCTCCCAGCCCGGCCTCGACTCCGGCGGACGAAAAGCCTGCTGAAGCCGAGACCAAGGCCGAACCCAAGGTCGAACCCAAGGTCGAACCCAAGGTCGAAAAAGAACAGGCCGCTCCGGCTCCCGCAGCTCCGGCCAGCACAGCAGCACCGAGCGCGCCTGCGGCGGCTCCAGCTGCCCCCAAGCAGAATGCCCCGGCTCCCAGGCCCGCCGAACCTGCCAAGCCGGCTGCTCCGGCTGCGGCAAAGCCTGCGGCGCCCGCAAAGCCTGCGGCGCAAGCTGCCAAGCCCGCTGCACCTGCAAAACCGGCGGCTCCTGCAAAACCGGCGGCTCCGGCTGCGGCTCCGGCTGCCGAGAACCACAAGGGTTCTTCTACCATCCGCGTTGACCATGAACGCCTTGATCACCTGATGAATCTCATTGGCGAACTCATCATCAACCGTAACCGGTACACCCTCATCGCCCGTTCACTTGAAGACACCGGGCATGACGTGGATATTTCTCAGGTCGCCCAGAGCCTTTCTGAAACCACCTACGCCATGGCGCGCATTTCTGATGATCTGCAAGACACCATCATGAAGGTGCGCATGGTTCCGGTTTCTTCGGTCTTTTCCCGCTTCCCCCGGCTGGTGCGCGACCTTTCGCGCAAAAGCGGCAAGGAAGTGGATCTGGTCATGGAAGGTGAAGAAACGGAACTGGACAAGAGCGTTGTTGAGGTCATCGGCGATCCGCTTGTCCACCTTATCCGTAACTCTGTTGACCACGGTATTGAACCTGAAGACCAGCGCCTCGCTGCGGGCAAGCCCGCCAAAGGCAAGGTTGTGCTGCGCGCCTTCCACAAGGGCAACTCTGTCGCCATTGAAATTGAAGACGACGGCAAGGGCATTGACCCCGCAAAAATGCGCGAAGTTGCCATCCGCAAGGGCGTCATCACGCCCGAGGAAGCCGCACAACTTGATGACCGCGAATCGCTGGAGCTTATCTTTGCTCCCGGTTTCTCCTCGGCTGAAAAAATCACTGATATTTCAGGCCGTGGCGTGGGCATGGACGTGGTGCGCACCAACATCAAGAACCTCAAGGGCAGCGTCAGCACGTATTCAGAGGTGGGCAAGGGCACTCGCTTCACCTTGAGCCTGCCCCTGACCCTGGCTATCATTGACGCACTTATGGTCAATGTTTCCGGTCAGATGTACGCCATCCCCCTTGATGCAGTCTCTGAAACCACCAAGATTGAAGCTGAACGCCTCACGGATGTGAAGGGCCGCAAGGCCGTAACCCTGCGCGGCGAAGTGCTTGGTGTTGTGGAACTGTCAGAAATGCTGGGCCTGCCCCGCACCGATCCTTTGCCAGATGTGCTTTCCGTGGTTGTCATCCACGACAACGACCGGCGTCTGGGCCTTGTGGTCGATCGGCTTCTGGAACGCCAGGAAATCGTTATCAAACCCCTTGGCGCATACCTTGGCGACCTCAAGGGTATTTCGGGTGCAACCATCATGGGCGATGGTTCGGTCATTCTGATTCTCGACCCGCACGAAATATACATACTGGCGACCTCCAAAGCCCCTTCCCTCAGCGCTGGGGGCGAACAGGGCAAGCAACCGGTTTCAGTGAGAATGTAATGATGCTACAGGGGGCCACAAGGCCCCCTTTTCCATTGGAGACGCTGCGCCGCCCCTGTGCCGTTTTTCAGCCAGCGGCGCTACGCCGCACCTGCCACAAAAGGATAAAGCCATGCTGGAACTGTTGAGCAACCGCCGCAGCATACGCAAATTCACCGATCAAGCCGTAAGCGATGAACACCTGGAAAAACTGCTTATGGCGGGGCTGTTGGCTCCTTCATCCAAGGATACCCGGCCTGTGGAGCTGGTGGCCGTGCGCGACAAGGCTGTTATTGCCGCGCTGGCAGATTGCCGCGATTCCGGCACCATGCCCCTGCGCACAGCCCCTCTGGTGCTGGCAGTGGTGGCCGATACCGACAAATCGGACGTATGGGTTGAGAATGCCTCCATTGTTGCCATTCTGGTGCAACTGGAAGTGGAACGCCTGGGCCTTGGCTCCACCTGGGTGCAGATGCGCCTGCGCACCAACGGCGCGGCTTCCGCCGAGGCAGAAGTGAGAAAAACACTTGGCATTCCCAGCCATTATGGCGTACTTTGCCTCGTGGCCATTGGTCACAAGGACGAAGTAAAAAAACCACGGGAGCTTGATGCGTCCGACTGGACGCGTACGCACCGGGATTACTTTCGAGTTGCACAGTAACCAGCTCCTGCGGATTGGCTTGAAAAATTGCATTGTTCCAGAGTGTTGAAGTCTTCCCGACTCAATGACGGGCTGGCAAACCCGCACTTGAAGTGCAGTCGCCTTTTTTTGAGAAAATTTCTTGCCTTTCCATGCTGCATGAGCTATATGACCTTTTCGCGCGGTTATGCCCATATGCAACGCTGTCATTTTTCGGCGCGGGCTTTGTTCTTGCCGCATTTGAATTGAACTATTTTTTTGCATATACGGAGGAATGTATGAGCAAGGAATGCATCTTTTGCGGCAAAAAGCCCCAGGTCGGCAATCTTGTGAGCCACTCCAACATTAAGACCAAGCGTCGCTTCAATCCCAATTTGCAGCGCGTGCGTCACCAGTTCCCTGACGGCAGCGTGCGGACCCTTTCCGTTTGCACCCGTTGCCTGCGCTCTGGCGTTGTTGTTAAGCCCACGGTGCGTAAGCAGGCCTAACTGACCTTCTTTTGCAGCTTTCAGCCCCGACAGGTTCCTGCCGGGGCTTTTTTACATATGCGCACAATTCCACCAAGAATTTTTGCCTTTTCGCGCAACTGGCGTGCCCGCCGCAGGCCCAACAGCCTGCCTCTCGACTGGCGTCCGGTTGCCAGCCTGCAAGGCACCGCAGGCTACGCCCGCTTTCGTGAATGGCTGCTTGTGCTCAATGCCTGCAACATCCCGCACCAGACCGTCCAGATGAACGGCAGGGAATACATTTATGTGCCCGCGCTGTTTGAAAACATTGCCCTCATGGAACTGGGGGACTTTGCACGCGAGAGCAGCGCGCCAGTTGCCCAGCCCCCGCCGCTGCGGGTTTTTCCGCACGCCTACGTGGCAATACTGGCTCTGCTGCCGCTCATTCTCTGGCACGGCTGGCGCGTGGGCTGGTGGCCTGTTCCCGCCGTATTGCCACCGCCAGACGTGTGGAGCAGCGCGGGTATTCTTGACGCAGTGCGGGTGCGCGTTTTCAACGAATGGTACAGAACCGTCACCGCGCTGACTCTCCACGCCAGCCTCACCCACCTTTGCGGCAACATAGCCTTCGGGGCTATATTCATGACCCTGCTGGCCCGCATGACAGGCGTTGGCAGAGCCTTGTGGCTCACCCTGCTGGGAGGCGCGCTGGGCAATGCCCTGACGGTGCTGCTGCGGCCCCGCCCTGTTTTGAGCATGGGCTTTTCCACGGCACTGTTTGCCAGCATTGGGGCTATTTCCGGCTACATGGCCTGCCAGCAGCAAGGCAAGCGCAAAACCATGCTGCCTATTGCTGCCGCAGCCGCCTTGCTGGCAATGCTCGGCACAGAAGGCGAAAATACCGACTATGCGGCACATCTGGCCGGGCTTGGCTGCGGGCTGGCGCTGGGGGCGTTTGAAGCATGGCAGGTGCGAAACTGCCGTAAGAAGTTGAGCCAGTGGACGGCGGGGGCGCTCACGGCCCTGATCTGCATTGCTGCATGGTGGTGGGCCTTTGCCGTCATGCGCGGCTGATATGAAAAAATGATCCTGACGTGAACACGCACATCAGGATCATGATTTTTAGCTGAATTTTTTAATCGCCGCAGATCAGCCCAAATCAGCCCAAATTAGAGCAAATTAGCCCAAATCAGCGCCTTCTCACGCCACAATCTTTCCTACAGACCAGCTCCCAGCCTCTTTGCGCCTGCGTCGAGCAGCACGCAACACTATACCCGCATCGGCAAGAGCCTGATTCAGGCCGCGCTGCCGCCGCCCTTGCTCAGCTTGTGCAATGTACGCCCAAGCGGCGCTTCGCGGTGGAAAAGAAGCAGGGGCAGTATGGCCCCGATGGCCAGAGCGCACATGATGAAAAATGCCGTGAGCCCGTTGTAGACAACGCTGACAAGCACAGTCTGGCCCTGAGGCGTCCCGGCAGTGTTGAGAAACTGCAAGGTGGCCAGGATGGCCTTGTAGGCGAACATGCCGGGGATCATGGGCAGCAGCGCGGGGAACACAAACATTTCCGCCGGGGTATGGCAGCGGCGCGCAATGGGCATGCTGCAAAAGGAAATAATCAACCCGGCGCAGAGCGACGCGCTGGCAATCCCCATACTGGCCTGCAACAGCAAAAAACGGCTCATATGCCCCGTGGCGGCAAGCAGGCCAGCCATGACGGCTATACGCTTGGTAGGCCGCGAAATGGCCGCAAAGCCCACTGCGGCAACAGCTGCAAGCGCTCCGTCCGCAAGACAGTCAACCAGCATCATAGCGAATCCACCCCCATCAGCAGCATGGTTGTAGCCAGCCCCAGAGCAATGCAGATGATGAGCGTGCTGGCCTGAATCAGCCGCGAAACGCCCATAAGCACATGCCCGTCAAGAATATCCAGCATGGCGTTGATCAGGGGGATGCCGGGGATGAGAAACAGCACGCTTGCAGCCATGCCCGTTTGCGGCGTGTTGCCCAGATGCAGCAGCACGCCCAGAGAGGCCACCAGAGAGGCCGCAAATGAGCAGAGAAAAAACGTGACCTTCAGGTCCAGGCCCCAGTGCAGCAGTTTTTGCCGCAGATAAAAGCCCAGAAAGGTTGCGCAAAAAACCAGCCCCATGGCCACGGCATCGCCGTTGAACAAGCCGCAAAAGGCGGCATTGGCGCAGGCCACAAGAAAACGCAGCAGCACGGGATTAAGCGTGGGCACCGCGCAGATGGCGCTGAAATGCTCGCGCGCCTTGGCAAGGCTGAGGTTGTCGTCAGCAATGCTCCAGCTCAGGGCATTGAGCGCCGCCACCCGCTGAAAATTGGGCACGCCAGACACTATGGAGCTGACCGCAGTGCGTCGCTCCGCCGGAATGCCCCCTTCGGCTGGCTTGATGACCGAAAGCATGAGGTGCTTGGGGAATATGGCCAGTTCCACCTCAAAACCATATGCCCGTGCAATGCGGCAGGCGGTGCGGTCTACTCGTGAAGTCTGCCCGCCCGCCGCAAGCAATGTGGAAGCATAAACCTGTATGAACTCAATAAGCTCTTTGGCAGTCAGAACGTTATGTTCCGTCCCGCAAGCGGCATCGGCCTTCTCGGTACTGGCCTCTGCCTCGCCCGCAACAGTTGAATCCGCCACCAATGCAGACAGCGTATTCAGACCGCCCTGCCCGTTTTGCAAACCCATAAACTAGATCCCGCTTTCATTATCAAGAAAAACCCAGTGCAGCATGCGCTTGTGAACCCGCAAACGGTATTCTGCCTGTTGCACCAACAGTGAGGCCTTGCTGGTCAGAATGGAATCGTCAACGCGGATCGCCGCTATGGGCGAAGCACTCAGCATAAGATGCGCGTCATGCGCCGCCTTGGCGAGCAGTTCCGGCGTCACGCTCCAGCTTTCGCGCTCTTCGTCCGTCAGGCCGCTACGGCAGCCCGCAAAAACATAGTTGACGCCGCGCACGGCCTCTTCCACACTATCCACAATGGTAATGCGCGACCCGTAGCGCTCCGCAGCTTCTTTGAGCGGCGCGGGGTCCACGCGGGACGGCACGGCAATGCGCAGTGAAAAGGGAAACCATGCCGTTGCCGCCATCAATGAATGCAGCGTGCCGTTGACGCAGCCCAGCCAGCCGCAGGTCACGCCGTCAAGATAGCGCGAATTGCGCAACATGCAGGCTATGTCGGCCAGTGCATGCGCCGGGTGCGCATCCGGGCTGCCCGCATTGATGAGCGGGAAGCGCAGGCACGATGCTTCCATGTCCCACCCGCCCACGGGCATGCCGTACATGTACATGCAGTCAATGTAGTAGCTGAAAACGGGCAGGAGCTGTTCCTGATAATCATTCATTTCATTGCGCCAGCTGCCACGGCTGCCCTCGTACACCACAGCGCCGCCCATTTGCCGCACAGCGGCAGAAACGCAAAGCCGCTCGGGCAGGGAGTGCTGCGAAAACATCAGCAGGGCCACGCGCTGCGCCATAAAGTCTGTTTGCAGCTTCGGTTCCGGCATGCCCAATGCCTGCTGCACCAGCAGCCAGGACGCCTTTTCACCAAGACTTTTGATATTTAAAATATGTCTTGCCATAGATCCTCCGTGACGGTCGTCACATACAGCATCTTGAGCCCGCGATACTGTTCTATCAATGCGTGAAAATTCTGTCCAGCAAAGCACAAAAAGCAGCAGGCATCACAAACCCTTATGTGCATTTTGCACAACAACCTTTTAACACACTGAAAAAAAAGAGAATAGTGGATCTTGTCGCATTAATACCCATTGAATACTTGTGATTTAATCCACTTTTCAGCTACAGTACGGGTGCCCGCCTTCAGGGCCCACAGGAGCATACATGAGAGCATTCATTTTTGATCTGGATGGAACACTGGTTGACAGCCTGGAAGACATTGGCCAGGCCTGCAACGATGTTCTTGCCAGTCACGGTTATCCCGTCCATCCCTTGCCAGCGTACAGATTCTATGTGGGCCGCGGCTTTCACAAACTTGTGAACGACGCCCTCCCCGAGGGTGAAGCAGCAAAGCTTTCTTCAGACCAGCTGACGGCGTTGATTGCAGAGGCCCGCACCCGCTACGGTGAAAACATGTGCGTACGCACCAAGCCCTATGCCGGCATCACCGAGGCGCTGCACCAACTGGCAGCTGACGGCCACGCCCTGGCCGTCCTTTCCAACAAGCCGGACGACCTCACGGTTGAGCTGGTGCGCCGCTACTTTCCTGATGTGCCGTTTACCCTTGTGCGCGGCGGCAGGGATGGCGTGCCCCTCAAGCCGGAGCCGGACGCCCCGCTCGACATGCTGCGGCACATGGACTTTTTGCCCGAACGCAGCTTCTACGTGGGCGACAGCAACGTGGATATCTTCACCGCCCGCAACGCGGGCATGATCTCAATCGGCGTGGCCTGGGGATTTCGCGGCGCGGACGAACTGCGCGCAGCCCAGGCCGACCATGTCATCGACACGCCCGTGGCGCTGACGCGCCTGGCAAAGGAGGCATAATATGAAGCGTCCTATCATTGAGATTGACGAAGAAAAATGCAACGGCTGCGGGCAATGCGTACTCGACTGCGCTGAGGGCGCGCTTGCCATCATTGACGGCAAGGCCAAGCTTGTCAGCGACATTTACTGCGACGGTCTCGGCGCGTGTCTGAACTGCCCCGAGGGCGCGCTGCGCCTTGTGGAAAGGGAAGCCCCCGAATTTGATGAGGAGGCGGCCCTTGCCGCCAAGGCAAAAAGGGATGGAACCGCCCAGCCCCACCGTCCGCACGGCGGCGGCTGCCCCGGCAGCATGGCGCGCACGTTCACCCCGCTGACCGGCGGCCCGGCAACCATGGCCCCCGCCGGATCGCAAGACCTGCGGGCGCAGGTGCCCACCTGGCCCATCCAGTTGCGGCTGGTTCCGCCCACAGCGCCCTATCTGCGCGGGGCCAACATCCTGCTGGCCGCCCATTGCGCAGGCTTTGCCCTGCCCAATCTGCATGCGGACTGGATGCGCGGGCGCGTGCCCATCATTGCCTGCCCCAAGCTTGAAGACAATGAAGTGCTGGTCGAAAGACTCACAGCCATCATCAAACAGGGCGGCATTGCGGGCATTACCGTGCTGCGCATGAGCGTACCCTGCTGCGGCGGGCTGGACAGGCTGGCGCACCGCGCCATTGAGGCCGCAGGCAGCACCTTGACGCTGGAGACGCATATTGTACAATTGTAAGCACCCTACACGAAGTATACGTGGGCAAGAAATGCCCATGTAGGAAACACCTAAAGTCCGCCTTGACAAAACATAGTGTAGTGCTATGTTTTAGGGGCGGGCTTTTTATTGACTGAAATTGCCCAAAAACCGTAACCCGCAGACGGGCCGTAAGGGGCAGTGAACCCACTGCCAGGTAAGACTGCTTTGCTGTAAAGGATCGTCGACATGCCCATCAAGATTCCTGCTGATCTTCCCGCCTGTGCAGCGCTTGAGAGCGAAAACATCTTTGTGATGACGGAAGATCGCGCTGTCCAGCAGGACATTCGTCCGCTGGAAATCGCCATCGTCAACCTCATGCCCACCAAGATCGCCACAGAAACGCAGTTGCTGCGGCTTTTGAGTAATTCGCCCCTTCAGGTCAACATCACCCTGCTGCGCACAGAAGCTCACGAATCCAAAAATACTCCCGCACAGCACCTTGAGCGTTTTTACAAGACATTTTCAGAAATTCGCCACGGCAGCTTTGACGGCATGATCGTGACCGGCGCCCCGGTGGAACATCTCCCTTTTGAGGATGTGGACTACTGGCACGAGCTGCTGGACATCATGACCTTTGCGCAAAGCCGCGTGTACTCCACCCTGTACATCTGCTGGGCGGCGCAGGCGGCCCTGTACCATTTTTACGGTATCCCCAAGTACGCCCTGCCTGCCAAAGTTTCCGGCGTGTTCCAGCACAACATCTTGCAGCCAGGCTGCCGCCTGTTCAGCGGCTTTGACGATACCTTTGCAGCGCCCCATTCGCGCCATACGGAAGTTCGCGCCGAGGATGTGAGCAAACAATCCGCGCTGCGCATTCTTGCCGAATCGCCAGAAGCCGGGCTTGCCCTGGTTGAGAGCCGCGATCACTCGCAGGTTTTCATGACCGGGCACCTTGAGTACGACAGGGGCACCCTGGATGCGGAGTTCCGCCGCGATCAGGAAAGGGGCATGAGTCCCATACCGCCCAGCAACTACTATCCCGGCAACGACCCCAGCCGTCTGCCCAACATGAACTGGAGGGCGCACGCTCACCTGTTCTACTGCAACTGGCTCAACTACTACGTATACCAGGAAACGCCCTTCAGCCTTACTGCCATTGCCCGTGACCGGCAGGGCAAGTAAGAGTTCATAATCCTGAACCCCCTACAGGATACGAGGATGCCTATGCGATTTTCTACCAGAACCCGATACGGATTGCGCTTTTTGCTGCGTCTGGCGGCCCAGCCCCAGGGCTCTCTTTTGCAACTGGGACAGGTGGCCCGTGAAGAAAACATCTCATCGGGCTATCTGGAACAGATAGTGCGGGCACTGCGCCCCATGGGCATTTTGCGTGCAGTGCGCGGTTCTGGCGGCGGGTACTCCCTTGCCAAATCGCCAACTGATATTAACATTGAAGAAGTCTTTCAGCATCTTGAGGGTGAAATTTCCCCTGTGCGCTGTCTGAGCAAGGGCCGCCATTGTCAACGCGAATCCCACTGCTCCACCCGGGGCTTCTGGACAGAACTGGACGGGCACATCCGCTCCTTCCTGCATAAGCGCACCTTGCAGGAAATCATAGACTCAGAGAAATGCTCCGTAACGGGAGGCAATCATGTGGAATTACACTGAAGCAGTACACGACCACTTTCTGCGTCCGCACAATGTGGGTCCCCTTGAAGGCGCCAACGCCATTGGCGAAGTGGGCAGCCTGACATGCGGCGACGCCCTTAAGCTATATCTCAAGATCAACGACCAGCACATCATTGAAGACGCCAGCTTTGAAACCTTTGGTTGCGCCAGCGCCATTGCTTCAAGCTCTGTGCTGACCGACATGGTCAAGGGCATGTCTGTTGAAGACGCGCTCAAGATCACCAACAAGGACATCACCAACGCTTTGGGCGGCCTGCCCAAGCAGAAGATGCACTGCTCCGTCATGGGCCAGGAGGCGCTTGAAGCAGCCATCCGCCAGTGGAAGGGCGAACCGCCCGTGCCCCATGCCCACGAAGAAGGCAAGCTGGTGTGTAAGTGCTTTGGCATCACAGATGCCCAGATTATCCGCGCCATCACCGAAAACGGCCTCAAGACCGTTGAAGAAATCACCAACTACACCAAGGCTGGCGGCGCATGCGGCGAATGCCTTGATGAAATCGCCGAGATTCTGGCTGGCCAGCTCAAGCAGAAGCCGCTGGTCGAGCTCAAGCCCAAGCCGCGCCTCACCAACGTGCAGCGCATGCAAAAGGTGCTCAAGACCATTGACGAAGAAATCCGCCCGCAGCTTGCAGCTGACGGCGGCGACATTGAACTGGTGGATGTGGACGGTCTGCGCGTTGTGGTTTCCCTGCGCGGGCGCTGCGCCCAGTGCCGGTCGAGCGAAGTGACCATCCGCGATCTGGTGCAGCGCTTGCTGCGCGAACATGTTGAAGCCGACATCGTGGTTGAGGAGGCCTAACCGCCATGAAAACCATCTATCTTGACAACAACGCCACCACGGCTGTTGCGCCTGAAGTACGCGATGCCATACTGCCCTATCTGAACGAGCTGTACGGCAATCCTTCAAGCATGCACACCTTTGGCGGTCAGGTGGCCGATGCGGTCGAAACGGCCCGTGAGCAGATGGCCGGGCTGCTGGGCGCAAACCCGGACGAAATCATCTTTACCTCCTGCGGGTCAGAGAGCGACAACGCCGCCATATGGTCTGCCATCCAGACCCAGCCTGAAAAGCGCCACCTCATCACCACCCGCGTGGAGCACCCCGCCGTGCTCAGCGTCATGCAGCACTGGGAACGCCAGGGCTACCGGGTGACCTATCTTGGCGTGGACAACAAGGGACGCCTTGACCTGGACGAATACGCAGCCGCGCTCACGCCCGATACGGCGCTGGCATCCATCATGTTTGCCAACAATGAGGTGGGCAATATCTATCCCATCCAGCGCATGGCCGAAATGGCCAGCGAGCGCGGCGTATTGTTCCATACGGATGCCGTGCAGGCCGTGGGCAAAACGCCCATTGACCTTGCCCATCTGCCTGCGGATATGCTTTCGCTCTCCGGCCACAAGCTGCACGCCCCCAAGGGTATTGGCGTGCTGTACGTGCGCAAGGGCGTGCGCTTTCGCCCGTTTTTGCGGGGCGGCCATCAGGAACGGGGCCGCCGTGCGGGTACGGAAAATGTGCCGTACATTGCTGGGCTTGGCGCAGCGGCTCAACTTGCCATTGCGCACATGCAGGAAGAACGCGTCAGCGTGGCCATGTTGCGCGACAGGCTCGAACAGGGTCTGCTTGAACGTATCCCCGACTGCATGGTGAACGGCGATGTGGATAACCGCCTGCCCAACACCACCAATATTGCATTTAAAAACGTGGAAGGCGAAGCCATCCTGCTCATGCTCGACAGGCTCGGCATCTGCGCAAGCTCCGGGTCTGCCTGCACCTCTGGCAGCCTTGAACCTTCGCACGTGCTGCGCGCCATGGGTGTGCCCTTTACCTACGCCCACGGCTCCATCCGCCTTTCCCTCTCCCGCTACACCACGCAGGAAGAAGTGGACTTTGTCATTCAGAACTTCCCTGATGTTATCAAAACCCTGCGCATGATTTCTCCCTTCAAGGATTAATCCTGGCTCAAGCAGCAAGTTGGTGCAGATTCCAATGCCTGTAGATTATGTGCCGCACTCATCCGGGTGCGGCACATTTTACGTCTGCAGAAAAAACTCTGCGCAGTTGCAACATACTGCTCTGGTTGCACCCATGATGCAAAAAAGGACTCTTTCTTCCGGTCTCTGCGCAAATGAGCCTATTGCCTCCGGGGGCAGGTTGTCCTATCATTTTACTTTGAATATCTGTTCCGATTGGTGAGAGTGAGGTTTCATGCGTTCAATTCGCCTTTTTGATCTGCTGATGGGTTTTTCGCGTGCGCTGGATATGGTTACGCCGCTTCTTGCCGGGCACCATCTGCGGGTTGCCTTTTTGAGCCAGGTTATTGCCGAACGCATGCGGTTACCCCGCACCACGCGCAAATACATGCTTATGGCCAGCATGCTGCACGATATTGGCGCAGTGCCGCTCAAAAGCGATACGCGCGACCTCATCTTTGAGCGCAACAAAGCCTTGCACTGCCGTGCTGGCTGGGCCTTTTGCAAAACAGCAGGCCTGCCCCGGCCTGTGTGCGACATGGTGCTGCATCACCATACGGAATGGTGCAGCTATGAGGCGTCCGACCAGCACTCACTGCCAGCCAACTGCATCCATCTGGCTGACCGGGTTGACGTGGCCCTGCGCGGCAAGCAGGCTCCTGACCTGCACAGCATCTGCCTCACCCTGCAGGCACGAGACAGGGAATACGCTCCAGCTTGCCTTGAAGCACTGGCAACCCTGGCTCATGATGCGGAAATTTCAGCGCTTCTGGACAGCCACGACCGCATGGAAGAATACCTGGCCACGGCATTTGGCTCTGTGATTCTTGGCCCGGTGCAGCTTGTGGACCTGTGCGGGCTTTTTTCGCAAACCATTGACTCCAAAAGCCCCTTTACCGCCACCCACTCCCTTGGCGTGGCCTTTACGGCGCGCATGCTGCTCAGGCTGACCCGCATGGCCGATGCCGACGATCTCACAACCATGTTTGTGGCCGGTCTGCTGCATGACATTGGCAAACTCGCGGTGCCACTCGAAATTCTGGAAAAACCAGCGGCGCTCACGCCTGACGAAGTGCAGGAAATTCAAAAGCATGCTGAAATCAGCATGGATTTGCTGGGTTCCATACCCGGTTTTACCTGCGTGCGGGAATGGGGGGGCAGACACCACGAACGCATTGACGGCACTGGCTATCCCCACAATATTGAAGGGGGCAGCCTGACGCTTCCTGTGCGTATCATCGCCGTGGCGGACGTGTTTACAGCCCTCACAGAAGACCGCCCCTACCGCAACGGCATGCCTCTGGCCGAAGCCATGGGAATCATCGTATCCATGACGGAGCTCGGCTATCTGGACAACGACGTGGTAGCGCTCCTGGCCGATAATGTGCTACGCGTCAACAAAGAGCGCATACGCGCCCAGCGCAAGGCCGCAGCAAACTTTGTGGTTATGCGCAGGCTGTGCGACGAGGCGGCCAAGGCTGCCAGGCAACCTTGAACTGGGTAGCCATACCCACCGACGGGGGTAATCATGGGCGTTCCAATCATTTTTCTGATTATTGCTCCCTTGGCTGGCATTATCGCCATGCTGCTCACCCCACCCTTTTCTCGCATTGCTGTTGTCCTCTCCCTTCTTTTTTCCCTCTGCGGCCTTGTGCTGCTCTACCGCTACCTCCTGCTGCCCCTGCGCTCATTCATAACTGCTCTCTCCCAGCCGGATTCCACTGAAATCCCGTCCATCCCCACGGCCTGCGATGTTGTGCGCGCTCTGGAAGACAGCCTCAATGCCAGAGAGGCCACGCTCCGGCACGATCTTGCCGTGGCGCGCGAAACAGCAGACAAACTCCGGCAGGAAATTCAGGAACTGCGCGAAATACGCGTTGTGGACATGCAGATGCAGCAGACTGCCCTTGCGGCCCTGCGCAAAGCCCAATCTGAATTGAATGACCTGGCTTCTGCTGCTGATGCGGACAATGGGCTACCCGTGGACCGCCCGCGCATCAGGGAGCGGATGCTTGATCTTTCTGCGGCGCTGCACCACAGCGAATGCATAGTCCTGCACACCAGACAGCTTTTGGGCACAGCCGACACTGGCAAAGACGAAGCAGATACCAAGCTTGCAGAGGCTTTTCCCTGGGATAACCGCTACAACACGAACATTCCGGTCATTGACGGCCAGCACAAGCTCTTGCTTTCATACATCAACAAGCTGCACCGTGGAATGCAGAAGGGCTCCGATAAAAAGCTGCTGCTGGAAATCCTTGATGATCTGACGGGCTATGCTTTCAGCCATTTTGCCACAGAAGAAATTTTCTTCTGCCGCACGGCTTACCCGCTCACGGCCCGGCACATTGAAGTGCACCAGAATTTCAGAAAAACAGTGACAGAGCTCAGGGAGGCCGTGCTTGACGACAAGGCCTTTATTGATATTGCCTTGCTGGAATACCTGAAAACCTGGCTGGTGGATCATATACAGCAGATGGATGTGGGTTTCGCCCCTTACGTCATGGGTACGAAAAGCACTCCGGAGCAATAATCCACGCTGCTGCATGTTCCAATAAAAAACCCCGCAAAAGCGGGGAACAGACGTGACCGGCAGAACAAACAGTCAGGACTCGCAAAAAATTCAAAGGCTGCGCAATGCTGCCGCTATTCGTTCCCGGGCAGCGCGGTCAAGAAGGCGCTGGTTTGAACTCCCCCTGAACTGCAGCTCAAGGTCGCGGAGGCTTTCCACATAGGGGCCATCCACAAGCACATCCGTCAGTTCCAGCAGCCGGTTTGTCCAATAGTCATTGCGGGCAAACAGGGCTTCAAATGTGTACCCCGTGTAGGTCATCACATTTTTGCGCATGGCCTGCACGCCCTCGGCCACGGCGCAGAGCGCCTGGGCCTGCTCAAAGGGCTCCCCGCCAGACAGCGTCACACCCGCCAGAAGAGGGTTCTCCCCAATCTGGGCAAGGGCGGCCTCCGCCGTAAACGGAAAGCCGCCCTCAAAGTCGTGCGTCTGCGGATTGTGGCACCCTTTACAGTGATGCGGGCAACCCTGCGTGAACAATACATACCTCAGGCCCGGGCCGTCCACTATGGATTCCTCCACAATGCCTGACAGCCTCATGACCCCGGCATTACCGGATTCAGGCATGCTTGACACGATCGCGCTCTTCCGAGCGCTTGGCATTGTTGAAACGGTCAAGCGTTCCCACAAGATAACCGGTGATGCGGCGGGTACGTTCAAAGCCCACATCCTGGCCCACAAGTTTCTGCGCGGGTTTGGTTTCCTCGAACAGACGCGATTTCATTAGCATTTTCGCTCTCCTTATCCTTAAAGCAAAATTGATGAAAAAATGTATTTGACCGCTAGTCCCACTTGGGGGTGTGCGGGAATTTTCTACGCAATTCATTGAGCAGCTCGGCGCTCACGCCTTCGCCTTCCTTGCGGCCGCAGCGGGGGCAGGCGCCGTTGATCACACCCACATAGCCGCAGACAGGGTCGCGATCCAGAGGATGGTTGATGGAGCCGTAGCCAACGCCATTATCGTGCATAAAACGGATGATGCTCTCAAAGGCCTCAAGGTTCTTGCAGGTATCGCCATCCAGCTCCACATAGGTGATGTGGCCCGCATTGGTCAGCGCATGGTACGGAGCCTCGATCTGTATCTTTTTAAAGGCCTTGATGGGGCAGTACACCGGCACGTGGAACGAGTTGGTGTAATAATCCCTGTCAGTGATGCCGGGGATGCTGCCGAACTTTTCCTTGTCGAGGTTGACAAAGCGCCCGCTCAGGCTTTCTGCCGGGGTGGCGATGAGTGAAAAGTTAAGGCCGGTCTTTTCCGCTTCGTCATCGCACCGCTTGCGCAGATGCGTAACAATCTCAATGCCAAGCTTCTGGGCATCTTCGCTTTCGCCGTGGTGCTGGCCCACAAGGGCCTTGAGCGTTTCGGCAAGGCCGATAAAGCCCACGGTCAGGGTGCCGTGCTTGAGCACTTCTTCAATGCTGTCGTCCCAACCCAGCTTGTCGGAATCAAGCCAGATGCCCTCGCCCATGAGGAAGGGATAGTTGCGCACCTTCTTGGCGCTCTGGATCTTGAGCCTGTGCAGCAACTGACGGAACACCAGATCAATCTTGTCGTCCAGCAGAGCGTAAAAACGGCTGATGTCGCCACGCGCATCCAGGCCAAGCCGGGGAAGATTGATGGACGTAAAGCTCAGATTGCCGCGACCGCACGTAACCTGCCTGTCCTTGTCGTACACGTTGCCAAGCACGCGAGTACGGCAGCCCATATAGGCAACTTCCGTATTATAGTCGCCCGGATGGTAGTACTGGAGGTTGTACGGCGCATCAAGAAAGCTGAAGTTGGGGAAGAGCCGCATGGCGGAAACATCCATGGCCTGCTTGAAAAGGTCGTAGTTGGGATCTTCGGGATTATAGTTGACCCCGGACTTCACCTTGAATATCTGCACGGGAAAAATGGAGGTTTCCCCATTGCCGAGCCCGGCCTTGGTGGCACGCAGCAGGTTTTTGACAACCATGCGCCCCTCGGCAGAAATATCCGTTCCGTAGTTGATGGAGCTGAAAGGCACCTGTGCGCCCGCGCGCGAATTCATGGTGTTCAGGTTGTGGATCAGGGCTTCCATGGCCTGATAGGTGCGGCGCTCGGTGTATTTGAGGGCTTCGCCAGCAGCGTAGGCATGCGCGCGCGTCACAAGCTCGCGCCGGGCCTCGGGGGCAGCCGCCACAAGGGCCTCACCAAAGGCATCGCAGGTGCCAAGGCGCGGGCCTTCGGGCAACAGGGCGATGGTTTCTCTGGCGGCGTCAATGGCTGCCTGCTCTTCCAGATTCTGGGCAATGCGCAAAAATGCGGCAAAGGCGCGCTCATATTCCTTGCGGTAGGTTTTGATAACACCTTCAGCCATGGCAAAGTCAAAATGCGGCACGCTCTGGCCGCCGTGCATTTCATTCTGGTTGGCCTGAATGGCAATGCAGGCAAGGGCCGAGTAGCTCTCAATGGAATTGGGCTCGCGCAAATGCCCGTGCCCCGTGGAAAAACCATTTTTAAACAGGGGGATGAGGTCAATCTGGCAGCACGTTTCCGTGAGCATGTAAAAATCTTTGTCGTGAATGTGGATATCGCCGTTAAGGTGCGCGGCAGAGGCATCCTTGGGCAGAATGTAGTTGTCGATGAAGAATTTTGAGCCCTCGGAACCATACTTGAGCATGGTGCCCATGGCCGTATCGCCGTCAATATTGGCGTTCTCGCGCTTGATGTCTTCCTGCAGGGCCGGGGAATACGTAAGCTTTTTATAGATATCCATGAGATACGATTCCGCATTGCGGATTTTCGTATGCTCGGCCCGGTACAGAATGTAAGCCTTGGCGCTCTTGGCGTAGTCGTACTGAATCAGGGTTTCTTCAACAACATCCTGAATTTCTTCCACATGCTTGAGGCTGCGCGACTCCAGCTTTTTGCACACCTTTTCGGTGACAAACAGCAGGTCAGTGGGGGACATGTCTTCACCACCAACGGCCTGATTGGCCTTGGTGATGGCATTGAGAATCTTGACCGAATCAAAAGGCACTTCCGTGCCGTCGCGCTTAATAATGCTGGCGAGCATGAACTTCGCTCCAAACGTGTGGGCTATGAACAAAAAGGCCGCCCGAACAAAACGGGCGGAGAGGCCATCAATGGCCCTTCTCTGACGGTTCATCTGCAAAAGCCCGTTGCAGACGCTCCACTTTCTTAGAACGGTTGAAAGCAGGTCTTCCGACTTGCCTGCCGCTTTTCGACCTTCCCGGTTTTATCCAGTGGCACTCGTGGAAAAGCGGTGTTGAACAGGCTCACGGCGGCGGGTCCGCTCCCGAATTTCACGGGAATTCCCTATTAAGCTCATGGCGCTTTCAATGTCTAGAAAATCTCAAAAGAACTGCACCCTGTCAATAAATGCAGGCAAAAAAGCTCTCCTAGCGTCATAGCAACACTGCGAATTCACTATTGAATTTTCTTGCCTGCCCAATTTTTCACTACACCAAGGCCGCAAAACAGTGAGGGCGTGAACAAAAACGTTCGCCCTGGCTGGAGCCAGATCAGGCAACCTGACCCGCAACATGTGTGGCTTTGATTGGCGTTGCTGAAACATTTCGCCATGAATTCAGGCATCATGCCCCCATGGCGCTGCCGCCCAGGCCCCGGCACTGCGACCGCAGCCGATACCTGGCGAGCTTTCCTCAGAAAGCAGTTCCCGTAACGCAGGCAAGAACTTACTCTACCCACGCCGGGTTTTCAAGACGGCCTCCCCCACGTAAGAGGACTTACCTCGGACTTGACATTTTTATTTGCCCGCCGCTTGCCGAACATGTCGTTTATAAAAACTTTTTTTGTACACGCAAACAGGGCTTGAGCATTCCGTAACAGCCAATAAACATAGGGGGCCGCATCGGCCCAACTCCGCTTCCACCGCCATTTTGCAGGGAAGTGCAATCGGATGCACGATGCGACCCGTCAACAAACCAGAAACGCCGTCTACGGCAGCAGGATCATGTTGTAGAGGTTTTTGTCGTCCAGATACTTCTGCGCCACAGCCTGAATATCCGCAGGGGTCAGCTTGGCCGCTTTGTCGATGAGCGACTTGCTGAAATCGCGGGGCAGACCCAGCACAGCGTCTGTGGCGGCCACGCCCGCGCGGGAATCAAGGCTCTGCTTGTCGCGATAGTATTCGCCAAGCAGGCGGTTGGCTCCGGCTTCAAGCAATTCCGCAGGCAGGGGTTTTGCCTTGATATCGGCAATAATTTTGGCAAAGCCTTCACGCGCCTGCGCTACCTTGTCCGGCGTTGTGCCAATGTAAAAAGCCATCATGCCGGCCTGGGGCATGGCGCGGTAAAAGGCCGTGACCGTGTATCCGAGGCCCTGCTCGTCGCGCATCTGGCTGAACAGCAAGCCGCTCTGCCCGGAAAGCACCGACTGCAAAAGCATGAGCGCAGGAGCATCCGGGCTGGTGTAGGGCACAGCCTTGAACATCTGGAGCACATGGGCCTGATTGCGCCCCGGCAGATGCAGATCAAGGTTACGGGCATCACCCCAGGAGGGGGCTGGCAAGGAGAAATCCTTGTTGTCTGGCGCGGGCAATGTGCGGGCAAAGGCCAGCACGGCCTCGCGGTCAAAATCGCCTGCCACTGCCAACACCCAGGGCTGCACGAGCTGCTTGTCCCAGAACGAGCGGACATCCTTGGGCGTAAACTTGGAGAGGTTCGCTTCCGTGCCCAGACTGTCGTAGCCGTAGGGCTGACCACCGGGGAAGATGAAGGGATTCACGCGCGAGAACAGGAAGGAAGTAGGCCTGTCTGCCCGCTGGCGGATGGCGGCCTTCATGTTTTCCGCTTCGCGCTTGATTTCCTTGGCTTCAAAGCGGGGCTTGCCCAGCACCTCGCCCAGCATGGAGAAATAATCGGCATTGAACCGGGCCGGGCCAGTCAGGGACACGGTAAAGGTTTGCAGGCCCGCCTTGGCGGAGAGAGAAGCCGCGCGGTCGGCAAAATAGCGTTCCATGGCCTGGGCGTCCAGCTTGCCGCTGCCATCGCCAAGCGTGCTGGCCGTCAGTTCTGCCAGCCCTTGCTGGTCGGGCTTCAGCAGGGCGTTGCCGCCGGGCAGCATGAGATCAACCGCCACGTAAGGCACCGTGGCATCAGGGATAAGAATGACGGTGCGCCCCTGCCCCAGATCGACCACTTCCTGCTGTCCCGCAGTGGCCGAAGCCTGTTGCGTGGTTTTGGCAGCGGCGCTGCCGGGCCAGTTCTTTTGCAGCACGGCTTCCAGATCGGGCAGTTTGGCATTTTCAGGGGCAAGCACACGCACCCGCGCCCTGCCGGGATCAAGCCAGAGGTCAATGGCCTGCTGTACCTGCGGCTGCGAAACATTACGCTGGGTGAAGCGCAGATTCTGTTCCGCCACATCGCCGCCCAGCTCAAACTGGACGCTGCCCAGCCAGGAGGCAAGGCCGTTGAGCGTTTCCGCCGAGCGGTCCATGCTGTCTTCAAGGTTATAGCGGGCGCGCTTGAGGGCCTCGGGCTTGAAGTCTGCGGCCTTGAGCTTGGCAAGGTCTGTGGTCAGCCCCTGCCAGAAGGCTTCCAGCTTCTCCGGGGCCATATTGGCGGTAATGTACAGCATGCCAGCGCGTTCAAGGCTCATGTTGCCCACGCTGATGCTGTCCACAAGCTGCTTTTCGTACTCGTATTTGCGGCTCAGCAACGAAGTACCGTCGCCGCCAAGCAGGTAGCTCAGCACGTCCAGATCCACAGAGCGCAGGTCGCGCAGGGCTGGCGCAGGGAAGGCCATGCCCAGATAAACCTTGTTCCAGGGGCCGCGCACCACTTCAACGCGCTGACCGCCGGGGGCAGTCAGCAAATCAACCTGCGGCGGCGTAACAGCATCGTTGGTGTTGACCATGCCGCCAAAAAGTTCCTGCGCGTGTTGCAGCACCGCCTGCGGATCAATATCGCCCGCCACCAGCAGCAGCATGTTCTGCGGCTGATACCAGCGCTGCACATAGGCACGCAGGTCATCAGCGGTGATGGCGCGCACGGTTTCCTTAAAGCCGATGATGGGACGCCCGTAGGGGGTGTTCTGGAGTGTGGACACCTGCAGGCTTTCAAACAGCCTGCTCATGGGCGAATCCTGATCGCGCTCAAGCTCGGAAATCACCACTTCTTTTTCCGACTCCAGTTCCTTGGGATCCAGAGCGGCCTGAAAGGCCATTTCTTTCACCACGTCCATGCCCATGCGCCAGTGGGCAGCGGGCATATCCGTCATGAACCATGTTTTGTCAAAGCTGGTGGCCGCGTTGAGGTAGCCGCCAAGGGCTTCCACATCGCGCGCCACCTGGCCCTTGGGCCTATGCTCGGTGCCTTTGAAGACCATGTGCTCCAGCAGATGGCTGATGCCAGCCTGCTTGGCGTCCTCATTGGCCGACCCGGTGCGTACGTAAAGGCGCGTTGCCACCAGAGGGAAGCGGCTATCCTTGATGATATACACGGAAAGCCCGTTGGGCAGTTTGGTCAGGGTTCGCTGTTCGCCCGGTGCGGCAGAGGCCGCGCCAGCCAGCAAGGCCAGCAGGAGGGGCAATAACAGAAGTATGCGTTGCATGTTTGCTCCTTATGGATTTGCAGTCGCAAGAAGGCAGAGGCAAAGGCAGTAACCGCCCTGCTCCCCGGACTGTTTTTAACCAACATGAATACTAATACCCCCGGCACGGGGTGGCAAGCCGCAGCTTTTGGCTCGCCCCGGCCGTCTGATTTTATGAGGTCGCGACCTTGCTGAATTTTCCGAAGCTTTCAGCAACAAAAAACCGGCAGTCATATGATTGCCGGTTTGAGCGCTGACCAGATCAACGCGGTCTGAAATCAGAAAAAAGTCTAGCCGCCGAGGTAGGCGTCCTTGACCTTGGGGTTTTCGAGCAGTTCGCGCCCCGGGCCTTCAAGCACCACCCTGCCAACTTCAAGAATATAGGCATAGTGCGCCACAGAAAGCGCCGCAAAGGCGTTCTGCTCCACCAGCAGGACGGTTTTACCCTCTTCGTTGATGCGCTTGACGATGTCGAAAATTTCGCGCACCAGCAGCGGGGCAAGCCCCAGCGAAGGTTCGTCAAGCATGAGCAGATCGGGGCGGCTCATGAGCGCGCGGCCCACGGCCAGCATCTGCTGCTCGCCGCCGGAGAGCGTACCGCCCTTCTGCCAGAGACGTTCCTTGAGACGCGGAAACAGGCTGTAAACCCACTCGATATCATGGGCTATTTCTGCCTTGTCGCTGCGCGAATACGCGCCAAGGTACAGGTTTTCCTCCACCGTCAGGTGGGGCAGGATACGCCGCCCTTCCGGCGAAAGAGAAATGCCCTTGCGCACCATGTCTTCGGGCTTGAGGCCCATGAGCGAAGCCGGGGCGTCACCCTCGTTGCGGGTCAGCAGAATATCGCCGCTGATGGTTTTGTTCAGGCCGGCGATGGAGCGGATGATACTGCTCTTGCCCGCGCCGTTGGCCCCGATAAGTGTCACAATGCTGCCGCGCGGGATATTCAGGCTTACGCCCTGAACGGCCTGAATGCCGCCGTAGCGCACATGGAGATTACGAATTTCAAGCATGATGCACCCTGTCCATATGTCGGTCTGCGCCGGAAGAGCTTTCCGGGCATGTCTATCTGCTGCGTATGGCCGTTTGCTCCTGCACAGGAGCGGCAAACAGCGCCTTTGCAAGCCGCAACGGGCAGCCGGAGCAAGGCTCCGCCGCCCGGGCCGCGACTAAATGACTTTTTCCAGCGTGGCGTCCTCACCCAGATAGGCGCGGATGACCACGGGGTTGTTGCGGATGGATTCCGGCTCGCCCTCGGCGATCAAGGCGCCGTACTCCATGACCCAGATATACTGGCACACGCCCATGACGACCTTCATGTCATGCTCGATCAGCAGAATGGTGAGGTCGAATTCGTCACGGATATGGCCGATAAAATGCATGAGATCCAGGCTTTCCTGCGGATTCATGCCCGCTGCGGGTTCGTCAAGCAGCAACAGTTTGGGCTCTGTGGCCAGAGCGCGGGCTATCTCAAGCCTGCGCTGCGCGCCGTAAGGCAGGCTGCCCGCCTGATCGTTGAGGTTGCCGCTCAGGTTTACCCGGTCGGCAAGCTGCTTGCTTTTTTCCACAATGGCCGCTTCTTCCTTATAAAAGGCGGGGATGCCCAGAGGGGCCATCCACCAGGGGCAGCGGCGGCGCACATGACAGCCGACCATGATATTCTCAAGCACGGTCATCTGCTGCGACAGACGGATGTTCTGGAAAGTGCGGGCCATGCCCATGCGGCAGATTTCCGAGGGGCCAAGGCCCTTCACGCTCTTGCCGTCAAAAACCACGTCGCCTTCCTGCGGCGTGTAAAAACCGCTCAGGACGTTGAACGCGGTGGTTTTGCCCGCGCCGTTGGGGCCGATAATGCCCGCAATGGCGCCCTTGGGCAGGGCGATGGAAAGATCGCTCACGGCGGTCACGCCGCCAAAACGCATGGTTACGTCCTTTGCCAGCAGCAGTGCGCCCTCGTAATTGGGAGCCTTGGGCAGATTAAAACCGCTCATGCCTTGCCCCTCCTGAAGAACGCGCCCATTGATTTCCAGGTCAGCTCACGGGTACCCATGATGCCCTCGCGCCGATAAAGAATAATGGCCAGCAGCACCAGCGAAAACACCACCATACGCATACCGGGGATGCCGGGGATTTCAATAAAGCCCAGATCCATGGGTTCTTCAATGGCGCGCAGCCATTCAAGCAGGATGGTGATGACCGTGGCGCCGAGCAGGCTGCCCGTCAGCGAGCCAAGACCGCCAGCCACAACGAACATGAGCACGTTGAAGGTCAGCAGAAAGTTGAACATCTTGGGGTCGATGGTGGAGAGGTGGGAGCCAAGCAGCGCCCCGCCCACACCGGCAAAAAACGCGCCCACGCAGAACGAAAGCACCTTGTAGCGGAACACGTTGATGCCCATGACCCTGGCGGCGATTTCGTTATCGCGTATACAGCGCATCACGTTGCCGTAATTGCTGAATATGAGCCGCGAAAGCACTATGAGCGTGAAGAGCATCCAGATGTAGCACGAAAGCAGACTGGCATGCCCTGGAATGCCCTTGATGCCCAGCGAACCGTTGGTGATGGAGGTGGCATTGACGATCAGGACGCGGATGATTTCTGCAAAGCCAAGGGTGGCAATGCCAAGGTAGTCATCGCCAAGCCGCAGCACAGGCACGGCGATAATAAAGGCAAAGATGGTGGCCACCAGCCCACCGGCCAGCGCAGAAACCCAGAAAGGCGTAAACAGCTCGGAGAAAGGCCAGATGATGGGTTCAAGAATCCACATCATTTCTTTCTGCTCGGGGCTCAGGATGCACAGGGCTGAAACATACGCGCCGATGGCGATAAACCCTGCATGGCCCAGAGAAAAGAGGCCGGTAAATCCGTAAATCAGGTTGAGCGAAAGCGCCAGAATGGCGTTGATGAAAATGAGTTTGGCGATATAAATCTGGTAGTCGCCGAGAAAGCTTTCTGCCTGGGAGAGCACAAGGCCAAACAGCAGCATGACCATAATGCTCAGAATGGTGCTTCTGTTCAGGCGCATTAGATTTTCTCCTCCATTCGCTCACCCAGCAGCCCTGTGGGCTTGAACAGCAGCACGAACACCAGCAGCACAAAGGCGAAGGCGTCGCGGTACCCCGAAAGCTCAGGCATGAAGGCCACGGTCATGATTTCAACAAAGCCGAGGGCAACACCGCCGATAACAGCGCCCTGAATGGAGCCGATGCCGCCGAACACAGCCGCGATAAAGGCCTTGAGGCCGGGCATGATGCCCATGTAGGGATGCACCTGCGGGTAGCGCAAGGCCCACATGATGCCCGAGGCCGCCGCCAGCGCAGAGCCAATGCCAAACGTGAGGGCAATGATGTTGTCCACCCGCACCCCCAAAAGGCGCGTGGTTTCAATATCTTTTGAAATGGCGCGCATGGCGAGGCCGGGCTTTGTGCGGTACACCACATACAAAAGCACGGCCACAAGCACGATGGTCATGATCGGCACAAAGGCCGTGAGAGGCAGAATACGCAGGCCGCCAAT
Organism: Pseudomonadota bacterium; assembly: GCA_023419375.1. Classification (GTDB taxonomy): domain Bacteria; phylum Desulfobacterota; class Desulfovibrionia; order Desulfovibrionales; family Desulfovibrionaceae; genus Desulfovibrio. The sequence goes on from JAEZYD010000060.1 coordinate 43,006, forward strand.
CTGCCATTCAGAAACCAGCCATTCGGGCTGCAACACGGGGCGGGGCTGGCCTGTAAAGACCACCACGGCGAGGCTTTCAATAAAAAACGATACGGCAATGGCGCTGATAAGCGCCGAAATACGCGGGGCGTCGCGCAAGGGTCTGTAGGCGATCCTTTCTACAAGGATGCCGAGCACGCTGGCGCCAAGAACGGCGACAACAGCGGCTACACCCCAGGGCCAGCCAAAGGCGAACGTGCCGAAAAATACAAAGTACGCGCCGATCATCAGAATATCGCCGTGGGCAAAGTTGATCAGGCGCAGGATGCCGTAAACCATGGTGTAGCCGATGGCGATCAGCGCATACAGCGACCCAAGGGTCAGGGCGTTAAAGCAGTGCTGCAAAAACATATCAAGGCTCATGGGCCACCTCAGCGCCTCGCAACGGACAAAAGGCCACACTGGGCCCTTCCGCTCGAACAGCGGCAAAAAAATGAAAAAAGCACCCCGCGGCGTATAACGCCGCGGGGTTGATCTGTTGTTTACTTATTTGGGTGTAACTTCGCCCACGTAAACGCGCTTGCCATCTTTGTATTCAATGATGCCCACGGGCATTTCTGCGTCATGGGTCTTGTTGATGCTCAGCAGGCCCAGAGCGGTGGGCAGATCCTTGGTTTCTGCCAGGGCCTTGGCAATGGCCTTGGGATCAGAAGAGTTGGCGCGCTTGATGGCGTCAAGGATCAGGAAATAGGTGTTGTAGCCAAGAGCGCCGTTAACGTTGGTTTCCTTGTCAGGATAGGCGGCCTTCCAGGCTTCGGTGAAGCGCTTGGCTTCTGCGCTCATGTTGGGCATGGCGGGGTCGTAGGGGAAGGTGGTGTGCAGGAAGCCTTCCGCAGCCTTGCCGCCCAGCTTGAGGGTGTCGGGGTTGTCCATGGCGTCCGCGCCCATGAGGCGGAACTTGGCGCCCAGTTCGCGGGCCTGCTTCATGATGATGGCGCCTTCAGCAAAGTAGGCGGGCATGAAAACGATGTCAGGCTTTTTGGCAATGAGTTCGGTCAGCTGGGCGGTGAAGTCCTGATCGCCGGAGCTGTACTTGAGGGTAGCCACGATTTCGCCGCCGAGCTTCTTGAAATCGCGGGTAAAGAAGCTGGAGAGGCCCACGGCGTAGTCGCTGGTCATGTCCATGAGCACGGCGGCCTTGCGGAAGCCGAGGGTTTCATAGGCATAGGTAGCGGCGGCAGCGCCCTGATAAGGATCAATGAAGCAGGCGCGGAAGTAGTACTTCTTGCCCTGGGTCACGAGGGGGTTGGTGCAGGAGGTGCCCACGCCAGGAACAGCGGCCTTTTCAGCCACTTCGGCGCCGGCCATGGCCAGCGAGGAACCGTAGGTGCCGATAAGGGCCACGACTTTGTCGCGTTCCACAAGGCGCTTCACGGCGTTGGCAGATTCGACCTTGTCAGACTTGTTGTCAACCACCACCAGTTCAACGGGGCGGTCAAGAACCTTGGGCATTTCCTTATGGGCGAGACGCACGCCCTCAAGTTCGAGCTGGCCGCCAAAGGCATTCTGCCCGGTCAGGGGAAGGTACACGCCGATTTTGATGGGACCGGCATCAGCGGCAAGCGCCTGGCCAGCAACGCCGAAGGTCAGCGCCAGACCAGCCAGCGCGGCAAGAAATTTACCCAGTTTCATCCTAACCCTCCAAAGGTTGTGCGTTCAGAGCGGCCTGTTCACTTATGGGCCGGTCGCTCCCTACTATACCCGAGTTGCCGCCGGGCTGCAATTGTAATTAGCCGTACTTACGGCAACTCATAGACAACACGCGGCATAACGCGCAAAAAGGCGCGCGTCCGGCCTTGAGAACCTGTCCCACTCTGCCGTGAGGGCAAGACCGGGAACAATGGCCCTGACCACCGGGATATCAAAATCCTTGCGGGTCAGATCCACATAGAGAGGAGTTCTGCCGTGCGCCGACAGCACAGCCTCTAACAGGCGGCGGTTGGCGCGGGGGGAGGGCAGGCTGTAATCCGGCAAATCCTCTAACACACGAACGGGCAGTCCCGCTAGTCCTGAAGCTGAAGGGCATGGCGGCTTGTTTTGCGCCGTTGAATAGGGCCACGGGGTTTCGGTGAGCGCCGCCAGGGCGGCCCGCGCGCCGCAAAGATTTGCCCCTGTGGCCCGCGCGACAGTGCCGTCGCGCCCGGTGACAAAACACTGGTACACAGGCAGCCCAAGCTCCGTGGTCAGATCCTGAAACTGCACGCGGATGCCGCAGGCCGCGTAGTCGTCAAGCAGCGACTGAATGAGCTGATCGCGACTGCGCAGCATAAAGCAGCGCGTGCGGCTGTAAGGAGTTGTGGCCTCGGCGTCGCGTTCGGAGATTTCCGTAAGGGCGGCAACCACAGCTTCATCCATAATATTGCCAGATGCAAGACCGGTGGAGCCGCCAGCAATAAACAGGGCCTGCTCGTCCAGATTGCAAAACAGAAAAACCGCCTGCGCAGGTACAAGAACAGTCGCGCCGGCCGCGTCAGTGGCAGGGAGCCAGTGCAGAGGGGCATCAGTATAGGGAGCTTCCAGTGGCAGCAGATTGGGGTCGAGCGCCGCTCTGCCCTGCTCCGCCAGCTCGGAAAAACGCGCAAGCGTCAGGGGCAGTTCTGCTTTGCGGCCAAGGATTGTTCCGGCATGGGCGGCAGTGCCGTCCCCCGGCCCAACGCTCACATAGGTGCTGGCGCGTTCCACAATTTCCATGGCATAGGATGCGCGGGCCGCTGCCAGGGACAGGCCGCGCCCGTAGGCCGTGGCCTTGCCCCGCAAGGTGTGGCGCACGGAACCGCTTGTTACGGCAATATCCACCTGCCAGCCGCGCAGCAGCGCAATGGGCGAAAGTGAGGCTTCATGGCGCATTTCCGGGCCATCCACAACGCCGTTTTCCATCAGCGCGTCCACGGCGCGAAGGTAAGTTTCCTGCGCCGGAGGCCGCTGCCAGGGGTCCCATGCTTCGGCCTTGAGTTTTTCGTGCTGTCGGACCAGCGCGTCTGCATGCTCCGCCATGCGCTGGGCTGTGGCATCAAGCAGTTCCCCGCTAAAGAGGGGGGGAATGCCAGACTCGTCCGGGCGCGGCAGGGAATGATGTTCGCAGATATTGGCGCGGAACAGGGCGCTCCAGGCCGCGGCAATGGTGTGGTCAGGCAGGGTCGCAGCCCGCAGATACACGGCGGGGCTGTAGGCTGCCAGCCGCTCTGCGGCATCAGGCGGAAAGGACGTGCAAAAACCTTGGCCCTTTTCTGACGATTCCGCGCCGAGCAAGGCGCACTCAGCCAGCAGGGCCGCCAGCACTGGACGGGTAAACCTGTTGCTGGCCGCATCATAGCAACTGGCAGCCAGAAGGTTCAGCTCATCGTGCGCCTTGCCTGCGAGAAGCTTTAGCAGATGCAGGTGCAAAAAGTCGTCCATCGGCGCGGCTTTAAGCCGTTCCAAAGCATGGTCAAAATCCAGATCTTCAGGCGGAACACAGGAAAAATAGCCGGTAGTGGCCTGCGTCTGCTCATGGGTGTAGGCATAATCCAGCATCGGCAACACATCAGATGCGGAAGAAAATTTTGAAGTATTGTCGTTTTCCATAACACCACCACAGATGCGGCACTCCGCAGAGCAGCCGGGATTGGAGCAAGAGCGCCCGGGCATTCCTACAAAACTGCTCGGGAACTCCGCCAAAAAAAGCGGGCCGACATGCGACCCGCTCAAAGGCAAAGAGGAAGCCCTCCCATAGAGAGGGCTTCCATAAAGGCATATTAACGCTTGGAGTACTGGTACCGGGCGCGGGCAGCGCGCAGGCCGTACTTTTTACGTTCTTTCTTGCGGGCATCGCGGGTAAGGAAGCCAGCTTTCTTGAGCATGGGGCGCAGGGCCGGGTCAACCAGAAGCAGCGCACGGGAAATACCGTGGCGCACGGCTTCGGCCTGACCGGTAACGCCGCCGCCAGCAACGTTCACGCGGATGTCAAACTTGTCGGACAGCTTGGCAAGAACCAGGGGCTGACGGATGATCATCTGCAGGGTCTTGCGAGGAAAATAATCCTCAAAGTTGCGGCCGTTCACCGTGATGCCGCCGGAACCGGCGTAGATGCGGGTACGGGCCGTAGCGGTCTTGCGGCGGCCAGTGCCGTATTCAAATTTCTCGCTCATGGCTCTTTACTCCTTAATGCGGCAGCGTCAGCGGCTGGGGATTCTGGGCCGTATGCGGATGTTCGGTCCCGGCGTAAATCTTCAGTTTCTTCAGCATGGCGCGGCCCAGACGATTCTTGGGCAGCATGCCTCGCACCGCAGCGGTCAGCACGCGGGCGGGCTTGTCGGCCAGCATGTCGCCGAGTTGGGTGGTCTTGAGGCCGCCCACCCAGCCAGAGTGCCGGTAGTACTTTTTGTCAGTCATCTTTTTACCGGTAACTTTAATCTTTTCGCAGTTAACAACCACGATAAAGTCACCGTTATCCATATGGGGAGCGAATTCGGGCTTATGTTTGCCGCGCAGGCGGTGGGCTATCTGGCTGGCCAGACGACCGAGCACCTGATCCTGAGCGTCAACCACGAACCATTCACGGTTGATGTCTTTGGGGGTGGGGCTGAACGTCTTCATCGGAGTGACTCCTCACATCTGCAAATATCAGCGGCCATAACGGCAGCAAAAAGATCCGTTGCGCGATGTGCCGTCGAACGGGATGACGACAATATCGCAGTAAAGGCAGCTTCAATACTATAAACGCCAATAGCTGTCAAGCATTCATCCCCATTGGGGACAAAAAACTGACGACTCTGACGGTACACCGCAGCACCAGAACTCGCAGGCTGCATGCGCAACCGCTCATCTCAATCGGGGCGCGACCTCACATGCCCTTGGCATATGCGGCTTTTTCCCGGCAACAGCGTTGAAGCTCTTGAGCTTTACCCCACTCCGCCCTATAGTGCAAACTGTTTTTTGCGCAGCCATTTTTGGGGAGGCTTTTCATGCCTGTAATTCGCAAGAATCTTCTACAGCTTATTTTTTCCGGCGCGTACCTGTTACGCTGGAATGACAAGCTGCGGCCAGTGGAACTGCTTGAAATTGACAAGCAGGCCCACAAAATGCTCCTGGCCTGCGTGCTCTGGCACGAAAACTCCCGCCACATGACAGACCCGGAACGCACGGCGCTTGCAACAGAAATCATTGAAGGCGGGCTGTTTGATTATTTCTACCGGCTCATCATCACAGACATCAAGCCTCCCATCTACTATAGAATCAAGGAAAACCCCGAGCAGTTCCGCCAGTTGACCGAGCACGTGCTCGACAGGCTTGAGCCTTCGCTTGCGCCCCTTGGCCCCTTTTGGGAACGCATGCGCGAGTGGCACACCAGCCCGGATGACGACACGCTTGCGCGCCGCATTCTTACTGCTGCCCACCTCTTTGCCTCGCAGTGGGAATTCAGGCTCATAGAGCCGCTCAACGCGCCGTTTGACGATGAAATGGGCGACATAGGCCAGTCGTTTCCCGACCGGCTGGATACGTTCACGGATTTGCGCGGCCTTGCCTCCATGCGCAGCCAGGGCACGGCCCTCTCGCGCCTTGCCAACCTGTGCGGGCAGCTGCGCTTTCAGGTGCGCTGGACGCAGGCCCCGCGCATTCCGGCCACGTCTGTTCTCGGGCACATGTTTATTGTGGCCAGCTACGCCTACTGTTTCAGCCTTGCCGTCGATGCCTGCCCCGCGCGCGCCAACAACAACTTTTTTTGCGGATTGTTCCACGATCTGCCGGAAGTGCTCACCCGCGACATTATCTCGCCGGTCAAGCAGTCCATTTCAGACCTGCCCAAAATCATCAAGGAATACGAGGATAAAGAGCTGGAACGGCGCGTGTATGGCCCCTTGCGCGCCGAGGGCTTCACCTCCCTGGTGGAGCGCATTGAATACTACCTTGGCGCGGCTGTCGGTTCCGAATTTCAGGAATGCGTGCGCGAAAACGGCATTGTTCGCGCCGTTGAGGGCTTTCAGGCTCTTGCCGCATGCAACCGGGACGATCTGGACCCCAAGGACGGCCAGCTTGTTAAGGTCTGCGACAATCTGGCGGCTTTTCTGGAGGCGCACAGTTCCATCCGCAACGGCGTGTCCTCCCCCCACCTGCTGGAAGCCCGCGTGCGCCTGCTGAACCGCCTGCGCGAAAGTTCACCCAATGTGCTGGGGCTGGATGCCCTGCTTGCCGACTTTGATTAACCCACACCCGCCCATGAAAGTTGTTACTCCCCCTGCCCGCTTCGCGGTTTTTCTGCTTATGGCGGCAACCCTTGCCTGTCTGCTGCCCGCTGTATTGCCGCGCCCGTGCAATGCGCTTGCCATTTCCAAGGGCTTGTCCTTTTATGCCAATGACCTGGAGTATTATTACCAGAACCGCCGCGCCGAGACGCTGCCAGGCATTTTGCGCACGTTTGATGCGCAAGGAGTGCTGAAAGACAGCCTCAAGCAGATCATGCTGGCAACCTTTCTGGCGCAGGTGCTGCGCGATGATCCGTCTGCCCGGCAACGCCTGTTGCCGCCCCAGGCAGGTCTGAGCCGCGATGGACGGCGCACTCTGGCCTGGATGGCCCATCTTGCGCAATTGCCTGATGAACAAGAGCTGCTTGCCAGCCTGCTGCAACCGGATGAAAAACTGCTGCTTCAGCAAATTCAGCATAGCCCCGCCCAGTTGATTAACTGGGATATCTATTCTGAAAAATCCGTATTGCAGATGTATTGGGCCGCCTTTATGGCCTCTGGCAGCAATGAATTTCTGGATGCCATTATCCGCGCGGCCCTGCACTACGCCAAGCTGAATTCAGAAGGGCTGCGCAATGACGACACATTTTCCGGAAGCGCAGCGGCGGCGGCCTCACTGTACGACCTCGCCCCAAGGCACCCAGCCGTTCAAGCCCGCCTTGAGCAGTTTCTTAAAAACTGCAACGGGGCAGAAGCTGAAACATTGAAAACAATTCTGCGGAAATAGACCAAGGCGGGAGCACGTTAGCAGAAATATCGCATGGGAACCGGGAGGAGGCGACATGCGCTGCAATCCCTTTTTGCCCTGACAGCCCGGATTGTGCGGAAAACGCCTACTTCACAAAGCAAAGGCTCTGTTCCTCAGGGAACAGAGCCTTTGCGCGTTATGGCGGTTAAGCCGCTGGGGCTTAGGCCTTCTTCATATGTTCGATAAGATCCATGAGGCTGCGGGCCAGGGCGCGCAGGGATTCCAGTTCCTTCATGGCGACCTGCATGGATTGCGAAGTGCTGGCCGCAATGTGGTTAACATCGGCGACTGACTTGTTGATTTCTTCGCTGGTGGCGGACTGCTGCTCACTCGCGGCGGCAATGGCCCGCACTTCATCGGCGGTCTGATCCACCATGCCGACGATTTCTTTCAGGGCTTCGCCAGACTTGTTGGAATACTCCGTGGCATCAGAAATGTTGCCAACGGCCTTTTCCACCTGCTGAATGCTCTGCCCGGCGCTTTGCTGGATGGCCGCAATGGCGTTGCCCACATCGGTGGTGGAAGACATGGTCTTTTCCGCCAGTTTGCGCACTTCGTCAGCCACCACGGCAAAACCGCGCCCGGCCTCGCCCGCACGGGCGGCTTCGATGGCCGCGTTCAGGGCCAGCAGGTTGGTCTGATCCGCGATATCGGAAATAACGCCCATGATCTGACTGATGGCCTTGGCGTGGTCGTCCAGCTGGGTCATGCCGTCCCTGAGGGCCTGCGATTGCCGCTGCACTTCCTGAATACCCACTACAGCCCTGGACACAATCTCGGAGCCCACCTCTGCCTTGCGCTTGGCGGCGTTGGAGATATCAGACGCCCCACCAGCATTCTTGGCGACTTCAAGCACCGTGGAATTCATTTCTTCCATGGCGGTTGCGGTTTCCGCCAATCGGCTTGCGGCATGGTCAAGAGCACCGCTGGTGTTTTCCACCTGCTCGGAAATATCATTGATGGAGGCGTTCAGCTGCCCCACTACCTCTTCTATCTGGGCGGCAGCGCTGATCATACCCTCGCGTTTGGCCTGCTCCGCCTGCGCCTGGGCAACGCGGGCCTCTTCCATGGCGAGCTTGGCTTCTTCGCCCATCTTGTGGGCTTCCTCGGCCTTTTCGCTGGCATCGCGCACCAGTTTACGCAGATTATCTTCCATTGTGCGCAAGGAATCGGCCAGTTGGCCCATGTCGTCACGGCTGTATACGTCGAGCTGCGCTTCGTTGTTGCCATCGGCCACAGCCTGCGCATAGGCGGTTATTTTGCGAATGGGGGCGCTGATCTTGATACCTAAAACCAGGGAAAGAATCAGCTGAAAGACCAGCAGGCCCACGCCAATCCAGATGGAATTGCTTATGGCCACGCGCTCCAGGCGCTGCAGTTCATCAATGGGCATACCCACAAACCACATACCCACGATTTTGCCATTGGCATCTTTGACCGGCCAGTAGGCAGAATTGTAATCAATACCAAGGATGTTGTTATGGGAGTAAACCGTTTCCCCACGCTCAAGCACGGCCTTGAGGATTTCAGGCGATTGCAGCTTGGTGCCGATGGCGCGTTTGCCATCCTCCATGGTGATGGTTGTCATGACGCGCGTATCACCCTTGAAAATGGTGACGTTGACGCCAGAAAGCTTTTTGAGCCAATCAAGGTATGCGGGTGTCACAAGCGAGGTACCAATAGACACGCTGCCCACAATCTTGCCATCGTGCATTACAGGAAAGCTTGCGCGGATGGTGAACGGCACCTCTGTGCCAGCCACCACGGCCACGGCGGGCTTGCCTGTGAGGGCAATAACCACGGTTTCCTGATTGGTAACGCTGTCGCCGTGCTTTTTGGAATGCCCGCGGCCTATGACTATCCCCTTTTCATCGGTGATGGTCATAAAATCCGACCCGGCCTTTTTCATCAGCACTGAGCCAAGCTTGACCGCCGCGTCCGTATTTTTTTCAGCGACTGCCTTGGCAAAATCATCGTCTTCAGCAATAAGATCAGCGCTTTGTAAAAACTTTTGAGCTGTGGTTTCATTGGCGGAACTGATGACCTGCTGCATCCTTACGATGCCCTTGTTCAGTTCGTCTTCGATCGGAACTTTCATAAAGTAGATTGAGACAAAAAGCACAACGCCACAGCATGTAATCAGCGCGCCGAATAGCGATCCGACATATGTGTGCGCAATAGTCCAACGCATGCCATTCTCCTTGCCAGAAACGTCCACCACAAAATTTACCGTATCATAACGCCATGTGGCCGGTGCAGAACCAGCCGCCAACGCTCACCCGCTGTGTGCAAAACTCTGCACGGGGCTTACGGCCAGCTTCATTAGAGATTAAGTGATCTTCACTCTCCTTAACGGCATGGTTAAAAAAATTAATAGGCCGCAAAGCAAGTTAATTACGAGAAAACGATTTTTCCTGCACAAAACAGATAACGCAAAATATACGTATATAGTATCAGATACTCAAACATGGTCAATGGGTTCAACTTGTTTGCCTTTTACGTAGAAAAAAATTCACGTTTAAATCTGGAGCGTTAGATCAAGATTACCGCCAAAATACTTGTGAAATTTTTTTCAATTAGTCAGGCTTTGAGCGTTGCTAACGGCCATTGCCCATTGACGGAAAAAAATGAAAAAAGTTGCAAGTCAGCATTGTACTCAATAAAAAAAGCCCGTTCCTGCGTCCTCACAGCATTGTGCCATGCATGGGGAGCAAGAACGGGCTTTTGAAAAGCCTGCATAAAAAAAATCAGTCTGGCAGCTTGTTACGTACCTGACGGCACAGTCCCATGAGGGCATCATATTCGTGCCGCAACAGTCCTGCCCGACTAATAAGCCTGCGCCAGGGCATCAAAAAATAATCACGGTTGTCACCGTGCAGATAATCAAGACGAAGCAACACATCCTTAAGCGATTCCACCAAGCGCTCCTGCTCTGCCGCAGTTGCCACCTTGCCGCCGCGCGGCATTTCTATCTGCCTTTCGCCGTGTTGCAGGGCACGCACGGCATTGGCGCAGGTGTAACTGAGCAGCAGCACGGCCTGGGCGAGATTGAGGGAGCTGGCAGCCGGATCCGTAGGGATAGTAACCAAACGGTGGCAGTGCATGATTTCATCATTATTGAGGCCCCGGTCTTCCGGGCCAAAAACAAAGGAAACCTTCTCGCCCTTGGCGAGCACGGCAGCGGCTTCGTGCGCGGCCTGCTCCGGCGAGAGCAGGGCCTGACGCCAGCCGCCCACACGCGCGGTGGTGCCAAACACCAGTGCGCTTTGGGCTACGGCTTGCGCCACGTCTTCATGCACTTCCACGGCATCCAGAATATCCTGCCCCTTGGGTGTAGCCAGAGGGCGCGCCTTTTCCCTGTCCCACCGTTCCGGATCAACAAGGCGCAATGTGGGGCAGCCCATATTGACGCAGGCGCGGGCAGCCATGCCTATGTTTTCAGGAAAGCGCGTTTTGACCAATACAACTTCAAGACCTTGCAGCAGCATCATAACCTCAACACAGGCCCCGCAGCAGTGTCAGCAAGACCTGCGTGGGAGCTTCGGGAGAAAAAGCCGGGGAAAGCTCCGGCGGTAGCTTGGGCCAGATACGCCCGGCAGCCAGAGCCAGCATGGCCCCGCCTGCGCCGCACTTGCACACGGTGCCGAGGAATCGGCCCATCATGGCGCCAAAGGCCGCGTCCAGAGCCTCGCGCAGGGGGCGCCCCTTGAGGTGCTCCACAACAAAACAGCCTGTCCACGCCCCAGCCAGCGCGCCGATAAGCGCCCCAAGCCCAAAAAAGAGCGGCGCAAGCAGAATGGCCCCCGCTATGGCCCCAATCATCCCCGCAAATGTGCCGGAAGAACTGGAGCCATAGCGTTTGGCCTTGAGTATCTGCATGCCCATTTCCAGGGCTTCGCCCACAAGGGCTATGCCCACCATCATGATCCAGAACCAGACATCCATGGAGGTCGCGCCGGGATGCACCACCTTCCACAACGCCACAAGCCCCAGCAGCACCCAGTTGGCGGGCAGCCCAAAAATGTTGAGCAGCAGCACAAAGCACAGCAGCGTTATGAACGCCCCGGCCAACAATGAAGCCAGGGGAAAAGGCAGAAAATCCATGCGGCTCTCCGGTCGCTGTTAGTTTTTGTTGCGCATATCCTGCAAACGCACGGCCTTGCCCTCGGTACGCGGCAGGCTGTTGCTTTCCACAAGCTCCACCCTGGGCGTGATGAGGATTTCGTCGCGCAGGCGCGCGGCAATGGCTTTTTGCAGGTTTTGCAGCACGCGCATGTCTTCTACAAAATGCTCGTCGCGGATTTCAATCTGCACGCGCATCACATCGCCAAGGCCATCGTTCTCAAGCAGGATCAGGTAGCTCTGGCCCACTTCTGCAAAGGTCATGATGACCTGCTCAATCTGCATGGGGTAGATATTGACGCCCTTGATGATGAACATGTCGTCCGCGCGGCCAAGAATGCGGTCTATGCGGCGGTGCTTGCGGCCACAGGCGCATTCGCCCGGCAAGAAGCGCGTAAGATCGCGGGTGCGGTACCGCAGAATGGGCATGCCCTGGCGGCACAGGCAGGTCATGACAAGTTCGCCCACTTCGCCCTCGGGCATGGGTTCGCCAGTTTCGGGATCGACGATTTCAGGAATATAGGCGTCTTCCCACAGGTGCATGCCCGCCTGATGCAGACATTCAAAGCCAACGCCGGGGCCGTTCATTTCAGACAGGCCGTAGGAGTTGTAGGCCTTCATGTCAAAAAGGTCTTCGATGCGGCGGCGGAATTCTTCGGTATACGGCTCCGCGCCCACAAGGGCGATACGCAAGGGGAACTGGCGCGGGTCTTCGCCCATGTTGCGCAGGTGTTCACCCAGAATAAGGGCGTATGAAGGCAGAATGTGGGCAACCGTGGTGCGGAAATCCTTGGCAAGCTTGATCTGGCGGCGCGAGTTGCCAGCCCCGGCGGGGATGGTCATGCAGCCCAGACGCTCCGCGCCAAAATGGATGCCAAGGCCGCCCGTGAACAGCCCGTAGCCGGACATGTTCTGAAAAACGTCGTCCCGACGCACGCCAACCATGTGGATGCTGCGCGCCATGAGGTCGGCCCAGGAATTGATGTCGTTCTGGGTGTGGCAGATGGCCACGGGCGAACCGGTGGTGCCGCTGGAGCAGTGCATGCGCACGATCTCGGACTGCGGCACGCACAAAAGCCCCGTGGGGTACTGGGAACGCAGATCCTGCTTTGTGGTAAAGGGGATGCGCCGCAGATCGTCCAGACTACGGATGGAATCCGGCCCGACGCCCGCTTCGTCCAGGCGCTCACGGTAAAAGTCGCACTTGCGCGTCTGCGCCACTGTGCTTCTCAGCCGTGAAAGCTGGGTCTGTTCAATCTGATCCCTGCTCCAACACTCCGCCTCATCAAAGAATTCCATGCCGCCTCCTCAGCTTCATGCCGCTACGCCCCGAGGCGCGCCAGCTTATAATGCGTATTCACCCGCCGTGGCGGGAACAAAAAGCTACTCTCCGGCCCGGGTGTGCGCCCATCCCCAGATCAGGCCGAAACATCCGGCGATCATCATATCGCCGTGCGGGGCCAGAAAACGCCCCTGCCCTTGCAGCAGCGCGCGCTTTGGCCCGGTGATATAGGTTGGTTCGTAGCCGCCGGCTTCTTCACAATACGGGCCAAAAGCCGTGCCGTGCCCGCCGGAAGCCTGTACCTCTTCTGTGGGCAGCCAGTGCTTGCGGAACTGTTCAAGATCGCCCAGCAACTGCTCCAGAGTGCGCATGCCGGTGTGGTGCTCGTAAATTCCGCGCACCTGTCCCTTATATACTAGCGCGGCCACGGTATGCCCGTTGCCCACGTTGATGACCGTGATGCCCTGCCGATAGCTGCGGTCCATCACTTCCTTGTCGCACAATGCGCCGAGCAGCGCACTGGCCCCGGTGTCCGCGACCGGGCCGCCTGTTTTATCATGCAGGGGCACAAGGCGCGTCAGAGATGGCGGCGGCGTTTCGTATATCCAGCGCCGGGGATCGGAAGATGCGCCCAGCAGCTCCGTCCACGCGCGCATGCGCGCCTGACGGTTGCCGTGGGTATGAAAGCCGTGATCCTGCGCAGCGGTCAGCACCAGATGCGGCAGGGGCAGCCCGGCATGGCGCAGCAGCCCGCCCCAGAATTCCGGCGAATAATCGGTGAGAAAAACCGGCACACTGCCTTCGGGGCAATTGGAACGCACCTCAACGCCGATGCTGCGCACGACTTCTTCATTATCATGAATGCCGCGCGTGGCCGCGGCGGTTGCGCTGACAGAAAGGCCCGCTGCAAGGTGTTCCTTGATGGCCTGGGTAAAGCCGCCGCCCATGTTGGCGCCGTAAAGCCAGATATTACGTTTGAGCAGGGCCAGCTCGCGGATGCGCTGGGCCACCAGCCGTGCCGGGGCTGGTAATACAAAGCGCGGCCAGTTCTCGCACTCAAGGCCGGGACGGGCCAAAAGGGCATCCTGAGTGCCGCTGCCTATATCCACGCACAGCACAGGCCCTGTGCCGCGCAAAAACTTTTGAACAATCTCATCCATACTCACCTCTCATGAACGAAAAAATCTACCTGTATCAACCTTCAAGCGCAAGTCTTGATAACTTTTTGAAAAAAAAGCTTGCCAAGTGTTTCAGTTTACCGTAGTACATCTTCTCGCGCCGAGGTGGTGGAACTGGTAGACACGCTATCTTGAGGGGGTAGTGAGGATTCTCGTGCGGGTTCGAGTCCCGCCCTCGGCACCATTGACTACTCTCATAAAGCCCCGTAAAGCTCTAACAGCCTTACGGGGCTTAACTTTTATTCTCTGCGACTCTCTCACATAATCTTGCACCAGCAAAAGATATTTCTAACAGCTTAGCAACATTGAATCGGGCCCCACAGGGAAAACCTTGCTATGATGTTTAAAGAAAGCGCACACGTATTCCCCACCTCAGCAGCCTTCAGCTTATTCCAAAGATCACTGAAGGCATTGGACATCAGACTGCCCGAAAGGGTTCTGACATGAAATGGTGTGTTCAGATCATTGCCCTTTGCAGCATTGTGGTTAGCCTTGGTGCAACGACTCTGCAAGCCGGTGAAGTTTTTGATCGTGTCAGGCAATCTGGCGAGGTGCGATGCGGGATATCAGATGCCAACCTGCCGGGGCTTGCCATTCTCGAATCTAACGGCAGGTGGACTGGGTTCTGGACAGATATGTGCAGGGCAATCGCTGCTGCCGCTGTGGGTGATCCGGAAGCTGTACATTTTGTTCCGATAACCGAAAGCACCCGTGCTGCCGCACTTGTTGGCAACGCAATTGACGTCATGTCTTCCAACACCACCTGGACTCTGAGCCGCGAGGCGGGTACAGGTATTCGATTTACCGAACCTGTGCTTTACGATGGCCAGGGCTTTCTTGCTCATGCTGGCTCAGGAGCCACGGATCTCAAGTCGTTCGGCCCTGCCAAGGTCTGTGTACGTGACGGCACAACAACACTGCAAAACATGCAAGAATTGGCCAAGACCACATATCCGGATCTCACCCTAATCCCTTTTCAGTCGGCCAAAACTCTGATGGAAGGTTTCTTTCTTCAAAAGTGTGACCTACTGACAGCAGACAAAACTATTTTGGCGACGACCCGCCTGGCGAGCGGAGCACCTAAAGAACATTTTGTATTCCTGCCGGAAGTTGTCTCTAAAGAGCCTCTGAGCTTGTCTGTGCGTGATGATGACCCGCAGTGGTTCAACATTGTGCGCTGGTCGATGCTGGTGATGATTACTGCCGAAGACAAGGGCATCACCTCTTCGAATACTGACAGTTTTGTCAATAGCACTGATCAGGAAACTCGTAGACTACTCGGCCTCGAAGGGGACATGGGGAAAGCACTGGGACTGGACAAGGCCTGGGCCATGCGAATCATCCACGCTGTTGGCAATTATGGTGAAGTATTTGCCCGCAACCTCGGCCCGGATACGCCGATGGGAATGGAGCGGGGCCAAAACGAACTATGGTCCAGAGGTGGGCTGCTCTACTCCCCCCCAATACGCTAGAGAACCAAACACGCCATGACTCGTAGCCGATTTGGAATTGCGTTTCGCCTGATAGGAGGCTTGCTGACGGTCGTAGCTGCCACAACACTGGTCAGTCTTGCAGGCTTTTTTGCACTCTATCAAGTTGGTCAACAATTCTCTTGGACTGCCCATTCTGAAGTTCCCCGGCTTGTTGCCGCGTCCCGTCTGTCGCACGAGAGCCAGCGGATTGCCTTCATTGGGCCCACTTTCCGCAAGATCGACAATCACTTTACTCTCGCAACCAAGATGGGTGAGGCCGACGACAAGCTTGCCTCGCTCGAAAATCTCATCCAGTCGTTTTCTTCATTGGGGGCAGACTCCGCAATTATCGAAGACATTCGCGCCACTCGCGAATTGCTTCGCCAGCATTTTGCCAGATTGGCCGAAGTTGTTGGCCACCGCATTGATGCCGAATCCGAAATTCAGGCAAGATGGAATATGATGGTCAAGCTGGGAGAGGAAATTCGCGCGCAGAGCTGTATCTTGAGGGGCGCAGTACGGCATGAGGCTCCCGACTGGCTGCCGATTGCTGCATGGACGGACGTTGCGAATGCCCTTGTGTCTAACTCCATAGCCATCTTAGGTTACAAAAACAGGTCACAGCTGAAAGGTCTGGCAACACGTCTTGACGATTTATGGCACGAAGCTGAGGTCCAGTATGGGCGCATGACGCCAAACATGCAGGCCCGCCTTTCTCCTTTGCGAAAGATGCTTGCCGAAAACGCAGACACCTCACCAAACTTTGCGAAGAGACGCTTGCAGCTTCTGGAAGCTGAGCAAGCAGAAGTGGGAATGGTCAATAGGGCTGAAATACTATCTTCCAGTCTAGTCATTGCCGCTACCGATCTATTTGTAATAACGCAGAACGAAGTTGACGGACGAAACACCAAGGTAGCCGACATCATTAATAAGACATCCAGATTGCTGGCAGGATCGGTTGCATTTACTCTCTTGGTGTCCATTCTTATGCTGCTGTACATCAACCGGAGCGTCATACTGAGGCTCACCGCCTTGCGCACTGCCATGACCGATCATGCGCAGGGAGGCGGAGGCCCCATCGAGATTGCTGGCAATGATGAGATTGGAGAAATGTCCAGTGCATTAAGGTATTTCGTTGGCGTTATCAAAAATCGGGAAAACAAGCTGCATGCTATCAACGCCGATCTCTCTCAGGCGCACAGCAATCTTGAAAAAATAGCCGTTACCGATCGGCTGACAGGACTGTACAACAGAGCCAAGCTTGATGAGGTTTTTACCAGCGAAATAGCCTGCGCTGAACGGTTGGGCAATCCCTTTGCCATTATCATGGCAGACATTGACCACTTTAAACTGATCAATGACACTCATGGGCACCTGGTTGGAGACAGCGTGCTCAATGAATTCGCCACAATCCTGCGTAGAATGACCCGCGATACCGATACCGCAGGACGTTGGGGCGGAGAAGAATTTCTTGTCATCTGCCCCAAGGTTGAGCTCAATGATGCCTTTGCTCTGGCCGAGCGCATACGGGCAGCCGTTGCAAAGCATTCTTTTCCTGTTGTAGGCAAAAAGACCTGTAGTTTTGGGGTTGCCAGCTATCGCTTAGGTGATACGGCAGACACCATGGTTAAACGGGCAGACGAGGCCCTTTATAAAGCCAAGCAGCATGGTCGCGATCGGGTAGCGACAGAGAACAGGGCTTTGACTGGCAATGCTCGTGCCGAATAAACACGATATATATTCTACCGCAATTGCGCTCCTGTTGATGAAATTCCTGCGTTAAAACGTGTATCAGTCCTTAAATTAATTACTGTGGTTAAGCTGGCAGCTTAGCGGGCTTTCTTCTTTTCAGACTTCCGTTCAGTTCAAGCGATTCTGACTTGCCTTTCCCCACATGGGGGCACCATGCCCCGCCTTTGCGGTAGATCCCCATATTCTCCATGCACAACGCGGCAACGCGCAGGACAGCGCGGCTTTTTATTGTCTGACGCAGCAGATTGCCCCGCAGCATTACCGCAAGGTTGTGCTCTACAGGTGCGCGCGGCTTGGGCGGGTCATGCTTTCGGGCGAAAGCAGTTTCTCAAGTTGCTCCGCAGTCATCACGCCATGCGCAAGCGCCACTTCAGAAACGGATTTGTTGGTGTCCAAAGCTTCTTTGGCGATTGCCGCCGATTTTTCGTACCCGATAACCGGCACAAGATTGGTCACGATACCGATGGAATTGATTACGAGTTCCAGGCAGCGTTCCCTGTTGGCGGTAATACCTTCCACACATTTTTCCCCAAGCGTTCTGCATCCGATGCCCAGCCGTTCCACCGCCAGAAAAAGCGTGTGGGCGATTATCGGCTCCATGACATTCAGCTCAAGTTGTCCCGCCTCTGCGGCCATGGTTACAGTCATGTCCTTGCCAATGACGTCAAAGCATATTTGGTTGATCACCTCGGGAATGACGGGATTGACCTTGCCGGGCATGATGGATGAACCCGGCTGGCGGCGCGGCAGGTTTATCTCGTTAATGCCCGTGCGCGGCCCTGAAGACAGCAGCCGAAGATCATTGCAGATTTTTGAAAGTTTGACGGCAAAGCGCTTGAGCACGCCCGAAATCTGCACATAACTGCCTGTGTCCCATGTGGCTTCAATCAAGTTGTCTGACGTCACCACATTAAGCCCGATAAGATTGCTGAGATGGTTGCAGACAATGCGCGAATAATCTGAAGGCGCGTTGATTCCGGTACCGATGGCCGTGGCCCCAAGGTTGATTTCAAGAAGCAGCTTACGATTTTTTTCAACGCGCAGAATATCTTCGCCGATTGTAGTCGCGTAGGCCGAAAATTCCTGGCCCAGCGTCATGGGCACGGCGTCCTGCAACTGGGTGCGGCCCATCTTTACCACGTCGGCGAATTCCACGCCTTTGCGCGCAAAGCAGCCCTGAATATACCGCATGTGCTCCATGAGGTTGGTAAGCTCGGCATACAGAGCCAGCCTGAAGGCCGTGGGATAGGCGTCATTGGTGGATTGGGAACAGTTGACGTGGTTGTTGGGGTGGCAATACTGGTAATCGCCCTTTTCATGCCCCATGATCTCCAGGGCGCGATTGGCAATAACCTCATTGGCGTTCATGTTGGTAGAGGTTCCTGCCCCACCCTGAATGGTGTCCACCGGAAACTGGTCGTGCAGCTTGCCCGCCAGCAGTTCATCGCATGCGGCGCAGATGGCCTTGCTTATGTTTGCAGGCAATGCGCCCAGTTCCGCATTGGCAAGAGCCGCAGCCTTTTTTACGTAAGCCAAAGCCCTTATCAGCGAAGGGCATTGGGAAATTGTGCGGCCAGAAATGCTAAAATTCTGCACTGCCCGCATGGTTTGCACGCCGTAATAGGCATTGGCAGGAATTTTCATTTCGCCAAGAAAATCGTGTTCCACACGCGTTTTCATTTTTTGCTCCAAGGTTGCGGCCATAAGCAGACTTCGCCGCAATGCAAAATGGGTTTTGCGCTTTTCCCCATCGAGTTCCTGAGGGTACTCTGCAAGTAGTACATTCAGCCTGTGTATATCTGAACCCCACCCTGGCAACAAGCAGTTGCGGCGCAAGGCCGCAGACATACCCGTGGGTTATTGCCCCGCAGGTGTGCTTTCCGAAGACATTAAGTCCGATACCCTGCGCGACATGTTGCGGCAGCGCCGTCCGGCGAAATGCAGGGATTCTTTTTTCAATTCCACCCACCGCAATCACGTCCTTTTTTCCGCAAATATTGCAGCCAGCGCACTTCCTGCCTTGCCTTCAAGCTATTCACTTCTTTTTCATTGGCAGCCCTGTGCCTTCCACGAATTGTCGAGCTTTTTTCAAGCTGGTATTGACATTCTTTTTCAATTTAATTAATTGAAGTTAACAGAATTAGTTAAGACTAACTTTTATTTGCAATCGAGGAACGTCCATGCAGCCCCAGCCAAACCAGAAGATTTACGAAATGCCCGATCCAGGCAAGACATCGGCGGCGTCAGGGCGCGCGCCCAAAGACCTCTCCGCTTTTTTTGCCAAAGAAGGCGTATGCGCCCTCTCGCACGCCTTTGACGCCAAAATCGCCATGCACCCCGGCACCGGCGGCAACATGATTGAGCCGGAGAGCATGCAGAGCCATATGGATCTGCTTTTGACCTCGCCCCTCAAGGGCAAAACCGTGGCATACATCCATGTGCCCTTTTGCCAGACGCACTGCCTGTACTGCGGTTTTTACAACAAGGCCTATCACGAAAGCGACAGCCGCCTGTATGCCGATGCCCTGCTGGCGGAGCTGCAACTGTGGCGTGAGCGCAAGGCCGTGCAGAGCACGCCCGTTCACGCCGTGTATTTTGGCGGCGGCACCCCCACAGCCCTTGAAGCGGAAGACCTCCAGCGCATTCTTGAAGGCGTGCGCGAGGCGCTGCCGCTGGCCAACGACTGCGAAATCACGGTTGAAGGCAGGCTCACCAATTTCGGGCCTCGTAAAATGGAAGCCTGCCTTGAAGGCGGCGCAAACCGCTTTTCGCTGGGTGTGCAGAGCTTCCATACCTCCATCCGGCAGTCCATGGGGCGGCTGGGATCGCGCGAAGACATGGAGCGCGGCCTTGAGCAGCTTTTGAGCTACGATCAGGCCGCTGTCATTGTTGACCTTATTTACGGTTTCCCCAACCAGACGCTGGAACTCTGGCGCGAGGACATTGCCGTTGCCCAGTCCCTCAACCTTGACGGCGCGGACTGCTACCAGCTCAATGTGTACCGCCAGACCCCGCTTGGGCGCGGCATAGAACAGGGCAAAATCGCCCCCACGGCGGATATTCCCCTTCAGTCGGCCATGTACGCAGCAGCGGTGGAAGACATGGAAGGTGCCTTCTACCGCCGCCTTTCCCTCAGCCACTGGGCGCGTACCTCGCGCGAGCGCAATCTTTACAATCTGTACGTCAAGGCCTCAGCCAACTGCCTTGCTTTCGGCCCCGGCGCAGGGGGCAATCTGGGCGGACATTTTTACATGAACAACAGCAACTACGCAGAATGGCAGCAGGCGGTGCGTGACGGGCGCAAGCCTCTGGCCTTTGTGCAAAGCCCCCAGCGCCACTACTTCCTCTACAGGTCGATCGCCGAGTGTATGGAGCAGGGCTGGATGGATGTAAAAGGCCTTGAGCGTCGTTTTGCCCTGCCTCTTGGTCAAATATGGGAGCCAGTGCTTGCCCAGTGGCAACGCGCCCAGCTGCTTGAATGGCATGATGGCCGGGTGGTGCTCACCCTGGCCGGGCAATTCTGGCAGGTAAACCTCACACAACTTTTACTCAATTTTCTCAAGGCGATGCTGGAGGAAAAGAATGTCGCTGCTGCGTAAATTAAACGCCCAAGCCCTGCCCTTGGGCCTTGTTGGGCTGCTGCTCTGGGGAGCACCTGCCACGGCACAGACCCTTGAGACGGAAACCGTCAAGGTTTCTGCCTCAAGGGTGGAAAAGGAACTGCTCGACGTGCCCATGTCGGTGAGCGTGGTCACCAAGGAACAGATCAAGGAATCGACAGCGACAACTGTCGGCGGCCTTCTGGAAGACGTGCCCGGCGTTCAGGTTGTCAATTCGGGCGCGCAGGGGCTCAAGCGCATATCCCTGCGCGGCGAAAACCCCACCCGCGTGCTTATTCTCATTGACGGGCAAAAAATTGCCGAAAACAAGTCCATGGACGGCACGCCGCTGCTCGTTGACCCGGCCATCATTGAGCGTATTGAGGTCATCAAGGGCCCTGCTTCGGTGCTCTACGGCTCCGAGGCGCTGGGCGGCGTTGTCAACATTATCACCAAGAAGGGCGGCACCAAACCCATCCAGGGGCAGATAACCAGCAGCTACAACGGCTCAACCAAGGGCTTTGACGAAAGCCTGTCCATTTACGGCGCGTACAAGGGTTTCAAGTACCGCGCCACGGGGTTCAACACCTATCAGCACAACCTTTCCACTCCTGACGGCGAGGCCCCGCATTCAAAGTTCAAGGAGCAGTCAGGCTCGGCCTTCCTGAGCTACGACTTCAGCGACAAATTCACCCTGGGCGGCTCCTATGAGCAGTTTTACAGCGATGTCATGGCCGGAACCACGGAAGACAATTCGTTTTACGTTGATATCTCCCCCTGGGAGCGCAAAAAAGCCGCCGTCTTCATGGAGGCCAGAAACCTCACGTCCTTCCTGCCCAAGCTCCGGCTGGACGCCTTCTGGCAAGACACCCACAAAAAGATGCTCAACCATGTGGAGGCGACCTCCGGCACAACATCCGTGCTTATGAACAACTACGCGGACAACACCAACGAGCAATGGGGCGCGAGCATGCAGAGCGACTGGGCTCTGGGCGAAAGCAACTACCTCATCGCTGGCTATGAATTCAACCGCGACGGGCTGGATGCCGACACCAATACCTATTCCAACATGTCCATTCCCATAAACGCCTTCATGACCAGAAAAATCAATTCTCTCACGCACTACAAGTACGAGGGATACATGGACACGCATGCCGTGTACGGCCTCATGGAAACCAAGCTGCCGTGGGACTTCACCCTCAACTACGGTGTGCGCCAAACCTGGGTGCGCTCAACCATGAACACCGCGCGCGGCGACAAGACCACCACATCCCAGATGATGGGCCCGCCCACCACCACGTATTCCAATCCCAGCGCTGGCGGCGAGGGCAGCTCGTGGGAATCGCAGCCGGTGTTCAACCTGTCGCTCATGTGGCAGGGCATTGACGACATGACCTTGCGGGCCGGTTTTTCGCAGGGGTTCAGGGTTCCCAACCTTCAGGAGAAATACATCATCTCCAGCATGGGCGGCGGCACAGTTGAGCCCAATGCCTCGCTCAAACCAGAGCACTCCAACAACTGGGAAGTGGGCGCTCGCTACGCCGCTCACGGGCTGGCTCTTGATGCGTCACTTTTCTACACCGTGGCTACGGACTACATTGCCACCGAACAGACCGGCAGCACCACCTACCGCTACCGCAACGTCAGCTCGGCCAAAACCCACGGCATGGAACTGAGCGGCAGCTATGACCTGCCATTTGGCTTTACCCCCTACGTTTCCGCCACATGGATGAAACGCCAGTATGACAACGGCGACTACACCACGTGGAAAACCGGCGTGCCGGAATGGACAGGCCGGGCAGGCGTGCGCTCGCTCCACTCCGTTACAGATGACGTGGATATCATCGGCGATGTGTACGCCCGCTTTGCCAGCCAGACCCAGACCGAAAGCGGCTCCAGCCGTATCGAATACAAAAACGATGCGTGGACAACGGCCAACGCCATGCTGGGCGTGAAGTTCGGCAAAGAAAAACAGTATATGGTTGTGGGCGAAGTGCTGAACATTTTTAACCAAAAATATAGCCTTGAACCCAATGCCGCCATTTACGAACCTGGGGTTCACGCCAACATCAAGGTGAGTGTGGAATTTTAAATCAAATATCCGCCCTAGTATTGATATTGAATTTCGTATTCATTTTCTGTACAAGGGCGGATATTGGAGTTGCACCATGAGTGAACTGGTTCATCGATACTGGAGCGCCCACGAGCTCGTTGTCATTGGGGTTTTTGCCGCAGCGGCCAAGGTTTCCACACTTCTGGTGGCCCTGGCCGGGGGCGGCATGAATCCGGTTTCGCTGCTGCTGAAAAACCTGATCTACACGACCCTGCTGGTGGTAATGCTCTACAGGGTGCGCAAGGCAGGCACCTTGCTGCTGTTCTCGCTGGTCAGCATGCTTGTGAGCGCCCTGCTGCTCGGGGCCAGCATCACCCTGCTGCCAGCCATCTTGCTGGGCGCTCTCATGGCCGAGGCCTTTGTCGCCCTTGGCGGCGGCTACAGCCGGGCATGGGGCACGGTGTTGGCCGTGGGCGTGTACGACATCGTCAGCAGGGCCAGTTCGCTGGGGATTTCCTGGCTGTTCATGCGCGAAAACCCTTCCCTGCTCATGGCGGCTGTGCCGGTGGTCATATTGGGGTATCTGGGGGCGGCGGCGGGTCTGTTCACCGGGTACAACGCTGTAAAGGAGCTGCGCCATGCGGGCATTGTTCGACAATAACACGGCAGACGCCGCAGGCTGGCTGCCAAAGGTGGACGCGCGCGCAAAACTGGCCCTGAGCGTGGTGGCGGCAATCGGATCTCTGGTTGTTTCAAACATTCAGGGGCAATTGCTGCTCTGCGAAATTTCCATGTGCTACGCGCTTTCTCTGCGCAAACCCAAGGCGCTGCTTTGGGCATATGCTTTCTTTACCCTCATGTGCGGCATGGCAATGGGCTGCATGTGGATCATGGGGCAGTTCATGCCGTCGCTCAACAAAGCCGGATTTACAGGGCTTGTTGTTCCCTTTTTGCGCATGCTCACCATGCTGCACGTGGTTTTGCCCATGGCGCTTTCCACTCGTGTGCAGGATCTGCTCAACGCCTTGCGCGGCATGCGGCTGCCGTTCTGCATCTACCTGCCCGCGGCAGTTGTGGTGCGCTTTATCCCCACCTTTCTGGCCGATGTGCAGCAGGTCACGGAATCGCTGCGGCTTCGGGGCTACAGGCTTTCACCATGGGGTATTACACGGCATCCGGTGCAGAGCATGCGACTGCTGTTCACTCCCCTGCTGTTCCGCTCGCTGCGCACTTCAGAAGACCTTGGCATCGCGGCGGAACTCAAGGGGCTGGGCTACGGAAAAACCATGACCCCCTATAAAACCTGCCATTGGGCCCTGCGCGATACCCTGCTGCTGATTGCGGCCTGTGCGGCGCTGGCGGCGGCTCTGGCGCTGCAAATGCATCTGGGCGGAACCAGCCTTGGAGGAATGCGCTGATGCTGCGTTGCGAAAACGTCACCTACACCTATCCGCACCAGCAAAGCCCTGCCGTGCGCGACCTCAGCCTGAGCGTGAAGCCGGGCGAACTCGTACTCTGCACCGGCGCAAGCGGCTGCGGCAAATCCACGCTCATCCGGCTGCTCAACGGCCTGTGCCCCCACTACTTCAGCGGTACGCTGCAAGGCCGGGTGCTGGTCAACGGCACACCCACCACGGAGCAGACCCCGCCCCAGCTTGCCCGTCAGGCTGGGACCCTGTTTCAGGATCCAGAGCAGCAGTTTTTTGCCCTTAATGTTGAGGACGAACTTTCGTTTGCCCTTGAGTGGCAGGGCCTTGGCATTGAAACCATGCGTCATGCCGTTGCCGGGGCCGTCAGGCAGTTTGGCCTGGAGGAAATTTGCCGATCATCCATACATCAGCTTTCTGAAGGCCAAAAGCAGAAGGTCGGCCTTGCCTCCCTGTGGACCCAGCGCCCGCAGGCCCTTGTACTGGACGAACCCACGGCAAACCTTGATCCGGAATCAACGGCCGAACTGGCCCTCAAGCTGGCCCAGCTCAAGGAGCGCGGCATGGCGATTCTGGTGGTTGATCACAGGCTCTACTGGCTGGCTGACGTGGTGGACAGGGTTGTTGTGATGCGCGAGGGGCGCATTGAGGCGGAAGGCGACTTTGCCATGCTGCACGATGCGGAACTGCGGCGGCGCTTCGGCCTGCGCGAGGCCCGCGTTCCCGATGCACGGCGCACCCTGCCCGGCTGCACCAGCGCCCACGGGCTGCTACAGGCCCGCAACCTCACCCATGCGCACAAGGGCCGCAAGCCCCTCTATGAAGGCGTCAATTTTGACCTGCCCGGCGGCGTCACTGCCATTATTGGGCACAACGGAGCGGGCAAAACCACATTGGCCCGGATTCTTGCCGGCCTCGATCAGCAGCAGAGCGGTGAAATCCTCATTCGCGACCAACCGTGCGATGCAAGACAACGCATGCGCCATAGCGGCCTGGTCTTGCAGAACGCCGACCATCAACTGCACATGCGCACTGTGGAGCAGGAGGTGCAGACCTGTCTGGAACTGGCCGGGCAAAAGGCCCCGGACCATGCGCGCATGCTGCTTGAAGAATTCGGCCTGCTGCCTCTGGCGGGGCGGCATCCGCAGTCGCTTTCCGGCGGGGAAAAACAGCGTCTGGTGGTTGCCTGCGCTCTGGCAAAGCGCCCTTCCCTGCTCATTCTGGACGAACCTACCAGCGGCCTTGACGGAGCCAACATGCACAGGCTTGCAGCCGCCATTGAGCGGCAGGCCCATCAGGAACGCAGCGTGCTGCTCATCACGCACGATCTGGAGCTGCTGGCGGGCATGGGGCGGCAAGCTCTGCGCTTACCGCTGGTCAGCCCCGAGCACATCGAAATTCCGCAGGCGGGAACTCCCGCCCGTGAGCAGCACGGCAATACCCCGAGCGTCAACTCCCAACACAAAAACTCCACCGCCCAAGCGGTGTAAAGGAAGCCGCCATGACAACGGCAAACGGCAACACGCTGGCAGACAAGGTAGCGGCCCTGCTGGCCGAGAAAAAAATGGTCATGCTGGACACGCTGGCCCAAACCTGCGGCGTCAGCGAACTTCAGGCGGCGGAAGCACTGCCCCAGCCCATGCGGGCCTTTGCCGCAGCGGCGGACTTTGACGCCATATGGGCCGACCTTACCGCCTGGGAATTCGCCACGTTCATCATGCGCCACGGCGGCAGCGTTGTGGAGATCAAGGGGCAGATCCCCGCGGGCAAGCACGGCGGCGGCTATTTCAACCTTGATTACGGCTGCCCGCTGGGCGGGCACATTTGCAGCAGCAACATTGCCCACATGGCTTTTTTGTCCCTGCCTTTCATGGGGTTGGAAAGTCACAGCATCCAGTTTTTTGATGCAGCGGGCGCTGTTGTGTTTTCCATCTATGTGGGACGCGAAAACCGCGCGCTCATCCCCTCGGTAAAAGAACGCTTTCTGGCGCTGCGTGCGGCGCTGGGCAAGGAGAATGTGCAATGAAAACTCTGGTGGTATACTCCTCCCGCACTGGCAATACGGAAAAGGTGGCCCGTGCCGTGGCCGAGGGCCTGCACGACTGCGATATTTACCCTGTAAAGGATGCCCCGAACCCCAGCGATTATGATTTTGTGGCCGTGGGCTACTGGGTGGACAAAGGCATGCCTGATGCCGATGCCAAACGGTATCTTGAGAGCATCGAAAACTGCACCGTGGCCCTGTTTGGCACCCTTGGGGCGTGGCCGGACTCGGAACACGCCGCAGACTGCAAAAAAAAGGGAGAGGCCCTGCTCAACGAGCCACAACGCGGCAACAGGGTTCTGGGGTCATTCCTGTGTCAGGGCCGCGTTGACCCGGCGGTGGTGGCCATGATGCAGAAAATGGCCGACAACGCGCACCCCATGACGGACGAACGCCGCGCCCGCCTTGAAGAAGCCGCCAGGCATCCCGACCAGGAAGACTGCCGACAGGCGCGGGAATACATTTCGGCTCTTGCAGCCACGGTATAACAGAACAGGCCCGCCTGCGGCGGCGCCGCAATACCCTGCCGCAGGCGACCTTGCACGCATGGAGGTCAACATCATGAAAAAACTGTCAGTCTTGCCCGGTCTGCGTTCAGGATCAACCATGGCTTCGCTGACGTTGCACGGTGGCCTTATCGCCCTTGCCCTGCTGATGGGTGGGCAGGCCTCCTTGCCGCAGGAAAAGGTCTATCGGGTGTCGCTTGCGCAGATGGCAGCCAGCGTTCGCCCCGCTGCTGCCCCAGGCCTGCCGGATGGGGGAGCGGCAGCTCCGGCGAAGGCGATCACGCCGCAAGAGGTGCTAAAGCCGCAGGAAAAGCAGCAGCCCCAGCCGCAGCCTGTGAGCAATATGGCGCAGGCGTCTGAAAAAATGGTTTCGCCAGTCAAAAAAAAGAGCAGCGCGAACAAGCCCCCACAACAAGCAGTACAGCGGGATGTACAGCGGGCCGCATCGGCCAAGCCTGTGCAAACCGCCGTTGCCGTGCAGACGCAGCAGCAAACCGCCGCAGAGGCTGCCCCCGGCTCAGGTGTTGAGGCGCAGGCCAGGGGCGTTGCAGACGGCAAAGGAACCGCAGGGCATGGAAAAAACGGCGCGGAATCAGGCGGCGCAGCCAGCCCAAGCGTGCTGCACAAACTGCTGGGGGCCATAGAACAGTATAAAAACTACCCCAAGCACGCACGGCGCACCGGAGCCGAGGGCACAGCCATCCTGCTGGTGCAGGTGGGCAACGATGGCAAGGTCACTGGCTCCTCGTTGCACAGGGGCAGCGGTCATGGCGTGCTGGATTCGGCCACGGAGCAGTTGGGTACAAGGCTTGCCGGTCTGGATACCGGAGTTCGCGGCAGCAGCTTTAGCGTGCGGGTGCCTGTGGAATATTCGCTCCACTAGAGCGGGTTGGCCGAGAGTGCCCCGCAAGCGCTGATGGTGCGAAAATCGCCCTGTTGAGGCATGCAAAAGCCCGCAAGGCCCGCTTTGGGTGCGGTCAGTCTTTTACAAACTCGTTGCGATGCACGATTGCTGGCGGAGCCTTGGGGCTTGCCGCATGTTGCTTTGTGGCGTGCTCTTCGCGCAGGGCTTCGGTTTGTTGCTGCCAATGCTCCCACTCGCTCCGCGTATGGTGCATGTACAGCACAAACTGCCGCCAGCGCAGCATTACATCCTCAGGAATGACGTGCTCCAGCTCGCAGGCCACGCTTGCGGCTCTGTCTTCTGAAAGTTGCAGTACATTCTGAAAAAAGTCTTTCAGCACCATGTTGCGGTGCGCCAGTTCCTGCCCGGCACGAAGCCCTTTTTCAGTCAGATTTACAAGACTGTACGGGGCGTAGGTCACGTAGCCGCGCTTTGCCAGCTCGCGCAGGGCGTTGGTTACAGAGGGGCGGGCAACTCCGGCGGCATCGGCAATGTCGCTGGGCCTACAGGCCCCGGCGGCAAATTCCTGCCTGAAAATAATGGCGAGATAATTTTCCAGCGCTGGCGAAAGCTGCTTTTCGGCTTCGGGCATTGGGGGCGGCTCCTTGGTATACCTCTGTCTAACATTCTTTGAATGCTGTTAACTTGTAGGGTATATCAAAGAGATCACAGGCTACCAAGCCATTTTTTTTGCCTGTACAGGTACAGCAGGCACAGGGTTCCTGTTGCTTCAGCGCAGGCCATGGATACAAAGATGCCCGTGGCCCCAAAATGCAGCTGATAGGTCAGGGCATAGGCCAGGGGTAGGCAGATGCCCCAGCGGGTCAGGGCTGTAATGCGGCTGGTAAGTCGCGTGGCCCCTGCGCCATCCAGCACTGCCTGCAACAGCAGGCCAACCACTTCCAGCGGCAGCTTTGCGCAGGCGATCAGCAGAAAAATCCCTGCCACTGATACGGCGGCCTGATCATGAGTGAACCAGCGCGCAACGGCGTGTCTGCTCAAAAGCAGGGCCGCCGCCGCTACAATGGCGATCAGGGCCACCCGCCGGGCATAGTGCAGGCCCATGCCGTAGCATTCAGCCTTGCGCCGTGCGCCCAGCAAATGCCCGGTCATGATGGCAAGGGTCATGCCCATCGCCGCCACAGGAAAATACAGCATGCTGATAACCCGCATGCCGAGCGTCATGCCCGCCAGTGTTTCCGCAGCATTGCCGGGCATATTTGCAACACAGGCCAGCAAGGCCATGCTGCCGCTCTGCCCTGCCAGGCTGCCCAGAGCAGCGGGCATGCCAATGCGCCACAACCTCGGCAGCGCGGCCCTGTTCCACCGCCAGCTTGCAAAGGATGCCCGGCTGATGATTCCCCGCCGCGCCGCCAGAGCAATGTTGCAGGTAAAGCCCAGTACAGAGGAGGCAACGGTTGACCACGCCACCCCTGCATAGCCCAACGGGGGCAGGCCCCAGCGGCCCAGCCCGTAGCCCACGCTGCCCACATAATTGACCAGCGCCACCAGGCACAAGGTGGCAAAGGGCAGCCATACCATCTTGTGCGCGCGAAATGTGGAATTGAGAATTATCATGCTGTAATAAAACGGCAATTGCAGGGCATAGGCTTGGGCAAACAGGGTTGCGGCAGGGGCAAGATCCGGAGAAGCCAAACCATGAAGAGGCACGAGCCGCAGCACCATAAGAGCCAGAGCAGCAACGCAGCTTCCGGCAAGCAGCGATATGCAGAGGACAAGCCCGGCATAGCGCCGAGCCCGCAAATACAGGCCAGCCCCCACGGCGCGGCTGACAGTAGCCATACAGCCGCTCGCAACCATGGACGTGACAAGCATGAGAAAGGCGAAAACCTGAGAGATGCCGCCAAGTACAGCGAGGATTCGGCCGTCAATCTGGCCGCATATCCACAGGTCGGTCATGGAAACCGCCAGATGGCACAGCATAAGACCCATCTGCGGAATAGTGAGCTTCAGAACTTCCCACGTTGTGACGGGCAATGTTTGCGACATACCCTGACAGTGGCGTAAAAAGTTACTTAAGTCAAATAAAGTTAGTTAAAACTAATCATCATTCTGGTACCTTGAATCAAATAACAGCGCGGCACTATCGGCGTGAGCGGCGGCACTGCGCCATCAAGACAAAACACAGGCAGACATCCGGCAGCACGGTTAGCCAGAAAAACGAGATTGTTCTTTTTTACACAAAGGGTTATTATCAGTCATCAGGAGCCGAATCCGTAGTGACGGTTTCGCCCCCCCACGGTTGAAATTCTGTTTCCTTAACATCAACTAAGGAGTAGCACCGTGCGCCGTATCCTGCCTCTTTTTCTTGTCCTTTTACTTGTTGCCTTCAACGCTTACGCCTTGGCACCAGCCAAACAGCTACCCGGTGATCTTACCCTGGCCGAAGCGCAGACAGTGCTCAACACTGCTCTGGCTTTCTCTGTAAACCAGGGTATCCCCATGAACATTGCCGTGGTCGATGCCGGGGGCAACCTCAAAGCCTTTGTCCGTGAGGACGGAGCCTTTATCGGCAGCATCGACATTTCGCAAAAAAAGGCCATAACGGCCCGCTATTTCAACATGTCCACCGCCCAGCTCGGCGCTGCCTCCCAGCCGGGCAAGGAACTTTATGGAATTGAAGTCACCAACCGGGGCCTTGTGATCTTTGGCGGCGGCGAACTGCTGATCCGCAACGGCGTCATTGTCGGGGCCATCGGCGTGAGCGGCGGCAGCGTGGCTGAAGACACCGCCGTTTCCAAGGCTGGCGCGGCGGCGCTCAAGTAAACCGGCACAAAAGGCATCACGCTTTCTCAAGGCATATTGTGGAGCCTGCCGCACCCATTCCGCACAGAACCCCGGGCGGCAAGCCCCCAAAAAACAACCCCCATCAGGCAAAAAACAGGTACTCCTTCCGGTATACTCTGCCCGCCTGATGGGGGTTCTTTCATTGAAAGTTATGACTTGCCGCTGTCTGCCAGCGCATTTGTGCGAGTTGGAGATACTTGCCAGCCCGGCAAGAGAACAAGGCAACGATGAGAGGGCCAGCCCCTAAACTTCGTGTACCGCCGCGCAATCCTTGTTGCCAAGCCCCGCAGCCGCGCCACGGCTGAACCGGGCAAAAACCATATCCAGCAGGGGCACATCCACATTCATGCCGTGGGCCATGCCGCAGCCAAGGCGCAGATCCTTGAGCGCGAGATCCAGCGCGAACCTTGGGGGATCATACTCCCCCTGGGCCATGGATTTTCCCCTGGCGTCAAGCTGAAAACTGTGCGCGCCAGTTTCGCCAAGCAGTTGCAACAGCAGATTTTTTTCCACCCCGGCGGCCTCGCCTATGCGCAGCCCCTCGCTCAAAACAGCAAGATTTGCCATACCCACAAGATTGCTGACCAGCTTGACCGCGCAGGCAGCTTCCACCGTGCCCACATTGTTGAACACGCCAAGAACGGGCCACACTTCAGCCAGCCCGCCAATGGCCTGCTGGTCGCCGCCCACAAAGAGCGGAGCTTCGCCGCGTTCCGCATGGGCAGGCGTTTTGCCTAGGGTGCATTGAATGTAGGCAATGCCCTGCCTGTCTGCGGCCTCGGCAAGGGCAAAGGCAGTCTGGGAATCAATGGTCGAGAGTTCCACATGCACGGAACCGGGCTGCATGTGCGCGTACAGGCCATCCGGGCCCAGGGCTTTTTCCGTCAGATGTTCCGGCAGGGCCAGGCAGGTGAATACCACCGTGCAGGAGGCCATGTCCGCCATGCTCATGGCGGGCACGCCGCTCGTCCCGGCGGCAAGGGTTTTATCCCTCCCCGCGGCGCTGCGGTTGTACACGTGCACGGTCTTGCCCGCGCGGATAAGATTGCGCGCCAGCGGCCCGCCCATGGCGCCTACGCCGATAAAACCAAATTCCATATCTCGCGCCCCTGCTATTTGCCCTGCGCTGCGGCTTCGCAGGCGTCAATGCCGCCCTTGCCCAGCAGGCGCATCAAAAAGTCGTGGCGTTCCACCACAAGGTTGCGGCCCTGCTGTTGCGCCCGGCGCACCTGCGCGGCGTAGAGCTCCAGCGTTCTGTCCGAAAGCGTTTCAAGCTCGCAGCGCAGGTAAAGGCGAAACATTCCCTGACCGTTGCTTTTTATGACGTGCGGATAGCGCGCCTGCGCCTCATGCAGAAAGGCCACTTCGGCATCAGCGATTTCATCCAGCAGCGGGCTTGTGCTCAGGGGCGGCAGACGGTCGTCCATGCGGGCGTATTTTTCAACCATAAGATTGCGGCTGTTCACTTCCGCCTGCCGCAAATCGGCAAGGTACGAATCCAGCACGGCGTCTTCGTGCGCGGAATGGGCCATTTTACGCATGGCGCGGAACGTGTCTGGCCGGGTCTGGCATTCTGAAACGCCGCCCTCGTTGTTGGTGGCCAAAAACATGGCAAGCTCGCGTTCAATGATCTCGGCAAGCGCTGCTTCCCGATCAAAATTTTCCTGCATAGCCTATACTCCTTCTGCTCAGGCTGTGGGGGCCGCAGCCGCTCTGGCCTGATGGCAGATATCAAGATTCTTTTTGTAGCCTTGCGCTTCTGCGCCCATACCAAGACCAAGGCGGCCGTACATGCTCACGGAGTCCTGCAAGGTCGCGGCGGCCTCATCCCACTGCCCGGCAGAGGCCAGCGCCACGCCAAGATTACCCAGAGAAAAGGCTGTTTCCTCGTGCTCGCCCAGCAGTTCTCGCCTCAAGGCCACGGCCCGACGGTGCAGGGCGATGCCTTCGGCAAGCTGCCCGCGTTCTTCGCAGATGCGCCCGAGGTTATTGAGGCAAACGCCCAGCTGCGGCACGCAAAAACCCTGCTTTTCCCAAATTTCCTTGGCGCTGAGCATGAGGGATTCCGCCCGGTCAAAATCACGCTTGCGATAATAGGCGGAAGAAAGACGCAACTGCGCTTCGGCCACCTGTGGGGAATCCGCCCCGCAGGCCTCAATGGTAAGCCGCAGGGCTTCGCGCCCAAGATCAAGGCTTTCCTCAACCTTTTCAAGCCCAAGCAGGGCATGGGCAAGATTCTGCATGGCCCCGAGGGTCATGGGCGCTGTGGGGCCCATGGTGGCGCGCAGCAGGGCAAGGCTCTCCTGCAGGGCCTGAACGGCGGCATCCGGGCGTTGCAGGGCAAAGTTGGCGCGGCCCATACCGTCCAGAGCCAGAGCGCGGCAGAGGTCATCGCCGGGATAGCGCGCAACAAGCGCCTCAAGTGCTTCAATGCACTTTTGCGGTTGGCCCTGCTTCATCAGATCAAGGGCGGGGCGCAGTTCATCAAGCCATTGGCGTTGTGCGGCCATCGGCAACTCCTCGTGGAATGGATACTCGGTCAGAGTAAAAGACTTTTTAACGCAAACAGAGGCAAGGGCTGCGGGGCAGGATCAGCCCTGCAGCATATCCATATGCAGCAGTGCTGGCTCTTCCACATGCCGCAGAATCTGCGGGCCATGCTCCCAAAGCCAGTTGCCGGATGCGCGGCTCAAGTCCACAGCGCGCAGATGCGCCGCCGCCATGCCGCAAAATTCTTCCACCGCCGCAACAATCTGCGCCCCATGCTCCTGATTGGCCGGGGTCTGGGCCACAAGGCTCAATGCCCGCGCCAGTTGCGGGCCGAGCACGGGCAAGGTTGCGGCCAGTTTTCCCGCCCATTTGTAAAAGGGCATGTAACGGCGGTTGCACAAAAAGACAAAGGAAAGCGCCGCCTCCGCAAAGCGCGCCGTTGCCAGCATGACCGCCACAGAATCATTGCGCTTGAGGCTGCGGGGCAGATTGTATTGCCCGGCCTGAGCCATGATCATGCAGCGGGCTGCCATCTTCTTGAGCAGCACATCGCGCGGATAGCAAGCCAGCAGGGCCTCGCGCCGCCGCGTAAATTCGCCGCCCCGGTCTTCAAAAACCTGACCGTTGGTGCAGGCCGCAAGCTGATGTTCGGGGATGGCAAGCCACTGCTGCCATGTGGCGGGCACGTCATCCAGCCCGGTAAAAAAGGCATAAAAATCTTCAATGGGCAGCGGCCCTACCCTGCCCTGCCTGCGCTCAGGCGCAAGCCTGCTTGCAAAGCCCTGAAACTCGCGGGGCAAGCGGGCAAAGGCAGCCTCTATGCGCGGCAGCTCTGCCCGCAGAATCTGGCGCGGCAGCCAGAGGCAAAAGGCCGGGCCAAAGTCGTGATCCTGAGATTCCGCATCGTCGCAGCCAAAGCATTCCGAGCCTTCGCCCACCAGACCAGCGGCGGCCACGTCCATAATGTCGGGAATCTCCGCCCGCAAGGCGGGAAGGCAGACCGCATAAAATTCACGCGCTAGGTTCAGACCCTTCATGCATACTCCAGAATATTCAGTCGCGCTGCGATGGCGCAGATTGCAACAGCCGCCGCTGCGAAAGCCTGCGGCAAACCATGCCGCCCAGATGTATTGATGTGGCAGGCGCAGCCGCTAACCATGCTTGATGGCTTCAATTTCCTTAACTTTGCGGAAGATGGTGCTGCGGTCCATCTGGAACTGGCGCGAAAGCTCGCTGATGGAGCCATAGCGCTGCATGCCTTTTTCAATGACCGCAGTTTCCACTTCCTTCATAATGCTTTTGAGCGAACGGCCTTCAATGGAGGGCAAGTCGTAGCGCCCTTCGCCGGATTCGCAGGGCGGCAAGGGGCGGATGCCCGCCAGATCGCGTACGCCCACAAGCCCGTGCTTGCAGGTCACCACCAGCCCCTGCACGAGGTTTTCCAGCTCGCGCACATTGCCCGGCCATGTGTGGTTTTGCAGCACCTGCTTGGCCTCGTCAGAGAGGTTCACGGCCTTGCGGTACTTCTTGCCGTAAAAGGTAAAAAAGCTCTGCGCCAGCGGCAGAATATCCACCCGGCGCGAGCGCAGCGGCGGGATGTTCAGCACCGCCACCTTGAGTCGGTAATAAAGGTCCGAGCGGAACGTGCCCTTGGCAACCTCGCGTTCCAGTTCCTTGTTGGTGGCGGCCACAACGCGCACATCCACTTTTTTGGGCACTGTGGCGCCCACGCGCAGCACTTCCCAATCCTGCAGCACACGCAGCAGGCGCGACTGCATGGTCATGGGCAGTTCGCCGATTTCATCAAGAAAGAGCGTGCCGCTGGAGGCCGCCTCCACTAGCCCGGCCTTGCCGTGCTTGCTTGCGCCGGAAAAACTGCCGGGAACATAGCCGAACAGTTCCGTTTCGATCAGGTTTTCTGGGATGCTGCCGCAGTCCACCTTGATAAAGGGCGCATCAGCCCGCAGGCTGTTGCGGTGGATATGCCGGGCCACAACGTCCTTGCCCACGCCGGTTTCGCCCAGCAGCAGCACTGTTGCGTCCGTTTCTGCAATGGCGGAGGCTTCGGCATACAGGCGCTGCATGACAGGGCTTTGCACCACGCGCGGGTACTGGTTGCCCGTGGCGCCTTCACTGCTGAGATTCTGAAAGGTTTCAAGCAGTTCGCGCTGCGCGGTAATTTCCTCGCGCAGTTCGGTCAGCGCCGTGATGTCGCGGATAACCGTCACCACGTAGGCGACCTTGCCTGTGGCGTCCTTTACAGGATGCCCGTCAAGCAGCAAGGTGCGCCCGTTGTAGAGGTTCTGTACACTTGAGACCTTTTGCCCTGTTTCCACAATGCGCGGATTAAGCACCACGTCAAAAATGCCGTTCTGCACCATGTCCTGAATGCGGCTTCCCATCATCTTTTCGCGGGAGATACCGGTCAGCTCCGCATGGCGCTTGTTCACGAGCGTAACGATGCCCTCCCGGTCAGTAACGCAGATGGCGTCCCGGAAGGTATCGCAAAGTTGTTCTACATAGTCTGCTAGCATGTGGGGATTGTACATGCATTATCTCCCAGGGCGCAAGTATGCTCCCACGCCCGGTTTACGGGCATGGGAGCAAATGAAAGGCGCTGCCGTCCGGCAAAAGCCGACAGCGTGTTCCATTGTTAGAACCCTTCGGCGCTGGTGGCTTCTACCATTGCGGTCTGAGGGGTTTGGGTAACAGTCTTGCTGGCCTGGGCGTTGCGGCGGGCGCGGGCCATGCGGCTGAGCCACAGGGTGGAAAGCGCGCTGAGCAAGCCGATGCCAGCCAGATAACCGCAAAGGTACCAGGGCGCGCCATCGGCCATGCCGGTAAGCATGGTAGCGACCATGGGGGTCATACCGGAGGCAAAGATGGCGGTGAACTGATAAACAAAGGAGATGCCGGAGTAACGCACCGAGGCGTCAAAGCTTTCGGAAAACACGCTGGACATGGTGCCGAACACGGCGGCGTGCAGAATGCCGAAGGGCAGCGCCAGGGCGAGCACCACGCACAGGTAGTTGCCGGAGAAGTTATGCAGTACCCAGAAGGCCGGGAAGCTGGAGATACCAAGCAGCACAGCGCACACGCCGTAAATTTTGGCCTTGCCGTGCTTGTCGGCCATATGCCCCCAGAAGGGGATGAAGCAGGACATGACGAGAGAAGAAATCATCACGGCGGTCAGGGCTGCGGAGCGGCCAATGCCGTGCTGCTGCGTAAGATAGGTGAGCGAATACACGCCAAAGACGTTGAAGGACACGCCATCGATGAAGCGTGCGCCCATGCAGGCCAGCATCATCTTGGGATAGCGCTTGAAGGCATCCAGCAAGGGATACTTGGCTTCAGGCATCTTCTCCTTGGCTTCAGAAAAGTCCTTGGTTTCCTGCACGGTGCTGCGCATGTAGCCGCCAACGGCAAGCAGCACGGCAGAAAGCAGGAAGGCCACGCGCCAGCCCCAGTTGAGGAAGGCTTCGTCAGAAAGCGTCACGGAGAAGAAGCCCACGATGCCCGAGGCAAGCAGCAGGCCAAGCGACATGCCGATTTGCGGCAGGCTGGCGTAAAAGGCGCGCTTGTCGGCCGGTGCGGATTCGTAAGACATGAGCACCGCGCCGCCCCACTCGCCGCCAAGGCCAATGCCCTGGGCAAGACGGCAGACGATCAGCAAAATAGGTGCCCAGATGCCAATGGTGTGGTAGGTGGGGATAAGGCCGATGCAGACCGTAGCGATACCCATGATTTCCAGGGTCAGGATGAGCATTTTTTTACGGCCCAGCTTGTCGCCGAAGTGGCCAAAAATCACGCCGCCCAAAGGCCGGGCCACAAAGCCGACCGCAAATGTGGCAAAAGCAAGCATAGTGCCTATACGCGCGTCAAAATCGGGGAAGTACAGCTTGTTGAAGAAAAGCCCGGCCACAACGCCGTACAGGAAGAAGTCGTACCATTCGATGACGGCGCCGATGATGGACGAAGCCACAACGCGGCGCAGATTCTTCTTCTGGTCGTGAGTCATTTGTTCGCTATGCATGGTTTTCCTTTGATCCTTTTGCCTGGATGTTCATACTGGCCTTTGCGCCAAAGCGCTAGCGCCTGGGGGGAACATTCCCTGATGCCACTTCGTTTATTCAC
This sequence comes from Pseudomonadota bacterium, assembly GCA_023419375.1. Classification (GTDB taxonomy): domain Bacteria; phylum Desulfobacterota; class Desulfovibrionia; order Desulfovibrionales; family Desulfovibrionaceae; genus Desulfovibrio. Next base: position 79,785 of record JAEZYD010000060.1, read on the forward strand.
TACCAGGACACGAAACCGATTCCGCTCCCGGTCAAAGCTCGCTGGGCAGATGCGCAGCCGCACGGCATACGCCTGCAATCATTAAAGATTGAGCAGACGCGCCGCGTTGTTGTACATGACGTTTTCAAGCGTTTCCGGCGTAAAGGGGAGCCGCTTGTACAGCTCGATCTGCTCCTGAAAATCCATAAAGGGCGCTGCGCTGGCAAAGAGCACCTTGTCGCCGATGAGGGTATTGGCGGCCTTGATATAGCCCTCGGAGAAGGGCTGTTCCTCGTATTCCGCAAGGTCGATGTAGACGTTGCGGTTACGGTGCACGGTCATGATGACCTCGCTCACCCAGGGGTAGCAGCCGTGGCTGATAACAATCTTGAGCTTGGGAAAGTCGGCGGCGATACGGTCGATGTGCCGGGGGTGGGCATCGTCCATCACAGCGCCGTCCACCAGGGTGGCGGGGCCGGTCGTGATGACGATGGGCACGTCAAGTTCGCAGCATTTGGCGTAGATGGGATAATACTTGGCATGGCTGGCGGGGATGCGCGCAAGATACGGATCAATGGCCGCGCCGCGCATGCCCTTGTTCACCATGTTTGTAAGCTCGGCAGTGGCGTCCATGCCCTTGTGGGGGTCAAGACCGGCAAAACCGATAAACTTGTCCGGGTACTGGCGCATCAGCTCAAGAATGCCGGGGTTCGCGGATCCAAGGCCGTAGGTTGTTTCAGCGTCGCGTCCTGTCACAACCCCTTTGACCACGCCCTGCTTTTCCATATCGGCAACGATCTTTTCAATGGGCTCTGGCTTGGCCCGGTCAGCGTATTTGAAAAGTTCAAACATGCCGCCGAACACTTTGTTGGAAAGCATGCCCTTAACGGCGTCAGGGGTGCTTGGGCGAAAGCGGAAATCAATGATGTTCATGAAACATTCCTTTAGGAATAAAAAATTGTGCCTCGCGGCTATGCATCCCTAAAGGCAAGAAGCGTGCCTATTGTGAAATTGAGTGCAAAAACAGGCACACTAATGGTGTTAGAAATTGATATTGTTAAAAAAAATATTTAATATCAGCATGTTATAAAAAATAGTGCTAAAAAATATTTTTATTCAAAACTTCACTATATGACTTCACTCACAAATGAAGCTGCCCGCTGCCCACATATCGATTACAAACGGCGAAAACCGTAGAGAATTATTTTATAAATATATAAAATAATTATATATTTTAATCAGGAATAAGAATTATTTATAACGTGCATCTCTGAACGTCGTGCTGTTGCAAAAATGCAACAGCTCAAAAAACGATATTTTCATGTTACAAATTAGTATGTTATATAAGAATGTAGTCATCTGCCTGTGCAAAAAAACACACACCCGATAGCTGGCTGTGCATTTTTACACAACCATCAGAATTCACCTAAAAACAGAGCGCCAGGGCTGCAAGGCCCTGGCGCTCAACGTTATAAAAATACAATAAATTCAGTCTTAAGAAGCAATTTTTCTCAAGCGCTCCATCTTTTCTTCATCAAGCTTTGCGCCTTCCAGTTCATACTGGCGGCCAAGGTAGCCATACTTGGGCTGCCCCATACGGTGATACCCCAACAGTTCGTACTGGATGTTGGGCCGCCGGGGAATAGACTCGCGGATGGCCAGAATATCATCCTCTGTGTCATTGAATCCGGGTATCACAGGGGTGCGCGCAAGTATGGGCAGCTGGGGAAAATCCTCGCAGACTCGTGCAAAATTGCGCAAAACCAGCATATTATCCACGCCCGTATGCTTTTTGTGCTGCACAGGGTCAAGGCTCTTTATATCAAAAATCAGCTTGTTGAGGTGTTTGCAGGCCTCATGCAGATGCTCGTAGGGATAGCAGCCGCAGGTTTCGATGGTGGTATTGATGTGGTGTTTGCGGGCCTCGCGCAGCAGGGCATTGGCAAATTCGTGCTGCATGAGGGCCTCACCGCCGGAGAGGGTCATGCCGCCGCCGGAACGGTGATAAAACACGCCGTCTTCTTCAACTTTATCAAGCACCTGCCGCACAGACATGGTTTCGCCGTATACGCTTTGCGCGCCTGAGGGGCAGGCCCGCACACAGGCAAAGCATTCGCTGCACTTGCTGCGGTCGTGCACGATCAGGCCATCCACAAGGCTGAGCGCGCCCGATGTACAGGCGTTGAGGCAACGCCCGCAGACCTGGGCAGTAAGGCAGCGTGAGGGATTGAAGGCATGCTCGGGGTGGAGATTCTGCGATTCGGGGTTGCTGCACCAGCGGCAACGCAGAGGGCAGCCCTTGAGGAAAACCAGGGTGCGGATACCTTCGCCATCGTGCACGCTGAACTTCTGTATATTAAAAACAACACCTTGTGCTTGTGCGTCAGTCATGGGGTCATCCTTGGTGTGCGGCCAGCCCTGGCGCGCCGTTTGAGTAAATTCAAAGGGGGAAGGGATTGCTCCCCTCCCCCCGGAGCGTTGGCACGGTCAACGCGGTCAGAAATCAGGAACAGATGGCGGGCTTGCGCTCTGTTAAACGGCTGATTTCCGCGCTGTAAATTTGCGGGAGGGGGCTTGCCCCCTCCCCTGACGGTCTGTTTTTTTAAGGGTTTTGGAGTGTATCGCTGCGAGGGGCCTCTGGTATCCGGCAAGAAACTTGACGCAGTCCGGCAAAAGCCCCTCGCGACGATATGTTAGAACTGGGCGTGTTCGGTACGGTCGATGATGTCGTTCTGCAAGTCGCGGGAAAGATCGCAGAAGTATGCGCTGTACCCTGCAATACGCACCAGCAGGCTGCGGTAGTTGTCGGGTTCTTTCTGGGCATTGAGCAGGGTCTGCCTGTTCACGATGTTGAACTGCAGGTGCCACAGCTTGAGGTCGCACCAGGTGCGGATAAGGTTCACGATCTTCTCGGTGCCTTCATCGCCGGAAACGCACTTGGGCGACAGCTTGATGTTCAGCAGCCGGGAAGCGCGGTTGGTCATGCCATAGTTCTTGGAATGGTAGTTGGAGAGCAGCACCGCGGTGGGGCCGTTCTTGTCCGCGCCGTGCGAAGCGGAAGAACCGTCGGAAAGCGCAGTCCAGGCATGGCGGCCATTGGGCGTGGCGGAAACCACCTTGCCGAAGGGCACATGCGAGGTAATGGGCACGTAACGCACGTCCACATGCACGCCGCGATCGCGCGAGCTCTTTTCGGCTTCCACCTGGGTCACGCGGTCAACGTCCTTGGCAATGCTGTCCACGTAGGGATCGTTGTTGCCGTAGCAGGGGGCGTTGCGCAGCATTTCGCGCACGGGCTCGGCGCCCTTGAAGTCGGCCTTGCAGGCTTCCACCACTTCTTTCATGGTCAGGCGCTTTTCTTCAAACACCAGCTTTTTGATGGCGGCAAGGGAGTCCACCACTGTGCCGTAGCCCAGGAATTCAAAGTAGGAGTAATCCACGCCGCCGGGGATCTTTTCGCAGTGCAGATCCATGAGGTTTTCCATGCACAGGTTGTGCAGCACGGAAGAAAGCGGCGCGGCAAAGTGCTGCGGGCGCAGCTTGTCCACCACATGCTGCTGCTGGAAGGCCTTGCGCAGCAGGTTGAGATGCTGGGCCTTGTAAGCTTCGTAAAAGTCTTCCCAGCTCTTGAAGGAGGTCGCTTCGCCCGTTTCAAGGCCCACAACTTCATCGCCGTAGTGCTGCATGCGGCCATTGTACATGGTCATTTCAAGGGCGGTGGCAAAGTTCACGTACACGCAACCGGAGGTGTAGGTATCGCGGTTGGGCATGCGCGTTTCGGTGCAGCCGGAAACGGCGTAGTCCAGAGCTTCGTTGACCGGGCAGCCCTTGATGGTGTTGAGGAACACCACTTCTTCATCGTTGATGAGTTTGGGGAAGCCGGAGCCGTCCTTGATGGTCAGGGCCACTTCGCGCAGGAAGCGTTCGGGTGAGCGGGAGTGGATACGCGCGGCAAGGTCGGGGTAGTTGAGCGGGAATTCGCGCTTGGATTCAAGGAACAGGTAGGTCAGATCATTGGTGGCGTCTTCGCCGTCGGGGGTCTGGCCGCCGATGGTCACGGCTTCCCAGTGGGCGTAGCCTTCCTGAAATTCAACGCCCGTGGGGTTGATGTACAGGTCGATGAACTGGGCCATATCCACCCACATGCATTCGAGCAGTTCCTTGGCTTCTTCGCGGGTGATGGTGCCCTCTTCGATGTCCTTTTTGTACAGGGGGTACAGATACTGGTCCATGCGGCCATTGGAGATGATGGCGCTGGCCTTCTGCTCAATGCGCGAGAACATCTGCACAAACCACTGGCACTGCATGGCTTCACGGAAGCTGCGGGCAGGATGGGCGGGCACGTGATCGCAGGTTTCGGCGATCTGGAGCAGTTCGGCCTTGCGCTTGGCGTTGCCTTCCTTGGCGGCCAGTTCGCGGGCCAGATCGGCGTGGCGCTTGGCCCAGATCATGATGGAGTCGCACACAAGGATCATGGCTTCGAGGAAGGGCTTTTTGTCCCACAGATCAACGGAGTTGGTCAGATCAAGGGTGGCAAGCTTTTCGCGGGCTTCTTTCTGGATGTCGAGGAAGCCGCGCTTTATGACCTTTTCGTAGTCCGGCACCCACTGGAGGGCCGAACGGTAGGACGAGGTTTCGCTCACCACGAATTTGGACTTGAGGCCGCGTTCGTCCACATAGGTAACGTTGCGGATTTCGGCGGGCAGGGTCTTGTTGAGGTGTTCATGGTAGGTCTTGCCTTCCCAGTAGGGGGCGATCTCTTCCATAACAACCTTGATGTCTTCCTGCGAAATCTGGAAGGGGCTCTTGTCGCGGTGCTCCAGGTCGGCCAGCACTTCGCGGTAAAAGTCGCCGTCGATTTCGGGATACAGAATGCCGTAACGGCCAAACTTGCCCACGCGGCCAGCAATGAGCTGGTTGGGGGTAATGTAGACGGTGATTTTTTCGGCCACGTTTTTCAGTGCCTTGGCCCAGCGCAGGGTCAGCAGTTCGCCTTCGGTTTCGCGCATGGATTCGGTGAAATACTTGGCGCGTTCAACGTCCACATGGGGAAGGCTGAACTGGTTCTGTTCCAGAATGCCGTAAACGCGCTCGCGGCCTTTACGGTCAACGCTTTTATTGACAACGCGCTCTTCCTGGGGGGACATGCAGCAACCGCACTGACTCATGATGAAACTCCTGAATGGTGATTATGTTCAAGCGAGATGCTTGTGATATTCATCTCAATGACCACCAATGAGCATCATCCGTGCCATTACCGTTAACATGCTTATATAATTGTATTTTTTAAGAATAACCCAGGCAGCGCGAAATCAATCCGCGCGCATTATTTGTTGTAAATTTGCAACATATTTTTTATAACACACTTAATTTACAAAATAATTTTAAAAAGTGTTTTTTTGCAACAGTGCAAAAAAACACTTTTTCACAATCTCATCTTTCTTCCATCGTTCGTACTCCCCTCACCTCCGCGCTCCTGCTGCCATATCCCCATCCCAGACAAAATCCGCGACTGTGTGATTACTTATACAAATCAAAAATGACTTCAACCACACTTTCTATATTAGCATTTAAACATTAAGCTCATCTATATTCATTCAATTAACTTGACACATCATTTTTTTTTACTTCAATATCAGGTTTATCATAATATAATTATTTCAAAAAGTTGAGAAGCTTGATATCAAATATCGTTTATTGTAGCGTATAAATCGAGAAGTCATCATCATATTTATTTCAAGGAAATCTGATATGCTCAAGAAGTACTATACAGAACCAACAAAAAGAAACAAATTTGATAAAACGTTCTCGCGCACAGAGTTAAAACTACTCTCTCTCGTTGTTATTTCAATAATAATAACTGCGACGTTGATTACTTCAATTTTCTATTATTACAGAAATCTTGATTTAAAACTCATAACAACAATAAGGTCAGACGCTATTTTTTCTCTCTTGATTAACCGCATATCGCCAGAAAGTTTCACTGCTATTTATGATGGCAAAGATATTGACTCGCGCCTTTACAACAAGGTGCAGCAAGAACTTGACGATGTTCGCAAAATAACCGCCGTCAGGTATCTCTACACGGCAAAGCGTGATGCTGAAGGAAATGCCATATATGTTGTTGATGGCCTGCCACGGGATTCAGAAGATTTTCGTGCCTGCGGTTCGCTCATAGAAGCCGAAATTATCTCCGCTGTGAACAAATGTCTGGATGGAGAACCATTTCATGGTTCAGAGATACTTACTACTTCATGGGGCATGATTATTCCGTCTTGCGAACCGATCAAGAGCAACGGAGTAACGGTTGGCGCTCTTGTTATAGAATTTGACGGAGAATATTTTGCTGAAAATACCGCAAATTCACAGCGATATTTCATTATTGCTTCTATTTGCGTTGCCGTTGCTGTTGGCTTTGTAGCTATTGTTCTTATCCGCAGTTTTTCTATTCCTCTCTATCAGTGGCTCGCCTATACGGATCTGCTCACCGGAGCACTGAACCGCAACGCCTTTGAATTGGCTACCCACAAACTGCGCGGCACAGAGCAGCAAAAAAATATAACGGTGGTGTCGTGTGACCTGAACAAACTCAAAACCATCAATGACCAGTTTGGTCATTCGGCTGGCGATGAGCATATCAGGGCGCTGGCTCAACTCCTTATAAGAATTTACGATGGCATTGGAGAAACATATCGCATAGGCGGAGATGAGTTTATTACATTGCTGCACAATTACAGCCAGGATGCGGCAAATAAGCAGATTGCCGAAATCTGCACGGAAGCCCGGCAAATTGCCATCGGAAACTCGACCCTGTGCTTTTCGTACGGTATTGCACAATTTGACCCGACTCAGGACAGCAGCATTGACGACACCATTTCGCGGGCAGATGCCAGGATGTACCATCACAAAAGCGCAAAAAGGGAAGCGGATTCTGCCAGGGTTTGAATATGATGCCTTACACATAGCAAAACACGGCAGGCGGCCCGCCTGTCCCAGCATGCAAATGCCGGGCAGGGAGGGCCGCCTGTTGTTGACGAGGGAGTGAACCGCAGCTTTTACAGCATTTCGATAAATGCCTCGATGCGAACCTTGAGCTGTTCCGTATCTGTTTCAGAGTAGTCTGTTTCGATTTGCAGGAAGGGCAGCTGCAAGGACTCCTGCACAAACTTTTTGAGGGAGGACGATTCCACCGCATAGGTCTGACAGCCCTGCCAGGTCAGATCAACCACCGCATCAACAGAGAAATCTGCCGCCAGTTCCTTGATGGCCTCGTACCGGCGGGGATTGGGCGACATGACGGCACAGGGTACATCCAGATAACGGCGGGCCATCTCGGTCAGCGGGTCGCCCTGCTCGTCCATCATCACGCGGGTTTTCTTGTAGCCAGAGCAATTATCAAGGCAAACCACGCTGCCGCCGCATTCTTCGATCAGGCGCACAACCTTGTGCGACCCCATGCCCACAGGAACGCCCGTCAGCAGTATGCGCGGCGCGCTTGCGGCAACGCCGGTCTGACCCGCATCGGCCATTTTGCCAAGCTCGTCCGCCAGCTCCAGCATCATGGCAATGCCGACTTCCTTATCGGGGAAAAAGGATGTTTTGAATCCGATTTCCAGCAGCTCCATGCCAGTAATGGGCGAGGGCTTGCGCTTGGCCAGATCCATAACGGCCTTGAGGGCCAGACGTTCGCGGTTCATGAGCTTGATGGCGTCGCGCAGCTTCTGCTCGGTGATGGATACGCCAAATTCTTTTTCCAGATAGGCGATGAGCAGCTCAAACTGGTGCCTCCAGTAAGCAAGGGCGTCATCATTCTGCACCTGGGGCAGTTGCAGCAGAAAAACGGGCTTGTAGGCTGCAAGCAGCTCGTACATTTTCTTTTTGCCGTCACAGGTGGTGTCGGCCACCACCACATCAGCGGCGCTCAGGTAAGGGCAACTGTCTTTAAGCGCAAAACCGAAGCTGCTCTTGATGAGCGGACAAAGGGCGCGGGGCAGCACTTCTTCGGCTGCGGGGATGGAATCGTTGCGGGTGCCGCACAAAGAAACTGGAATGGCCCCTGCGGCCACCGCTATTTCAGAAGGGCTGTACAGGCAGTACTGGCCCACAACTTTTTTACCTTCCCGCTTGGCCTCCTGCACTGCCAGAGCGTTTTTTTCAAAAGCAGTAATAATGCGGTCAAAGCTGGCACACTTCATGATGCTTTCCTTCCTTGCGAGGTTATTGAGGTTATTGCTGTGTATTGAGAGCGCGGTCTTTTTTCGCGCACAGATCTGCGGCAATCAGGGCCGCCCCCAGCGCGCCCACAGTCTGCGGGTCGCGCGGCACCTGAACGGGCAGGCCTAGTTCGTCTGAAAGAATGGCGGCAAAGGCGGGGCTGGTTGCCAGACCGCCGGTAAATACACATTCCCCCTGCATGGGGATGCGCCGGGCAAGGGCGCACATTCTGCGGGCAATGGCGCGGAACACCCCAGCTGCTATATCTTGAGGCGGCGTGCTGCGGGCCAGCAGGCCCACAATTTCCGTTTCTGCAAACACGGCGCACATGCTTGAAATGGCCACAGGTTTGCCGGTGGCCGCAGCCTTGCCCAGCTCGTCCAAGGGCATGTTCAAAATGCCCGAGAGCACCTGCAAAAAACGCCCGGTACCTGCCGCGCACTTGTCGTTCATCAAAAAATCGCGCACTGCGCCCGGCTTGCTGACGGGTTTGACCGAAACATGGTTGCCCGCGCCGCTGGCCGCATCCAGGCCAGCATCTAGGCCAGCATCCAGGCTGGCCGCTTCCGATTCACGCGGGATATCCAGGCTTATTACCTTGCTGTCCTGCCCGCCAATATCAAGCACAAGCCCCGCGCGGGGAAAAAGATGCGCAGCGCCCCGCGCATGGCAACTGATCTCCGTAACCGTTTTGTCGGCAAAAGGCAGAGCAATGCGCCCGTAGCCCGTGGCAGTGACATGCCTCAGATCGTTGCGCGCTATCGCGGCAGCCTCGCAGGCATTGTTGAGCGCAAATTCGCCCGCTTCAGCGGTATTCCAGCCTGTGGGCAGCACTGCCCGCCCGGCAATCTGCGAGCCGCCGTTGGGCAGCATCTCAAGCACAACGGCCTTTGCAGCCACAGAACCCACATCAATTCCAGCTACATACATAACGCAGACTCCTGATCGTACCCTTTGTTGCGGTACAAACACGCAAAACAAAACCCGCCGCACAGCGCAAGGCTGTGGAGCGGGCAGTATGACAAAAGCGCCAGCAGCGCTGCGCTGCAAGGCGGGCAATGCAATGGAAAGCTTCGGCAACTAAATGGCTGCAGGGGGAAAAGCGGGAAGATCTGGAAAAGGAGCAGGAGCACGGCAGGCAATAAAAAAGCCCCCGCTTCCCACCTAAACTATGGAGATGGGAAACAGGCTGGCGCTGACGCGCCACCGCGAATGAGGGCCTCCAACCTGAAGGCGCTGATGCTGTCATGACCCGCCGCCCTTAAAGACAGGCAAGACACGGCAAACCCTATAAAAAACCACAGGATACCTTTCTGTTGCAAATGCCGCCGACATGATTCGGCCTGAAGTTGTATATCAAGTTAGCGTAAGGGCATCAGCTTGTCGATAGGGATGCACACGGCATTGAGTAATTGCACCACCGTCTGCTTTAGATTGCAGCAATCAAGGTATTCAGGGGGTCTCAGGCCGTAACCGCGGCACCGCGCTGATGAAAAATTCGCTTTGTGCACAAGAAGAATCACCTGAAGTTTTTTACACCACACATGTGGGCAAAACGCATCAGCAGGGGGTAAGACAACTCCAGTATTATCTTTATATTTTGGCATGTTAAACTATTGGCTCAAACTTTGCTTTAAGCTAACATGCTGCGAGATTTTTAGCTATTGATACCAGAGCAACTCGCTCATGAATGTGTCTTTTTGCCGACTGGCGTCGGCTTGACGTACACGCGGGATTATTCCCGCACCAAGGACAAGGCTATAATTTAACCTGAATTATCAAACAATTGAGTGCCGTTATGAAAGAACTTCTCCCCTTTGTGGCAATGGTAACGTGCTTTAACGAACAAGAAGAAATCGACTACGCTGCTGTACGCCGCCAGGTGCGCAGGCAGATTGAGGCGGGCAACAACCTCCTCGTCAATGGCACCAACGGCGACTTCACCAGCCTGACCTTTCCTGAAAAAATCAAGCTGTGCGCGGAAGTTCTTGACGAAGTGCAGGGCAAGGTAAAGGTATTTGCCAACGCTGGCTGCCCCTCTACCTACGAAACCATCCTTCTGGGCAAGGAATTTGTCTCTCTGGGCGTGGACGCCCTCGCCATCATCACGCCCTACTTCATCGGCTGCACCCAGGATGGCCTGTTCGGCCATTTCTCCCGCGTGGCGGACGCCCTGCAAAAGCCCACATATCTTTATGATATTCCTGCAAGAACGCAGAACCACATTGAGCCGGAAACAGCCGCAAAACTGGCGGATCACCCCAACATTCACGGCATCAAGGACAGCGGCGGCAGCCAGAAAACCCTTGATGAGTACCTCGCCATCGCCCGTGGTCGCGATGATTTTGACGTGTTCACCGGGCCGGATTCCCTCATCCACTACGGCCTCACCCAGGGCGCCAGGGGCTGCATTTCCGGCCTCGGCAACGTGATGCCCCATGTGGTCAACGGCATTTGCAAGGAATACGAAAAGGGCGACATCGCCGCCTCCGTGGCGCAGCAGGAAATCTTCACCGCTTTCCGCACCGATCTTTACGCTCTGGGTTACGCCCCGGCCATGGTCAAGCGCTCGCTCTATCTTATGGACAAGAGCGTTGGCGCAAGCCGCCAGCCCGCGCTCATTCCTACGCCTGAGCTGGACGCTAAAATCAAGGCCCTGCTTATCAAGCACAACATCATCGGGTAAGGGCGCATATGAGCACTGTTATCGTCACCACTTCTCCCGGTTTTGCCACAGTGGGCAAGGTTCCTTCCTTTATTGAAGAAAAAGGCTGGAAGCTGCACCGTTGCGTGGACACGAGCCGTCCGCACGGCGGGCTGCTGGATTTTGCAGCAGACGCGGAGTTTCTGGTGGTGGGTCTTATTCCCGCCACTGCCGAACTCATGGACAAGCTGCCCAAACTCAAGGCCATCCTCAAGCACGGCGTGGGCGTGGACAATATCGACATCCCCGCCGCCACCGCGCGCAAAATTCCCGTGCTGAACGCCCCGGGGGCCAACTCCAACGCCGTGGCGGAACTTGCCATTGGCGGCATGCTCAGTTTTGCCCGCCGCATCCCCATGATGCACAAAACCATGGTTGAAGGCGGCTGGCAGCGCATTGTGGGTACAGAAATTGAAGAAAAAACCCTTGGCGTTGTGGGCCTTGGCAACATTGGCAAGGTGCTGGCCCGCAAGGCCAGAGCCCTGGGCATGCGGGTGCTGGCTTCCGACCTCTACCCCGACACTGCCTTTGCGCAGGAACACGGCATTGAACTTACCGATATGGACACCCTGCTGGCCGAATCGGACTATATCTCCCTGCACGTGTTTGGCGGCAAGGACAACGCCCACCTTATCGGCGCGCAACAGATAGCCATGATGAAGCCAAGCGCCTGCGTCATGAACTATGCGCGCGGCGAGATTCTGGACATGGACGCGCTGGCCGCAGCCATTGAAAATGGAAAAATCGCCGGTGCCGTCATTGACGCCTACACCAGCGAGCCGCCGGACAGGTCGCACCCCATTTTCAAAAGCGACAGGGTTGTGTTCACCCCCCACTCCGGCGCGGACACCAGAGAATCCGTGGCCCGTGTGGGCATGATGAACGTTACGGACATCGCGTCCCTTCTGGCGGGAGAACATCCCTCCAGAGTGCTGAACCCGGAAGTATTTGCATAATCAGGAAACCCTATGCGCCCCAAGTACGCCAAGCTCGTTGAACATGTGGAAATCCCGCGCATGGCTCTTGCCCGTCAGACATTCAACGCTGTTGACGTGGACGATCCTGCCCATGCCGTGCACGAAGCGCTGGCTGCATCGCCCCACCTGACGGGCCTGAAAAAAGGCATGCGCGTGGCGCTCACGGTTGGCAGCCGTGGCATTGCCAGCCTGCCCCAACTGGTGCGGGCCATTGTGGACGAATTGCGCGAGAGGGGCGCTGAACCGTTTATTGTCCCCGCCATGGGAAGTCATGGCGGGGCCACGGCAGAAGGCCAGATTGCCGTGTTGCGCCACCTTGGCGTGACAGAAGAAACCGCAGGCTGCCCCATTTGCTCCAGCATGGAGACCGTGGAAGTGGGCGTGCTTGAAAACGGCATGTCCGTGCGCATAGACAAGCTGGCTTACGAAGCCGACGGCATAGTGCTGTTTAACCGCATCAAGCCGCACAGCGCCTTTCGCGCTCCCAACGAAAGCGGCCTGATTAAAATGCTCGCCATTGGCCTGGGCAAACAGTCCGGCGCAGATAACTGCCACGCCTGGGGCTTCTGCTACATGGGCCGTTTTATTGTTGAAATGGCGCGCGTAAAGCTGGCGACCTGCAAGGTGCTGTTCGGCATTGGCGTTCTTGAAAACGCCTACGACCGCCTTTCAAAGGTTGTGGTTCTGCCCTGCGAGGGCCTGGTGGAAAAAGAACGCGAATATCTTGCCGAGGCCATGCGCAACATGCCCCGGCTTCCGCTCGGCCCACAGGATGCACCACTTGCTTCCGGCCCTCTAGATGTGCTGATTGTGGACTACGTGGGCAAAGAATTTTCGGGCAGCGGCATGGACCCCAACATTACAGGCCGCCCGTCAACCAAGGCCATCAGCGGCGGCCCGGACGTTTCGCGCATCGTAGTTCTGGATGTGACGGATAAAAGCGAAGGCAACGCCACAGGCGTTGCGCGGGCGGACGTCATCACCGACCGCCTCTTCAACCGCTTCAGCCGTGAGGCCGTGTACACCAACTCCCTCACGTCCGGGGTGCTTATTGCGGCATCCCTGCCCCTTGCAATGCCGGATGACAAAAGCGCCATTCAAGCTGCGGTAAAAACGTGCGAATCGCACCACCCGGATGCGCTCAAGATCATCCGCATCCCCAATACGCTGCATCTGGAATATCTCTATGTTTCAGAGGCCATGCTGCCCGAACTGCAAAACAGACCGGGTATAAACATTCTTACGGAGCCGGCCCCCATGCTCTTTGACGAGCAGGGAACCTTGCTGGATCAGTGGCCTCAAAGGCTGCAATCAGGCCACGCGCAGTAAATTTGTTGAGGATTTTTTTATTCCCCTTTGCCTTCATTCAGGAGAACGTATGCATAACTACATGAAAGTGTTAGGAATTAGCGTCATTTGTCTCCTCCTTGGGTTTGGTCAGGCTTTCGCCAAGGGCGACACCCTCACCGTGGGCGTAACCCAGACCCCCAAAACCCTTGATCCGCAGGCCACATCAGACGCTGGCTCGCAAAACATCGACATGCAGATTTATGAAACGCTGGTCACCATGGACAAGGACAACAACCTTGTTCCCATGCTGGCTGAAAAATGGGAGGCCCTGCCGGACAAGGTTTCCTACAAGTTCCACTTAAAGAAAGGCGTTAAATTCCACAATGGTGAAACCATGACTGCCGATGACGTGGTGTTCACCTTCAAGCGCGCGTTAAGCCCTGCCGGCGTCCCGTGCAGAGGCGGAGTTTCTACGTTCGAGGGCATCTGTCACCCGGTTAAGGATGGCTACAACCGACTCGCTATCCAATACGGAAGCCTTAAAAAGCTCCCATTCAGAAGACATGCGGTTTATTGCGCCCTGAGCCGTGTCGGCAGCAGCGGCAGCAGCTACGGCAAACTTATTTTGGAGAACATCCGCCAACTTGGGTAAAAGTTCTTCGGCTGTGAGTTGCCCGTTCGCCATGAACTTATCCAGCTCAGCAGTGGTCATGCCCATAGCCTGCGCCGCCAACTGAAAAGCACCGGGCAAACGCTCACCCAACTGGCCGCGCAACTCTTCGGCTTGGACCTTGCCCTTGCTCATCATCTGCCCAAGGGCGATAAAAACACCGTTGGTTTGGTCTGTGGTGAGCTGTAAGGCCCCGGCAGCATTCGTCACGGCAATAAAGATGTCATTCAGCTTTGGGGCCAGCGTGGTATCTTTGCCGGCAGCAAAAAAGCCCTTTGCCGCCTCTGCCGTGGACATGAAGCCGAGGCCAACACGTGAGGTTTGCTCATGAATCAAATCAAGCTGCGCCCGCGTCCCATCGCCAAAGATGGTTTGGTAAGCCTTTTCAAGCCGCTGTAAGGATATTTGCGCATCGAGCATGGATTTGAATGCATATAGGGCCGCGCCAAGAGAAGCGACACGCAAGACAAGACCACCAACCGCATTAGCAACGCCTGTGGTGTCTTTTCCTACCTTGGAAAGAGCTGTGGAGCCTTTATTCCCAAGTGAATCAATAGAGGTTTGCGCCTTATCGACAATTTGAGAGATTGCAGCAAGGGCTTCTCGCGTAATCTTGGCTTCATTTCTCAGCCCTGACATATCAGCGGTTATCATTACTATCGGCATAGAATCCCCCTTATGCTGCCTTTGCGGATTTGTTTTGTTTGTTCCCGTACATCGGGTCACATTCCGTACTATCGAAGCTCAGGCGCGAGGTGTGGGCTTTTTCTAGGCATGCCGTTGCATCATTAGACAGGGCAGACATGACAGCTTCGGCCCACTCCATGACGGTGGGAATGTCTGGATTAATGGGCCACGTCAGAGCGGCGGTGTGCTGTTCGGTCAAGTCTTTAGCGCCCACGGCAGGGGTCAGGATTGCTTGCGGATAGGCTGCACTCCATCTCTGCCATGCTGCTTGCCCACCTTCATCATTGTCGGGGCAGGCCAGCAGTAAGGGGGCAGACTGGATAAAGTTGTGGGTGTCGGTGTCCAGACCCTTCATGTTGCCCATAAGGGCCACAGCGGCCAGTTTCCCGAATGATTCTTGCCAGAGTAGAGCGGCATCAAGGGCAGATTCGACCAGCACAACAGGAAGCCCGACACGTCCGGCAACAAACGGCACGTTGGAGCTTCCCTGCACCTGCCAATACTTAGGGCGACTTTCGGGGCGATCATCAGCACAGCGCACGGTTAAGGCTACGGTTCCGGCCTTCCGGCGTGTGGCAATGACAAGGCCACGGGGCAAGATCAGTTTTTCACGCTTGCTGCCGTCTGCCAGCTCAACTACGGGCAAGCCCCAGGACTCACGCAGGATATAGCGATCAGCAGAGTTCCAACCTATGCCGCAATCTTGCGCCGTGTATGGGGTCAGGAAGCGCCCGCAGATGGCAAGCAATGCTTCGGGGGTTGTTTCAAGCCCACGTTGGCACTCAGCCAGAAATGCGGCGGCGCTGCACATCCATCTCGCGCCGGGCATAACGGCTGGCTCAGGCTTGGGCGGCACATGGGCCATTTGTACCGGGTGTGCCGGACGTGGCCGGGCAGGGGTTCGCCGGGCAGGGAAAGAGCTTGTGGTCGTGCGCTTCGGCTCAATTCCAAGGGCTTCACACGCCTCGCGGTAGGTCAGGCCATGAACTTTCTGCATTAGCTGGATATCGTCGCCGCGGTCGCTGCACTTACGGCAGAAATAACGCGCCCGGCCTTCGGCAGTCAGTACGACAATAAACCCGTCCTCCTTGGTCTGGCCGCATATCGGGCATACGCCGCACCATTCGCGGGGGGACTTCTGTTTCATGGCAGGAATAAAGCTCAGAATGTCGGGGGTCATGCCACCACCTCCGCGTCACGGAACGGAACATTCGGAACACCCCCTAAGGGGGTATGTTCCGTTTGTTCCGCATCCAGTGTGCTAATGCCCCCGGAACAAGTTCCGCTAATGTTCCCTAAATGTTCCCCTGTTCCGTTTGTGGTGGTTAGAGAATAGCAATCATTCAAAACAGCAATTTTCCCAAGTTCAACCAGGTCTTTTCTGGCCCGTTGGAAGGCGATCTTTTTTGCGCTGGCCTTGTCAGCCGTGGATTTCTCGTAAAAATAATCGCGCCACACATCGACATGCACAGAGGCTTTACCTTCGGCCTGTAGGGCGGCTTCAAGGGTTTCAAGGCCATACCGCTGTGCAGGGGTAAGGGGTTTCACTTCCTGCAGTGCTGGCTCCTCACTGGCAAACACGCTGCAACTCGTAATATCATCCCCATAGGAATCTTTGCCCACGACACGAATGTTCAAAGTGAACTTATAGGCTTGCCCGTCCTGGCCATCCTTATTCTTGACCACCTTCCAAACCCGGTTATTGCCCCGGCGGGAAACTTCAATTGCAGCATCAAGAGCGCCCAACAAGCTAGAGTGGCCCCGCAAACCGTTTGCCGAATTTTTCCCACAATGATGGATTAAGCACACAAGGCCAGCGGTCAGCTTTTGGAGTTTTTTGCAATTGGCCAGAATGATTCCCATATCCACGTTGCTATTCTCGTCAAGGCCCGCCGAAACTCTGTTCAGCGTGTCAACTACGATCAGGGAGCCAGTTGGGATACTCTGTGCCAGCCGTTCAACGTCTGCACCGATATAAAAATCATCAAGCAAAAACTGGACGTTTCCCGGCAACTCGCGCTTGTTTTCAGCCTCCCAAGCAAGAATGCGCCCTTTGATACCATGCTGGCCCTCTGCAACTATTTCGGTCACAGCAGATTTTTTTGTACGCCGACCAAACCACCGCCGCCCCTCTGCAACAGCACAGGCCATATCGTTTGCAATGAAACTCTTACCAGTAGCAGGCTCGCCATAAACGCAAACAACGCCAGTATCAGGGAAAGTATCCTGCACCTTCCAAACTATACCGGGAAGGTTCATTATATCTTGGCGTTTAAATAAGCGGAAAGACGGAATTTCATCCTTCAGTGTGGGTTCCTCCTTTGCCGGGCAGGAAGCGAGAAACTCCGCTCGCGCCTGAGCAATGGCCGCAGTGTAATCATGGCCGCAGTGGTCACTATGCGTCATACTCCACCTCCTTAAATTGAAGGCAGGCGGGGAATAACGGCGTCTTGGCACGTTTCAGCAGCAGACAGCGGGCGCGGTTGAAACTGTACTCAAAATGAGCGCAGTCGGCGCAATGTCGTACTTGACGAGAGCGGGGCTGGCAGGGTAAGTTATTCTCACCTAGTTTTTCTTCTTGCCCCCACCGCCGCCAAGCTTGGGGGTTTTTTCGTTTCTGGTCGCCCATTTTTAAGCCACCTCGCGCTGCTCAGCCTGCCGGGCAACAAAAGCATCTATATCCGACAGTCGCCAAACAGAGCAGCGGGGAGTAAGTTTAATTGCCTTTGGGAGCAAACCGATCTGGACATAGCGCCAGAATGTAGACTTACTCACCCGCAGGATTGCGGCAGCCTCACGGGGGCGAACTAGACCACGAGCATCAATTGCGTTATTGGATTCCATAGCGAAACTCCTTTTCTAAAGTATTTGCGCTATGTTACCCCGGCAAATTGGCCCCCTAGACTTTGGTGTGGACTAAGGGGGTATAAATCGGCACTAACGGGGGTTGACACGTTTTCGGATAACTTTGGATTTTATGGGTCAATATAATAACATGTTTATTTTATTGATTATTTTTTATCATAAAAAAGCCCCCTCCAAATTAACTTGGAAGGGGCTTTTTACGTTTATGTGAATGCGTTTTAACTAGTCGGGGCCAGCCGCTTTGAGCGCGTCTAAATAGTCTGCCCACCATTCCATCAAGGCCCGGCGTTCTTCCCAAAAGGTGGCGCGATTATAAACGCGGCGCACGCTGTCCCGGTCAGTGTGGGAAAGGCAGCCTTCTATAACGTCTGGTCGCCACTGCCCGCTTTCGTTGGCTATCGTTGAAAAGGTCGAACGCAGCCCATGTAGGCACACAGTTTCTTGCTGCCAGCCCATAGCCCGCAGTGCGGCACCTCCTGCGGCGTCCACAATAACGGCAGACCTTGAGCGCACAGAGGGGAAAAGCGGCGCATCAGCGTCACCACCAGAGAATTGCTCCAACGCTCGGAGCATCTTCACCACCTGCGGGGCAAGAGGTACTGCCCAGGCTTTGCGCATTTTCATGCGGCCTTTTGGGAGTCTCCACACGTTTTCCGAGAAATCAATCTCACCCCATTTGGCAAGCCGCAATTCGCCGGGCCGGGTCGCAACGAATGGTAATATCCGCAAATACCATTGCACAGACGGGTATCCCTCATAGGCCCAAATATCGCGCAGCAAGCGTCCAAACTCTTTTTTCTCGATAATGGCCGGGCGGGGCTTGTGTTTGAGCGGACGTAATGCACCACGCAGGCCAGCAGCCACATTGACGGGCGTCAATCCGCACAGATATGCGTGCCGCATCACCTGGTTGCAAATGGTCATTATCTTGTGGGCAGTATTTGAGGCACCCCGTTTTTCTGCCGGGGCGGCAACGGTCAGGAGGTCGGCAGGCATAATGCTTGCCACGGGCTTATCACCCAAGGCGGGAAGCAGGTCTTGATCTAAATAGCGTTGAGTGCGGTCGCGTGTGCGTTCGGCAAGTGTAGGGCCATAGCTTCCCCACCACTGCAAGGCCACAGCTTTAAAGGTCTGTACAGCTGACTCCTGTTGGCGCTTTGCAGCCTCTTTTTCTGCCTGCTTGTGGGCGCTTGGGTCAACGCCTTGGGCCAACAGTTCCTTGGCATCATCCCGGCGCTTTCGGGCATCACGCAGGCCAACGGCTGGGTACACGCCAAGGCTGATCCGGCGCTCCTTCCCTGCAAAGCGGTATTTCAATCTCCACCAGCGCCCACCACTGGGGGCAACTTCAAGGTAAAGCCCGCCTCCGTCAAAAAACTTGATAGTCTTGTCGCCAGGCTTTGCGGCCCGTATGGCGGCATCTGTCAGACTCATAGGGGCAACTCCTGATATAATGAGGGGCAAGCCAGAAATATGCCCCTATTGTTGCCCCCATTTTTGTAACACGTCAACGGGCCTTCTGATACTACCTGAAACAGTAAACCACAAAAAAAGTGAAGCCCCACAAGGTCTTTGAGACTTTATGGGGCTTCATGATTCTTTTTTTTGGTACCGGGAGCGAGACTTGAACTCGCAAGAGGTTGCCCTCGGCGGATTTTGAGTCCGCTGCGTCTACCAATTCCACCATCCCGGCAGACTGACCAAGGCACATGGGCAATGCCGCATATGCATGGCGTGAGTGGCTTTGTAGCCCAAGGTGCGCCAATTCGTCAAGCCCTCAGCACGCTTGGCTGCCTGATTGGCCCAAAACAGCACGGCACCGCAGCCAGGCAGCGCTCACGCTCGGCTTGCCCGCCTTCGATTAGAGAGCCAATTTAGCAGATTGGGCTTCGGTAAATCAGAATCTCGGCCTTTTTATGCCCGCTTCTGGCATGTACTCCTCTCAAGCGGTGTAATTGTACTGAGTTGATTCACACGAGGAAGTCGCCCGTGGCTGGATTGCCATGCCTCGCAGGCAAAAAATTTTTTCTTTCGTTCACGACTTGAAAATTCCCCGCCCAGAGCGGAAATTTACCGATTATGCCGCGTTCTGATTTGCAGGTAATGGCCTGACGCGCAAAATAATTTTACAAAAAAAATCGTATCCGCTTGACACTTGCCCCCCATTTGCGTAAACACCTCTTCACGCAATGCGGGTCATTAGCTCAATTGGTAGAGCAGCTGACTCTTAATCAGTTGGTTCGGGGTTCGAGTCCCTGATGGCCCACCAGAAAATCCAGGTTCGCGGTTACCCCGCGAACCTTTTTTCTTTTGTTT
>JAEZYD010000061.1 GCA_023419375.1 Pseudomonadota bacterium
AAACAGATGCAGGCGGCCGTTGAAGCCAATTAAGGCGCACGAAGCCCACGAGCGGCTTTACGCGCGCATTGTTTGATCGTGCGGCCCGGCTGGGCCGGGCCGCATCATGCGGTGAAAAGGAGGCTTGCGGATGGAGCGCGCGCTGCGGGACCGGAAGGCGATCTGCTTTTTCGTTCTGCCGGGACTCATTTGGTTTTGCCTGATCGCGCTGGTGCCTGTCGTCCAGTCGGCCGGGTACAGTTTTTTGGAGTGGGACAGCATCACCCAGGCCCGGTTCATCGGCCTGGACAACTACCTGTCGCTCTTAAAAGACCCGCTGTTCCACCGGGCGGTAATCAATTCGCTGATTCTGGCGGCGGCGTCGGTTTTCATCCAGTTGCCGCTTTCGATGCTGCTGGCGCTGGTGCTGGCCTCCGGCGTCAAGGGCGAAAACACCTACCGCAACCTGTTCTTCGTGCCGGTGATCATTTCCGGCACCATCATCGCCAACCTCTGGATGAAGGTGTACCACCCCAGCTACGGGCTGCTCAACATCGCGCTTCAGGCGCTGGGGGTTCCGGGCTTGCAGCGCGAGTGGCTGGGCGATACGTCCACCGCCCTCGCCGCCTGCTTCGTGCCGATGGTGTGGCAGTACATCGGCTACCACATGCTGCTGTTTTACTCCGCCGCAAAATCAATCTCCGAAGAGATCTTTGAGGCGGCCCGGGTGGACGGTGCCAGCAAGATTCAGATCGCGCTTCGAATCACCCTGCCGCAGATCGTCCCGATGATCAAGGCCTGCGTGATCTTTGCCATCATCGGCTCGCTGAAGTCCTTCGACATCCTCTACATTTTGACGCGCGGCGGCCCGGTGCACGCCACCGAAGTGCCGTCGCTTCTGATGTTCACGAAGATCTTCACCACCAACCAGTACGGATACGCCAGCGCCATCGCGATCTTCATCATTGTGGAATGCCTGGCGTTCACGCTCATGGTGCAAAAGGGCTTCGCCGCCGTCCGGAGCGACTGAAGAGAGGGGGATCGGATATGACGAAGCGAAAGTCCTTTATCAACAAGACCCATCCGCTCCTGTCGGCCGTGTTGTGCGTCATCGCGCTGATGCAGCTGTTCCCGCTGTACTGGATGTTCACCTTTTCGCTGAAGAGCAACGCCGAGATCTTCGGCGGCAACACCATCGGGCTGCCCCTGGAATGGGCGTGGAGCAACTACGAGAGGGTATTCTCCAAGGGAAACATGGGGCTATACCTGCTCAACAGCGCCGTCGTGACCACGGCGACCATCCTTTTTACGCTGCTCCTGTCCGCGATGGCGACCTACGCGATCGTGCGCATGAAGTGGAAGTTGAGCAAGTCCGTGTACGTCTTGTTTCTGACGGGCATGATGCTGTCGCTGCACGCGGTGCTTTTGCCGCTCTTTATCAACCTCAAGCCGATCCTGAACACCTACTGGGCGCTGATCATCCCCTATGTGGCGTTTTCGATGCCCACGGCGGTGCTTCTGATGGTCGGCGCGCTGGAGGCGCTGCCCAGGGAAATGGAGGAGGCCGCCTTCATCGACGGCGCGAACATCTACCGCCTGTTCTACCAGATCATCCTGCCGATGCTGGCGCCGATTCTGTCCACCGTCGCCATCCTGACGTTTTTGAGCGCCTGGAACGAGATGATGCTGGCGATCACATTCGTCAGCGGCGAAAAATACAAGACCATCACCGTCGGCGTCAACGACATGGTGGGCAAGTACTCCACAAAATGGGGGCTGATTGGCGCGGGGCTGTCGATTGCCACGCTGCCCACGCTGGTGATGTTCGCGGTGCTCAGCAAAAACGTACAAAAGAGCCTCGCCATGGGGGCCGTGAAAGGGTGATTCGATGCGCTGCAACTGCCCGTATGTCATCTGCCCTGTCCACGGCAACGTCGCCTGCTGGGCGAAGGGCCGCGGGGAGGGCGCGCTCGCCCACTGTAATGTACGGATTGGTTTTGTTTTACTGTGCTCTATTGATCCGCCTGGTTTCCATCGAGAGTTTCGTTAGTGCCGAATTTTACGCCTGTCACGCCATTCAACCGGCATGATTTTTCCGAAGCCTGATGTTCAACCGATCGATCTCACCGCTTCGGCCGAAGTTCCTGAACGCCAAGGACAAAACCGGAACGAAAGTTTGAACTGTCTACCTGTAGCGGATGGCCTTTTGTCTGCACGCCCTGGAACAGTCCATGCATACGAGGCATTCGCTTTTCTGGATTTCGTGATGGCGTTCGCGCTTTTCGACCGCTTTGGCCGGACAAACGCGCCGGCACATCCCGCAGTTGTTGCAAAGTTCGGCATCGACCTTCATGGCGCGCCCGGATCTTCGGGCGGGAAAGCTCAGGATCAGTCCGTATGGGCAGAGATGCCGGTGCCATAGCTCCTCGGGAAAGACGAGCGTAAGCAGCACGCCCAACGCAAAAAGCGCGGGGAGGACAGGCAGCTTTTTCCCGGATACCATTGTGAAAATGAACGCGGCGACAAAAAGACCCAGTGCCGTCAGGCGTATCCATGGCTTTGTCAGCCACCCCGGAATCCGCGCGCTTTTGATGCGCAGCTTCTTTTTCAGCCATGAAACGCCTCTCGTCGCGGCATTGATCGGGCATAACCAGCCGCAGTAAACGCGACCCAGCAGCAGGGCGGCGAAGACGGACGCAAGGAATACGCCCATCCAGCCCTGCACTTTTCCGCTTAGGGTCAGGAAAATGAAGAGCACAAGAGATGCCGTTTGCAAAACTACCTGCAAATATGCCATGACGCGCCTCCCATCCATCTGATAAACCGGATTGTAGAGGATGCCGCCGCGAAAAGATAGACACCAATGTTTCCTTTTGTTATAATCGAAAAGGGTGATCGCATGGAGATCGATCGGCTGCGGATGATTCCCATGTTGGCAAATTCGGATTCCGAAATTCTCAATTGGTGCATCGCGGAAAATCAAATATTTCGCAGGAATTACGCAAAGGGCTCTACGGTGCACCGCCAGCACGAGCGATGCAATACGGTGGATGTGGTGCTGTCCGGAAGCCTGGTCGCCTATTCCCTTTCCGAAAACGGCTCCGCGGCCATGCTGTTTGAATTCAAGGAAAACGGGATCATCGGGGCCAACCTGATTTTTGGCGACAGCGGCGCCTATCCGCTGAACATCTACGCCGTTACCGCCTGTACGCTATTGCACATGACGAAAAAAGCGGTGGTGGAACTTCTTCGCGGGCATGATTTTGTGCTGCACTATATCAAATCCCTGTCGACGAACGCGCGGGGGATGAACCGCAAGATCGCCATGCTCACGCAATCAACGCTTCGGGAAAACCTGCTGGAATATCTCCGGCAGCAAGCCGTTTTGCAGGGCTCATCCGATATCCGTCTTCCGATCACGAAAAAGGAGCTTGCCGACTATCTGGGCGTTCAGAGACCTTCCCTGTTCCGGGAGCTGAAAAAAATGAAAGACGCCGGACTGATCGACGTTTCAAACCGGATCATTCGCATGCCGAAGGATGCGCAGCTACCCGGCGCCGGACCATGACTGGAAGAAAGCAATTCCGCCCGGGAGAAGCGGCGCGTGAGATTGACTGGGTATGGCGGCCATGCTATACTGAAACCATATTATGGGGGCTTCGGATCGCCCGGAAGGGCGTGCGAATTCTCCGGATTCCGCGGCCCTGGTACAGGTTTTTTGAGTTGGGGAGGAAGAGAAATGAAGAGGCTTGTCAAGAGCAACGTGTATTGGATTGGCAAGATGGATTGGGAACTGGAGTTCTTTCACGGCGCGGATTACACGATCAACCACGGCTCAAGCCAGAACGCGTATCTGATTCAGGAGGAGAAAACCGTCCTGATCGATACGGTGTGGAAGCCGCACTCGACGGAATTTGTCGAAAACCTGGAACGCGAAGTTGATCTCGGCGCGATCGATTTTATCGTCGCCAACCACGGGGAGATCGACCACAGCGGATCGCTGCCCGCGCTGATGGCGAAGATCCCGAATACGCCGATTTACTGTACGGCCAACGCCGTCAAGTCCCTGGTGGGGCAGTATCACCACCCCGAGTGGAACTTCCATGTGGTCAAGACGGGCGATTCGGTGGACATCGGCAACGGCAAAAAGCTCGTCTTTGTGGAAATGCGAATGCTGCACTGGCCGGACAGCATGGCAACCTATATGACGGGGGACAACATCCTGTTCTCCAACGACGCGTTCGGCCAGCACTATGCGGTGGAGGAGCTCTTCAACGACAAGGCCGACGCCTGTCTGCTCTGGGGAGAAGCGCTCAAGTATTATGCGAACATTCTGAATCCGTTCTCCCCGCTGGTCAAAAAGAAAATCGAAGAGATTCAGTCTCTGAACTTGCCAATCGAGATCATTGCGCCGAGCCATGGTTCCATATGGAGGGAAAACCCGCTTCAGATCGTCGAAAAGTATTATGAGTGGTCTCAGGATTACCAGCAGGATCAGATCACCATCGCCTACGACACCATGTGGGACGGCACGAAACAGCTGGCCCACAGGATTGCGGCGGAGATATCGGCACTTTCGCCCGATACGAAGGTGAAGATTTTCAACATCTCCCAGACCAACAAGAACGACATCATGACCGAGGTATTCAAATCCAGGGCGGTTGCGGTCGGTTCGCCCACTGTGGGGCAGAACATTCTGTCCTCCGTGGGCGGATGGCTGGACTTCCTGAAGGAGCTCAAGTTTAAAAACAAGAAGGCGGCGGTTTTCGGCTGCTACGGCTGGAGCGGCGAATCCACGAAAGTCCTTCGCGAGCGGCTGACCGACGCCGGATTCAAGGTTGTGGAGCCGGAGATCCGATGCAATTGGGTTCCTGCGGAAGAAGCGCTGGATAAGGCCGCCGACATCGCCAGGGCCCTTTGCGAGTAATACCAATCCGGATACGAAGACTCATTGAAAGGGAGGACAGGCGCATGAAATTCGCGAGCGAGGATCTGCGCAACGAGCACGAAGGCGTCCTTTTCGGCCTCGACATTCTGGAGAAGATGGCCGGGAAGATCAGGCGGGAAGGTGCGATGGATGTCAAGGATGCTGCGGAAATGGTCAATTTCCTGCGCCTGTTCGCCGACAAGTGCCACCACGGAAAAGAAGAAGGCCTGATGTTCCCCGCGATGGAGAAGGTGGGCATCCCCAACAAGGGCGGCCCGATCGGTCAAATGCTTCTGGAGCATACGCAGGGCAGGCAGTATATCGC
>JAEZYD010000046.1 GCA_023419375.1 Pseudomonadota bacterium
GGGAAAGGGTGAACAGCCATAAGAATGCCAAACTGACGGTTCGTAGTCGAGAAGAAATGGTGCGGCGGATGCAGCATGAACCGGCGGCCAGAGTGGCGGCTGGATATGGCGTGAGCCTGCGCACCGCCAGAAAATGGAAAAGTCGGTATGCTCATGGTGGGCAAGACGCACTTGCCGACCGCAGTTCACGCCCCAGACGTTGTCGCAACAAACTATCTGAACTTAATTTTTGTCAGATATACACGTTGCGGAAAGAGAGAAAAACCGGAGATGAAATAGCCCTGCGCCTGGGCATTTGCCGAAGCAGTGTTTTTCGTGTTCTGCGGCAACTTGCCTGTTCACGGTTATCATCACTGGAACACAAGGAACCAATTCAGCGCTATCAATGGGAAAATCCAGGGCAAATGCTGCACCTGGACATCAAAAAGTTGGGCAAGATTGATGGAGTTGGGCATAGAAAAGCGGGAACGCGGCAAGTTCATCGCAGACGGCCAGGATGGGAATACCTGCATGTGTGCGTGGATGATGCTTCCAGAACTGCGTACACCGCCGTCCTTCCAGACGAAACAGCCGAATCGGCGGTAGAATTTTTATGGTCAGCCGTCTCATGGCACGCCTCACACGGCATCAAGATAGAACGAGTTTTGACGGATAACGGATCTTGCTACAGGTCAAGGAAGTTTCGTGACGCCTGTCGTGAGTTCGGGATAACGCATAAGCGGACACGGCCTTATCGCCCCCAAACTAACGGCAAGGCTGAACGCTTCATCAGAACAGCAATGCAAGAGTGGGCATACGCAGCAACGTATACCCACTCTTGGAAAAGAACAGCTTATCTGCCGATATGGACGCATCGTTATAATTTTTTGCAACCACACTCGGCTCTTGGCAGAAGACCTCCAGCTTCAAGGCTGGGAGGGTGAACAACGTGTTGACACTCTACACCTAGACGTGCATGACCCAAGCAGGGAATCCGCCTGACGCAGTCAGCGCCCAAAAAGACCCTAGCGCCCCAGAGCTTGCTCCAGATCGGCGATAATATCGTCCACATGCTCAACGCCCACAGAGAGGCGCACCATGCCGGGGGTTATACCGGCTTCGCGCAGCTGCTCATCGGTCAGCTGGCGGTGGGTGGAGCTGGCGGGATGGAGCACGCAGGTGCGGATGTCGGCCACGTGAACCTGAAGGGAGATCATTTTAAGGCTGTCGATAAAACGCGCGCCGGCTTCCCGCCCGCCTTTGAGGGAGAGGGAGATGACGCCGCTGCAACCATTGGGCATGTACTTGTCGGCCAGGGCTTTTTGCGGATGGCCGGGCAGGCGTGGATAATTGACGGATTCCACGGCGGGATGCTTTTCCAGATAGGCGGCGATGGCTTCGGCATTGCGGCAGTGGTGTTCCATGCGCAGGGGCAAGGTTTCGAGGCCCTGATTGATGTAGAACGCACCCTGAGGGCTCTGGCAGCAACCCATGTCGCGCATGAGCTGCACGCGCGCCTTGACGATGTAAGCGGCCTTGCCAAAGGCCTGTGAGTAGAC
The DNA here is from genome assembly GCA_023419375.1 of Pseudomonadota bacterium. Classification (GTDB taxonomy): domain Bacteria; phylum Desulfobacterota; class Desulfovibrionia; order Desulfovibrionales; family Desulfovibrionaceae; genus Desulfovibrio. Next base: position 1,539 of record JAEZYD010000046.1, read on the forward strand.
GAGGCCGTGGTAGGAAGGATCGGGTTCAGTAAATTCGGGAAACTTGCCGGAGGCCCAGTCAAAGTTGCCGCTGTCCACGATGACGCCGCCCACCTGGAGGGCGTGGCCGTCCATGTATTTGGTGGTGGAATGAATTACGATGTCGGCCCCGAATTCAAAGGGACGGCAAAGCACGGGCGTGGCAAAGGTGTTGTCGATGATCAGGGGCAGCCTGTGTTTGTGGGCCAGATTGGCAAATCGCTCAATATCCAGCACATCCATGGAGGGATTGGAGAGCGTTTCGCCGAACACGGCGCGCGTGTTGGGGCGGAAGGCCTTTTCCAGCTCGGCCTCGGAGGCGGTCTGATCCACAAAGGTGACTTCAATGCCCAGCTTTTTGAGGGTAACGGCAAACAGATTGAACGTGCCGCCGTAAATGCTGGCGGCGCTCACCACATGGTCGCCGCTCTGGGCCACATTGAGCAGGGACAGCATGCTTGCCGCCTGACCGGACGAGGTGCACAGCGCGCCAACGCCGCCTTCAAGAGCGGCAATTTTCTGCTCCACGGCGTCAACCGTGGGATTACCAAGGCGGGAATAAAAAAAGCCCGCTTCGGCAAGATCAAAAAGCTTCGCCACTTCGGCGGTGGTGTTGTACTTAAAGGTAGTGCTCTGCACTATGGGCAGAACGCGGGGTTCGCCATTGCCCGGTTCATAGCCCGCGTGCAGACAAAGAGATTCCGTTTTCATGCCGTCCTCTGCTGTGCTTGTGTTGGAAATTGTCGCATGTTTCCGGCTGCAATGCCGTGCGATTCAGGCACCGTAGCGCAAGCAAAGGGGCGAGGCAACCACCAAGCCAGCCCAAGAAATTTCCTGTACGGCTGATGAAGAGAAAGCAAAAAAAGTTCCTTCCTATTGACCGTTTGCATGTAGAAGTATAGGATTCTAAGAAGCAGGTGGTCGCCCTGTGGCGTGAGGCATTCTGGGGATAGCCATGACAATACGCTCTGTGACGCACCGCCCGAGTTTCTGATTTTTGTTTGCTGACAGCGCCGCAAAAAGAGCGGCCTTTCGTACGTTGTAGCGCCGCTGTCTTGATGCGGAGTTGGCGCAATTTTGTTGCGCCGCAAGCGGGCCCTGTGGCGGGGCCGAGCAAAGCCTTTCACTCACTTTTGCCAGGAGGCTATTATGCGTATTGCCGTGGGTCTGGGCAAAAAAGGCGGAGAAGAGCGTTTAGAGCGCCAGGGCATAAGCCGCCGTGACTTCATGAAATTCTGCACGGCGGTGGCGGTGACGATGGGCTTTGGCCCCTCGTTCGCCTCCGAGGTGGCCGCTGCGCTGACCGGACGTCGTCCTTCAGTGGTGTATTTGCACGCCGCTGAATGCACGGGCTGTTCCGAAGCGCTGCTGCGCACCTACAAACCCTTTATTGATGCCGTCATTCTTGACACCATCTCTCTTGACTACCACGAAACCATCATGGCCGCCGCTGGCGAAGCCGCCGAACAGGCCCTGCATGCCGCCGTGGAAAATCCCAATGGCTTTGTCTGCATGGTCGAAGGCGCCATTCCTACGGGCATGGACAACAAGTATGGCTACATTGGCGGCCATACCATGTACGACATCTGCAAAGAAATTCTGCCCAAGGCCAAGGCCGTGGTCAACATCGGCACCTGTGCCTGCTACGGCGGCGTTCAGGCTGCCAAACCGAACCCCACCGGTGCCAAGGGCGTGAACGAATGCTTTGCCAGCCTGGGCGTCAAGGGCATCAATATTCCCGGCTGCCCCCCCAACCCCCTCAATATGGTCGGCGCACTTGTGGCCTTCTTGCAGGGCCAGAAAATCGAACTGGACGAACTGGGCCGCCCGCTCATGTTCTTTGGTCAGAGCGTGCATGACCTTTGCGAACGCCGCAAGCACTTCGACGCCGGCGAGTTTGCGCCTTCCTTCAATTCGGAAGAAGCGCGCAAGGGCTGGTGCCTTTACGAAGTGGGCTGCAAAGGCCCGCAGACGTACAACAACTGTCCCAAGGTTCTCTTCAATGAGACCAACTGGCCGGTGGCTGCCGGGCATCCCTGCATCGGTTGCAGCGAACCCGGTTTCTGGGACGAAATGTCGCCGTTCTACCAGAACTAGGGGGAATCATGAGCCAGATCAAACAAACGCCCCAGAGCAGCTACACCGGGCCCATTGTGGTGGACCCGCTGACCCGCATCGAAGGGCATCTGCGTATTGAAGTTGAAGTTGAAGGCGGCAAAATCAAGGACGCCCGTAGCTGCGGCACACTTTACCGTGGCCTTGAAGTCATCCTGAAGGGCCGCGATCCGCGTGATGCCCAGCACTTCACCCAGCGCACCTGCGGCGTCTGCACCTACACGCACGCCCTTGCCTCCACCCGCGCGCTTGAAGACGCTATCAACAAGCCCATCCCGGCCAACGCCACCTATATCCGCAACCTCGTGCTGGCCATGCAGTTCATGCATGACCACGTGGTGCACTTCTATCACCTGCACGCCCTCGACTTTGTGGACGTGGCCAATGCCCTGCAGGCCGACCCGGCCAAGGCAGCCAAGCTGGCCCAGTCCATTTCGCCGCGTCCGGCCAAGGCAGAAGACTTTGCCGCCGTGCAGGCCAAACTGAAGACCTTTATTGAAAGCGGCCAGCTTGGCCCCTTCACCAACGCCTACTTCCTGGGCGGCCACCCGAGCTACTACCTGGAGCCGGAAGCCAACCTGGTTGCCACCGCCCACTATCTGGAAGCCCTGCGCGCCCAGGTGGAAATTGCCAAGGGCATGGCCGTGTTCGGCGCCAAAAACCCGCACACCCAGTTCACCGTGGCTGGCGGCGTGACCTGTTACGAAGCCTTGACGCCCCAGCGCATCAAGGAATTCCGCGAATTGTACAAGAAGGCCCGCACCTTCATTGAACAGGTCTACATTCCCGACCTGCTCATGGTTGCCGGTCAGTACAAGGACTGGGCGGCCATTGGCGGCACCGACAACTTCATGGCGTTTGGCGAATTCCCCGCTGCTGGCGGCGAACGCGACCTCAACAGCCGCTGGTACAAGCCCGGCGTCATCTATGATCGCAAGATCGGCTCGGTGCAGCCCTTTGATCCTTCCAAGATCGAAGAACACGTGCGCCACAGCTGGTACGAAGGCGACAAGGCCCGCTCCCCCTACGATGGCGAAACCAAACCCTTCTTCACCAAGATGGGCGACACCGACCGTTATTCCTGGCTCAAGGCTCCCCGCTACGCGGGTCAGTCCATGGAAACCGGCCCTCTCGCTCAGGTGCTGGTGGCCTACGCCCAGAACCACAAGACCATCAAGCCTGCGGTTGACGGCGTGCTGAAGGCCCTTAACGTGGGTCCCGAAGCCCTGTTCTCCACCCTGGGCCGTACTGCCGCCCGCGGTATCCAGACCTTGGTTATCGCCCAGCAGACCGAAAACTGGCTCAACGAGTACGAAAACAACATCGGCAAGGACAAGCAGATCGTCGAAGATTACGCTGTTCCCGCCAATGCCAAGGGCGTGGGCTTCCTGGATGCCCCCCGTGGCGGTCTTTCGCACTGGATCCGCATTGAAGAAGGCAAGATCGGCAACTTCCAGCTCGTGGTGCCCACCACCTGGAACCTCGGACCCCGGGACGCCAAGGGCGTTATGGGTGCTGCCGAGCATGCGCTTGTCGGCACCCCTGTGGCCGATCCCAAGCGCCCGGTTGAAATCCTGCGCACCATCCACTCCTTCGACCCCTGCATCGCCTGCGCCGTGCATGTTATCGATGGAGAAACCAACGAAGTGCATAAGTTCAAGGTGCTGTAGCAGCGCGCTGAACACGCAGTAAATTGGCATTGAAAAGGGCGGGGCTTCCCCGCCCTTTTTTATTTTGAGGCAGCGCAGCAGCACTATCCCCCAAACAGCCTGCACTGCAGTTGCGCGAACAGCATAGACCAGAGAAAAATATTTTGGCATACTGCACAGATATGCCGCATTGCATCCACACGGGATGCTGTGCGCACACTGGCAGCAACCCCCACATGAGAGCGCCAACGTGGAACAAAAAAGAATAATGATTATGGGCGTCGGCAACATATTGCTGACAGACGAAGGCTTTGGCGTACGCGCCGTGGAATATTTGCAGACCAAGTATATCTGGCCGGAAAATGTCCGCCTTGAAGACGGCGGCACGCAAGGCCTTTTACTTATGTCCACGCTTATGGATTGCGATACGCTGGTGGTTCTTGACGTGGTGCTTGGGCCGGAAAAACCTGGCACAATCTATATGCTGGAAGGCGAAGACCTGCGCAAAAGCCTGAGCTTCCGCGATTCCATGCACCAGACAGATCTATTGGATACACTGATCACGTGCAGCATGGCCGGGCATGATGTGCAGGCCGTGGTTTTTGGCCTGCAGCCTTTTGACTACCACACCATGCAGGTCGGGCTGACCCCGGAAGCCGAAAAACTGCTGCCGGAATTTTGCACCAAGGTTGTTGCTGCGCTTGCAGAGCGCGGCATCGCCACAGCACAGCCAGTCGCCTGAGAAAACTCGCTGCAAGGGGCATTCTGCGCGTATTTACCGCGCAGCCTCCACGCAGGCGCGAGAAAGTATTGCGTCCGCGAAAGCGCTCGACGCTCTGATTGACTGCATCACGGAAGTCTGCAACGCAATCATTTTCCATACAATAAAACAAGCCGGGCGCGTTATCGGAAATTTCCGACTCGCGCCCGGCTTTGTTGCACTAACAGCTTGTTTCTGATGCTGATCAGGATTCATCAGGGAGCGATTCCTCGCTGAACAGGGCAAAGCCCTCGGCGCGCAGCATCTCTGCCCACACGCCATCCCCCGCACAAAATGTATGGCTAAAGCTGCCATCATAAATACGGTCAAATCCACAGGATGGCGAGCGGCTCTTTATAATCGCGGCGCTGCAGGCATTCTTGCGGGCAAGTTCCACAGCAAGCGCCGCGCCACGCTCAAAAGCATCCGTCACGTCCTGACCGTCACGGTTCACGACGCGGCTGCCCAGCCTTTCGCAGGGGCTGCGCGGCGTTTCAAGCCCGCCCAGAACCTCCGGGCAGACAGGCACTGCCCTGCCCTCTTCCACCAGCCTCACCACAAGTGCGCAGGTATTGTCGCCGCCGTCATAGCGGCAGCGCTCGCCCGCCAGGCAGGCGCTGACTATGTAGCGCGGAGTCATTACTTGCTTTCACCATCGGGCAGCAGGGCCGCTTCCCACATTTCCTGATAATACATGCAGGTGCCGGGATTCCAGGCCGTGGCCGTGGCGTGGTCATAACTTTCGGTTATGGGCCAATCGGTGTGGGGCTTCAATGCTTCCTCAAAGGAAGACGCCTCCACAACAGCCTCAAATTCCAGATTCAGCGTATAATTGGGGCCTTTCATAAAGCGCAGATGATAATGCGGCATAGCCTTATCCTTAGCACAGTTTCGCCAGCAGATGCCGGACGAACAGTTATCAAACCCGGCACAACGTGCAGTCATGCGCCGCAGACAGCCATGCTGGGGGACGCTGTAGCGCACCCGTTGCATGCCAATGGGGCGCAACCTTGACCGTGGCAACCGGGCATATTCGTTTATACCGTGCAGGGGCTGCAAGTTCGTCGCAGTCACAGCACACAAGAGCGCCGGGGAGGAAACCCTCCCCGGCGTTCATATCAATGGGCGTCAGGCACGTCTAGTGCGTGGTCATGACGAACTTGCTGATGACAAAGAGCACAACCAGCAGAGCCACGCCGATGCCCCAGCTCCAGTGAACGAGCTTGAGTTCAACGGGATCCAGCGGTTCGTATTCCATCTTCTCGATTTCTTCGTGAAGCTTAACTTCGCTTTTCGTTTCCATAACTTACTCCGTATATTGGACTAGCCAGCCATCACAGGCGGGGTCATGCCGTGGAAGAAGGCATAAGAAATGAACAGGCCCACCCAGATGATGAAGCCGAACAGGCACACGATGTACACAACTGCCAGACGGCCAATGCCTTCTTCCTTCAGCTTGCGGAAGTTGGACACCAGACCGATGCTGAAGAAGGTCAGCAGGAAGAACATGACGCGGAAGCCGTTGAGGGCGCCGGCCATGGACTTGCCGAGCTTGTGCAGTTCAGGCGAAGACAGGCAGAAGAACAGCAGGATCAGGAAGGTGCCAAGGTACCCCAGCACGAAGCGGGGGAAACGATCCATAACGTCGCTCCAGGTCATGGTGCGTTCGCCACGGGTTTTGTCGAACTTGGCAGTCCAGATGTAGGCGAGGACCAAGGCCCACACGCCGATGAACATGTCGATGAAGATTTTGACGGTGGTGGTCACCATCACGACCCAGCCTGGCTCCCACTTGGTGCCGAGGCCAGCCATCTTGGAAAGAATCAGGGATTCAGTGATGGCGCCGCTGGCGATAGCGCCGCCGTCAGACTTAACGGCAAGGCCCATCCAGCCACCGGCCACCATGGGCTCGGTGTACAGGAAGTGCTGCGCGATAAAGGGCAGAATCAGCATTTCGATGCAGGTGAACACCACGACCAGCGAGGAAACCATGATCGGCACCACAGGCCGGGCGCGGATGGCGCCGCCGGTGGCAATGGCCGCCGAGACGCCGCAGATGGAAATGCCCGAAGCAAGAGGAGCGGCCCATTCCTTGTTGAACTTGAAGTACTTACGAGCCACGTAGTAAACAACGGACCAGTACAGCAAATAAGCTTCAACAATGGCGCACAGGCCTCGGAAAATAACGTGACCGGCAAAGCCAGCGGCGTCGGCGGCCTTCACGCCAAGTTCGGCGCCAAGAATAACGATGGCGATCTTGACGAAAAGTTCGGGGCGGCAGGCTTCGCGCAGGGATTCAGCAAAACCGGGCGTAAGGTTGCCCAGCAGAATACCCATGACCAAGGCCACAATAAGGCCAGCCTCGGTGCTCAAACCAAGCGACCAGGTGATGCCCTGCTTGGCGATTTCCGTGGGGTTGGCTGCAATGTAAGCGTTGGCGCCCACAGTGTAGCAGGCGATGGCAATGAAGAAAATGCAGGTAAAACCGTAAAGGAACTTGCCGATGTTGCCCTTCATGAGCTTGATGCCCACAGACATGACGGCGGCAATGAACACATAGCTGGCGATCAGAGCCCCCACGCCAGGCAATGCGCCCTTAGAGGCCGAAGACCAGCAATCCAGCGGGCTTTTGACCCACATACCCATTTTGAGGCCCCAGCCCAGCAGATCCAGGCCAGCGAACTTGCCCAGCGCCAGCAAGAAGATGAAGCAGCCGATAATAAGGGCTACTTTGTCTTCATTATAGGCTTTTGTTGATGCCATACCCAAACTCCTCCGTACAGGTTAAGCTAAACAAACAAACTCCAGCCGCACCTACGCCGCACAGACCACCTTGTTCCATAAAGAACAGAGCAGTCTTCATGAGGCGTCTTGCCGCGGAAACAGCTGGAAACCGATACTTGCAGCACCAATTTTGTGGTCTGCCGACCATTGGCGCACTTGGAAAAACATACCTTTATGCAAGATATTGTCAAGCTTAAGTCCAAAGTTTAACAATCAGTCATCAAGTACCAGAGCTGTTTCGCCAGCGGGTAAAGCTAAAAAAACGCACCACCTCCTCGCCCTTCTATTCACATGCCTGCCCATGTGCCGCCCCCCCAAAAACCTCACTGAAGGTGGAAGGCAAAGCATAAAAATGCAGGCTCTAACATTTTTTTTCAAATTTTCTGTTGACACTACCCGGCAGTTTCACATATACACGTTTCTCGCGTTGGGCTGTCGTTCAATTGGCAGGACGACGGATTCTGACTCCGTTAATCAAGGTTCGAGTCCTTGCAGCCCAGCCAACAACACCGCGTCCCCATCGTCTAGCCGGCCCAGGACAACGGCCTTTCACGCCGTCGACAGGGGTTCAAATCCCCTTGGGGACGCCAAATGATTCCCATAGGTTACGCTCCAGTAGCCTTTAAATTACCCGGTTCTGTGTACCGGGACTGTGTACCGGCTCTCCTGATGACCAGATCAGGAGAGCCTTTTTTCGTGTCCGCAAAGGTGAGCGCCTTTGCGGGGCTTCTTCCTTCCATTACCGCCAGCACCTTTTGCTCATGCTCCGCTTCGTAGCCCAAGCTCCGCAGATAGCGGGCCGTGGTGTTCGGATTCGTATGCCTGAGTTGGCGCTGCACTACGCTGAGTTCCGTGCCTTCATTGAACAATATGCTTGCGTGAAGGTGCCGGATGGCGTGAAAGCCGAACGGCCTCACCTTGGCGCGTTTGCATATCGTGTCCATAAAATGCCCTCTGGCCCGGTATGCTTCTCCGGGGTTGTGCCAGGGGCTTGGCGAATCATCGAGGCATGTGAACACCCAGGCCGTCTTGTAAGGCCGCGCTTCATGCCAGTACAGCAACGCTTCCCGCAAGGGAGCCGCAAGCGGCACCCAATCATGGCGCATTGATCTGTCGCTGGTTTTGCACGTTCCAAGACGTACCCGGTTCCGCTTGAAGTCAATATCTTCCCATTCCAGGCGGAAGATTTCACTTCGCCTCGCTCCCAAGTAGAAGAAGGCCAACAACATGGCTTTGTCCTGGGCTTCCGCAACAGCCACCACCTTCCAAAAGTCTTCCTCGCTCGGAACGTAGCGGGGTTTGCGCTGTTCCTTGAAGCGTGGAATCGAAAGAAAAGGATTTGGCGTTGTCGGAAAGCCGTCCATGTAGCGTCTGCCCCATTCCCATGCCGCCGCGAGGTTCTTCCGATCCTTGTTGGCGGAAAAGCCGGAGCGGGTATCGTTCTGCTTCTGCAAGTACCTCATAACCATATCCGGCGTGATTGCCTCCAGTTGGGTGACTTTGGTGTGGGAGATGAACATTTTGAACACGCGCACTTTCTCCTTGAAAGTCTGCTTCGTAAACTGCTGCTCGGTGTAGGCGCTATACCTATTCGCCCATTCCGTAACAGTCGGCGTAACCGTAGGGGTCACTGTCGTCTGTTCCGCCAGCATTTGTTCTCTTGTTTCCCTTTCCCACTTCGCGGCGTCCCGTTTCCCTTCCAATCCGTTGGGGAACAGCTTTGTGGCTACGACTTTCTTGTCGATCTTTACCACCGCCCGCCATTGCACACCCGCCTTTGTTGGGTATCGTGTTGGCATCCAGTATTTCCCTTATGCGATTTTCAAAGAACCGTAGGCGTCCTGGTGCAACCCACACGCCACCGTACA